>DATHIB010000016.1:0-23290 GCA_035490055.1 Candidatus Limnocylindria bacterium | reverse complement strand
GTTCTCGAAGAACTCTTTCTGCCAGCGGTAGAATACCGTTGGCTGTAGTCCCAGTTCATCACACAGATCGGAAACCGGCACTTTATCCAACAAGTGCCGCCTCAGGATGGCAACCTTCTCTTCTCCGGTGTAGTGCTTTCGTTCTTTTCTCATGCGTCCTCTCCGTTATCTTAACGGAAGAACGCCTTCTCCAGTTCCAGCTGAGGCAAGACAGTTTCACAAATCGACTCCAGAGGAGAACAAGGCAATGGCAAGTGAACCCATTCGAGACTCCGCTAAGGATCATCTACTCACGCCGAAGAACTCGGCGCTCATCAGCATCGACTATCAGCCTGTTCAGGTGAATTCGATCGCCTCCATGGACCGGAGAAGCTGATTGACAACATTGTTGGCGTCGCCAACGCTTGGCGGATTCACATCAAGAGTGAAGTGCTCGTATGAAGTTTCGAACTTCCGTGTGGAGGGCTCAGCCAAACGTCTCTTTAGTTTTTAGGAGGCCGTTTTACCGCTACGAGCGACAACTGCTCTAGGTCCAGGAAGTGACCTTCCGCGTCGGGCGAACGGTTAGAAGATGGAAGCTGTTGGACCACAGTTTGGGCGGGGAAGGTGGACTTGAAGTATTTCGCATAGACCTTGTTGAAGGCCTCACTATCCGAGAGGCTGTCGAGGTAAACAGTTGTGGAGACGACTTGGCTGAAATCCATGGACGCCTCTTCCAGGTTATCGAGCTGGTTCCTCATGGTCTGGCGGAGTTGTGCGGCTGTCGTAGCGCCATAGACGCCGCCGTTTGGTCCGGGGATAAATCCACTCTTCGCGGAACAGTACAGCGTCTCGCCAGCGAAGACGCAGGGGCTGGCAGTGGGACTTGGCGGCATGTTTTTGGGACGGATGGCATGACGAAGGTTCAGGTCGCGCACTGCTACTCCGGTGTATTCGATTTGGGCATTGTGAGGCAAAGCGGTGACTTCAATAGTGGCTCGCGCCGGGGTGTTACCAAATTCAAATCGGCGAGCGTAATGTTCGTTCATCAGCCGCATGGGAACCTTCTGGGTCAGATAGGGATTCACGAAAACCATATGGGTGAGTTTCAAACCAGCCGCCTCGACAACCGCCTTGACTCCATCTAGTGCAAGATCCGTTTGGGCCGCAGGATCATCGGGGACCGTGTTGGTTAAGGGATCGCGCCCCTGCATTGCAGAAACAAACAAACGGTCGTGCGTCAATATGCCGGGCGAAAATGGCTCGGTGGACTTGTAATTGGCAGGGATAACGGGTTTGCGTCCCGTGAGATCGCGAACGGCAACAGCGTTGATCTCGATGGACGATGGAGATAAGCGCGAAACTCCAAGCACCGCCCGGGCTGGGGGAGCGCTAGGAAAATATTTTGCAAAGAGGCCGTTAAGCTTCTCGTAGTTGCCAACGTCTTCGAGATAAACCTGGACGTAGACAATATGCTCCATGTTCAAACCAGCGGCTTCGGCAATCGCTTTGATGTTTTCGAGCGCCTGGCTTGCCTGTTCTTCAAATTTGTCCGACGTAGTGCCGTCGGAGCGTTGGGCCCCCTGCCCCGAAATGTAGACGTAGTCGCCCGCGTCCACTGCGGCTGAGCGCACGGAGTTCGAGGGCTTCCCTCCCTGAGGAATTTCGACTGGGTGCACCTGAGCCTGCAGGTTACTCGCTGTCAATAACAGAGTTCCCAGCAAACATTGCCGCATGTGAAATTTTCTCTCGTTTGGCACTTCGCGAATCCTCATGATGACTAAGCGGCCGGTGCAGCTTTTCTAGCGGAACTTAGAAGTTCACGAATACGCTGGCCCACGATGATCGCTTCGTGGGGCTGAATGGTTGAAGAAACCAGTTCCAACCTGCGGCGCTGCGCCGATTCCTTCGTACTTTGTTTTGGATTTCCTTCGTGAACGGCCGGAACAATGCTGGGATTATCCGCGCCGGCAACTTCGATTACCGGATCGCCGGCGCGCAGCTTTTGTACACAGTCCTTCACCGTAAATCCCCACTTTTCTTCGTCCCACGAAATGTGGAGAGTTGGATAGCGATTGCCATCCGTGGGTATGGAAATGTCGGTGTCAACGCCGGGTACAGTCTTGACGAGTCTCGCGATACGCTCGACGCGAGCATTCCATTCGCGATTGAGAGCATTAAAATCGGTTTTCAGCCAGGTCTCGACAGCCGTGATCAGACCTACTATCTCTTCCTTGCCAACTTTCATGGCACGACAGACAGCACCTTCCCATGGGCTGGTATTCAGCATCGCCGCCTCGATCAGATCCTTCCGGCCAAGCAGAAGACCGCTGCACTGTGGGCCACGAAGCCCCTTTCCGCCTGAGAAAGTGTACATGTCAAGACCCATTTGTGCGTATAGCTTGATGTTGGCGATGGGGGGAATACCGGCCGCGTCATCCAGCAGCATCGGAATGTTATATTTTTTTGCTACGCCGTACTCGGTTTGCAGGTCGGATCCCAGATGAGTCGTGTAAATCATCGCTGTGTTCGTATTGATCGCGTTAGCCAGTTCCTTCGGTGTCTCCACAAGAACCAGCTTGGCTCCCGTGAGCCGAATGGCATTGTCAAAAGCACTCCTGCCGCCCACCATGATGACTTCCTGCTTCAGTCCCGTAGTGTCGGGAAGCTGCCAGATATATTTTGGATCGCTACCGGCCATGCATGCCGCAGCAGCGGATGCCATCGCGCCAGCGGCCCCGGAAGTGACCATGCCGGCTTCGGCACCAGTCAATTCAGCGAGACGCCGGCTGGCCGCATGTTGCAATTCGAACATGTTGACGAAGTATTCTGAAGCCTCTCGCTGTGCCGCCTGCACTTCGGGAAATTCCAGTGAGCCGCTCAAGTATGTCCAGGTGCCCCGGCAATTAATGATGGTCTTTACGCCGAGCCGCGTGTAGACGTTCTGGCGCGGGTCTTTGCCGAGCACAGTGGCGGCACTGGCGAACGCGTTTTTAGCAGCAATCTGGCCCAGCAGTGGCGCTGCTGCGGCCAAGCGAATAAAACTCCTACGGCTGAAATCAGGCAAGAACGACATTCAAGAACCTCCCTGTGGCGGAAAGGCAAAAGGTGTTGCAAGGTTCGATGGAGCCAGTCGTACAATGCAATAGAGTCCGCCAACTACCGTTGACACTCGAATTGCGCTTGTGGGCGTCCAGCGGGTTGAGCACTCAACGAGTTTTGGAAATCCCCGAGCATTTGGCGTTTTATCATAAATTTCTTGACGTGTAGCACTTTATTTCGTTTCATTACGAACTGTTTTGCATTGAGCTCTTTCCAAAGGGAATAGTGCGGGTGGCATGCGAAGAGGCAAAAGCCGATTGTGCGCAGGGCGCGGGATGCAATATCCATTCCGGGGCCAGGAAAGGAATCAGTCTAACTAGCGATCTCCAATGGAAAAAACAAAGGTCCTTTGGCGTTTGGCGGCGGTACTTACACTTTATCCGGCGACATTTGTTCACTTCGGCGTTCTCGCGCAGCAGAAACCCGAGGTGACGGCAGCCGCCAGTTGCCATGTTGAGCAAACGAACTATATGGGTTGGGAAGCGCAGCAGGTTTCCAATCCATGGGTAAAACTAATTTTTGTGCCGCAGAACGGCGGCAGGCTGATGCAAGTCATCTTCGATGGCCATCCGTTTCTCTTTGTGAATCCCCGGCATGCCGGGAAACACTTCCCCCCCTCGAACAGCGAATGGTTTAACTATGGCGGCGACAAACTGTGGGCGCTCCCGGAGGGAAGCGAGGACGAGCAGCACTGGGCAGGCAATTCCGATTTGCTGGATGATGGTCCGTTTGAGTTTCAAATCCTCTCGCAAGGGCAACGGTGCGATATTTCCTTGACGGGGCCAGCCGACCCCCAGACAGGGTTGCAGTTTACGAGAACCGTGAGTCTCGGCGCGGACTCGCCGCGCATCAACTTTCACGCAGTGATAAAGAACGCAAGCGGGCATCGCATCGAATGGTCCGTGCAATCGGTCTCTCAGTACAATACGGCAGACGCAAGGGATTCTTCGCGCCACAATCAGAATTTCTGGGCCTTCAGCAGAACGAATTCATCGAGTAGCTATCTCAACCGGTATCATGTGAAATTCGGCCCGGCGGAGAATACAGCGGCGCAAGTACGGGAGAACGGGCTCTTCGCCGTGCATTATGTTCCTCTCGCAGCAGAGTTGTGGCTTGATTCAAAGGACGGCTGGTTGGCTACGGTGGATGGCGACAGCCACTACGCAATGGTAGAGCGATTTCGATACGACGACACGAAACAATATCCCGGAAAGGCCTCGGTCATTTTTTGGACGAATGGCCCTGAACTGCGTCAGCACCCTGATGGCACGACCAGTTTCGGATCTCCCGGCAAAGAGCCGCCAGTTTTGTATATGGAGGCTGAACTTAACTCACCGATGGTGCGGCTCGAGCCTGGCGAGTCTTACAATTTCGACACGGAGTGGTTTCCAACCCGGGCCGACAAGGACTTTCAGGGTGTAACGGATGCAGGAGTGATCCTCAAGCCCTTTCGCGCTGTGCAGGATGCTGGCGCCGGTAAGATCGGACTTGTTGGTGCGTTTGGAGTTTTCTTTTCCGGGAAACTGGTAGTCCATTTCTACGAGGCTCGGGGCATGTCCACGGGGACGCAACCGCTTATGGAAGTCGACCCCAGGAATCCCGTTTTGTTGCAAACCACAGTGATTGATCCGGGCCGGGCAGGCAGGATTTCGCTGCATCTGGTGGATTCGACTGGGCTGGATCGCGGAGCGCTAGGAGAAGTAGCTGTAGAAACATCCGCAGGAAATCAGTGACATGAAGTTGCTCGAAACAACGTAAGAAGCTGCGCATGAGTTGAGATTTGCGCATTCCAAGAGAGCTCTTGGAATCGGAGCTCATCCATTTAAATCGGATTAACGGAGGGGAAATGGCAGGATCTACTTGATTGCCACCAGTGTTTTGTGACATGCTACGCGCATTCGGGGTGCCTGATGCAAAATCGCCATAGCCGTGTAACTTCAACTCTTCTGCTTGTTCTCGCAATCATTTTCAGCCCGACTGCTCGAGCGGACGTAACCGGATCGATTCTGGGTGTGGTGCACGACCGTACGCAAGCTGTGGTTGCGGGCGCACGCATCGTAGCCACGAATGTGCAAACCAATTTCAAGCAGGAAACCGTTTCGGCTGCTGACGGTTCCTACCAGATACTGGCTCTGCCGGCCGGAAACTACAAGCTCACTGCCACCGCCCCCGGATTCCAACAGTTCACCGCGACGAATATCGACTTGAAAGTGAACGACCGATTGCGCGTTGACATCGCGCTCGAAGTTGGAAGCGTTCAGCAGGAGGTCAGCGTTTCCGCCAACGCTGTGCAAGTGCAGACGGAAAGCACGCAGCTAGGCGACGTGATCGAATCGAAGAAAATGCTTTCGCTGCCGTTGAATGGCCGGAGCTACCTGGACCTTCTGGGCCTGCAGGCGGGAGTGGTGCCCGTCACATCCGGCACCATGCAGCAAGACCGGCCGGTTTCCGGGGGATACTCGACGAACGTGGGCAACCTTTCCGTGAATGGCCAGCGGGAGACCGCCAACGCGTTTCTAGTGAACGGCGGCGACGTGAGCGAGGGACGCAATCTTGGCGCCGGGTTGGTCCCCAATCTCGATTCCGTGGAAGAATTCCGGTTGATCACCAATAGCTTTGACGCCGAGTATGGAAAGTTCAGCGGCGCGGTGATGAACGCGATTACCAAGTCCGGCACCAACGGCGTTCACGGAGATGCGTTCGAGTACATGCGCAACGACAAATTCGACGCGCGCAGTTTCTTTGACCCCACCAAGGCGGAACTGCGGCGTAACCAGTTTGGCTATGCGATCGGAGGCCCGTTTTGGAAGAACAAGCTTTTCTGGTTCACGGACTATCAGGGTACGCGCGAGATCAGAGGGGCCAGCACGGGGTTGGTGAATTTGCCCACTGCCGACCAGCGAAACGGCATCTTCGGTCCGAATGCCTTTCTGGATGCCAATGGCGACCCACTAACAGTGAACAGCCAAGCTTGCCCGTCGGGTGCTACGTGTGGACCAAATTGGGGACAGACCCTTACGAATCGGCTGGGCTACACGGTCAGTAATGGTGAACCTTATTCGACGGCAAACTGTACTTCGACAACATGGACTGATCCGGGTGCTACCCCGAACGGTTGCGTGTTCCCCAACGGCGTGATCCCATCGACCGCCTTTTCCAAGCCGGCCGTCGCGATCTTGCCCTATATCCCTCAGGGCGATCCAATTACCGGGTCTTACTCGAACTCCAGCGAAAAGAACAAGATTCAGGATGACAAGGTCGGGCAGCGCGTGGACTTTAATAACAAGATGACCGGCGACTGGTCGTTTTATTATCACTTCGACGACTCCAACAACTTTAACGCGCTGGATGCCAGCGTCCCAGGCTTTTCCAGCGTAACGTCAACCCGCGCTCAGCAGTTTGTCATCAGCAACAACAAGACGTTTGGCTCCAGCGCGGTGAATCAATTTCGTTTGAGCTTTTTCCGGACATCTACGCATACGGACGAGCCACAGAGCAGCTTCGCAAAGCTCTCCGATCTCGGTTTTGTAACGGGACCAGGAACGCTGGGCATTATCCCATCGGGACCGGCGGGATTTCCGCAGACCGTGCCACCCATCTATCTCAATAACTTCTCCCTAGGCGTGAATACGCTTACGACGTTTCAGCCGAATAACACTTGGCACGTCTCCGACAGTTATTCGCGGGTGAAGGGCTTGCACACTTTGAAATTTGGCGGTGAGTTCCGCTACCTGCAGATCAATGAGCGCAATACCTGCGCGCCGAACGGGGATTTTACTTTCGACGGCAGCATAACGGGCACGGATTTCGCCGACTACCTGCTCGGCGCGGCGCAGAACTATAACCAGTGCAGCCAGCAGTTTCTGGATTCCCGCACGCGTTATGGCGGGGCTTTCGCTGAGGACACCTACAAGGTAAAGCCGAACCTCACGTTAAATCTGGGTGTGCGCTGGGAAGTAAGCATGCCGTGGTATGACACACAGGGCAAGATTGAGACCATCGTGCCCGGCTTGCAATCCACGCAATTCCCGACTGCCCCGCTGGGTTGGGTGGTTCCGGGAGATCCAGGCATTCCGAGCACACTCGCTCCGACACGGTATAACGACTTTTCTCCACGGCTTGGGCTTGCTTACTCGCCAGGATTTACCGATGGAACGTTGGGCAAGATTTTTGGCGGTCCAGGCAAGACCAGCATCCGAGCGTCTTACGGCATTTACTATACGTCGATCGAGGACCTGAACCTGTTCTACGAGGTCGGAGACGCTCCCTTTGGGCTGTATTGGGTTTCCCCGAACCCGGTCAACTTCGACCAACCCTTCCAGGAAATCGCCAACGGATCGTCGGAGACGCAGCGCTTCCCATTTGTGTTACCGAAGCCCGGGGCCGCGTCCAATAAAACGTTGGATTATTCGATCTATCTTCCCATCTCGTATTCGCCGGGCTACGACATACACAATCGGCCGCCCTACGCGGAACACTACAATTTATCTATTCAGCGGGAGCTGGGTAAGTCGACCGTGCTGACCCTGGCCTACGTCGGAACGCAGGGCCACAAACTTATCGCCGGCTACGACGCGAATCCCGGCAACGCGGCGCTGTGTCTGAGCCTGAGTCAACCGGCAGATGTTGCTCCCGGTACTCCAACGTGCGGACGCGACGCCGAGAACGTGACGTACACACGGGCCGATGGCACGCAGGTCTTCGGCACGCGTGACAAGCTTGGGCCTGCCTTCAGCCAGAACAACCAGTACACGGCCAACTTTGCCAATTCGAGCTACAACGCAGGACAGATCACCTTGGAGCACAAGACCGGGGATCTTAATCTCACGGCGGCATATACGTTCTCCAAGGCAATGGACAATTCTTCCGGGTTCGGCCAGTGGGTGAACTTCGCGGACCCACGGCTCAGCCGCTCACTCTCGGCTTACGACATCACCCACAATTTTGTGGTTAGCTACATCTGGGCCGTCCCTTTCGACCGGGCTTTTGGCAAGGTGTCAAAACGCCTGACGCAAGGGTGGGCCCTAAACGGCGTTACGCGCTATTCCGGAGGTCTGCCGGTGTCGCTCAGTGAGAGCGGCGATTACTCCCTGACTGGCAGTCCGAACACCGATGTACCGGATCTCGTCGGTAAGGTCGTGATCCAAGATCCGCGCAAACCGGGCCCCAATGGCCCGAATACCTACTTTCTGCCGGACGCGTTTGCTCCTGGTCAATTGGGACACTTCGGCAACTCAAACCGCCAGTTCTTCCACGGCCCGGGAATCAGCAACACCGATTTCGGGTTGTCGAAGCGGACCATGATCAGGGAGACTATCGGGTTCGAGGTGCGCGCTGAATTTTTCAATATCTTCAACCATGCCCAGTTCAATAATCCTGGCGGCTCTCTGGGCTGCCAGATAATAACGGACCCAAACTGCACCACCAACTTCGGCGTGGTGACCAGCACGCGGGCACGTGGACGCGAAGGGCAAATCGGCGCGAAGTTCTTTTGGTAAAGAGTGTGCCAGGTGGGACCGGCAGGAATGCCTGCCCTACCTGACGAGCCTGCGCGTGAATGAACCAATTTCCGCAATTTCTGGCACGGTGCGGGCTAGTGGTGTTTCTCCTGGCTCTGGGCCTCTTGTTCTCAGCACCTTCCTCTGCGCAAACCGCCGAGAGCTACCGCCAACAAGCAATCGATTTTTCTCGTAATAAATCCTGGGACCAGGCCATCGCGAGTTACCGCAAGGCGCTAGCGCTCGAACCAAACGACCCGGACACTCATTACAATTTGGCGCTCACGCTGAAATATAAGGGTGATGCAAAGCAGGCCGTCGAAGAGTTCGAAGCCACGCTGCGGCTCAAACCGAAGTGGGCGGACGCGCACTACGGGTTAGGCGCGACCTTGTTCGATCTGCACGATGCGACCGCCGCGCTCAAAGAACTGCGCACAGCAGTAAATCTCGATCCCGCGAACGCCGGGGCACATCGCCTCTTGGCACGCATTTATTTGCAGCAGAACGATCCTTCGGCCGCTGCGCGCGAGCTACGGCGGGCGCTACAATCCAAGCCCTCTGCCGAGATGCATTTAGAGTTGGGGCTGGCCGAAGGACAGCTCGGTAATCTGGATGGCGCTGCGGCCGAATTTCGCCGCGCCCTCCGCCTTAATCCCCGATTCGCACCGGCGCACTCGCTCCTGGGCGTGACGCTGCGCCGTCAGGGCGATCACGCGGGCGCCCTGATCCAGTTCCGCAAAGCTGTCGAAATCGATCCCAAAGATCCAGAGGCGCAATATAACCTGGGCATGGAGCTAAAAGCCGGCGGCAACACGGCTGGCGCAATCGCGGCGTTCCGGCGGGCGATCGAGCTGAAGCCTGATTTCGAAAAGGCGCACTACAGCCTGGGTATCGCTTTGCGTGCTCAGGGCGAGACCAGCGCCGCGCGAAAGGAGCTGGATGATCTGAACGGACTGCATGAGTTCCGGGCGCGCCTGGCGCAATCGAAATATCTTATCCTCCAAGGCGTGGAAGCGCTGAAGCAGCAGAAGCTCGACGATGCGCTGGCACTTTTTCAGAAGTCCATCGAGCAAAGTCCCGAGCTGCCGACAGGCCATTATTATCTGGGCGTAACGCGGGAGCGCAAACAAGACGCGGCACGTGCCTTGGCGGCCTATGAGAAAGCGCTCGAGCTGAAACCGGACTACGCGCAGGCTCACTCGAGCCTCGGACTGCTCTATTGGCGCCAGAACGATAGCAAACGCGCGCTTGAGGAGTTCCGGCAGGCGGTGATGTCCGATCCTGATCTGCCGGGGGCACATTACAACGTTGGCCTCGCGCTGGCGCAATCGGGGCATCTAGAGGAAGCCGCTCGCGAGCTGCATGAAGCTGTCAGTCTCGATCCCAAGTACACTGACGCCCGGATACAATTGGGATTGGTCCTTAGCCAGGACAACGATACCGCTGGCGCAGCTAATGTCTTCCGTGAAGTCGTGCGCCGCGATCCGAATTTCGCCGAAGCTCACAACAATCTCGGGCTGGTGCTGTTGCAGGCGGGCGACGTCCGCATGGCGCAGGCTGAGTTTATCGAGGCTGTGCGCCTCAAGCCGCGCTATGCGGAAGCGCACTACAATCTTGCATTGGCCCTCCATCAGGAAGGAAAAGAGGAGGAGTCACGCGCAGAGTTCGAGAAGGCCTACGAGATTGCGCCTGGGTTGAGAAACGTGCCCCGCCGCTAGGGAAGGAGATCCACCTGAATTCTGTCACGTATACCGTACTCTCTTGCGCCGGTGAGCCAAGTCGTGGCTCAGATTCTAGCTAAAACCTGTTACAAAACCCGGGCTCAATCGTTGGACTGACCCGGGTTAAGCCATCGACTTCTCTGGGAAAGTTTCAGGTTCGCATAACCACCCCAACGGGGTGGCCCCTGCTTAAATGGCGCGACGTTGTCCCCTCCGGTTACATTTTAGACGGCTCGATACGCTAACTTGTACCTGGCAACTCTTGCTAAAGACCATTGAGCAATTTGGCAGTCCGGTCAACGGACCTCAGGACCGTCGCTCGATTGGGGTTGTCCCCTGGGTGAGACACGCAGCTAAAAAAGATGGTTTGCACTTCGCTGCATTCCTTACTCCCTATCCCCTCGCTTTTCACACTCTTGCGCACTCGTTTGCACTTTTTTTTGCACTTTCTTGCACTCAGCAAAAACTCAACCCTTTTCTTTTCAAGCACTTTCGCACTCCTTGCGAAAAACCACCCGGGGTGGGGGGAGGGGGGGTAACTAGAAAACCCGCAAAACCCGGACCCTCAATTTTGGCAACAGCGCCACTCCCCGCGACGACCGCTCCCGCACCCGGTAAAGACTCGCCTCAGCTATACTCTCCCCTCCGGAGGAGCCCACTTGCTGGAAGTCGCCAAGAGTATCCTGCTGATCCTCAGCGCCTTGTTTCCCATCGTGAATCCCCTCGGCGGCAGCCCGGTCTTTCTCGCTTTGACGCGCGAGTATCCCGACTCTGCACGCAGAATCCTCGCCCGTCAGGTCGCCATCAACAGTTTCATCCTTTTGATTGCCTCGTTTCTCGTCGGCACTCACGTTCTGGAATTCTTTGCGATCTCCATTCCAGTTGTGCAAGTGGGCGGCGGGCTTATTGTCATTTCCAACGGCTGGGCCATGCTGAAGAGCAAAGAGGAAGTGGATCGTGGCCGGGACGTTCAGAAAAAAGTGAACTTGAAGAACATTTCTCGCAGCGCCTTTTATCCGCTGACCTTGCCGCTTACTGTCGGTCCCGGCTCGATTTCCATGGCCATCACACTCGGGGCAAATGAACCGCACCACCTTGGCCCAAATCTTCTTTCGATTTTCGCTGCGCTGATAGCCTCGGCGCTCGTGGCAGTGAGCATTTATCTTTGCTACGGCTTCGCCCATCGCCTCGCGGCGATCGTGGGTGAAAACGGGATGAGCATCATCCTGCGGCTCTCTTCGTTTCTCCTCGTTTGCATCGGCGTCCAGATTTTTTGGAACGGCGTAAAAGCCTTGCTTCTTACTCTGCCCGGAGTCGGGACCTGAGATTGCTCTGCCGGGCTTGGTGTATCATGGATTTTCACCAAAAAGATGCGACCCGAAGCCCTGAATTTCATCGTGTGCCCCAATTGCGCGGGCGAATTATCTCTGAGCGGCGATGCGTCCCGCGCGCCCGAGGACGGTCATATCATGACCGGCACCCTCGCCTGCCGCGGCTGCCCTTCACAATTCTCCATTCGCAACGGCGTGCCGATTCTCCTCCCCGCAAACCTCGCCAGCGTCAAACTCGAGACGGCCTCACGCTTTGCGGAGGAATGGACGCGCTGGAGCGATCTTCGCGACTACTACGAGCAGGAGTTTTTCGACTGGGTAGCTCCGCTGACTGCCGGAGATTTCGCGAACCAGATTGTATTCGAGGGAGGATGCGGGAAGGGGCGCCACACCGCAATCGTGGCTGCGCACGGTGCCAAAGCAATTGTCTCCCTGGATTTGGGCGAGAGCGCATTCGTTGCCTTCGGGCACACCCGTCAATTCCCAAACGCCCACGTCGTTATCGGCGACTTGCTGAACCCGCCTGTCCGCCCCGTATTCGGTTTGGCATTTTCCATCGGAGTTCTGCACCATTTGCCGGACCCCGCGGCCGGTTTTGCGAGCCTGGCCGCGCGAGTGCGCGAAGGCGGACGGGTGGCCTTTTGGGTTTACGGCTACGAAGGAAACGAATGGATTACCCGGTACGTGGATCCCGTGCGTAAAGCGATCACTTCGCGGTTGCCCGCGTCATTTCTGCGGATTGCCTCGATTCCGCCTGCCGCCGCGCTTTGGGCGGTCATAAGACTTTTCTACCGTCCGGGGACTGATGGAAAGGGTCCCGGGAAACTTCCTTACGGCGATTATTTCGCGGCTCTGTATCACTATCCCTTCGACGAAATTCACGCCAACGTTTTCGATCAACTCGTGACGCCGATAGCTCATTACTTGAGGGAAGCTGAAGTCAGGCCCTGGCTGGCATCGGGCTTTCGGGACGCCGCGCTCCGCTCCCATCGCGGATACAGTTGGACGGGACTTGCAACCGTCTGCCGCACCAAAGCTGCCGTTGCTGAATAGCGTGCAAAATTCCAAATTCGCGGGCTATCCGCGTTGCGCCATCGCGAGGGCAGCAGCTACAATCGAAGTGAAAAGTATTTGCATGCTTCCGTTTGGTTCGGCTGGATCGCGGGCGATCCGGCCAGGTTTCGCCAGTTCGAATGGCGCAACGATTCGAACCGTGCATTGCCGGACGCGGCAGTGAGCGGCGGAACGTAAGTCTCCCGAAGCTCGTTACGATGATAGGAAGAGCGTCTCAACTTTCGAACGGCGCTCCGCGAGGTACAAAGAGTTGTGCGGAATTGTAGGATATACGCATAAAAACTGGACCCCTCCTCCGCGGCGAATTCAGGAGGCCACCGCAACGCTGATCCACCGGGGGCCGGACCAGCAAGGCGTATTTCAATCGAGCCTTTTCTCGATGGGCGCGGCTCGCCTCAAAATCATCGACCTGGATTCCGGGAACCAGCCGATTCTTTCCGAAGACGGAGATTTCGGAATTGCCTTCAACGGCGAGATCTACAATTACGTCGAAATACGGACGGAGCTGGAAAAACTTGGGCATCGATTCGGTTCGCATTCGGATACGGAAACCGTTCTTCGCGCGTTCATGCAATGGGACAAGGAATGCCTGGCGAAGTTGCGCGGAATGTTCGCGGTCGCATTGTGGAAGAAGTCGGCAAGACGCCTCGTTCTGGCGCGCGACCGCATGGGAATCAAACCGCTTTACATCACACGTCAAGGCGAAGATCTTTTTTTTGGGTCCGAGCTGAAAGCCATTTTTGTGCACCCGGAGATCGATCGCCGACTGAGTCCTCCTGGTCTCGATTGTTATCTCTCGCTGAACTATGTGCCGTGTCCATGGACTCTCGTGGAAGGAATCGAAAAACTTCCGCCAGGACACTGGCTGGAGTGGAGCGACGGAAAGATATCGTCGGATGCTTATTGGAAACTGCCTTTCACGCAGGCGTCCAATTACACACTGGAGACAGCAAAGGAAGAACTCGACAGCCTGCTGCAGCAATCGGTGCGCGAGCATATGATTTCGGATGTTCCGCTGGGGATTTGGCTGAGCGGGGGTATGGACTCGACGACCATCCTGCACTACGCCTCAAGAGCCACCGCTTCGCAGTTGAAAACATTCTCGCTTTCATTTCGCGGACGAAGTTTTGATGAGTCAGAATTCATCGATCGCGCCGTGCGGCAGTACGGAACGGACCACCAGCAACTGGATTTAACTCCGGCGCAAGATCTGTGCGGCGCTATCGAGGAGTTTGCCTACTATTCAGACGAACCGAGCGCGGATGCGGGCTCGTTGCCCGTTTGGTTTCTGTCGAAATTGTGCAAGTCCAAGACGACGGTTGCGCTAAGCGGTGAAGGCGCTGACGAATTATTCGGCGGATACATCACCTGCCGCGCAGACATGCTTGCCAAATGGGCCAGGAGGATTCCTCGCCCGCTTCTGCAGGCGGCGCTGGCGGGAGTCCGCCATTGGCCCGTTTCGGACGAGAAAATCAGCTTCGAATACAAAGTGAAGCGATTCTTGGAGGGCAGCCTGCTCGAGCCGAGCCACGCTCACGTATACTGGAACGGAACTTTTTCGGACAAGGAAAAGCGATCGCTGCTTCGCCGGCCGCTCCCCAGTGCTTTTCACCATCTCCTGGATGAAGTAGACGAATTGCCGAAAACCCGCGACGCTCTGGCGCACTTCCTGTGGTTCGATCAGAAATATTATCTGGCCGACGACATTCTGGTGAAAAGCGATCGCATGAGCATGGCTCATTCCGTCGAAGTGCGCCCGCCGTTCCTCGATCATCGCATCGTGGAGTTCGCCGCAAAGCTGCCGGCGCACCTGAAGATTCGTGGATCGCAGCAGAAACTCGTCTTGAGTGAATTGCGGAAAGACAAGCTTCCAGCCTCCATCCTGGCCGGCAAGAAGACGGGTTTTGACATTCCGGCGCATGAATGGCTCCGCGGTCCTCTGCGGCCGATGCTGGTCGATTCCTTGCGGGAGGGAATCGCGGAATATGGGCAACTCTTTCGAGGAGCTGCCGTTGAAAACTTTTTGACCCGGCATCTGGAAAGAAAAGCAAACGTGGGGTATCACCTCTGGGGCTTGATGATCCTTTTTCAATGGATGAAAAGATGGCGAATACAAGCGTCGTCGGACGCGACGGCGCAAGCGTTCTTACAAGTAAAAGCTGGCTCATATACCTGATCGTTGCCCTGATTGCCGGAGCGGTCTATCTGGGTTGTAGCGTGTCGCCGCCATCGCTGATGGACGACGTCGATGCGGCCGTGGCACAAATCTCAAGAAACATGGTTACCTCCGGGGATTGGGTGACCCCGCGTGTTAATGGCATCGTGTTCCTCGAGAAACCGGCCATGTTTTACTGGCCGATGGTCGTCTCCTTCAATATTTTTGGCGTTCATGACTGGGCGGCACGCATTCCCTTCGCACTTTCGGCAATCGGACTGGCCTGCCTGACGTGCGCCTTCTGCGCATGGGCGTTCGGGCGGAGAGCAGGTTTGTGTGCGGGTCTGTGCATGGCCACCTCCATCGGCCTCTTCCTATTCACGCGCATCGTCATTCCCGATGTGACTTTAACGTTCACCATCGCGTTGGCGATGTGGGCGTTCCTGCGCGCCCTGGATGAAGAGGAGCCGCACCCGCGGCGCTGGGCATTCGTTCTCGCCGCCAGTATAGGTACTGGGGTCCTGCTGAAGAGTTTGATTGGCGCGGTTTTCCCGGTGGCTGCCGGCGTTCTCTACCTTTTCGTGACCAAGCAATTTTTTGCCGCTCGAACCTGGAAGCGGCTGCGGCCTATCAGCGGTTTTTTCATTGCACTCCTTGTTGCCGCACCTTGGCACATTCTAGCCACACTTCGCAATCCGCCCTATTTTTCTCTTTCGCTGCACAGCGGTCCGGGCCAATACCACGGCTTTCTCTGGTTTTATTTCATCAACGAGCAGGTTCTGCGATTCCTCAACTTGCGCTATCCTCGCGATTACAATACGGTCCCTCGGCTGTGGTTCTGGCTCCTCCATTTTCTCTGGCTATTCCCGTGGAGCGTGTACTTCCCTGCCATCGCCCGGCTCTCCTTCAAACCCATCGACCGCGCAGGCCGCGCGCGCCTGCTGGCGATTTGCTGGACCGGATTTATCCTGGTGTTCTTCACGTTTTCCACGACGCAGGAGTATTACTCGATGCCCTGCTATCCCGCGCTGGCCTTGCTGCTGGGCTCAGCGATGGCTGAGGGCGGTGCTTGGATCCGCCGTGGAACTCGCGTTCTTTCCGTGGTTGCGGGCTGCGCCGGCATCGCCTGCCTCGCCATTTTCTTTCTGGTGCGCAATGTTCCCGCGCCGGGGGACATCTCTTCCGCGCTCGGGCATCATCCCAGCGCCTATACCCTGTCTCTGGGCCACATGATGGACCTTACCTTCGATTCCTTCGCCTATCTGCGCCTGCCGCTCGCGGTCGCAGCGATAGCTTTGTTGGGAGGCGCCCTGGCAACCTTCCGCCGGGTCGATCTGCGTTCGTTCCTGGCAGCCGGGCTGATGATGGTGGTCTTTTTCCACGCTGCGCGGCTGGCGATGGTGGTATTCGATCCGTTTTTATCGTCACGCCCGCTCGCCGAGGCACTGCTCAAATCGCCTCATGGAAAGCTGATCGTGGACCATAATTACTGGGCTCTGTCTTCCATAACGTTTTATGTACAGCGCGACGTGCTGATTTTGAATGGGCGTTATTTCAATCTGGAATACGGCTCGTATGCACCGGGCGCTCCGGACATCTTCATTGACGACACCCGATTCAAGAGACTGTGGCTCGACTCGCAGCGCTACTATCTTGTGACCTACCAGCCGAGACTCCAGCAATTCGAAGATCTGGTTGGCCAGGAACATCTCGAAATCGTCGCTGCAGGGGGCGGCAAACTCATTCTTACTAACCATCCCTTGGAACACGCCAGCCTGATAGAGTTGATACACCATTTGCAAGCAGCTACCAAGAACCCGCTTGCAAAGACCTGGGTATACAGGTAGAAAAAGAAAGTCCAGGCCAGAGCGGTTTTTTACTAGGTACCCCTGTTTGCCGACCGCGCACTCAAGGGAGAGTTGCTCGCAGTTCGAATTGCCGTAGAATTGAAGAGAGAGATTTACCCTGAGGAGGGTACATGAAGATTGCCGTGCTCGGCGGGGACGGCTATTGCGGTTGGGCGACGGCGCTGTATCTGTCACAGAAGGGGCATTCGGTCGCCATCGTTGACAACTTTTTGCGGCGCCTTTGGGACCACGAGCTTGGCGCGCAGACGCTGACTCCGATTCGCCCGCTGACGGATCGCGTCAGAGTCTGGCAGAACCTGACCGGCAAGACCATCGAGCTGTTCATTGGTGACGTTTCCGACTACGACTTTCTCGCTTCCACATTCAAGTCCATCGAGCCGGAAGCGGTGGTGCATTTCGCGGAACAACGATCCGCTCCCTATTCCATGATTGACCGCAAGCACGCCGTTTTCACTCAGGTGAACAACGTCGTCGGAACACTAAACGTCCTTTTCGCAATCCGCGAATTTGTGCCGGATTGTCACCTCATCAAGCTGGGGACCATGGGCGAGTACGGAACGCCCAATATCGATATCGAAGAGGGCTACATCGCGATCGAACACAACGGCCGCAAGGACGTAGTTCCCTTTCCGAAGCAACCAGGATCCTTTTATCACCTCTCGAAAGTGCACGACAGCCACAACATGATGTTCGCGTGCAAGATCTGGGGCATTCGCGCCACGGACCTCAATCAGGGCGTCGTTTACGGAACGATGACGGACGAAGCTGCGTTCGATGAAGCACTCATCAATCGGTTCGATTATGACGACGTTTTCGGCACCGTCCTTAATCGTTTCTGCGTGCAGGCGGCCATCGGCCAGCCGCTCACCGTTTACGGGAAGGGCGGACAGACGCGCGGTTTCCTCGACATTCGGGACACGGTGCGTTGCATCGAGATCGCCTGCCACAACCCGGCAGCCAGAGGCGAGTGCCGCGTCTATAATCAATTCACGGAACAGTTTTCCGTCCTCGAACTGGCGCATTTGGTGGAGTCTGCTGCAAGAAAGCTCGGCGTCGCCGTCGAAATCGACCACATCCCCGACCCGCGCGTGGAGGCGGAGCAGCACTACTACAACGCAAAACACTCGAAGCTGGTCGATCTGGGCCTGCAACCGCATAAATTGTCGGATGTGCTGCTGGATTCGCTCATGAACATCGCCATGAAGTACCGAGACCGGGTGGATGCTTCACTCATGCTGCCGCAAGTGAACTGGCGTGAGCCGAAGAACGACCGCCGCATGCAGATGAGTATGCCATCGAGATCCTCTGCGCCGGAGCCGCGTGCGGATCTTGCGGCTCCAGCAGTGGCAAAGGCAAAGAAGGCGTAGGACGCCGCTCGTCCCCGGTCTCACTGTGGAGAATTCTGAGCAGGACTCGTGGCGGCAGGCACGAGCATTCCCTCTCGAATCCTGTAGTCCACGTTGCGCCACCGAATGCGGCTGCGTCCAAAGGTCAGCAGCCAGATCACGAATGCCGTGGCATCCCAAACGACGATGAGCGGCATCTTTTTCCAAAGTCCAGTCTGCCGCAATCCCCAAACACCGATTAGCCAGGTCATTGCAACGCGAAGCCCCGCATAGGCTCCCAGATACGCGAGAGCGATTCCTGTCGAGGGATGCGTGAGAGCGACGGTCAAACACCATGGCAAACCTTGCGTAAAAACAAGGCCCACATGTCCCCAAGGACGCATGTGCCGCATCACCGTCATCCAACGGATCCGCTTGCTGAAGAGCGCGCGGGGCGAATCATAGTCTGGTACGGTCTGCACCGCGTAGGGAAGCAGTTCGACTTTAAAGCCTTGTTGCGCGATCAAACGGCCAACCAGGAGATCATCGGCAGGCTTGTTTTCAATCGCCTCGTATCCGCCAAATCCAGCAAGGTGCGAACGGGTGGTAACAATGGTCGGTCCCAGTGTGAACTTAATTCCATCCAACTGCCGAGCGACCAGAATCCCAGGATAGAAGTCGGAATACATGCCGACGGATTGCAGATGTTGCGCGAACGATGCATCGTGGATGGATAGGTAGAAGCAGGTCACGCAACCCACTTTGGGGTCACAAAGCGGCGCGACGACCGTGCGCAAGTAATTCGGATCGACCCGGACATCGCTGTCGCTGATGACCAGAAACTCGTTTTCCGCCTCGTCCACCATCCTCACCAGCTTGGCCACCTTGTCGTTGATGGCGACGCGTCCGGAGCCAAACAGCAAGCGGATTCGGCGTTCGGGAAAATCACGCATCAATTTTTCCAAAACCGGCACCGCCGGGTCATCGCGGTCCCCGACGCAAAAAATCAGCTCATAGTCCGGATAATCCTGGCGGCAGAAACTTGCGTAGTTCTCGTATGCTTCGGGGTCCAATCCCCGGACAGGCTTCAAATTGCTGACCGGCGGCAGAAAGTCGGAATTTCCCGGCAAGCGGGTCTTCGGGCCCCGAAAAAAACGCCACGAGCAATAGAGAACCAGCAGGTAATAGATAAAGGGTGCGGCAGCTATGGTAAGAAATAGGTAATCGGCGGGTTTCGAAATCTTTGCACCTCGCGCTCTGAGATTGTGCCACGCCGCTGCGTCGATACTAAGGCTCGCTCTAAACGACTTCTTCTATCGAAAAAGCATAGCAAAAAACGAACTATTTCGCTGCCCGGGGCTTTGGTCTGGCTGAAACATCGGGTAAGATCAATTTCGAATGATTCATGAAACGTTGACTCCGTTGCGAGTTTCTTCACTCCTGGATGCACAACGGCAATCCATCGAGAACCGAGCGCACATGGCTTCAACCGCCGTGCGCGCACGTTCGAAAGGCAATGCAAGGGGCGAAGCAGAGACGGCATGAAAGATTCTCGGGGCCTGCACTTGAAAACTTGCGTCCTTATTTTTCTCATCGTTTTATTTGCACCGCTCGGCAACGTCCTGCTCAGCAAGGGTATGAAGGGTGTTGGCTCCGCCAAAAACTGGGTGCCGGGCGATATTTTTCATATTCTTGCCAGCATCATCACTTCAGGCTACATCTGGCTCGGGATCGCCTGCTTGCTTACGTTCTTTGTCGCCTACATGCTCGTTCTCACTTGGGCGGACTACAGCTACGTTCAGCCGGCCTCCTCGTTTTCCTACGCCGTGGTGGCCATGCTGGGTTATTTTCTCTTGGGAGAGGC
This sequence comes from Candidatus Limnocylindria bacterium, assembly GCA_035490055.1. Taxonomy (GTDB): domain Bacteria; phylum Acidobacteriota; class Terriglobia; order Acidiferrales; family UBA7541; genus Acidiferrum. The sequence goes on along the minus strand of DATHIB010000016.1, from coordinate 3,373 downwards.
TGTGCCTCCGCTGCGCTGGATGGGCATATTTGTGATCTGCGTCGGTATTTTTATTGTCGGGCATACGCATCCGCGAACCACAGAGAGGGCGTAAAGGTGCTTGAGTTTTTATTCCTGTTTATTATTGTTACCGCAGGCACCGGCGGAGAGCTGTGTGTTTCCCGCGCAATGAAGGTGGTCGGCGAAGTTCACGACTTCCGGCCGGCCGCGCTGGTTCGTTTTGTTTTTCGCTCGATGCGCGTGGGTTGGATGTGGATTGGTATCGCCATGATGACGCTGGCCTTCTTCTCGCTTTTGGCGATGCTCTCCATCGAAAACGTGAGCTTCGTTGTTCCCGTGACCGCCCTGAGCTACGCGGCCGGCGCCCTAGGCGCCATGTTGTTCTTGCACGAACGCATCAGCCCGCAGCGCTGGCTCGGGGTTGCGATCGTTTGTGCCGGAGTAACTCTCGTCTGGCTCAGCAGGCGCTAGGCCACGAGTTCAGCTTCCCATCTTTACGGCTTCTCCGGGTCCACCTGCGTCGCCTTTCCGATTTTGATGGTTGAACCGAACCGCTTGTAGTTTGAGTATCGAACCGACACCCGAATATGCACATCAGGACCAGTCTTGAAGTGTAGAGTGTCATCGGATCGCGTGTAGGTCGGGAACCAGAAACGGCCTTCGATATTCTCTCGAAAGGTTTCAAACAAGGGATAGGCACTGTCTTGTTTTTTCTTCATCAAACCCGTGCCCTTTCCGCGGGTCTTGACAATCTGCAGGTCCCGGTCTTCCACCCAAATGCGTCCCTGAAAGTAGCGCTGGTTTTTCTCCAGCTTTTTTGGCTCGATGTCAAAAACATAGGTGCCCAGCTCGTCGACCCGTTCCCGGCCAATATACTTGACGTCGTACTTTGGCAGTTCGTCTGGCGTCAGCACGAGCGGCCACACCTTTTCGATGTCGTCAAAATCTTGCTGCTCCATGGTGATGCGCTGAATGGTGGACGCCGGCGCTTCGATAACTTTTTCATAGCGCTTCCCCGCCGGGGTAAATAAGATGTCGCTGGTCATGCGATACTCGCCGTCCACCTGGCCGTCCTCATCGATCGTCTGAAACACGAAGAATTGCGTGTAGGTGTAATTTTCGCGCTCCTTGCGGTACTCCTCCTCGTGCTCGGTGAATTTCTGGACGATTTGCTCCACCGCCAGCGCCGGCGGCTCATTGGTGATGTGAGAGGACATCTCTTGCTGAGCAGTATTCGTCTTCGCTGGGTCCCCAGGCGCGCTGGAAGGAGCAACCGTGCCAGGGGGCGGAGGAGGCAACGGCCCTCGTCGCTGCGCGGCCATAGGCAACGCGAGCGCACCACACGCAACCATCAAGAGCGCTCTGACTCCCATCTTCTTGCGTTCCTTCACTGCCATCCCGGAAATCAATCCACCCATTCTCACTGCGCTCCTCACTCTCATCCAGTCTCTACTGTACTTGAAGATTCGATGCATCGAACCCGAGTTTCGTAGCCCGCACCTGCCTACATCCTTAGCTTCGGGGATACGCATCACTGTCACAGCATGCGCAACACCGGCGGGCGGGTAGCAAAAGACTAGACGAACCAACTGCTCAGCGTTTCCACACTTACCTGTCACGCAGGAGGTCGCTCAGAAACTCTGTGCCTAGCCGTATGCCGAGAGAGAAGTCAGCGAACCAGGGCCGCCGGTGTACACAGGGCCATCGCTTTGGCATATTCCGAAGCGAATAGCTCCTTATCCGGATATCGTTCCCTCAATTCGCGCAACAATTCTTGCGCGAGCTCATTCTGTTTTTCACGGCACCTGGCGAGAGCAGGGCCGGGCGGTTCACTTCACTTGGGCAGCCCCCGTAACCCAAGGGGAACTGCTGGCGAAGTCCCCTATTCCATAAAGAGGTCTCGTTTTGAAAAAACCTCGATGGCCATTTTCACGCGATGCGTATTTGATTGGAAGGTTCACAAAACAAGGAACTTTTGGCGAACATGTGATGCGCAATGGCGTGGGGAACTTCCCATCTGCACCAACCGATACGGAAGCCACTGTGATCCGTAGAACATCCGCGCGTTCGCCGCTCGGAGATACATGTGGGCGAAAAGCGTTTCGGGCTGAGGCAGGGAGGGTGCTTCTGGCTTCAGGCAACCACTACTTCTCGCGCGACGTCCTTATTTAATAGGGAACCTCCGATCGTAGTTTGCAAGCCAGCATTTTCCCCATCGCCAAATACAGTTTTAACCTGATTGTAAAACTCGGCCCTCCGAAGTATGTAAAAAGGGGCCTACTTTTATTTGTCTTCGCGCATGATCCCAGGCCGCGGTTCGTCTATGGACAAGCAGTATTAAGGTCACCGAGCGGGCAGTGTCATCGTTCGCACCATCCCCGTTGAAGAGTGTGACCATCCCAATTGGCGGTGATGATGTTGGCAACGAAAAAATCAAATTCATCAGAGCCATTCCTCGAAAGGCTGCGAGATCCTTCTGTGCGATTCGGTGGCGTTCCTTCGGATCACTTTCCTCATACAATCGATAAGAGCTTCGGGAATGGTCATGTTTCAAGTCACGGTCGCGGAGAGTCGCTGGGCGCAGGGTTTCTCCTTCTGGATGCTTCCCTCCGGCCAATCTATTCAAACGAAGAGGCCCAGGCGATCCTCACTTACCCGGGAGTTTCATCCGAGAATAAGGTCTTTGACCATTTTCTACAAAGCAGAATCCGATCGCTGATTCCCAGCAATGGCGATCATAACAGTCTCTCTCCCGCCCAATTTCTGAATGAAGTCGCTTCGGGAAAGAGGTGCTACCAACTGCGAGCATTCTCGGTGAAATCGAATCTCGGAAATCGGCGCGGACCTGCGGTCGCTCTCTTACTGGAAAGAAATCACCGAGGCGCGCTCAATCTCGAAAGGGTGGCCCGGAAATTCCGGCTAACCCCGCGCGAAAAAGAAGCAGTTGATCTTCTACTTCAGGATCTCAGTACCAAGCAAATTGCCTGCCGGATGGACATCAGCGCAAACACGGCAAAGGCATTCTTAAGATCCGTCATGATCAAAGTAGGAGCGGAGAACAGGACCGGCATCATCGGGAGAATTCTGCAGGCGTCGAAAGCTATGAACGGGGGAATCTCACTCTAGGCTCATACGTCTGTCTATCCCGCGTTCATTCTTTTAAATTGATCGTTGTTCTAGCCCGAGTTTACCGCCCTCAGAGAGCGAATACGAGTCTAAGCCGCTACTGGAACGGTCGCAGCTTATGCCGGGTTGTATGACCTACGGGCTGCGATAACGCTCGAGATCGAGAATCTTGACGAGTTCGCGCTGGGTCGGGTCCATGTCCGCCAGGACGGTTCGCGCAAAAGGCTTCTGGGAGGCAGATGCCCCG
>DATHIB010000015.1:0-9038 GCA_035490055.1 Candidatus Limnocylindria bacterium | reverse complement strand
CGGCGAGTTGCTCTCCAGCAGAGCTCGCGTCCGCTTCACCAGCCGAGAGTCATCCTGAAGGAGAAGAGGAAGTTTGAGAAGGGAAAATCATTGAACTGCATGTGTGCCAATTCAAAACTGTCTCAACAGAGGGGTTCACCCACCGGACTGTGGCTTCTGCGTGTCCGCCGCCACGCCGGTTCGCTTGAGGCCATTGTGGCGCAGGCTCGGCGGCGCAATATCGCACTGGCACTGGGAATCCTGCTGCTGATTCTGGCCACAGTAGTATCCCTGGTGCGCTATTCCCGCCGCGCACAAGAAGTGGCCGAGTTGCAGATGAATTTTGTTGCCGGCGTCTCGCACGAGCTTCGCACGCACCCCATGCAAACCGGGCTTGCCGGCACGCGATCAACATCGCGCCGGTCGCGCCGAACTCCTGCAGACGCCCTTCTCACAATTCGAGCGAAATATCCGCGATCAACTCGCGAGAATGCTCGGCGGCGCGGGCTTCGATCCCGCGCGGGACATCGAAGGAATCACCGTCAACCGCTGGGCCCACGGCTATGCGTACGAATCCAGGCCCTACAACGCGCTCTTTGACCCGCAGTGGAAGGAAGGAGAGCAACCCTGGGTGCTCGGGCGAAAACGCTTCGGAAAGATCGCGATCGCCAATTCCGATGCGGGGGCTAGCGCGGCAACGGATGCCGCCATCGATCAGGCTTGGCGCGCCGTCGGCGAAGTCCTGCACGGCTAGCTGTTCCTCTAGATGTAACTTGACTCGGCCCGGAAATCCGGGTTACATGCAAAGCGCAACATTAAACCGTTTTAAGGAGCTCGAAATGGCCGGCTCTAAATTGTGCGCGCTTTGTTTAATGCTTGTAGGAACGCTGGCTGTGCGCGCCCAAAGCATCCATGTGGATGCAACGCCGGACCATGCCACGAACACCATTAGGCCGACCGAGGCCCTGGGCGCCGGCATCGACCGCCTGCCCTACGGCGCCGCAGATAAGCTCTTTGTGGAAGACACGATCAAACGGATTCTCTCCGCGGGATGGCAAACCGTAACTTATCGCCAGAACACGGAATTGCACGTGGAAGCCTGGCACTGGAATCCTCAGGGAACTTGGAGCGACCCCGCAGGAAAGGGATATTTCACCGGCAGCGCCGCACCTGGCACGGAATTGATCCGCCACTCCTACGGCTATCCGCTGCCGCATCGCGGCGTAACCCGCGATGATGGCACGGATACGGAAGGATATTCGCGTTTGACAGATGGCAATGAGGATTCCTATTGGAAGAGCAATCCGTATCTTTCGAAAGCATACGCGGGCGAAGACGACGCCCTGCACCCGCAATGGGTGTTTTTCGATTTGTCCAGCAGGCAAGATGTGAGCGCCATTCGAATCGCCTGGGCCGAACCCTTTGCCACCAAATATGCCGTGCAGTATTGGACCGGCGAAGATCCCATAAGGAAGCCCGCGCAGGGTTCGTGGCAGACGTTTCCCGGCGGCGGCGTGACGAATGGAAAGGGAGGTAGCGCGACACTGCAACTAGCCGCCGCACCTGTAAACGTTCAGTGGGTGCGCATTTGGATGACGGAATCTTCGAACACCTGCGATTCGCATGGCAGCGCGGACAAGCGCAACTGCCTGGGGTACGCCATCCGCGAGGTTTATCTGGGAACAACAACCAAGAATGGCAAATTTCACGATTTGCTCCGGCACACGCCGGACCAGGACCAGACCGCGACCTATTGCTCCTCCGTCGATCCATGGCATGAGCCTGCCGATTTGGCCGAACGGGCAGGAGACCAGATCGGCTTCGATCTCTTTTACACCAGCGGAGTGACGCGGGGCTTGCCCGCGATGATACCGATCGCCATGCTATACGGCACCCCGGAGGACGCCGCCGCGGAGATTGCCTACATCGAAAAGCGCGGTTATCCGATTTCCTACGTGGAGATGGGCGAGGAGCCTGATGGCCACTACACGCTTCCGGAGGATTACGCGGCGCTATACGTCCAGTTTGCGGAAGCGTTGCACCGGGTTGATCCGAAGTTGAAACTGGGCGGACCAATTTTCACCGGCGAGAACAAGGACATCGAAGTGTGGCCGGATGGCGATGGCAAAGCTTCATTCACCGGGCGGTTCATCGATTACCTGAAGTCCCATGGCAAGCTGGGACAGTTGGCGTTTTTCTCGTTCGAACACTATCCGGTCGATCCCGGAAAAGTGCAGTGGAGCAGTTTGTACGACGAAGCTTACCTGGTGCAGCACATCATGGACGTGTGGCGCGAGGATGGCGTGCCCGCGAATGTGCCATTTTTCATCACCGAGTCAAATCTTTCTTCCGCCTCGTCGGAAGCTTACATGGATATCTGGGGAGGGCTGTGGCTGGCCGACTATATCGGCGCGTTTCTGAGCGGCGGGGGCAGCGCTGTCTATTATTTTCATTACCTGCCGGAACCGATCGGCCGTGGGCACAATGGCTCTCCCGGAACGTTCAACTTTTTCTCTGCGGACAAGGATTTCAAGATCCGGCAGCCTTTGTCGCAATACTTCGTGAGCCAGTTGCTCAATCTGGAGTGGGTCCAGCCCGGCGATGGCGCGCACAAGCTCTTTGCTGCCGCCAGCGATATCCGCGACGGAGCGGGGCATGTACTCGTGACCACTTATGCGGCGCTACGGCCGGACCGGCAATGGTCCCTGCTCATCATTAACAAGGATCAGGAAAACGCGCACACAGTAAGCATTTCATTTGATGACGGGGAGAAAAAGGCGGCCGCAACCTTCTCCGGTCCCGTAAGCCTAATCACTTTCGGAAAGGCGCAGTATGCCTGGCATCCCAATCGAAACGGCGGCACCGCCGACCCGGATGGGCCTGCCATGAAATCCATCGTGAACGCCGGACCGTCCACAGACTTCTCGCTCCCGGCCGCTTCGGTCACGGTCCTTCGCGGCGTCATCTCGGCTTCAAAGCCGGGCTCAAAATGAAGATGCGGCCATTCGCAGAGAAATGTGTTACTGTCCTTAAGTAGACTCCCGAAGTAAAATTGCCTGAATTCCTTGTTGGGCGTGCTTTGCGGCTCCCCCCTCCAGCGATTTCAGCCAATTTAGAACTAACCTCTCGTAGTGTCTGGGAAGCGGCACTTTACCAAGATCCTGCGCTCGTGGTGCTTCGAAGAGTACAGGGAGAATTAAGATGAAGAGTTTATTTGTGGGCAACATGAGCTTCCAGACCACGGAGAGCGAACTGCGCGAGCTGTTTGCGCCGTTCGGCCAGGTAACGCGCGTTCACATGGCCATGGACCGTGAGACCGGCCGCGCGCGTGGTTTTGCATTCATCGAAATGCCCAACGACGCGGAAGCGGCGGCGGCCATGACTGCCCTCGATGGAAAAGAAGTTGGCGGGCGCAATTTGAAAGTGAACGAAGCGCGCCCGAAGGGCGAAGGAGGCCCGCCACGCGGCCCAAAGAGTTTTGGGGGGCCGAGTGGAGGACGCGGGCCCGGGGGTGGTGGACGCGGCAAGGGCGGCGGACGCGACCGTTTTTCGAACGAAGATTACCGTGAGTCGGCGCGCCAGCCGCGCGAACCGCGCTGGTAGTTATCCTTTTCCATGGATGGGCTGGACGGCAGGGGCCAGGGCCCTCGCCGCACTCTGCTGTGAGGAGAGGCTTATGACCACGACATTTCAGAAGCGCCAGAAAGAAATGAAGCGCATCGAGAAGCGCAAAATGAAGGAAGAAAAGCGCGCGCAGCGAAAGCTGGATAAGCCCCCTGCCACCGAAATTACATACGATCCGGCGTCCGATCCAACCATCGATTGGAATCACAGCAACGAGATCAGCTCGCAAGAATGACTCCGGCTGAATTCAGCCACGGTCCCGCCGGCAGATTTCCTTCGCTGCCCTGTGCGAACAGCCGCGCCCGAATGAAATAGCAATCCACCCCGTCTTCTGTATAATTTTCTTCCAGCAGTCGTAGCCCAACTTTCACGGAGCTCTTCGTCATTCTTGGCGAAGAGGAAAATCATGCAGCCAGGCCGTCGAAATCCTTGTGTACTCATTCTGTTCGCCGCGGTCGCGGCTTTTTTCATCGTTGCGCCAGCCGCCGGGCATGCCGTCCTTCTGGAATCAAACCCGGCTCTGAAGAGCGTCGTATCGGGACCAGATGTTCCGATCAAGCTCCGCTTCAATGTCCGCATCGATGCGCTCCGTTCTCGCCTGACGCTGATCCGTCCGGACGGCTCCGCGCAACCTCTCGAGATCAGCAAGCAGACTTCTGCGGACACCCTCTCGGCGGAGGCCACCGGCTTAGCCGCTGGAGCATACCGTCTTCGCTGGCAAGTGCTGGCCTCCGACGGCCACATCACCCGCGGTGAAATACCTTTTACTGTATCGCCGTCCTGACCGGCATTCATGGCGCGCCTGCTCCAAGTCTTTGGCTTCCTCTCCGTGCTCTTCCGCGGCGCGACCCTCACGTTTCAGTCCCTCGCGATTGGCGGCATTGTTTTTTTGATCTTCTTCGTCCGCCGCGTGAATGAAAATTCGGCGGCGCTCCAGCAAGCCTGTCTGCGCTGGATTCGGCGCGCGGCAATCACGCTGGCTGCGATGCAGATCTCATACGTTCTGGCGAACTCCATCATTCTGAGGCAGTCTGCCAACATGTCTCTTCGCGAAGTCGCCGGCGCGAATTTCGTCCTCGCCGGTGCAATCGGCATCGTGTCGGCCCTCACCGTGATCGCTCTTACTGCTGCAACGCGCTCTACCAGCTACACCGATCTGCTTCTTCCCGCGGTAGCCATCATCACCTCGTCGGTTATGACCAGCCACTCCATAGCTCGCCTGGACTATCGGGCGCCGCTAGTCGCCTTCACCTTTCTGCATCAAGCGGCCACCGCGGTTTGGCTTGGCGGCCTGCCGTACCTGCTAATTGCCATCCGGCGAGCGCCGGCCGCGGACTTCGCGCGCCAGCTCAGCGCCAGATTCTCGCAACTCGCTCTGGTAAGCGTCGCAGTGCTTGCTTCCGCGGGTCTGCTGTTGAGTTTTGCTTACGTTGGCTCATTCAAAGCGGTTTACGGTACTTCCTACGGGGTGATGGTCGCCACCAAAGTGCTCCTCTTTGGCCTTCTTTTGTTCCTTGGCGCGCTCAATTTTCAGCTCGTCCGCCGCGGACCGGCCAGCTCCATTCTTGCCAGCTTGAAGCGCTTCGGCGAAGCTGAAATTGGCATCGGCGTTACTGTAATCCTCACCGCCGCTTCACTCACCTCGCTCCCTCCCGCTGCCGATCTCACTCACGACCGCGTCACCGGTCAAGAAATCTTTGCCCGCATGTCTCCACGTTCGCCAAGATTCGCCAGTCCGACCGTTCAGGAGCTCCCCGAAGACGTCTACGCCGCTCAGAAAAAAGCATTCGAATCCGGCTCGCTCTCGACCGAATCCTACGTTCCCGGCCAAACCGGAACGCGCCCGAACACTCCCGCTGAAAAGGCTTGGTCGGAGTACAACCATCACTGGGCTGGCATCGTCGTTCTCTCGATGGGACTGCTGGCCCTTGTCGCGCAAGCGGGACAAGTCTCCTGGGCGCGCCATTGGCCGCTCGCTTTTTTCTGCCTCTCGGCATTTCTTCTCTTACGGAGCGATCCAGAGACCTGGCCTCTCGGGCCCGTCGGCTTCTGGGCGACTCTCGCGGATCCCGAAGTCTTGCTGCATCGCTTTTTCGCCCTGCTCCTAATCGCTCTGGCGGTTTTTGAATGGCGCGTTCAAACTGGCCGCGTGGCCTCCGGCCGTGCACGGCTGGTCTTCCCTGTCCTCGTCGCCGTTTCCGGCGCTTTGCTCCTCACCCATTCCCACAGTCTCGGGAACCTCAAGGAAGAAGTCCTCGCCGAGCTAAGCCACACCCCGCTTGCTATTCTCGCGGTGACTTTGGGATGGTCGCGCTGGCTAGAACTGCGCCTTCCTGCCGAAAATCAAAGCCGAAATGCAATGGCCCGCCTCTGGCCGCTTTGTCTCGTTCTGATCGGCGTAGTCCTGTTGAACTATCGCGAAATGTGATTCCAGGATTTCATCCCGGAGCAGGGAACTAGTGCGGAGGGAAGTTTGGTTCCGGGACGTGGACTCGAACCACGATACTCAGCTCCAAAGGCTGATGTCCTACCGATTAGACGATCCCGGAACCGGCCCAAATAGTGTAGCAGACGCTCGCAAATGCGCCCAAGCGCCCCGCATCCATGGACTTTCCGGCCGCTCATTTTCCGTGCCATTCTTGGGCAGCAGGTGATAACGTTTCGGAGCCCGAACATGGCCTGCGGAGAAGGCTGTACGGCTCGAAACCTTCTCAATGACTAGCACGTAGTATGGACAGGGGAATGGTTCGCATGAAACGCCGGCTAATGTTGCGAGAACCGATCGGCGTGGCGCTGGAGACCCTGCGCGTGCACAAAATGCGCTCCTTCCTGATGCTGCTAGGCATCATCCTGTCGGTTTCCACCCTGATCGTGGTCATCGCATTAATCTCCGGGGTGAACCGCTACATCGCTGACCGCGTTGCAAATATGGGCTCAAATGTCTTTCTGCTGACCCGCTTTCCCATCATTACGGACGTGGAAGAGTACGTGAAGGCCAACCGGCGCAACAAAAAGGTCACTTGGGACGACTTCGAAGCTCTGCGCGATAATATGAAGCTGCCGGAGCGTGTAGGGGTGGAACTGCGCATTGATGGAAAAGTGCGCGCGGGCTCGCACAGCCTCAACGACACCAACATCCGCGGGGTGACTGCCAACATGGTGGATATTGACATCGTTACGCCCCGGGACGGACGCTACATCTCCGAGGGCGACGACCGTAGCCGGACCCAGGTCACGATGATCGGCAACGACCTGGTCACCAAACTCTTTCCAGACGTTGACCCCATCGGCCACGAACTTTTGATCGAGGGTCGGCCCTTCCAGATTGTCGGCATTGCGAAAACCATCGGAACGGCCTTCGGCCAATCGCAGGATAATTTTGCGTATATACCGATCCAGACGTATTTCAAGATGTATGGAACAAACGACACGATTTGGCTCAACATTCAGGCACGCGGCGCGGAGTGGATGGATCAGACGCAGGACGAAGCGCGGGCGATGATGCGGGCGCGGCGCCACCTGTCTCCCAACGAAAAGGATAACTTTGGCATCTTCGACCAGGCCACGCTGATGGAATTATGGAAAAACTTGACGGGTGTAATCGCTACGGCCATGGTGGGGGTAGTCTCTGTCTTCTTGGTGATCGGCGGCGTCGTCATCATGAACGTGATGCTCGCCACCGTCACGGAGCGGACGCGCGAAATCGGCATCCGTAAAGCTCTCGGCGCCAGCCGCAACGACATTCTCCTGCAATTCCTGGTCGAAGCCGCGGTCATGGCCGCGGTGGGCGGCGCCATTGGCGTCGGCCTAGCCTACGGAATCGCGGGCCTCGCCACGGCAACGACGTCCGTACCCATGCACGTTCCCGTTCCCGCGGTTTTGCTCGCGGAGCTGATCTCCGCCGCCGTTGGCGTTTTCTTCGGCGTTTATCCGGCCCGCCGGGCCGCAAACCTGCAACCCATCGAAGCGTTGCGCCAGGAATTGTGAGAGCCATGGAAGTCACCATGCGCATGAACATCGGCGAGAACGCTCGGATGGCTCTCACCACTCTGCGTGAGAATAAGATGCGCTCCTTTCTCACCGTTCTCGGCGTGGTCATCGGCATCACCGCTCTTCTTTCCGTCGTCTCCATCCTCGTCGGCGTCTACGGTGACGTGAACGCGTATTTATCCGACTACGGATCAGAAACCCTTTTCATCTTCCGCTTCGATCCCGGCATCCACGCCGGGAGACTTAGTCCGGATGAACGCGCGCGCAAACCCCTCTCGCTTGAAGATGCCGAGGCCATCGCTCAATTGTGTTCCGCGGTTCGTGCGGTCACCGCCAGTGTCTATCCACGATGGACGGATGAAGGTCCCAGTCGCGGGCCAGTCACCGCCCGCTATCTGGGGAAGGAAGTATCGGGCATTGATTACAACGGGACGCTTCCTTCCAACGAAGAGGTGTTCAATTCCAGGCCGAAAAGCGGGCGGTTCTTCAGCGACGCGGAAAACATGCATCGTGCCGACGTCGCCGTCATCGGGCCCGATATCGCCAAGACCCTGTACCCGGATCTGGATCCGCTCGGAAAACCCATCCAAATTGACGGTATCTCGTACGAAGTTATTGGCGTTCTTGAGCCTCGCAAAGGCCAACTCGTCAAGGATCAATCCGCGGACAAGGCGGTGATGGTTCCTTATCGCACCTATCACAAACATCTCCCGCAGGACGACGAAAATATGATCGGTGCCGTCGCTTATCCGGGCCGCATGTCGGAAGCCGAGGACCAGATCCGCGGGGTGTTGCGGCGCCGTAGAAACGTGCCCTACAGCAAGCCTGATAACTTTGGAATATCCAGCGCGCAGCAGATCGCCGATCAGTTTCGTCAAATCACCGCGTCCGTGGCACTTTTGATTTCCGTCATCAGTTCCATCGGACTTCTTGTCGGCGGCGTCGGCGTGATGAATATTATGCTGATGTCCGTCACGCAGCGCACGCGCGAGATTGGCGTGCGCAAAGCCATCGGCGCGCGCCGCCGCGACGTCATCTGGCAGTTCCTCACCGAAGCCGTGGTGCTCACGGGCGCGGGAGGCGTCATCGGCGTGTTGCTCGGCGGCGGTATCAGCCTGCTGATCAACCTTGCGGTGCCGAGTCTTCCCTCGTCCGTTCCGCTCTGGGCCGTGGTGCTCGCCGTGGGCGTTTCCATGAGCGTGGGCCTCTTCTTTGGGATGTATCCCGCCATCAAAGCCGCCCGCCTCGATCCCGTCGAGGCCCTGCGCTACGAGTAGTCGGCCCGGGATCCGCGGGATCGCCGCTGTGCGCCAAGAGGAGGTTTCTGCTAAATTGGTAGAGTTGTTTCCATCGCGGGAGAGGTGGCCGAGCGGTTTAAGGCGCACGCTTGGAAAGCGTGTGTAGGTTAACCCCTACCGTGGGTTCGAATCCCACCCTCTCCGCCA
>DATHIB010000014.1:0-138451 GCA_035490055.1 Candidatus Limnocylindria bacterium | reverse complement strand
AGCGATGCACGACGGCAGAAATGGAACCGGGGCGCAAATCACCCAAACTCAGGAATTGCTGCAGGATCTTGATTCGTTGGGCTTCCAGGGAATTCAAGGGATCTGACATGAGGTGCCTCCAATACTGAGCTACTACATATATTCAGTATTGTGTCAAAAACCACGCCGTCATGCAATCTTCCCCCTCCAGGTCGCACACCCCATTTTCAGTCGTGCATTGACACTCTATCTGGCGCGGCATACACTCGAAATTCAATTTGCAGGCAGGGGAAGCGGGGAAGGCTGTGTGAATCGGCCGCGGTCCCGCCACTGTGATCGGCTGAAAAGCCGTAAGCCAGGCCACCCTTCCATGCCGCAGAGGGCCGCGCTCTTCGCGAGAAAGAGCGATGCCAGAAGCCCCAAGGTGTCTCGTGGGGCTTTTTTGTTGGTGAAGTGAAATTCCCTGGTCAGGGGGGAGATTTGTGAAAGAATTCGCCCGCCCGCGCCTCCGAAGCGCCGTCTCCGCCGCAATCGCTGCCTTGCTGTCCTGCGCGGCGCTGACGTGTGCGCAGAGTGCTCCTCCGGTCTCTTCCGCATCTCCAGCCTTCCGGGAAGTTACGGACGAAGTCGGCCGCACGGTCCGCCTTCCCCAGCCGGTCCGCCGGATCGTGTCGCTCGCGCCGAGTTTGACGGAAACCGTCTACGCGCTCGGTTTGCAGGATCGCCTCGTCGGAGACACCGACTATTGCGATTATCCCGCGGACGCGCAGAAAAAGACCAAGGTCGGCGGCGCGATCAACCCAAGTTTGGAGCAGATTGTGGCTTTGCATCCGGATCTCGTTCTCGTGACCAAGGGATTGAACCGCCTCGAGACCGTACATTCGCTCGATGGCCTGGGAATCTCTTCTTACGCCACCGATCCTCACACCGTCGAGGAAATCATCACTTCTTCGAAAAAACTTTCCGATGTACTCGGCGTTCCGGAGGCCGGGGCATCGGTCGCCGGCGAAATGCAGCGCCGGCTCGCGGATCTGCAACAACGTGTTGGCGCTCTAGCCGCGAAACGTGTTCTGTTCGTTGTCTGGACTCAGCCGCTCATCTCCGTCGGAAAGGACACCTTTATCGCGGATGCGTTGCGCCGCGCGGGAGCCGTCTCCATCGTGGATTCCGAGCAAGGATGGCCGCAGGTCAGCCTGGAAGAAGTCGCCCGGCTGCAGCCTGAATTCCTTGTTTTTGCGGATTCGCATTCCGACTCCGCTTCCCCTGCTGTCGAAATGCTCGCCACCCTGCCCGGATGGAGCATCTTGGATGCCGTGAGCAATCGCCGTTTTGCGGTGATCAGCGATGCCGTAAATCGGCCCGCCCCGCGGATCGTCACGGCTATCGAAGATCTCGCCAAGCAACTTCACCCGGATGCCTTCGTTGAAAAACCGGAGAACGGCAAGGAAAAGATGGAGAAGGAGAATCTCCCGCCGAACCAGCGGCCCGCGTTGCATTATCACTTTTCCCCCGATGTCCTTCAAGACCGCATGACGACTCCTGGAGGCCGCGCATGCGCCCACTGACGCTTCGGCGCCTCTTCCTGCAATGTTCGATCCTGGTGCTGATCCTGCTCGTCGTGGTGGTCATCGCCGTGAAGTTTGGCGCTGTCCCCGTTTCGCTGTACGCCCTCGGCCGGGATCTTTTGCACGTTCTTTCGGGCCAGCGCGCCGATCTCTCCAGTGATTATGTCTTGATCATCAAGAATATCCGTTTGCCGCGCATCCTTCTCGGCATCATTGTTGGCGCGTCGCTCTCCGTCGCGGGAACCAGCTTTCAAGCGCTGCTGCGCAATCCCCTGGCCGATCCGTACGTGCTCGGCGTCTCCATGGGTGCTTCGCTGGGTTCCATCCTCGCGCTGATCGCGGAGCCACATCTTTCGATTTCACCGGCACTTGCCTCCCTGCTGACTCCGCTGGGCGCTTTTCTCGGAGCGGGTGCGACGATTGCCGCGGTCTATTTTCTGGGCCGCCGGGAGGGCCAGATCGATAGCGCCACGCTGCTCCTCGGCGGCGTTATTATCTCCTCGTTCCTCTCGGCCATCATCATGTTCCTGATGAACACGCTCAGCGGCAATCTCCGCGGTCTATCGTTCTGGTTGATGGGCGATCTCTCCACGCCTTTGCAGAAAAGTGCCTACTGGTTCCTGGGAATCGGTTTCCTTTTGGCCGCCGGTGCTATTTACACCACTGCCGCGGATTTGAATTTACTTCTGTCCGGAGAGAAGGAAGCGATGCATCTAGGCGTGGACGTGCCGCGTGTGCGCCTGGTGGTCTACGTCGCCGCGTCTCTGCTGACTGGATTAGCCGTCTCCGTGAGTGGCGCCATCGGCTACGTCGGACTGATTGTTCCTCATGCGATACGCTTCATTTTCGGATCGGACCATCGCACTCTATTGCCGACCGCTGCACTCGGCGGGGCCATTGCTTTGGTCTTTGCGGATACGCTGGCGCGCACCATAGTTGCTCCGACGGAAGTTTCCGTTGGCGCGGTCACTGCCGTTGTCGGCGCGCCGCTCTTCATTTACCTGCTGCGCCGGAGGCTCTCATGAGCGCCGGTTCAGCTCACGCGCGGCATCTTGCCGAAGCCGGCCGCTTGGCCAACGAAATACGCTTGAGCGTCGAGCAGGTCAGTTACGCCTATTCGGCAAATCCCGCGCAAGCCCCGCTTTTCACCCTGGAAGCGACAAGTTTTCAGGCCAGGCCCGGCGAGATCGTTGCCATCCTCGGACCAAACGCCAGCGGTAAATCCACCCTATTGCATTTGATCTCCGGCGCTCTCGTGCCTCTGTCCGGACGGGTTCTGCTCAACGGATTCGTCACTCAATCGCTTACGCCACGCACCCGCGCGCAGCGCATCGCCGTGGTCCAGCAGGAGAGCGCTTTGCTCTTCCCTGCGCGCGCCTGGGAATTCGTCCTGCAAGGCCGCCATTCCCATCGGCGCTCTCTGCGGTTCGAATCGGAAGACGATGTCTTGATCGCGAAAAACGCCCTGGCCCAGGTCGGTGCCGCTGATCTCAGCGACCGCTGGATGAATCAAATTTCCGGCGGGGAAAAGCAGCGCGTGATCCTCGCGCGCGCTTTGGCTCAACAGCCGCTGCTCCTGTTGCTCGATGAGCCCACACTCCACTTGGATATCGCCGCGCAGATCGGCTTGTTGGATGCTCTCCGGCGGCTCGCGGCGGAGAACCGCTATACCGTCGTCGTCGTGACGCACGAATTGAACCTCGCCGCGGAGTATGCCGATCAAGTTGTGTTGATGCAGCGCGGCCGATGTTTGCGCGTTGGTCCCCCCGCGAGCATTTATCAGCGCGAATTGCTCGAACAAGTTTTCCAGACCCCGCTCTCCGTGGAACTCGGTTCCTCCGGGCGGCCACGGGTCACCGTTTTGTCTGGAACGTAATGTAGGGGCGAACTTTAGTTCGCCCTTCTTCTCGTTCACCTCAACCCTGCGGCCCCGCGCTGCAGACCACATTCACCGCGAACTTCGCGCTCGGGAAGACGGATTGGCGATTCCAGCCTCTTCGGAATCGCCAAGTAGTAAGCCGTCGCCGCCGCGCGACTGTAAGGCGGATTCAGTGTATGCGCAGGCCACTGCGGCCAGTCGCTCCTTCGCTGGGCGACGCCTCGGGAAGGCCCCGCAACGGTCCTGATTCGAACGGGCCGGAGCTACCGCCAAGCCAGGAGACCGGCGAAGTTCGCAGCCGTGCGATTCATCTTGATCGCACAGGACAACCTTCAACTCCCGCGCGAGAGGGAGCGGAGGA
Organism: Candidatus Limnocylindria bacterium; assembly: GCA_035490055.1. Lineage (GTDB taxonomy): Bacteria > Acidobacteriota > Terriglobia > Acidiferrales > UBA7541 > Acidiferrum. The sequence goes on along the minus strand of DATHIB010000014.1, from coordinate 134,667 downwards.
TAAAATGAAATCGACTCTTCTTCGAACTGCCTTTCTTCTCTTCGCAGTCTCAGTAGTCAGTTTTTCCTTGCAAGCACAAAGCAATTCACCCGACGCGCATCTTTCCGGAACACTCATCGACGCCAGTGGCGCTGGTGTCGGCGGCGTCCAAGTGACCGCTAGCCTGGAAAATCAGCCAAATGCCCAGATTTGGTCAGCCATCTCCACCACAGTCGGCGAATACTCCCTCTCCGTTCGAGCAGGCCGTTACCATGTGCAATTCAGCCGGACTCCTTTTGTACCTCGTGATTTCGTTCTCGACCTCGCTGCTGGCGTGTCGCGCACACTCAGTTTCCGGCTCGATCTCGAGCTTCTGTCTTCCAGCGTCGTCGTAACCGCTCAGGCGGAACCCACTTTGGCACAGGAGACAACCGCGCCGGTAACGGTTATCACGCGGGAGGAGATCGCCGCCCGGCAAGCGGTGTCGCTGCCGGATTTGCTTCTATACGCGCCGGGCATTTCGATTGGCCGGACAGGTGCCGATGGCGGGACCGCGTCCATTTTCCTCAACGGCGGAAATTCCAATTTCACCAAAGTGCTTATTGACGGCACGTCCGTTAATCCTCCCGGCGGTGCCGTCGATTTTTCCAATCTCACCCTGGACAACATCGACAAAGTGGAAATCGTTCGCGGAGCCGAAAGCGCCATCTACGGCACCGATGCGGTTTCCGGCGTCATCCAGCTCTTCACCCACCGCGGCTCCACGCGCATTCCGGAGTTCAGCGTCTTTGGTGAAGGTGGCACTTTTTCCTCGGGTCGCGGCGGAGCGCAACTCAGCGGATTGCTCGGCGCGTTCAACTATTCCGCCGCCGCATCCTACCTGCAGACCGACGGCCAGGGACCGAACGATGATTTTCTGAATCGCACCCTCTCCGGCAATTTCGGCTACGCCTTCAGTGACACCAATCAGCTCCGCCTGACGCTGCGCAACAACAACAGCATCGCGGGGATCCCCGGACAAACCCCGTTCGAACCGCCCAACCTGGGCCAGCGATATCTTCAGCATATTTTCAGCGCCGGCGCCCGGTGGGATTTTGCCACTGGCAAGCACTGGCGCCATGAGATCAGCGCCGGGGAATCCTACACTCGCCAGAACAACGACGACCCGGTGAACGGTAACAGCCGGTTTCAGTACAACCGCGCTAACGCGAGCGCTCAATCGAGCTATCTGCTTTCGAACTTCGGCGTCAGCGCAGGCTATCAATACGAAGTCGAAAACGCTTTCCTTACGTTCATCAATGTCCCGCACGCTCGCCGGAACAATCAGGCGGGATTTCTGGATTTCCGCTACCGGCCGCATCGCCGCGTTTCTCTGAATTTCGGCGGGCGCGCCGAAGCCAATGCCAATTTTGGCACGCGCGTTGTTCCACGGGTCGGAGCAGCCCTAGTCTTGCGTTACGGAAAGGGATTTTGGGGCGACACGCTGTACCGGGTCTTCTACGGTCAAGGCATCAAGGAGCCACGCTTCGACCAAATCTATGGCGACAACTTCGGCGACTTCGGTAATCCGTCTCTGAAATCTGAAGAAAGCAAGACTTGGACTACTGGCATCAACCAGAAACTTCTCAACGATCGCGTGCGGCTGTCCGCCGAATACTTTTCTAGCCGCTTCTATGACATTGTCAGCTTTGAGTTCTGCACGCCCAATCCTCCGCCCGCTACAGGCAACACCTGCAACATCACCATTCCGGGCGCGAGTCCCGACTTTGGGTATTACTTCAACACCGACCTTGCTCGTGCCAGAGGAGTCAATCTGACCGGAGAAACCAGGTTTACCCGCTGGCTGAACTTGGCGGGAAATTACACCTATGACGATACCCGGATTCTTAAAGCGCCTAATGCCTTCGACCCGACGGAGACGGCTGGCAACAGGCTTTTGCGGCGGCCGGCAAACTCTGGTTCGCTTACCCTCAATGCTGCCTTCCGCCGGGTCAACTTTGCCTTGGCCGGCTATTTTACCGGTGCGCGAACCGACAGCGATTTTCTCGGATTAGGCTTCACCCGCAATCCCGGTTATGCGCGCTTCGATATCGCCACGCATTACGACATCGGCCGCGGCGTTTCGCTCTACGCTCGCGCCGCCAATCTATTCGACAAGCAATACCAAGACGCCCTCGGCTATCCCGCTCTTGGCCGCGATTTCCGCCTGGGCCTGAAGTATCGTTTTGCCGGCCGAAACTAGGTTCCTTCTGTGTAGGGGCGCAACACCGCTGCGTCCCATCTCGGCAAGGTCTATCGCTCTTGGAGGTTTTCCTGACGTCACCCGAACCCATCCTCTTCTGCTGGAGCGGCGGCAAAGACAGCGCCATGGCGCTCCACACGCTGCTCCAACAGAAGCATTTCGAGGTCGTCGCTCTTCTCACCACTGTCACGGAAGGCTACGATCGCATCGCCATGCACGGCGTCCGCCGCGAACTCCTCGAGCGCCAAGCTCGCTCTGTCGGCCTCCCGCTCCAAGAAGTTCGCATCCCCCCGCAATGCGTCAATCCCGTCTACGAAGCGCGCATGGAAGAAGCTCTCCACCTCTTCTACGACCAAGGCGTTCGAACGGTCGCCTTCGGCGACATCTTCCTCGAAGACCTGCGCGCCTACCGCGAGAAAAATCTTGCCCGCATCGGCATGGCCGCGCTCTTCCCCCTCTGGCAACGCGATACTCGCGAACTGATCCGTTTTTTCCACCAGCAGCGCTTCCGCGCCGTAGCCGCTTGCATTGACACCAAAGTTCTCGACCCCAGTTTCGCCGGCCGCGAGCTCGACGAATCCTTCTTCCGCGATCTTCCGCCCCAGGCCGACCCTTGCGGCGAAAACGGCGAGTTCCACACATTCGTCTTCGATGGCCCGATTTTTCAATCTCCCATTCCGGTTCGAGCGGGAGACGTTGTGAACCGCGATGGCTTTGTGTTTTGCGATCTATTGCCGCAAATGGAGGAAGCAAGAAAATGAACACCGAAATATCCCAAAAAGAAACTCTGCTCTATCGCACATTGCTTGCGCTCGCCCTGATTCTGCTTGCCGCTGCCTTGCGCATCGCTCCGCATCCGTGGAATTTCACGCCCGTCGGCGCGATGGCGCTTTTCTCCGGCGCCGTTCTGCGTGACCGCCGCCTCGTGTTTTTCTTTCCCCTTCTCGCTCTCTTCCTCGGCGACATTTTCATCGGCTTCCACAAATTAATCCCCATCGTCTACGCCAGCTTCCTCGTCAACGTTGCCATTGGCCTCTGGCTGCGCGACCGCCGCACTGTCGCCCGCATCACACTCGCCACGCTCCTCGGCGCCATCCAGTTTTTCATCGTCACGAATTTCGCCGTCTGGCAATTCCTGAGCGGCTTTCCGCATACCGCTTCGGGCCTCGCCGCTTGCTACATCGCCGGCATTCCTTTCTTCTGGAACACTCTGGCGGGCGACGCCGTCTACGCCGCGCTATTCTTCGGCGGCTACGCGCTTGCCGAGCGTATGCTTCCCGTCCTGCGCCCGCTTTCACTGAAAACTGACAACTGAGAACTGGCAACCGCGCCGGTGCTATAATCTTCACTCCTTTATGGCGAAATCCACTCCAGAGGAAACGTCCATCGCTCCCGAAGTCCTGACGAAATACGAGCCCGTCATCGGCTTGGAAGTCCACGTACAGCTCCTCACCAGGACGAAAATCTTCTGCGGCTGCTCGACGCGCTTCGGCGATCCACCCAATACCAACGTCTGCCCGGTGTGTCTCGGCTTGCCTGGAACTCTCCCCGTGCTGAACAAGCGCGCCGTGGAAATGGCCATGCGCGCCGCGCTCGCGTTGAATTGCACAGTCCACGACCATTCGCGCTTCGCCCGCAAAAACTATTTCTACCCGGACCTGCCCAAGGGCTATCAAATCTCGCAATACGAATTGCCGCTCGCTACCGGCGGCTGGCTCGAAGTCGAAGTTGGTGGCGCCAAAAAGCGTATCGGCATCACGCGCCTCCACCTCGAAGAAGACGCCGCAAAAAATCTTCACGAAAACTTCGCGCAATCCACCCAGAAGACCTACATCGACTACAACCGCTGCGGCACTCCCCTCAGCGAAATCGTCTCCGAGCCGGACATGCGCGCACCCGGAGAGGCCTACGCCTACCTCACCACGCTCCGCCAGATCCTGCTCTACACCGGCGTCAGCGATTGCAACATGGAAGAAGGCTCGCTCCGCTGCGATGCCAACGTAAGCGTCCGCCTGCGCGGCTCGAAGGAGTTCGGCACAAAGGTCGAGGTAAAAAATCTCAACTCCTTCCGTTACCTCCAAAAAGCCCTCGAATTCGAAATCGAGCGCCACATCAGCGTCCTCGAATCCGGCGGACGCATCTCGCAAGAGACGCGCCTCTGGAATCAAGCCGAGAGCCATACCGTCTCCATGCGTTCGAAAGAGAAAGCCCACGACTACCGCTATTTTCCGGAGCCGGATCTTCTCCCCGTCCACGTCAGCACCGCTTGGCGTGACGAAGTGCACCGCACGCTCCCCGAATTGCCGGAAGCCAAGCGCACCCGCTTCGTCAGCTCCTTCGGCATTACGCATTACGACGCCGAAGTCCTCACCAACACGCAGCCGCTCGCCGATTATTTCGAATCCGTCGTCACAGCAGGAGCCCCAGGCAAAGCCGCCGCCAACTGGATGCAGACCGAGCTTCTTCGCGGCTTGAAGGACTCCGGCAAGGAAATTGATGCCAGCCCAGTCGCGCCCGCCGCGCTCGCTGAATTGGTGAAGCTAGTCGAATCCGCCAAAATCACCGGCGCCATCGGGAAAAAAGTTTTCGCCACCATGTTCGAATCCGGACGCGGTGCCGCAGAGATTGTCGCCGCCGAAGGCCTTGGCGCGCAGGTCAGCGACTCCGCCATCGAGCAGGCCGCCCGCGAAATCATCGCAAAGGATCCCGCGAACGTCGCCAAATTCAAATCCGGCAACGAAGGCGTCTTCAAATTTTTCGTCGGCCAGGCCATGAAGGCCACGCGCGGCCAAGCCAGCCCGCAGGCAGTCAGCGACATCCTGCGCAAGCTGCTCTCCTAATTCCGGAGCAGGCTACTAACACGCGGGGTTTCGGTTCTTGTAGGGGCGCAGCATGCTGCGCCCCTAACCAGCAAGATGCTGCGATTCATAAAGAGAGACTCTAATGCTCAAAGTAGGTTCCAAAGCTCCCGGCTTCCGCCTCCAATCCGACGAAGGCAAAGAAGTCGCGCTCAAAGACTTCGCGGGTCAGCGTGTCCTGCTCTTTTTATTCCCCAAAGCCAACACCTCTGGTTGAACGATCGAAGCGTCCGAGTTTCGCGACGCAAAAGAAGACTTCGACAAGCTCGGCGTCGCCATCCTTGGCATGAGCGCCGATCCTGTCAAAGCCCAAGCCGCGTTCAAGGCCAAGCAAAATCTTAATTTTCCGTTGCTCAGCGATCCCACCCACAAGACCATCCAAAAGTTCGGCGCCTGGCAGAGAAAACAATTCATGGGCCGCACCTTCATGGGCATCGTCCGCAGTTCCTTCCTAATCGGCAAAACCGGCAAAATCGAGGAAGTCTGGCCCCTCGTCAAAGCCAAAGGCCACCCCGCCGCAGTCCTAAAACGCCTCTCGCAGAAATAGCCAGCGGCGGCAATCCGCTCAACAAGTCGCACCTTGGGTCGTGGACCCCCTCCAACCAAGGCCTTTCACCGATGCAAAGACGTCGCGAATCGGCGCGAAACTGCGATCACTACCATGGCAGAAGCGGTTCTCTACTTTGCTCCCGCCGCCTTCGATATCGCTATCCCCTGGAATTCCAGCGGCAAATGCCCGTCCACCAGCGCCGCCCCGCCGTCAACCTCGATCAACTGGCCGGTAATCCAATCTGCCTCTTCGGAACAAATCATCGCCACCGCGTTGCCAACGTCCGACGGTGTTCCCAAACGCCCCATGGGCGTCCATCCGCGTTCCTGCCATTCTCGCAATCCGGTTTGGAATGCTTCCGGCAAGCTGTTCAGCACGCTGTCTTCGACCCAGCCCGGGCTGATCGTATTCACGGTGATGCCGCGGCTCGCCAGCGCCACCGCGAAATAGCGCACCAGCGCTTCCATTGCTGCCTTTGCCGCGCCCATCGCCACCCAAGGTTGCCAGCTTCCAAATCGCCCGCCCGGCGCGAACGAGATGGCCACAATCCTTCCGCCCTTCGGCATCATCGCAGCCGCCTCGCGCGCCGCCATCAGGAATGCCTTCGCCTGCGAATCCATTGCTGTGTCCCATTTATCCAGCGTGATGGTCATCGGCACTTCGTAAAAGGTTGGTGCTTCCGTTCGCGCGTTGCTGACGAATATATCGAGCGACCCGAATTCCGACCGGACTTGCTCGAAGATCCGGCGCACCTCTTCCGGCCGGCAAACGTCGGCCTGCACCAGGAATCCGTCCGACCCAAGTTTGCGGATTTTTCCTAATGTCTCCTCCGCTGCTTCCCGGTTGCGATAGTAATGAACCGCGACGCGCGCTCCTTTTTCCGCCAGTTTAAGTGCGATACCCCGGCCAATGCCCCTGGAACTCCCCGTGATCAGCACCTTTTTCCCTTGGAACGACATAGGCACCTCCACGACTGCCGCGCGGCATCTTAGTGCTCCCCGTCGCCCTCGTCAACGCGCCTCTCTATGGGTGTTTCCTCCCCTCACTCCACCCACTGTAAATATAGGAAAAGGGCGTATTTGAATGAAATTTCAGTGCTGTCCCAAGAAAGTCCGAGCAGTCCACCGTAACTGCTTGATTGAACGAAAGTAAGGGGTCTCCGTGAGTTTTTTCGATTTCAATTTTTTGCTTCTCTTTTGGCGCCATCCTACTGCTTTCCAGCTTGCTCCGGAGGCAGCGGATGAACCAAGGCCGAACCGTTTTTTCTCAACTCGTGGACTTCCTCTCAACCTACCAGTTTCAAATTTGCGTCGAGCGCTACCAGGGCAATCGCTACGTCAAAGATTTCTCCTGCTGGGATCAGTTCCTCTGTTTGGCTTTTGCTCAGCTCACCTATCGCGAAAGCCTCCGCGATATCGAAGCTTGTCTTCGCGCTCAGCAACCCAAGCTTTATCATATGGGTTTCCGGGGACAGGTTTCTCGCAACACGTTGGCCCACGCCAACGAGCACCGCGACTGGCGGTTCTACGCCGATTTTGCTCAGGTCCTGATTGCCGCCGCTCGCGACCTCTACCGCGACGAGCCTTTCGGAGTGGAGTTGTCCGAGACGGTGTATGCCTTGGACTCCACGACCATCGATTTGTGCCTGTCGCTTTTCCCGTGGGGAAAATTCCGCCGCCACAAGAGCGCGGTGAAACTGCACACGCTGCTGGATCTGCGGGGCAGCATTCCGACCAATGTTTATGTGACCGGAGGCCAAGTTCACGACGTGAACATTCTGGACCAGTTGCTTCCCGAAGCCGGAGCGTTTTACTTGCTCGATCGCGGTTATGTGGACTTCGCTCGCCTGTATGTCTTGGCTCAAGCTTGTGCCTTCTTCGTCACTCGCGCCAAAAAGAATATACAGTTCTACCGCCGCAACTCACGTCCCGTCGAACGAGCGGCAGGATTGCGAAGCGACCAAACCATTCTGCTGACCGGAGTGCGCACGGCCCAGCGCTATCCCGATCCCTTGCGGCGCATCCACTATTTCGATGCCGAGAAGGACTCCCGACTGACCTTCCTGACCAACAATTTTCTCCTTCCCGCTTTGACGATCGCCCAGTTGTACCGGGCACGTTGGAAAGTGGAATTGTTTTTTCGCTGGATCAAACAGCATCTGCGCATCAAGGCTTTCTACGGCACCTCCGAGAACGCGGTAAAGACTCAAGTGTGGGTCGCCCTCTCAGTACGTCCTGGTGGCGATCGTCAAAAAGCAACTGGGGCTGGACCTGAGCCTGTACAAAATTCTCCAAATTCTCAGCGTCACCGTTTTCGAAAAAACCCCAATTTTAGAGGGGTTTTCCAACTTCAGCGACGAGATTACAGGTGTCGAACCCTGCATCCAGTTGAATCTATTCGACTTTTAATGGGACAGCACTGTGAAATTTGATTTTTTCGGTTTCTTTTTATTGACAACCCGGTCACTACTCTGGTATACTATCTTTGTTCGGTAGTCCGCCCCGCCTGCTGCGAGACCCACTTCCAACTTGAATCTTTCATTTCTGGAGACTTCCATGCCTGCCAATCTCTCCTTCGCACGTCCAGCCGCCGCACTTCTCCCCCCCGCGGTCCAGGACTCACTCTGACGAGCCGCACCATGCTTCTGGAGCTAACTCATTTAAAATCAGCACTTATAAAAATGCTCGAAAAACGCGCCTCTAACTACCGTTAGAATCAACACTATAGAAGTGTTGATTCTAAAACAACTTAAAGTCCCTTTAGAATCAACGCTTATGAAAAACATAGAGGGTGGGTGGGGCTGTTATGGTTAACTAGAATCAGCACTATTCGCTCCACAGGATTGAAGCGAGCACTGGCCCGCGTAGAGGGCCGCGGCAATTTGCTCGGCCCCTCGCGCCGCGATACGCGTTTTAGTTGATGGCCGCAGCCGTCCGCGTAGTAAAGGCCAGCCTTGTTTCGGCAGGAAACTCGATGTCTTTCTTCCCCGTCGCCGCTGCGCCGGCCGTTCCGGCTCCCGCCCCAGCCGCTGCTCCGATTGCTGCGCCTTTGCCGCCTCCAGCGAGCGCTCCAATAATCGCGCCGCCTGCCGCGCCGCCTCCGATGAACCCCGCATCCCGTTTGCCCTTGCCGCCCTCTGTCCTTCCGGCGAAACTTGTTGCAATCGTGTAGGTCTTGCCGCCCACTGTCACCGAGCGCAGCCGCAGATACAGTTTTGCCGGCGTGGACAAACGGCCCGAAGCCTGCACGCTGCTCACCGTCAATTTCACTTCCGAACCCTTGGGAATCACCACTTTGCCGCCCGACGTCACATCTTGCGAGACCGTGCCTGTGATGGTCTGCCCGATCTTGGCCGTCTTGGAGCTTACGGCTTGATCGGTCACCACAGAAATCTTCGCTCCTGCTGGAACCGTGCCGCTGGCCTGCGCCAGCACAGACACTAGCAGAGCTAGCGCAAGAAAAATCGAAACCAATCGAATTCGAGAATTCATCTCCGTCACCTCCGGTTTAGATTGGGGCGGTAAGAAAAGTCTAGCAAAAAGAACCGGTTAGAGCGGGACGGCGGCGTTAGAACGTCGCTAGAAGTGAAACACCAGTTCTTCCGAATCAGACAATTTCGGCTCAACGTATAGGTTGTCGATCAGGCGAGTTTTGCCGATGAAAACCGCGAGGAGAACAAAACAGGGCTTGCTCACGCGCACGACTGGCTCAAATGTTTCCGCATCAACGACTTCCGCGTAATCCACCCTCGCGAGACGCTCCGAATTTAGTTTGCGACGCAAACTAGTTTGCAGCTGCAGCGCATCGCGAACCCCGGCGGAAAGCTCGCTTTTCACCGCATCCAGCGCGCGATACAAAACGGTGGCTGCATTGCGTTCATCCGGATTCAAGTAAACGTTTCGCGAGGAGAGCGCCAAGCCGTCGGGTTCGCGGACCGGCGGGCAAACCACGATTTCCGTATCCAGATTCAAGTCGCCCGCCATTTGCGTGATGAGCCGCGATTGCTGCGCATCCTTGCGCCCGAAGTACGCAAAATTCGGCTGTACAATTTGCAGCAGCTTCATGACGACTGTCGTCACGCCACGAAAGTGCCCGGGCCGCGAGCGCCCTTCGAGTTTGTCGCTCAATCCATCCACAATGACGTAAGTAGAAAATCCATGGGGATAGATCTCCGAAGGTTCCGGTGCAAAAAGCGAATCAACGCCCGAGCGCTGAAGTTTTTCGCTATCACTCTCGAAAGTTCGCGGATATTTTGAGAAATCTTCGTTGGGGCCAAACTGTTTCGGATTGACGAAAATGGAAGCAATCACCGGCGAGCACTCCCGCCGCGCTCGTTCGATCAGCGACAAATGCCCTGCGTGCAGCGCCCCCATCGTCGGCACCAGCCCGATGATACGGCTCTCCGCACGCGCCTGCCGCGCCTGTTCTTTCATCCACGCAATCGTTCGGATGGTGTCCACAGGGGAGGGATAGACGCTCGAGCCTACGCCCCCGCCGCAGTAGCGCGTTCGCGATAGAAGTGCATCAGGTCCGTCAGTATCGGCTGTGCGCCAAGTTGCCGCAGCAGCGTGGTGACCTGTCCGCGGTGATAGGTGCCGTGATTGGCAAGGTGCTGCATCGATTCCCAAAGAGGATTGCTGTAAACGCCGAACTTGAGCGTCTTGTATTCAATAACGCGGTCCAGGTCGGATTGCGTCAGTCCGCGCACGAAACCAAGCAGGCGCGATTCGTGTTCGTTCCAGCGCTCCCGCAAGCTCGCCACGTCCTTGAATTGCGTCGTATCGGGGAGCGATGCAGGCGAGCGGCCCTGAAAGCGTTCCAGCCAGATCCACTCGGCGCCATAGACGTGCGCAAGTGTGTCCCGGACGGAACCGAAACTGGAGCCCATCGGCTGGACAAACTGCTCCGTCGTGAGAGCAGAAGCCGCCTCCAGTGACCGGTGATTCGCCCAGGCGTTGTAGTCATACAGCGTGCGCATTTCTTGGGGCGTCATTTCAAGCTCCTCGTTGCACGTTGAGATATTTGTGAATGGTTTAGCTCTCGATGAAAATAGTCTTGCGGCCCTTGGCCATCTGCGGGGCGTGGTAGGACTCCGCATCGGAAGGGAATCCGCCCTTGCGCACGTCGTTGCAATATTCGCGCACCGCATTCGAGATGACTTCTCCAACATTCGCATACTGGCGCGCAAATTTCGGCGTCTGGCCAAACGTGAGACCCAGAAGATCGTGAACGACAAGAATCTGCCCGTCGCAGTCCGGACCGGCGCCGATGCCGATCGTCGGGATGCGCAATTCGCGCGTAATCTGCGCCGCCAGCTCGCGAGGCACTGCTTCCAGCACCACCGCGAATGCCCCCGCCGCTTCCACCGCGTGCGCATCGCGAATCAACTGCTCGGCAGCATCAGGCGTTTTTCCCTGCACGCGATACCCGCCGAGCGCGTTCACCGATTGCGGCGTCAAGCCCACGTGCCCCATCACCGGGATTTCCGCCTCCGTCAGCCGCGAGATCAGCTCTAGACGGCGTTCCCCGCCCTCCACCTTCACGGCCTCCGCGCCGGCTTCCTTCACGAAACGCATGGCATTGTGCAGCGACTCCCCCATGTCCGTGTGATAACTGCCGTAAGGCATGTCCGCCACAAGAAGCGCGCGGCGCATTCCGCGGCGCACCGCGCGCGCATGGTGCAGCATCTCGTCAATCGTCACCGGCAGAGTACTCTCATGCCCCAGCACGACCATGCCAAGGGAATCGCCGACAAGAATCACGTCCACGCCGGCTTCGTCGAGCAGCCGCGCGGTCGGATAGTCGTATGCCGTCAGGCAAGTGATTTTCTGGAAGTTGGAATGGGGGCCTGCAGCCTGGATCTTGCGCTGCAGGAGATCGGGCACGGTGATCTTTCCGTTCCCGGAATTTGGGACAACGCTCATGGTGGCCTCCGGTGCCGTTCCCTTAAATCGGGATACAGCCCTGTACCTAATGCTCATCAAGAATAGCAAACTCAAATGCAAATCACCAGAATTTTCGATGCTTCCTAGTGAGACACTTTCCCCCCAGCACGAAGTTACGGATTTCGAAAGACGCCGAACTAGCGGGAACCGGAGGCGGGAGCTGAGGCGGGCTTCTCCGGGTACAGGCGCTCAAACTCCGGGTCGCCGTGAAGGGTGAGGTCTGGGTCGCGGCGAGTCCACACCGAGTCCCTGTATCCCGCTTCCCAGGCTTTCTGCAGGGTATCCAGGGCTTCCGGCTTTCTCTTCAGGGCGCAGTACACGCAAGCCGCGTTGTAGAGAATCGAGGCCTCGTTGGCGCGCAAGGTGACGGCCAGATTGAGCTCGCGCAAGGCGTCTTCCACTCGATCCAATTCGGCATAGTAGTTGCTCATCAGGATGCGCGCTCGCGCATCCTCGGGCACATGTTTCAAGTGGTTCTCGAGCGCGGCGATGAACCTCTGGGCCATGTTGCGCCTGGCTTCTTCTTTGCCCATGGCGCCGAGAGAGTTCATGATGGGCACATAAACGTTGTAGTCTTCACCGCTTGCTTCTATGGCGGCTTCCGCGATGTCCAGAACTTCCTGGTAGCGTCCCGCGGCGAACAGGGAACGGCAGAACAGGTAATAGGCGCCCTCGCAGTCGCGCTTGCGGTCAATAGCCTTTTTGACCATGCGCACGGCTTCGTCATGTAGTTCGGCGGCGTAGAGGACCCAGGCCTGGCTGACCTGCACTTCGGGCAGGTCCCAGCGCAGGGCCACGGCCCTGCCGGAAGCCTCCCGCGCGCGTTCGACCCACACCTGATCGCGGCTGAAGGTGGAGTAGTACATGGCGCAGGCGTTGGCGCAAGCGGCGTAGGCCAGGGCGAAGCTAGGGTCCATGGCCACAGCGTTTTCGAACATTTGAAGGGCAAACTCGATGTCCTGGCGGGTCTGCCGCCGCGCGTATCTTTTCCCGCGCAGGTATAGGTCGTAAGCCTGCAGGTTTTCCGTGGGCTTGACGGCCAAGGCCTCCAACTCCTGCGGGGAAAGCGTCACGCGCAAGGCCTCGGCGATCTTGCGGGCCATTTCGTCTTGTATTTCGAAAACGTCCTTCATCTCGCGGTCGAAGCGCTCCGACCAGAGCGGAAAATCGGTGTGTGCGTCCACAAGTTGGGCGTTGATGCCGCAGGCGGGCGCCGGCGCGCCGCAAGGTGCCGGTGAGGACATAGGCTGCGCCGAGCTGCTGGCCGACCTGCGCGGGAGTCACCGGTTTGTCACGCCAAGCCAGAACGGTGGGGCGCCTAAAGGTGTTCAGTCCCCGGATCTTGGAGAGCTCGGTAATGATGTCCTCGGTGATGCCGTCGCGCAGGTATTCGTCTTCCTTGGCGCCGCTTAGATTTTCGAAGTAGAGAACAGCTACAGATTTTCCTGCCTGCTTCTGGACGCCGGGATCCGAATCGGCCTTCTCCTTCGCGCGCCGTTTTCCCGATTCGAGATCGCGCTTCAGGCGGCTGAGGTCGGTTTTCAGTTCGGTGGCCGTCTGGCAGCGCAGATTGCGGTCCTTCTCAAGGCCCTTCTCCAGGATGCGCACAAAATCGGCGGGCAGGGAGGGATTCAGCTCCGCGGCCGGCCTGGGGTCGCGGTTCAGGATAGCGTCGAAGATGACCGCCGAAGTGTCCCCCTGGAAGGGGAGCGCTCCGGTAGCCATCTGGTAGAGGACCGTGCTGGTGGAAAAGAGGTCCGTGCGGATGTCCACGAGTTGTCCGCGGGCCTGCTCCGGTGACATGTAGGAGACCGTGCCGACGGCTGCGCCCGGCGAAGTGAGTTCGTGGCTGGAAACCATGGTCTCCCCCTGCACGGCAGAACCTCCCTGCGCGGCCGCGCCCCCGTTCATCTTGGCAAGGCCGAAGTCCAGAATCTTCAATTGCCCGCGCTCGGTGAGAAAGAGATTTGCTGGCTTGATGTCTCGGTGCACGATGCCCTTGGCATGGGCCGATTCAAGGGCATCGGCAATCTGAATAGCCAGCGGCAGCAGCTTCTCTATTTCCATCGGCTGCCGGCTCATCCTCTGCGCCAGCGTGCCACCTTCTAGCAGTTCCATGACGATGAAGTGCCGGCGTTCGTGCTGCTCAATCGCGTGGACGGTGCAGATGTTGGGGTGATTGAGGGAGGAAGCGGCGCGTGCCTCACGCTGGAAGCGCTCCAGCAACTGGCTGTCCTAGGCCATTTCAGGGGGAAGAAACTTCAGGGCCACGCGGCGGCCGAGCTGCGAATCCTCAGCTTCATATACCACGCCCATACCGCCCGCGCCCAGCTTGGGGAGAATCTTGTAATGCAGAAGTGACTGGCCGATGAGTGGATCCTGGCTCATGTTCCCCGGCTGATAGTATGCGGCGCTGTGGCCGCCGTCAAGGTGACCAGGCGGGGCCACTCGTAAGCCGTTTCCGACCGCCTCACCGGTTCTGTGCTTGGGCGCGGCCTTTCCATTGGCCGCCGCGACCGAGCCAGTAGCGCACAGCGGAAACACACGTGGCGTAACCGTAGAACACCGCCGCGAACGGCAGCGTCAACGCCCAGGCTGCCGATAAGTTGTAAAACCGCACCGTCACGAGAAAGGTTGCGGTCATTAGAGCAATGGCAGTGTCCACCAGGAGCCAGGCTTCGCCGGGATAAGCGAAAAAGAGAATCCAGGGCAGAAGAAAAGTTCCGAACAAACCAGCCAGGGCAACGGCGAGAAATGCGAATGAATAGTGGAGTTGGGTGAAAGCGGTGCGCGCAATCAGGTCGCGAATTTCCGCGAAGGTTCCATAGCCCCGCAAGCTCACGCTCACGCGCGTCAGCCCCATCCAGATTTTTCCGCCGTTTTTCTTCACGGCGCGAGCGAGCGCACAGTCGTCAATCACCTCCCCGCGAATTGAGGCAATCCCTCCGATGGGCGCGAGCACGTTCCGCCGCAACAAAATACATCCGCCCGCGGCTCCGGCTGTGCTCGCGTTCGGGTCCGCGATCCATCGCGGTGGATACAGCAACAGAAAAAAATATAGAAACGCTGGAATCAGCAGGCGTTCAGCGAGTGTGTTCGCCTGGAGCAGCACCATTAGCGATGTCAAGTCCAGTGAATTCTTTTCCGCGCGGAACACCAGGCGGCGCAGCGTGTCCGGCGCGTGTTCGATATCGGCGTCCGTGAACCAAAAGAATTCCACTCCTTTTTCACTTGTCGCAGAAATGCCTTCGTTCAGCGCCCAAAGTTTTCCCGTCCAGCCTGGCGCGAGCGGAGCCGCAGAGTGGATTTTCAGGCGCTGCGATGCGCCAGATTCATTTGCGGCTTGTTGCGCGAGCGCGGCGGTGCCGTCTTCGCTGTGATCGTCAACAACGATAATCGAGAACTCCCCGGGATAATCCTGTTTCGTTATGGACGAAATTGCTTGGGAGATAGTCGTGGCCTCATTGCGAGCTGGAACGACAGCAACGACGTGCGGCCAGTCTTCGAGCTGTCTCGGTTCGATTTTGTCTTCGCTTAGCCGCCAAAAACTTCCGCGCGCGAGAAGGAGATAAAGCCAGATAGCAAGAGGAATGGCAGCAAGGAAGTTTGGATTCAGAGGCACGCGCTATTCTGCAATAAGCCGGTAACGGAGCGCTATGCCAGATCTTCCGCGCGAATGGGGAGCCGTCGAATTCTCTTCCCCGTCGCCGCGAAAATTGCGTTGCACATGGCCGGGGCAACTACCGGCAATCCGGGCTCGCCGATTCCGGTAGGCTCTTCCTGGCTCATCACCACGTGAACTTCGGTTTTCGGGGTCTCGCCAATCCGCGGCATCTGGTAGTTGTGGAAATTCGACTGCTCCACGCGGCCTCCGCTGATGGTGATAGCGTCGTGCAATGCAGCGGAGAGCCCGTAGATAGCCGCGCTTTCGACTTGCGCGCGGACGCCTTCCGGATTAATCGGCCGGCCGCAATCCACGGCGTAAACGATACGATGCACCTTCACGGCGCCGTCTTTCACGCCGACTTCAACGACAGCAGCCGTGTAGCTCTCAAAGGAATAGTATCCGGCGATACCGCGAGAAATTCCCTTGGGGAGCGGCTTGCCCCACCCGGCATTCTCCGCCGCGATGCGCAACACGCCTTTGAGGCGAGCGGTGTCGAGCGGCTTGTTCTCCTTCGGGTTGGTGAAATCGGGGATTTTGCGATCCTCTCCGATGAGGCGCAGGCGAAATTCCAGCGGGTCGGCGCCGGCCGCAGCAGCAAGTTCATCCACAAACGATTCGACCACGAAGCCGCTGGTGGAATGCTCGACGGAGCGCCACCAGGCACGCGGCACGGACGATTTTGCGAGCGTGTATTCGACACGGTAGTTCGGCGTTTGATAAGGAATGAACGCGGCGGTGGCAAATTCGGACTTTTCCGGATTCTCTTCGCCCTTGGGGTTCCACATCGCTTCGATGGAGGTGGAAGTCTGGAAGTGTTTCCACGCGGCGAGATTACCCTTCGCATCGAGAGCGCCCGAAAAATGGTGATAGGAGGCCGGGCGATAGAAACCGTGCTGCATGTCGTCTTCGCGGGTCCAAAATACCATGACCGGCTTGCCGGAAACCTTTGCCACTTGCGCCGCTTCCATGACGAAGTCCGCCTGATAGCGTCTGCCAAAGCCCCCGCCCATCAGGGTGGTATGCACGATCACTTTCTCGGGAGGCAGTTTTGCGGTCTGAGCGATGATCTGCTGCGCCCATTGCGGGGCCTGCGTCGGCACCCACGCTTCCGCACCGTCAGGCTGGATATGCACCGTGCAGTTCATGGGCTCCATGGTGGCGTGAGCCGCAAAAGGGAATTCGTAAATTGCTTCAATTTTTTTTGTGGCCTCAGCAAGAGAGGCTCCGGCATCGCCATCGTTGCGCACCACCTTGCCCGGCTTGGCGGCGTTGTCAAGAAACTGCTGCCGGAGCGACCCGGAGGATTGCGATGCGGCCGGGCCTTCGTCCCAGGTGATCTGGAGGGCTTTGCGGCCCTGAATAGCCGCCCAGGAATTATCTGCAAGGACAGCGACGCCGCCCGCGGTGAATGCGCCCTGCCCCACAGGGTCGATGGCGAAGACGTCCCGGACGCCAGACACGGCTTTGGTTTTTGTGGCGTCAAAAGATTTTACTTTTCCGCCGAAAACCGGACAGCGCGCGATGACCGCGAACAGCATGCCGGGCACGCGTGAATCAAGACCGAATATTGCGCCTCCGGTAGCTTTGTCGCGGCCTTCAAAGCGCCGTGTGTCATGGCCGATGATGGTGAAATCGTTGGGATTCTTGAGCGGGACGGTGTTGAAGTCCGGCACGGGAAGTTTCGCTGCGTCCGAGACAAGTTCGCCGTAGGCCAGGAAATTCTTGCGCGCGCCGTGGAGAATGCCACCGTCCTGGGCTTTGCAAGTGTCGCGATTGACGTTCCAGCGTGCCGCCGCGGCAGAAACGAACATTTCGCGTGCCGCCGCGCCCGCACGGCGCATAGGCAGCCAGGAGCCAGAGACGCTGCCGCTGCCGCCGGTGCCGTGGTCATAAATCTTGGGATTGGTCGGCGCTTGCTCGATCTTCACACGCTTCCAATCCAGGCACAGCTCCTCCGCCAGGATCATGGGGAGTGCCGTCATGATGCCTTGGCCCATCTCGGACTTACCAAGAATCAGCGTGACGTTGTTGTCCGGAGTCACGCGGACCCAGGCGTCAAAAGGATTGGGAGTTTTCCTTTCCTGCTCCTGCGCTTGATCGGCAAAAGCGCTCGGAGAGAGATGGAAGCCGATGACGAGCGCCACACCTCCTGCGGCACCGGTCTTCAGGAAATCGCGACGGTTTACAACGGAAGCATTCGCCATGGGACACCTCGTGACGTGTTGCGATAACTGCGGTTAAAGATGGCTTAAGCGGCGGACTTCGCCTTCCCCGCCTGCATGGACGCGGCGCGATGGATGGCTTTGCGGATACGCTGGTAGGTGCCGCAGCGGCAGATGTTGCCGCTCATGGCGTCGTCGATGTCGGTGTCGGTGGGGTTGGGTTTCTTCGAAAGCAGCGCTACTGCGGACATGATCTGTCCGGACTGGCAGTAGCCGCATTGCGGAACGTCTTCTTCCATCCAGGCTAGTTGCACCGGATGGCTACCATCAGCAGAGAGACCTTCGATGGTGGTTATTTTCTTGCCGGCGACGCTCGAGACCGGAGTGATGCAGGAACGCGTTGCTTCACCGTTGATGTGCACGGTGCAAGCCCCGCAGAGCGCCATGCCGCAGCCGAACTTCGTGCCGGTCATGTTCAGGGTGTCGCGCAAGACCCAGAGCAGCGGCATGTCCGGGCTGACGTCGACGGATTGGGCTTTGCCGTTCAAGGTGAAACTAGTGGCCATGGAGTCCTCCCTCTAGCAGGGCAATATCCTACAACAACTCAGGGTATGGATGAAAATCCGCGATCCGCGAATCGCGTCCAGGCGGAGCGCAGATGGGCGGTGCGGACCGGCAGTCGCCGAACGCGGCAGAAGTTTTCAGGAAACTACCGCGTGTAACATTTGAGGGCAAGAGAATGGACCTCAGGGAATCAGACGCCCGGCATCCGGAGGCGTGAGCAAGCTCAGTTTCCCTCAGCAGGGGCGGGCTTGGGAGGGGCTTTGGGAGCCGGTGGCGGAGCTTCCGATTCGACGCCACGCCAGCCCACGGGACGCCCGCTCACCGCTTCCTTCACGGATCGGAACAGCACCACGTACATCAACTGGCGGTAGTAGAAGCGCTGCAACAAGACGGGGAACAGCAGCGTCCAGTCTTCCTTGTGCTCCAAAGCGAAAGCCACCATGCACGTGAGTATGTCGATCAGCAAAAAGCCCAGGAAAAAGAGGACCGATTTTTCCACGTCCGACGTGGTCCACAACTGAGGCAGCCGCGTGACGCGGAACTGCGCCAGGACCCAGAGCAACAGCGAGCCAAAGAACATGAGGTCGATGATCGGGGAAATCAGAGGCAACACCAGCTGAAATACAAAAATGTTCGGAAGCGCGATCCAGCCGAGCGTTCCGTATTTTGGCCGGAGAAGCGTGTCGCCGTGCTTCCAGAAAGATTGCAACGTGCCGAAGGTCCAGCGGAAACGCTGGCGGATGAGCTGCCCGGCTGTTTCCGGAGCTTCCGTCCAGGCGATAGCCTCTTCGTCGTAGCCGACGCGCCAACCGAGGCGGCGGATCGCAATGGTCAGATCGGCGTCTTCCGCTACGGTGTCCGCAGTGATGCCGCCCGCGGCTTCTATCGCTTTCTTGCGCCACGCACCGAGCGCTCCGGGCACGACGGTAATGCAATTCAAGAGGTCGAACGCGCGCTTCTCCATGTTCTGGCTGGTGATGTATTCGAGCGCTTGCCAGCGCGTGAGCCAGCGCGAGCGGTTGCCGACCTTCACATTGCCTGCGACCGCGCCAACCTGGGGATCCGAAAAGTGGCGGATCAAGTTGCGAATGGCGTCCGGCTCAATTTCCGTGTCCGCGTCGATGGTCACCACAATTTCGGTGTCTGCCAGGGACATGGCGTGGCTCAGCGCCGCCGCTTTTCCACGATTCGCCTGATGAATGATGTGGACGCGCGGCTCATGCGAAAAGTTCGCATCCAACAACTCGCCCGTTTTGTCCATTGAGCCATCGTTCACAACGATGATCCGCAAATCCTGGAGATCCGAGAGAAGGACCGAGGTGATGGTCTGCACGATGACGTTTTCTTCGTTGTGCGCGGGGATCAGTACCGTCACGCTCGGTGGAGGAATTGACATTACTGCATGGTCCGGCCGCAGCTTCTCGATCAGCGCCAGCAGGCCGATGACTAAAGCACGTCCACTTACCAAAAAGATGCCGAGGACGAAGATGATGCCAAAGAAGAAACGGAAGTATTGAAAAATCCCGAAGATGAATCCGTCGGCGCGAGCTTCAAACTGTTCTTCAGGGGATAGAGGCAGCATCACTTGCACGCGTGTTTTCCCGATCAGGTCTGAAACGGAAACGAACTGGTAGCCCTTTTCGCGAAGCGCGTCGATGATCTGTGGCAGCGCGGCAAGGGTCTGGCCGCGATCGCCGCCGCCGTCGTGCAGAAGAACAATATTGCCTTTGTTCGCCTGCCTCAGAACGCTGTCAACAATCTCTTTAGCGGGGATCGGCTTGCCGTCCTGCAGGCTCCAGTCATCCGGATCGATGCGCTGGCCGACAATCAGGTATCCGAGCTCCTGGGGATAGGGAAGTTGCGCCACTTCCTCGGCATATTCCGGCTGGTGATCAATCCCGTATGGCGGGCGGAATAGGATGGACTTTGCCCCGAGCGTGCTTTCAATCAGGCGCTCCGTCAAATTCAGCTGCCAGTGGATTTCCGTGCGTGTAATGTTGTCGTCGAACTTTGGATGCGTGAAGGTATGATTTCCAATTTCATGGCCTTCGGCGTATTCGCGCTTCAGAATATCCGGCCGCTGGTTGGCCATGTTGCCGATCACGAAGAACACGCCAGGTACGTTCTTCTGCTTCAAAATGTCCAGGATCTTCGGGGTCCATTTCGGATCGGGGCCATCGTCAAAGGAAAGGGCGATTTTTTTATTTGCGGCGCCGAACTGGTCAATGTTGAAGGAGAGCGGGATGGCTTCGTAGGTTTCGTCGGTGAAAAGGTCAGTTGCTGCGTCGTATTCGAAGGAGCGCCGGCCGTGCTTTGGGGTATCCGTGATATGCCAGAAGTCGCCGTCGCCTTCGAGAATCAGGTCGGGACCGGGCGGCAGGTCGGTTAATTTTTGCCGGGCGGCGGCGTCTGCGTGCGCGGCATCCCAAACCGGCCAGAGCGAAGTGTCCGAGGATCCCAGCCGCCATAGCGCCGTGCCCTGAACTCCGAGCCTCTCGCTGGCGCGCAATTGGTTGTACGCCGTGACGGCGTCCAGCATCCACACCTGATGCACATGGTTGTGCTCGTCGTAGTATGAATAGTGCGGGTTGAGCGAGTCGCTATCAAACTCGACGTCCGTCTCCGATTCCTTGACGTGCAACAGCGCTTCCTGGATGCTGAATTCCTCTGCAGTTGCATATTGCTTCTTGGGAGCCTCGGGCCAGTCGTAAGCATAATTCGCGATTCCGACGACGATCTTCTGCGCGGGAACATCGTCGAGTACCTGACGCAAATTTTCAACGAACCAGTCCTGTGCCGCGATGGGGCCCGGCGGGGAAAAAGGCCAGTGCTGGTCGTAGTTCATCAGCACAATCGCGTCGCATTGTTTGCCGAAGTATTCGTAATCGTAGATATCGTCGCGTGCGGGCAGAGCGATCATTAACTTCAGCCCCACGGAGTGCATCGCGGGCGCCAGCCCGCCGATGAAGGCGCGGAAGTGAGCCTGGCTCGCGTCGGGCACTTCTTCAAAATCAACAACGATGCCGGCCTCGTGCGATTCCACAGCGTATTCGACGATTCCTCGCACCAGATTCTGCCGCGCCGCGGGATTCGCCAGCATCTGTACCATTTCCTTGATGCGCCATTCCACCCCGTCGTAGTTGTTGACGAGACCCATCATGGGCAGCTCGATGGGCGGATTGAAAGACTTCATCCACTGGTGCAGCTTGTCGTCCCTCAGCAATGCGATAGCTTCCGCGGGCGAGGCTTTGACGGTGTTCTGCCCGTGTTCGTAATCCACGACCGTAAGCGCGCCATCCGGCGTGACCGCGTGCAGTTGCTCGGGAATCAGAAGGTCGATGTCCTTGTAATGTTTCTTCAGGGAAGCGAGGCCGTTGGCATCCCAGCTCACGAAAAACGCCGCGCGCAATGGATCGTAACTCGCCGGCACGGTTCCGATATTTGCGACGCGGCGATGCTGGCCTTCTCGCGCGGCCACCGGCTTCTTTTTCGATTTCAGGGCACGGTATGCGGGCTTGGCGTCTGGCAGCAGTCCGGCGGGTAATTCCACGCTGATGGCGATGGTCACGAAAAAATAGGCCAGCAGTAAGGTTAGAAGCGCGCCCGTGATTTCCATCACGCGCCGCGTGCGGCCCCAGCGGACACGCTCCGCGTCGTAAAAGATTGGACCGCGTTCCTTCATGTCACCTTTCAACCCGGCGGCACGGCAGGCAAATATACATCAGGCTGGGGCTGAGTCCGTCTGCGCGATTCCGTCTGCTCTATTGTAAGATGCGGGCATTGATGAAGCGAATTTTCTCGAACCCCCTTGTCGTGTTGATCGCGGGCCTCTGCCTGCGGCTGTTTTTCGTGTTGAAGTTCCCCGCTAATTCCGGCGACACCGTTCTCTACGAACAGATCGCCACGAATTGGCTCAACCACCACGTCTATGGCATGGACGTGGGTGGCGCCATCACCCCCGTCGATCTGCGCATGCCCGGCTACCCTGCGATTCTTGTCCTCATGTATGCGCTCACCGGACGCACGGGCGCGGACGCGCGCCTCTGGGTGATGCTGGCGCAGATCGGCGTGGATCTTCTTTCCTGCCTGGTGAGCGCCCGTTTGGCGGCGCTTTTGGCCTGCCCCTCTCTAGCCTCCGCGCCGAACAAGCGCGTGTATTCCTTCGCGCTCTGGCTCGCTGTTTTGTGCCCCTTCACCGCGAACTACGCGGCGGTTCCGCTGACCGAAGTTTTCGCTGTTCTGTGGACGGGGCTCGCGTGCAATTTCCTTGTGCTTGCGCTTCGGCGAGCCGAAAGGCCGGATTTTCTGCTGAAGAGTTCACACCGGCCTCTTCAGAGGAGCGTAAATTACACTTCCTTTGCGGGGGGATGCGTTGTTGGCCTGGGAACGTTGTTTCGCCCTGAAGCTCCCATTCTCGTGGTCGCTGCGTCCATCGTGTTGGGAGTGCTTTTTCTTGCCCTCGGGAGTATGAGGCGCTGGTTTTCGAATAGCCTTGCAATGATACTCGGTTGCTTGGTCGTACTCTCTCCGTGGGCCTTGCGCAACTGGGTGACACTGGGCGAACCGCAATTCCTCGCTCCGAAAAACTCAAATCTGCCGGGGGAACTGGTTCCCTACGGTTTCATGGCCTGGGAAAAGACCTGGCTCTACCGCGTCCGAGATTGCTACCTGGTGCCGTGGAAGCTCAACGAAGAATCCATCTCTGTGGATGAGATTCCGGCGCGCGCCTTTGATACGCCGGAAGAAAAACAGCGCGTCGCCGCCATTCTCGAACAATACAACAATGATTTGACACTGACGCCGGAAGAGGATGGGGAGTTCTCGAAACTTGCACGGGAGCGCACTTCGCGTCATCCCTTGCGGACGTATCTCTGGTTGCCCGCTGCTCGCGCTGTCACCATCTGGTTCACGCCGCGCATTGAATTGCTGCCGGTTTCGGGACACGTTTTTCCTCTTGCGCAAATGCGCGAGGATGACCCCGTCGATCAGGAAGTCACGAGCCTGTTTTTTGTTGTGAATTTGTTTTATGTGGGTCTAGGCGTCTGGAGCGCCGCGCGGCTGTGGCGTTCCAATCCAGCGGCCCGGCCGGCGGTTGCCTTCCTGGCGCTATTCATCGTTCTCCGCACGGCCTTCCTGACCACGCTGGAAACGCCCGAGCCACGCTACGTTCTAGTTTGTTTTCCCGCATTGATTGCGCTGGGTGCGCAGGTCTTCACCGGCCGTTCCGAGGGGCACTAGCACGGGCTGCAGTTTGTGCAGTTATTTCTCCCCGAATGGTTCGGGGTGAATTGTCACCCGGTAGATCTGCGGAAATTTTTCCTTCACTCGGTCTTCCAATGCCGCGGTCACGTCGTGTATCTGCGTAATCGGCAGATCGCCTTTCATTGTGCCGTGGCAGGACACAAGGATGTGGTGTTCAACTTGCCGGGCTCGGACGTCGTGGCAGTTCACCAGCTCGTCGAATTCCAAGGGCAGCCGGTTGAGAAACTCCCCGATCGCCATCGAAAGCTGTTTCATCTCCCCAATACCCGCGTCGGGTGTTGCGATGTGCCTCCCCAGCGGTTCGATGTGAATGTTCACCTCAATCGGCCCGTCGCGCAATTCGCGAATTTTCTCCTCCAGTTCCGTGGCCTGACGGTGTGCTTCGCGCAGGCTCAAATTCTCATCCACTTCCAGATGCAGTTCGATAAACAGTTGCCCGGCTTGCTGCACGGCCGTCAGGTCGTGAACGGCGAGGCCCAAACTTTGTGCCACCGCGCGAATCGCTTCGAATAAGTGCTCGCCCTGAGGTGCGCGCGGTTCCGCGTGCACCATAACATCCGCGGGAACGATCTCGCCAATGCGTTTTTCGATCGCGTCGCTCAAGGCATGCACTTGCTCGAGGCTCGCCGTCCTCGCCACGCTCACCGTCGCGTCGACAAAATGGCGGTTGCCGGCGCGCCGCACCCGCACGCGATCGACATCCAGCACGCCATCCATGCGCGCCACGGTCTTGGCGATTTCCTGCTGCAATCCTTGCGGCGCCGCGTCCAGCAAGGCATCCAGCGTGCGTCTGCCGAGCTGCGCGCCGACCCACAAAATGACGGCCGCGACCGTCAGGCCCGCCAACGCATCGGCGTAATTCAGCCAGGGCAAGTTCCACGTTTCACCGGCCCACACCAGCCCGATGCCGGCGATAACTACGACGGTGCTCCAGACATCCGTAGAAAAATGCAGCGCGTCGGCCTCCAGGGCGTCGCTGGAATATTTTCGCGCGACGCGTCCCAGGGCTCGCGCCCGCGTTACGTCGATCGACAAAGCAACCAGCAGCACCAGGATTGCCGTGAGGCTCGGCTGGATGTGCACGCTGCGGAAGAACAGCCGGTCAAACGCCTCATAGACGATGTAGAGAGCCGTCAGCGCCAGCAGCCCGGTCTCGACGAATGCGGAGAAGTTCTCAAACTTTCCATGCCCGTAGGGATGCTTCTCATCCGCCGGCTGGTCGGCCATGCGCACGGAGAGAAACGTGATGATCGCGGCGAGCAAGTCGAGACTAGAGTGCAGCGCCTCCGAAAGTACGCCCAAGCTCCCCGTCCGGACGACCAAAAACGTCTTGAGGGAAACCAACAGCAGTGCCGAGCCCACGCTCAAGAGCGCGGCCCGCTTCTTCTCCCGTCCTTCCTCGATCTGGTTGATCGCCGTCATCGCCCGCCTAGACTACCTCAGATTCAGGTTTGTTCGCTGGCACATGAGAAAGCGCACTTCAGACGCGCATGCATCCGTGAGCGGATCGGCATCCGTTCCTAAGGCATTTTGCGCAAGCTAGCTTTTTCGGGGGACAAAGAGCAGCGCCGCCGAGTTCATGCAGTAGCGCAAGCCGGTCGGCTCGGGTCCGTCCGGGAAGACATGACCCAAATGCGCGTCGCACATCGTGCATTTGACTTCCGCTCGCAGCACGCCCGCGCTGAAATCTTTTTTCTCGCGCACATTTTCCGCGGCGATTGCTTCCCAAAAGCCCGGCCAGCCCGTGCCGGAGTCGAATTTCGCGCTTGAATCGAACAGTGCGTTGTTGCAATCGACGCAGCGGTAGAGCCCCGGCGCATGTTGATTGCCGAGCGCACCGGAGTACGCGAATTCAGTCGCCGCACGGCGCGTCACGTCGTATTGCAGTGGCGTGAGCTGTTTCTTCCATTCGGACTTGCTCTTCCGCACTTTCGCGAGCGTATAAATCCCCAGCCTCGCGCCATCGTCTGCGAATTTCACGATCTTGACCGGGCCCGGATCGTCTTCCGGCTCGGCGTTCTCGGCGAAAGCCGCAAGGCAAACACGTTCCACGCCAGCCAGCAAGCCGCACGCTGCCGCCGTGGCCGCGCCAAAGATAAGTCCGCGTCGCGTGATTTCATTCATAGTGGCGATTCGTGAAAAATACTTATTTCGTTGCGCTCATCGGCGGCGGTGGCAAGAGCGGCAGCCGCTTGGCTTCTCCGCGCGCCCCGCGCACTTCCAATTCCTCGAACAGCAGCGAGGGCGCCACGACCGAGGCCGGTAAGCCAAGTTGTGCCGAGCCAAACGCCCCCAGCGCCGTGCCGGTAAACCCGTTCATCTGGCTCTGCATGTAGTTGTAAACGAAACTATCGTTGCCGATTCCGGCGAGGTTTCGCAACGCGCGCGAGTTCAATCCAATGATGCGCGAGCCGCGGATCATCTCTTCCCGTCCGGTTTCCGGATAGATTCGGTAAACGACCAGCGGCAGGCGATCGCCTGTCCCCGCGCCGCCGCCGTAGCTTGCCAGAAGTTCGGAGAAATCTTCCTGGTGCAGCAGGCTCAGCGCGGGATTGTCCATTTCGCGCACGACCAGGCAATAGGCCAGCTTTTCCGCGCGGCAAGTGTCCAGAAATTTCTTCTTCATCTCTTCCGCAGAAAGTGTTTCGGCCGAGGAAAAGAACAGATTGCTCATCGTTGGCTTGGCATCGTTTAAGAACGCGGCGCGGCCGTGTCCGTTGGACTCATTGGAGTCCGGCCCGGGCCTGCGGGACATCAGCTCGCTCTTCAGGTTGCCGTTCTCCACCAGAGTCACTCTCTGATGGCGCACACCCTCATTGTCCACGGTGTAGCCGCCGATCAGCGGGGTGCCGTGGAAATCCTTTGCGCCCGGATCATCCACCACCGACACGCCGGAGGGCAATACGCGCGCCCCAAGCCGCGACACCCAGTCGCTCTTTCCCCCCAACCCGCTGAGCATCTGTTCCATCACCGGGCTGAAGGAAATCGGAGGCCGCGCGCCGTTCAATGCAGGACCAAGCACTTGCGCCACCATCGGTGCCGCTGCGCGCGCCTCGAAAAGAACGGGACCGGTATAGTCCTGTGCGGGAGGCGCGGCTCGCAGAGCCATGAGTTCAGTACTGGCAACGTTCAATCCCTTGCGCACCGTCTCAACGCCGGGCAGCTCGGCCGGCCGTGCCGAGTACGCCGCATAAAAATGGTTCAGCGGCACGCCATCGTCGGCCAGGGCGCTCATTCCTGCTTCGATCGCTGCAAAATGACGATTCTGGCGGATTTCCGTTCCTTCGCTGGTCAGCAGATATTCCGTCGCGTAGACCAGGTAATAGGTCACCCGCGATTCGTGAATCTCGGAAAACGCCCGTAGCGCTGCCGACGTGTCGCGCGCTTCCTGGTCCCAGTTGCGGCTGGTCCAATCCGCCGTCTCCAGCGGTTCGATGAGCTGCACCGGCTCGGCCTTCGCGAAATCGTCGATGTCCGATTGCCTCGCAAGGCTGCTCAGATACGCCTGCTTCCGCGAATAAGTCTCCACCGCTTCTTTGAAGGCCTGATCGGTCGCGATCCACAAGTCCTGCCTCAGCGAATCGTAATCGCGATCGATTCCCACGGAGCCGGTCGGTCCGATGAAGCCGCGGAAGCCGTCGTCGCTCAAAAAATTCGAGCTGTCCAGCTTGTAGCTACCGACACGCGCTTCCACGTCCATGAAGCGGTTCCGCGTATGCGTGCTGGAGAATAATGTGCCGAATTCCGCGACGACTTCGCGCACCTCCAGATCGAGCAATCGATATTCGACGTAGTACGGCCGCACCGGCTGGTCGATGTTCGGAATTTTCAATTCCAGGCGCGTCTTCGCGCGGGCCATCTCATCGCGCATGGCTTGCAGCGTGTGGTCGTTATCCTGCGGAGCCTGCGCCCCCGCGGCCGCTTCGGGCCCCATCGCAGCCAAGAGTAAAATCAGTCCTGCTATTCTCTCTGCTCGCCTCACTGCATGCCTCCGGTCTTGATTACATCGTGCGCGGGCGGCGGCAGAATCGGCGGCCGGTCCGTCGAACTCTCTTTTTTCTGTACTTCCAATTCCGAAGTCAAAATCGCGGGCGACGCGGCGGCAACGGGAACGGATCCCGATTCCGCGCCGCAATAGCCGTTAAAGACCTCCGGTGTATCGCCCGTCGCGACGATCTTCGTCAGCGCGGCCAACGGCGTGCCGACAATATCCACTCCCCGCACCAATTCATCAGGCCGCCCGTCGGCGTAAACCTTGTAAACCACCAGGGGCAGTACCTGGAACGCCTGCGGCTGCCCGCGTCCGGTGAACGTAAATCCGCCGGCGATGTCGTCGATCAACAGCCCAAACGGCTTGCCCTGTGCTTTGATCAATTCAACCAGCTTGGCGCGGAGCTGCGCGTTGGTCACCGTCTTGCTGCTTTGCACGATCAGGTTGCCCTGCCGCGAAACCGGCGTTGCGCCGAGTTGCCTCCTGCCATGGCCGTTCGAACGCGGAAACCCGACCAGCGGCGACCGCGACATCTCGAAACTCTTCAACACACCGTGATCCACCAGCGCCACGCGCTGCGCCGGCACGCCTTCATCATCGAATTGGTAATAGCCCAGAAGGTCCTGCTTTCCGAGCTTTTTCATGGTCGTGTCGTCGGTGATGCTCAGAAAATCCGGCAGGATCTGCTCGCCTACTTTTTTCGAAAAGGTTTGTCCCTCGCTCACGTCTTTTTGACGGTGGCCTTCGGCGCGATGGCCAAAGACTTCGTGGAAAAACACCGCCGCGGCGCGCCCCGTCAGCAAGGCCGGCCCGACGGTCGGGTCGTTGATGGGCGCGGCGACCAGTCCTTCCAATTCCTTGCGCATCGTTGCTTCCGCTGCGTAGACTGCTTTGTCGTCCGGCGCGTCCTTGGGGTCGACCCAATCGAAATTGTAGTAGCGGTCGATGTCCATGCCGTCCGGCGCCTTGCCTTGTATGAACAGCTCCAGCCGGTAGCGAATCTGCCCGAACTGCAGTTGCGTCCCTTCACTGGTCACTTGATAGGCGTTTTGCGCTTGCGCTGAGAACGTCACGATGGAATTGATGATCGCCGGCGATTCGCGAAAGGCTTTTGTATAGGCGCGGACTCTTTCCTCCCACGGCTTGCGGTCCACGGCCAGGGAAGCCTGCGGTCCGATGAACGTGTGCGCCTCTTCCCGCGAAAAGTCCGGTGCGCGCCCTTCCGCCGTTTCTACTTTTATCTCCTTGCCCGTCTTGATTTTGATCAGCGCCTCGGATGCGGCCCGGTATTGCTTGTCGGTCTCCAGCCAAATCGCCCGGCGCACCACTTCGGCGTCATCGTCGATGGGCACGGACGTGCCCGGCCCGCCGCTTGCCATCTGCCGCTCTCCGACCTTGTGCGAATTGTCCAGCTCGTACTTTCCCGTTCGAAGCGAAACCTCCAGCCAGCGGTTGCGCGCTTCGTTGCTGTTGAGCAATGCCCCGTTCGAACCGGACACATCCGCGCGCTGCGTCTCCGTGATCGTATAGCCCATGTAGTAAGCGGGAGGGTCCAGCGCGCTCAACGTCTTCATCGAGCGTTCCAGCTCCGCTTGCAGCGCCGCGAGCAGCGGCGAGCGCTTCGCCTGCGCATCCGGCGGCGCCGCTTGCACCGCGGCCAGAGCCACCGTGGCGAGCAAAATAAGCCCGCAGAAGAGCGGAATTGAGCGACTACGATTCGAATTGGTCAAAGGAAGCCTCACTTACAATTTGACGGGACCGCTAAACATTCAGTGTACGCCACCGCACAGCAGCGCACAAAGCGCGGCACGTTGGGGAGTCGCGGTTCGAACAACACTATCTTAGACGGTCTGACAGCACGGAGCGTTGCACCGGCGGAAAAACGGAAGGCCTCAGCGGTTCGAATTGCCAGCGCTTAAGACAAACGCAATTTCGCTGAACTACCAGCGGCCATCAGCCGCAGTTCGCCGTGCAGCCCTTTGGCGGCACTATCACCCTGGTACCCCCTCCACGCGTCAAGCCAATACCCAAACCAACTCCGACAGCTCCCGCAACGATCCCGATCGTCCCCCAAACGCCAAGGTGCGACCCTGCCCCGGTCGCGCCCGACAGGGCTCCTGGATCCGTATCCTTGCTGGAAGTTACCAGCAGATCCAGCGTCGCCTGCTGCGGCGGCAGCGGTCCGGAATTGTCTCCGCTGCGCACGCTGGTCATCTGCCCGGCCTTAACGAGCACGCAAACTCCGGCCAGGTTGCAGACCTTCACCAGTCCTTCGAACGCGATCACATTCATCGTGCTGTTCGCATATTCCACAAAAAAATCGGTTCCCACCACGCCCGCGACGCCCGCCGGTGTGCGCACCTCGAATTTCCCGTCCGGCTTGGCGATCTTCTGTGCCTGCGTCCGGAGCTTCCCGTAGGTCAGCTCCAGCTCGGTCTGCTGCGCACCTGCGTCGTGCTTGACCACCTTTATGGACGATTCCGAACCCACATTCAGCACTGAACCGTCGTCCAGCGCGACGCGCGCGCGCGCATTCACCTGCGTATTCACCAGATCTTGCCAATCGACAGCGGTCTTCGCCGAGGCCGTGATGGTTTTCCCGCTGCGAGCTATGTTCACAGCCGGAATCACGCGGGAGACTTCACCGGCGCGCTGTCCCGCCGCCTGGGGCGCGGCCCAAACGTCTGCCGGGATCGCGATGAACAACGACAGCAATAGGGCCAGCCCGAAGGCATACGGGGACTTCGTCTTCATCGAGGACTCTCCTGGTTTGCAGCCTGTATCTATTGTAGTTACTGGAGAGCCCCGGAGCTGTCAACGCCAAACGGGGAGCGGTTTGCCCACTCTCTACATGCTCTTGTGAGCACACGCACCGGCATCGCTCAACTGCAAAGATGAAAGAGTGCCGCAGCCATATCGTCTTGCTGTTCCCGCCTCCCGCCCGCGGGAAAAATTCTCGACCGCGGCGAATAAGCCCGGCCGAAGTCCCCGTCTTGGCCCGACACTCCCGTCGCTCGAAATAATCCAGAAAATCGCCGCCCACTGCGGCCACCGGCTGAAATTCGTGCGAGATCATCCCCGCGCCGGCGCGCAGCGATTCCGGGGGCAGCATCACGCTCTGGATCGCGCGAGCTTCTTCGAGCTCTTCTCTTCTCTCAGTTTTTCGAGGGCATGCAGTTCGAGCGGCGGTGCAGCCGTGTTCATTCGTCTGTCCGAAGGGGAGCGTTACACCGGAGAGGGAAATTCGGCGGTTGGCAGGAGTCTAGCAGAGCGGCTGCGATTCAGGGCGAAAATGGGTGACGTTGTTTCCTACCGCACGTCGTCGTGCGTTCCGCTTGCCGCGCACGGCGGGCAGCCCCACAATTCTTCCATGCGCTCACTTGTCGGCGTCTTGGTCGGTGCCGCCCTTCTCTTTGTCGTATATCACTTCTATTTGAAGAGAATGCCGGTCACGGATGAAGGTACGGCTCCGACGCAGGCCATCAGCCTGACGGGCGTTCGAAGCGACCTCCTGCAGATCGCCCAGGCGGAACGCGGCTATATCGCCACGAATGGCCATTGCGCTTCTCTCGACGAACTCATCTCCTCCAATTCTCTTTCCATGGCGCGCACCGAGCGCGACGGTTATTCCTACACGCTCGAATGTTCGGGCGGTGAATTCAGCGCCGCGGCACGGCATCTGCCTGCGCCGGCGGGCTCCCCCATTCGCTATCCCAATCTCGCCATCGACGCCACCATGAATGTCCACGAAACCGAGTGACAGTTCGGCAGGGCACATGACTTCACGCTCTGGTGTCTAAAGCTCTGTGGGTCGAATTCGCTCATTGCGACGGGCACTCCTCACCCTATTTCTGGGTCTTTGTGTGCTGCTCTCTTTGGCCTTGATGGTTAGCCAGGTTGAACAGCATCTCTTTCGCCGCCGTGCCGAACTCCTGTTAGCCGAAATTCAATCTCTCGAATTGCGCAAGACGCCGTGGCATGAAGCGCAGACTCAATTCCAGCGGTGGGGCCCCGAGAGCAAATTGGACGATCAGTGCAATGAGCGCAAGTGTTTTCTGGAAATCACCCTAGACGAACGCGTGCTTGGCTACCTCTCAAAGACCAACCTATTCGTGAAATTGGACGATTACTTCCGTTGGCGCCTGAAGCTGTCCTATGGCGTCGGCCCATTTGTGCGTCTCGAGTTCGTCTTGCTCCGAGCCTATATGCGGATGGGTGGTCGCCCTTCAAGAGTGCTCGCGACGGTCGGGATGCGTGAGGGAAGTGTGTGCAGCAAGGGTTTCTCAGCATTCATCGAGACCTACGCGCACGAAATCCCCGGTTTTTTCGGAACTTCGCCGGGCGGGTATACCCTGATTGCGGAGACGCACAGCGTTCCACGATTTGACTATCGTGGAGCTGATTGGATCAGCGCCCAGTTGAAGCTTCACCCTGACTACATGATCGGGCGCCCAGGCGGATGCGAAATATGCGTAGAAGGATGGGCAAGGTTCACGCCATACGCTGAGTCGGCGGATATCCAGCGCTTGATGCAACTCGACCTCTCCTGCCTTACTCGGTGGCATCCCTGTCTCACTCAAAGCGACGTCATGCCTGCCGCCTGGGCGCAGCACGAGGCAGAACAACCTCGCATCGATGAGCTCCGCGACCAGCTTGCGTGTTCGCCGTCAATCATCGAAATGCTTGGTCGTGACAGTGCTAACATGGCGACGGGTGAGATTCTCGGGTATCACCAAAGAGTGGATAACCAGGGTTACCACCACGTTGACGTCAGAATACGCGTGCTGGAGCGGCTCAAAGGTGCTGTCGATTGGAATGTTGGCGAGACTCATGAACTGTCCGACCTGTCCGGTATCGGCGGCGACAACACAAGGCTTCGAACAGGGACGCAATTAATCTTCTTTGGAGGTTGGGGTGGTTCGAAGGAGTTGCGGATCGATCCGGGCTACGCCTGCCCAATTCTGTTACTGAACGAAACGAACCTGAGTCTAGTCCGCCGAGGAATCGCTCAGGATTACACCGCAAATGACAAAACGGAGTAGATTCAGGGCGCTTCTCGAAAATTGGACGGCTGCCCTTACTTCCTAAATTCCGGGAACTTTTCCTGGCTCATCCGCGTACCTTTAATTGAAAGCGGTTCCCCCAACAAACTGCGCCTCACCGGCGCCTAAAAAAGAGAGAAGGAGCACATCATGGGCGGAGAATTGATTGGATTAGTGGCCGTGACTTTGGGGATGGGAGTTCCCCTCGGCGCGCTGTATACCTATTACCGCGTGCGCAAGCTGCGCAGCGAAGAGCGGCTCGCGGCGATTGCCCGCGGAGTCGACATTCCGATGGAGCCTGAATTGAACCAGGCGGCGCGTTCCCGCCGTGCGGGCACCCTGCTGGTCAGCGGCGCACTTGGCTACATCGCTACTTTTGGATTGATTGCGAGCATCCAGGCGGATCGTGACATTTGGACGGCTGCCGCGTTCGGCATCATACCTCTCGCGATTGGAATCGGATATTTTCTCGATTGGTCGTTCATCCGCCGCGACGCCCGCGCCTGAGAACAGAGAAGTCTAGCTGGCTTTCGAATGAAAAAAGCGGATCGGTCCTCTCCTTTCCCAGGAAGGCCGCATTTCATTTGATTTCCAGCGGCGTAAACGTGCCTCCCTTTTTCACCGCCAGCCGGATCGGTCGCGGCGGTCCTTTTGGTGGAACCGTTACCTCCACCCACAATTCCTCGCCCGGCTGGCGCCGCGACGGATCGATTGCGTGTTCCGGCAAACAGTAATCCATCGGCTCGCTGAGGACTGCAGCCACATCTCCGGTGCGCGCCCTCCATCGCGTAACGCGCAGTCCTGTCGGCGTGGGAGCGGGGCTTGCTACGAGGTGGCCGTTCTCGGCGTGCAAATATATATCCCGCATCTCGCCCCAGAAATTGCCCAGGTTGCCTTTTGGCAGTTCCGAACCGCCGTAGACTCGATCCGCATCGACGCGCAATCGCACGCTCAAATACCGGCCGCGAATCGGTAGATCGGGATCATAGGCCACCGTCTGCGCCCAAACGCGCGGAAACCGCGCGCGATCGATTGCATATTTCGCAGCCAGGCTTGCGACAATTGCCAACTGCAGCACCGCCAGGATGATCCCCTTCCGAGACGGATTCATTGCGTTCCTCCCGCGACTCGCGCGACCAGTTGCCGGCGCGTTCGCTCCAGTGCCCATCCACCGAACAAGAACAATACTCCCAGCCCAAGCAGGCTCGCTGAGCGGCCCAGCTTATCCATAACGTCCGAGAAATAGAAAATGATCACGGTTAGCGCAAAGCCCGCGACTCCCAGGTTGATGCGCTCGCGCCGTCGCTCCAGCAATCCCCAGCCCACCATTCCCAGCGCTCCAACCCCGGCCCAAAGATAGGGGCCGAGTGAATTCCAGGCAAACATCGAGGTGGTTCGGCCAGTATCCTCATGCGTAGCGCGAAAAGTTCCGATCACGAGAACCCAGACCACCACGATTGCGTTTGTCCACGCCGCACTCTTGCGCAGCGCGAAAGCCAACGCCACGGGCGCACAGATCGCGATCGCCCAACCGGTGAAGAGCAGCAGAGGTGGTACATCTGGGCTGTTCCGCCAACCCCATCGATAGGTTTCCCGGCCTTCGAGGAACGCCCATACGCCGAGAGGCAACACTGCAAGTCCGCCAATCCACGCCAGCGCCCGCCGCGCCGGAGAATCTTCTCCACTCGTTCTTGCGCTCGAGTAGGTGATCGCGAGCAGCAACAGCCCTTCGGTCAGCAACCGGTTGCTGACGGCAAAACCCTCGGTACGCACTTCCCATTCCCCGGCCAGCCACGCGGGCACAAGCAGTGCCATCAGTGCTGCCTGCGTCCAATGCCGCAACAGAAGCCAACCAGCAAGCGCGCCGATGGCCCACATCAGAATCCCGCTCGGCCAGTGTTCCTGCAGATTGAAGATTTGTGCCGTGAGAAAAATTCCCGCGCCAACGCAAACCGTTCCGATGGCGTAGAACGTCGTAGACAGCGCAGGAAACCGTTCCTCTGTCAGAGCCCCGGCGATAGGAAACACCGCCACGAGGAAAAGGACCAGCGTGAAGCGCCAAGCCGGCGAGAGTTCGTCCCAATGCGCGGCCACCAATAGCAACACACCGGCGCAAAGCAGCACTCCGCCGAGCGCCACCGCCAGCAACACCGGCCAGCGCAGACGCTCGCTTGGACTTTGCGACTCTTCAAACGTTCGAATGCGAGCCGCCGTGCTTGCATCGACTACTCCCGCGGAAACCCAGCGTTCCAGTTGCTTATCCAGGGGAATTGGCATACGGGGCATTCCTCTCGTCAGCTACTCTTCGCCAACACATCGCCAAACCAGCGTTTTTTCGAATAAGGGAAGCAAGACACGATCGTACTGCGCGCCGCTCCCTTATGGCGTGCGTTTTTGATCTGCCACCAGCACGCCGGCTTCGGCGTAATTTGTCGATGGGACATCGTGAAACGACACGTGAATATTTTCGCGTTTGGCTTTGCCATCCTCGATCAGCACGGTCGTGACGCGTTCCGCGATTTTCCGTTTTTGCTCCGGCGTCCGCCCCTCCACCCAGGTAATTTGCACGTGCGGCATGTTCACTCCTCCTTAGAACGAGCGACTCCCGAACTCTTGCATGCAAAACGCAGGCATTCTATCCGCCGCTGCGGTTCCCGCAAAGCCTGCCGCGTCCCTGTGCTAGAATTACCTACCGATGCATCCGGCGATTCCTCACCTTATTGAGCTGCAACGCGTTGACCACCAGATCGCCGTTTTGCGCGCGGAACTGGATGGATTTCCGAAACGTATCCGCGAAGCGGAAGCCAAACTTGGCAGCGCGCGCGCCGAGGTCGTCTCCGCCAAAGAGGCCCACGCACAAGCCGTGGCGGAACGTAAGAAGTTCGAGTTCGACGGACAACAATGGAAAGACCGCGCGCGCAAATACCGCGATCAAAGCGGAGCCGTGAAAACCAACGAAGCCTACAAAGCGTTGCAGCACGAAATCGCCAATGCCGAAGCCGAAGTGGCCAAGGCCGATGACCGTCAGCTCGAAGTGATGATGGGCGCGGAAGAAGTCGAACGCCGGGTAAAAATCGCGGAGTCCAGACTTAAGGAAGCCGAGCAGGCCGTCGCGGCGGAACGAAAAGAAATTCAGCTGCAAGGTGCGGAGAAGAAAAAACAGCTGGAAGCCGGCACCGCCGAGCGCGAAAAGATTATCGCTCCGGTACCGGAGGATTTGCGCGAGCTTTACGCGCGCATCGCCAAGCGGCACAACGGCACCGCCATGGCCGAAGCGCGCGACGGGCAGTGCCGCGGTTGCGGCATGCGCGTCCTCCCGCATATCCTTCAGGAACTGCGGACGGAAAACAACGAGGAGGTTTACCGCTGCGAAAGCTGCGGCCTCATCCTGTACACCCTGGAACCAATTCCTATCGCGAGTCCTGCAGTTGGTTCCACCGGCACATCCTCCACGGCTTCGACAAATTCCTGATGCCGCGCCGCCCGCCAACTCCTCGTGGAAAAGGCCTCTTCGGCGAGGCACCTTCGGAGCCCAAGCCGGCTGCTGCGGCTTATCGCGCAAACATTGACGGCGCCTCTCGAGGCAATCCCGGGCCGGCTGCTTACGGCGTGGTCATCCGCGATGGACGCGGCGAAATCGTCGCCAAGCTGAAGAAATACATCGGCCGCATGACCAACAACGTCGCCGAATACTATGGGCTGATCGCCGCGCTGGATTATGCGGAATCGCACAGCGTGCGAGCGATTCGCGTCGAGAGCGATTCCGAGCTGCTGGTCAAGCAGATGCGTGGGCAGTACAAAGTGAAGAGCGAGGATCTGCGCCCGCTCTTCGAGCGCGCCCAAAAAATGTCGAAGGTGTTCGATTCCTTCCGCATCGAGCACGTCTATCGTGAGCAGAACCGCGAAGCCGACGCACTCGCCAACGAAGCACTGGATGAAACGGAAGGAAAGACGCCCGGCGCGACAGCAACAAAGAAGACCGAAGCGCCCAGCACCAAAACCGAACCGGCCAGCTCCAAATCCGCACCGCCCAGCTCCCAACCCGAACCTCGAAAAATCCAAGCGCGTTTCCGCGGCGGAGTTCTGTATCTCCTGGAAGATGTCGAATTGCCCGACGGGATGGTCGTCGATGTCTCGATTCACCTGCGCCCCAAACCTCCAGCTTAGTTCCGGCGCGCCGCATAGCTCTGCAACTTCTGAACTCATTTCAGCACATAACTCCGGTAAAGGGTATCGCGTTGGGCGGGGAGGAAGCCGGCGTCGGAGATGATGCGGCGGAGTTCGCCTTCGTTGGTGCGATTTTTCACGCCAGCGGCGAAGACGACGTTTTCTTCGATGAGGATGCTTCCGACGTCGTCGGCCCCGAATTGCAAACCGACTTGGCAGACTTTGATTCCGGGCGTGAGCCAGCTTGACTGGATGTGGTCGACGTTGTCGAGATACAGGCGGCTGACGGCGAGCGTCTTCAGATAATCGACCGCCGTGGCTTCCTGAACTTTTTTTCCGAGGGCGGTATTTTCAGCGGCAAACATCCATGGAATGAACGCCGTGAAGCCGCCGGTATCTTCCTGAATCCGCCGCAGCCTTTCGAGATGGTTGACGCGATGGCGCAATTCTTCGCCGCAGCCAAACATCATGGTAGCGGTGGTGCGCAGTCCCAGCGAATGGGCCACGCGGTGCATTTCTTCCCAGTCGTCGCTGGTGCACTTCAGCCGCGCAATCTTGGCGCGGACTTCATCGTCGAGAATTTCCGCGCCGCCGCCGGGAATGGATTGCAGCCCCGCGTCCATCAGGCGCTGGATGGTTTCGCGGATACTGATTTCAGAAACTTCAGCGATGCACAGAATTTCGGGCGCCGAAAAGCAATGCAGATGTACCTGCGGATAGCGCCCCTTCAGGGAGCGCAGTAGATTTTCGTAATAGCCGATCTGCAAGTCCGGGTGCAGTCCGCCCTGGAGCAAAATTCCGGTGCCGCCGAGTTCCAGCATTTCGTCGATTTTCTTGTAGATCTCCTCGAACGACAGGATGTAGCCGTCCTTGGCGCCCATTGGGCGATAGAAGGCGCAGAAGGAGCAATACTCGGTGCAGAAATTCGTGTAGTTGATGTTGCGGTCAATCTGATAAGTGACGACGCGGGGGTCGTTTTTCTTCAGGCGCATTTGGTGCGCGGCCATACCGAGGCCCACGAGGTCATCGGATTCGAGCATTTCTAGAGCTTGTTGTTTCGTCAGTCCCAAGATAATCCTTTGTGATCTTTCGATTTCATTGTAACCAATGCCTTATGCAATCTCGATGGAGCGATTTCGCCGAGACGGGCGCAGCATGCTGCGCCACTACAACTTCACGGCCTCCGCTTTCGCTGCGGGGTATTCGAGCGGTTTCGCTTGGGGGATCAGGCCGTATTTTGCGGCATAGGTGAAATACAATTTCAGGCCGCGGCGATTTTCCTCATCCAGTGAATAGTCAATGTTGTGACGCAGGTACGACTCGAGCCTCCGTTGCGGCAATTCCAGTTCGCGCGCCGCGTCGAAGCAGATTTCGGTGATGCGCGACAAGCCGAAATCCCGGGAGGCGAGGAAATCGGCGGTCAATTCGGGAGTAGCGCTTTCTCGCCTGGACGCCCAGACCGCCAGGACGGCAGGCAATCCCGTCAAGTTCCGCCATTCGCAGACCACGTCGTAGACGTAGAGCAATTCCGATCTGGTAATCCCGAGCGTTGCCGCCTGGCATACCGCTTGGCCTTGCGTGCCGGGCCGACCATCCTTTTCGATCGCCACGGCAATTCGCAGTGCCGGGTCCCCAATCAGCAGCGCCGCGTCTGCTTGCTCCAACATGGCGCCCAAGTCCGGCGGGGCTTCAAAGAACTGCGGCGCGATCTTCCACTTTTCCGCGCACAGGATGCGCGTCAGCGTTTGCGTGCTGCGCGAACTGCCGTCCAGCGCGAAGCTCTTCACCTGATCGATGGGCTTCTTGGCAATGATCACGAGGCTTCGCACCTGCTTCTTCGAGGCAATGGCCATGTCCGGCAGGATCACCAAATCATCGATGCGCTGGTATTCGATGGCCGGGATAATCGCGACGTCCGCCTGGCCGGTTCGCAACTGTTCGGCGCACTGCCAGGGCACGGTGAAGGACAAATCATACTTGCCGCGTAGCGGGCCGTTGGTGAAGCCCCAGACGAGCGGCGCGGTGTTCAGGTATTGAACGATGGAGATGCGAAGTTTGGTCACGGTCGGGCTCGTTTAACCCTTAGTATAGCAGACGCGAATTTCCCGCACGGTAGACATCATCTGTTATAAAACGTTTCATCGCCTTTGGAGGGTTTGAATATGTCGAATCTTTCGCGCTGGTTTTTCCCCGTTCTCATGGTTTCTGCGGCGTCCGGTGTAGCGGCTCCTCCGCCCGAAACGCCGCAAACGTCCACGATCGCTGAGAAAACCGCGGGAGCCCAGAAACTTCCTGGTTATTTCAACCTTTACTGGGATGCAAAGCAGGGGAAGCTCTGGCTCGAAATCGACAAATGGAGCAGCGAATTTCTGTATCAGAGCGGGCTTCCGGCGGGGATCGGTTCGAATGATATTGGGCTGGACCGTGGGCAGCTTGGCGCGACGCGCATCGTGCGCTTTGAGCGCAGCGGCCCGAAGGTCCTGCTCATTCAGGAAAACCTCGAGTACCGGGCGGTGAGCAACGACGCGGACGAGCGGCGCGCGGTACGCGACTCTTTCGCGGAATCGGCATTGTGGGGCTTCACTGTGGCTGCGGAGGAGAAGGACCACGCGCTGGTGGACGCCACGGATTTTTTTCTGCGCGATGCGCACGGGATTCCAGCGGCGCTCCACCGGACGAAGCAGGGCTCCTATCATGTGGATGCGTCGCGCTGCGCTATTTATTTGCCGCAAACGAAAAATTTTCAGTTAAATACGGAAGTGGAGGCCACACTCACGTTTGCGGGAGAGGAACCGGGCCGGTGGGTCCGTGATGTGACGCCTTCTCCCGAATCGATCACGGTGCGCGAGCATTACTCGTTCGTGCAGCTTCCGCCGCCGGGGTACAAGACGCGCGCCTACGATCCGCGGGCGAGTTTTTTCGGCATTGGCTACATGGATTACGCCACGCCCATTGGCGAACCGATCGTGAAACGCTTTATCGCGCGGCACCGGCTGGAGAAAAAAGATCCAAGGGCGGCGGTCAGCGAGCCTGTGCAGCCGATCGTGTATTACCTCGACCGCGGAGCGCCGGAGCCGATTCGTTCGGCGCTGCTCGAAGGGGCGCGGTGGTGGAATCAGGCGTTTGAGGCCGCCGGGTACAAGAACGCTTTCCGCGTCGAATTGATGCCGGAAGGCGCGGACCTGATGGACCTGCGGTACAACGTGATTCAGTGGGTGCACCGCGCGACGCGCGGGTGGTCGTATGGCGCGGCGGTGATTGATCCGCGCACGGGCGAAATCATCAAGGGGCATGTGACGCTGGGGTCGCTGCGGGTGCGGCAGGATTTCCTGATTGCGGAGAGTCTCCTGGCGCCCTACGAAAAAGGCAAATCAGTCTCGCCGAAGATACAGGAGATGGCGCTGGCGCGGCTGAGGCAGCTTGCGGCACATGAAGTCGGGCACACGCTGGGCCTGATGCACAATTATTCCGCGAGCACGGTCAACCGTTCTTCCGTAATGGATTACCCGCCGCCGTACGTGAAACTCGCGGCGGACGGCACGCCGGACGTTTCTTCGGCTTACGCGACGGGAATCGGCGAGTGGGACAAAGTGTCCATCGCGTTTGGCTATCAGGATTTTGTGCCGGAGACGAACGAAGCGGCGGCGCTGAGCAAAATTCTGCTAGACGCATACGGCCGAGGGCTGCGGTACCTGACGGACCAGGACGCGCGTCCAGCGGGGTCTTCCAGCAGCGTGGCGCATCTGTGGGATTCAGGCGCGAATGCGGTCGACGAACTTAACCGGCTCATGCAAGCTCGCGGGGCAGCGCTGAAGCGCTTCGGCGAGAACAATATCCGCGAAGATGCGCCGCTGGCGACACTCGAAGACGTGCTTGTGCCGCTGTATATGCTTCATCGCTATCAGGTGGAGGCCGCGAGCAAACTCGTTGGCGGCATGGACTACACGTTTGCGCTGCGCGGCGACGGACAAACGCCCACGCAGATCGTCGCGCCGGCGGAACAGCGGCGGGCTCTTGCGGCCGTGCTGGCAACGCTGAAGCCGGAGGTGCTGGCGCTGCCGGAGCCGCTGCTGAAGATGATCCCGCCGCGTCCGCCGGATTACCAGCGGGGCCGCGAACATTTCAAGATTCGGACCAGCCCGGCGTTTGATGCCTTGGCTCCGGCGGAAGCGGAGGCGCAGCATACGCTGCAGTTTCTGTTCAATCCGGAACGGGCGGCGCGGCTGGTGGAATTTCATGCCCGAAACGCGGAGAACCCGGGATTAGAGGAAGTCCTGGAGGCCATTCTGGCTGCGACCTGGAAAACGCCACATGACGAAGGCTACAAAGGGCAAATCGCCAATGCCGTGGACATGGTTGTTCTGTACGACCTAATGGCGCTGAGCGCCAACGATCATGCCGCGGACGAAGTTCGCGCGATCGCCAGGCTCGAGCTGCAGGAGTTAAAGCGGTGGGTTTATGCACACCTCCCTAGCATAAAGGATCGGGCGCATATTGCCTTCGCGTCATGGCAAATCGAGCAGTTTGAGAAAGATCCGAAGCAAATCAGCGTGACGCCCCCAGCTGAGCCTCCTGACGGGCCACCCATTGGAACGGACGACGATGGGGATGGCTGGGAATGATTTTTCGGCTGGATAGCACGTGACCAATCACCTCCTCCGTCGTCTATAGGGGCAGGGAGGACCCCATGCCTCGACGCAACTTCTTCTTTCTGATTTCGTTGTCTGCTCTGCTCGCCCTCGGCTTTACGAGCGCACGAGCGAACCGGCATCGCCACTCCGTCAACATCTCCGACGGGCACAAGCAGCCAGCAACCGATTGTTCCGAACTTCGCATCCGGTTTGACGACCGGGATGCCGTGGTGCGTTCCGAAGCGCACACTTTGACCAAGACCGAAGCCGCGATCCTGCAGATTCAGCCGCATAACAACGGCGGCGTTCAGGTCGTGGGCTGGGACAAAGAGACCTATTCCGTGACGGCATGCAAAGCCGCGGCGGGCTCCGGCGATACGGCAGAGAGAATACTGTCCCAGATCAGCGTGTCCATTGAACACGGCAAGATCTCGACAAAAGGTCCGGGGGATGAGGGCGATTGGACGGTTTATTTGCTCATTCGCACGCCAAAGTCC
This sequence comes from Candidatus Limnocylindria bacterium, assembly GCA_035490055.1. Taxonomy (GTDB): domain Bacteria; phylum Acidobacteriota; class Terriglobia; order Acidiferrales; family UBA7541; genus Acidiferrum. The sequence continues at coordinate 93,110 of DATHIB010000014.1, read as the reverse complement.
GCGTCCATCGATATGGAGACGATGAACGGTCCCATTTCGCTGTACGACGTGGACGGCAAACTCACGGCGCGCGCCCACAACGGTCCGATCAGCTTGAAGAATTTTTCGGGCGACGCGGAGATCACCGCTGTGAACGGCCCAATCAGCCTGGAGGGCAGCAGCGGAAGCGTGCGCATTCATACGGAGAATGGGCCGATTTCCGTGGCGCTGAGAGGAAAGACGTGGAGCGGCACGGGCCTCTCCGCCGATGCAAAGAACGGCCCCTTGACGCTGATGGTCCCGAACGACTATCAGTCCAGCTTCGTGGTCGAATCCACAAACTACGCGCCGGTAAGTTGCCAGGCGAGCATTTGCGACAATGCCCGCAAGACCTGGGACGACAATCACCGCCGCATCGAATATGGCAACGCACCAGCGATGATCCGGCTCTCCACTGTGAATGGACCGGTTTCCGTCCGAGAGTCGAGAGAAAAACTCTAAGAGGCAGGGATTCCGCGCTGAGGAGCAGCGCCGCGGAATTCTTGAGCCCCCGGGATGGACGCACTCCGGCTCTTGCGGATAAGATTTGGTGCATGCTGCTGGAGGCCCGCGTAGCGCAACCTGTGACCGAAACGGAAGCGGTTCGCTTGGCGCGCGAACTTTACGGGCTTGAAGCAAGCGCCCGGGCGCTGCCGGGCGAATACGACGACAACTTCCACCTTACGAGCGCGGACGGGCATGCGTTCGTGCTCAAAGTAATGCATCCGGCCCGGGAGCGTTCCTTCATTGATCTGCAATGCCGGGCGCTGACGCACCTGGCGCAACGCGCGTCTCAATTGCCCTTGCCTCGCGTCACACCGAATCGCGGCGGTGAACAGTTTACTTCGATTGCGGCGGCGGACGGCTCGACGCGGCTCGTCTGGCTGCTCACCTTTGTGAACGGAACCGTTCTCGCGGAAGTTCGCCCGCACCCGCCGGAGCTTCTTGGCGATCTCGGCCGGTTTCTCGGCGAGATGGATGCGGCGCTGCAATCGTTTACGCATGCCGCTGCACATCGCGAGCTGAAATGGGATTCTTCCCGGGCTGGCTGGATCAAGGACTACGTCAAGCATATTGCGGGGTCGAAGCGGCGCGCGCTTGTGGAAAAATTTCTCTCGCTCTACGAAGCGGAAGTCGTTCCGGTCTTGCCGCGCCTGCGCCGCGCTGTGATCTATGGAGATGCGAACGACCACAACGTGCTGGTCAGCGATCCCTGGCCGCAGCCGCGCAAGGTCGCAGGGGTGATTGATTTTGGCGACATACACCACGGGCTCACTGCATCTGAGCCGGCGATTGCCGCCGCTTACGCCATTCTTGGGAAAGAAGATCCGCTGCAAGCAGCGGCCGCCGTCGTCGCGGGATATCACGGCGCGTTTCCACTCGATGAGGTGGAATTGTCCGTTCTGTATGCTTTGATTGGCGCGCGGCTGGCCGTCAGCGTCACTAATTCCACACACTGCAAAACCCTCAAGCCGGACGACCCGTACGTCACGGTCAGCGAAGCGCCCGCGTGGGAAGCCTTGGAGCGGCTCGAAAAAATCCACCCGCGTTTCGCCGACTACACTTTTCGCGCTGCTTGCGGGTTTCCGCCCGTTCCGCAAGGTAAAAAGATCAAGCAGTGGCTGGAAGCGCGCGCGGGCTCCGCGGCTTCGATTTTGGGCGTTGATTTACGAACGGCCACGAGCCTTGTTTTTGACTTGAGTGTTGGCAGCACGTTTCTTGGCGCCGACCCCGGCGCCGCGGAAACTCCCGCGCTCACGGAAAAAATATTTCACGCAATGAAGTGCGCCGGCGCGTCCGTTGGAGTCGGCCGTTACGATGAGCCGCGACTGCTTTACACTTCTCCCCTGTTCGGCGCGAGCGGCAATCCCACGGAGGAACGGCGCACCATTCACCTCGGCATGGACCTATTTGTTGAGCCGGGCGCTCCACTCAGCGCCCCGCTGGATGGCGTGGTCCATGTCGTCGCGAATAATTCCGCTCCGCAGGACTACGAACCGCTGGTCATCCTGCGACATGAAACCAGCGATGGCGAGGACTTCTTCACGCTCTACGGGCATGTCTCCAAAGAGTCGCTGGTTAGCGTAGAAGTAGGCCAGCGTGTTAGCCGGGGTCAACCATTCGCGCGCGTCGGTTCAGCGCAGGAGAACGGTGGGTGGACGCCACACGTTCATTTTCAGATCATTCTCGATCTGCTTGAGCTTGGCGCCGATTTCCCGGGTGTTGCTTCTGCTTCGCAGCGTTCCGTATGGAAGAGTCTCTCGCCTGATCCGAATCTCCTGCTCGGAATTCCGGCCGGTCGTTTTCCAGAGAAAGAGCTGGAGTTCCCAGAGACACTTGCCGCACGCTGCGCCTTGCTGGGGAAAAACCTCAGCGTTTCTTATCAACGCCCGCTGAAAATCGTTCGCGGGTGGATGCAGCATTTGTATGACGAAACGGGACGAGCGTATCTCGACGTTTACAACAACGTGCCGCTTGTGGGGCACAGCCACCCTCGCGTGGTCCAGGCGGCGCAGGCGCAGCTCGCGTTGCTCAACACCAACACGCGCTATCTTCACGACAACGTCAACCGTTATGCCGAGCGGCTGACGCGGCTGCTTCCCGAACCGCTCCGCGTGTGTTTTTTCGTGAACTCCGGCAGTGAGGCCAACGAGCTGGCTTTGCGCCTTGCGCGCACGCATACAGGCCGGGAAGACATCATCGTTTTGGAACACGCCTACCACGGCCATACCAATTCGCTCATCGACATCAGCCCCTACAAATTTGACGGTCCCGGGGGCCACGGAAAAAAACCTTGGGTGCACGTTGCTCCGCTCGCGGATGATTACCGCGGCGCGTATCGCCGTGACGACAAACAAGCGGGTGTGAAATATGCGCGTCACGTTGCGGAGATTCTCGACCGCACGCGCGCTGACGGACGTGGTGTTGCAGCGTATATCGCAGAAACGCTGCCCAGCGTCGGCGGCCAGATCGTTTTTCCGCCGGATTATCTGGCGGAGGTTTACCGTCACGTGCGCGGGACAGCCGCGGTTTGCATCGCCGACGAAGTGCAGGTCGGATTCGGGCGTCTTGGAACGCATTTTTGGGGATTCGACACGCAAGGCGTGGTTCCAGACATCGTTGTACTCGGCAAACCGATCGGCAATGCTTTTCCGCTGGCGGCAGTCATCACGACGGCGGAAATTGCCAATTCATTTAACAACGGGATGGAATTTTTCAGCACGTTTGGGGGCAATCCCGTGGCTTGCGCGGCGGGTCTGGCCGTTCTGGACGTCCTGGAAGAAGGGCATTTGCAGCCTAACGCCTTGCGCGTTGGCGCGCATCTCATCGAGGGCTTGAAAACTTTGCAGACGCGCCACGCATTGATAGGCGATGTGCGAGGCTCGGGATTGTTCCTGGGGATCGATTTTGTGCTCGACCGTGAAACGCGCGAGCCTGCTCCGTTGCAAGCCTCCTACGTGGTCAATCGCCTTCGCGATTGCGGCATTCTCGCCGGCACCGACGGCCCGCATCACAACGTCATCAAGCTGCGCCCGCCGCTGGTTTTCTCCGAATTTGACGCGGAACTCTTCCTGAAGACCCTGGATCTCGTCCTGCAAGAAGACGCGGCGCAGCCCCGCCGCTAATTTGCCTCTTTTCGGCCCGTTGCGACTCTAGCATGCCTTCTGAGCGTTCGCGAAGAAACAACGATGCCTCGGCCGAGAGGAGTCACAAGCAATGCGCGATTCTGGCCGGCCATCCAATTTGCTGTTCCGAGCGTCTCAGGTAGGGTTCAAGCGCTGGGCGCGGCAGACGGGCTGCAAGCAAAGCGCTATCGTTCACACTGATAGACTGATAGTAGGTGCGGCCTCAAGCTTGCAACCCTTAGGTTGTGCCCAGGTAAAATAACCATGATTTTTATCCTGCGCCTCTCTCTTTTTATACTGCTGATCCCTTGCTGTCTTCCGGTGGCATCGGCGCAATCCGATCCTGTGGAGAATCCTGAGCGCCCCGCCGTTCATGCGACACAGGCAACTTGTGATGAAGCCCCGCGCGAAGACGCTCTCGTCTCCCTGTGTGTGCCGCCTTCATCTTCTGAGGTGGATGCCGCTCCTCCCGCCAGCGAGTTCGTTGCAAGAATCTCTCTCAACCTGCCCAATGGCACGCCGCTGCGCATCGCGCTCGACCAGCGCGCGCGCGTCGATCATCCCGGCGAGATGGTTCACGGCAAAGTCGTGGAAATGGTTTACGCCTTCGACCAGCCCGTTATTCCAGCCGGCAGTATCGTGAGTGGCCGAATCATAAGCTGCACCACAACGGAGAACTGCGCGTGATCTTCGAGCGCATTGAAACTTCCGAAGAAGCCGTTCAGGCGTTGTCTCGGATGCAAACGCATGCGGAGAACTTTCAAGCAAGTTCGCAGGCCATGGCCAGCAACCTGGAAGGTCTTGAAGTGGCTCGTAGCGCACATATGAAGCTCGACGAGGAAGGCGGGGCGCGCACAACCGACAGCAAGACCCGGTATCTGTCGACCGGGCTCGCGGTACTGCTGGCCGCGGCCGCAAACCATCCGGATGGCGAACATGGCACGACGGACGCTGCCGGTGATCCAGGCGTGCGCACGGCCGCCGGCGGCTCTGGTTTTCGTTTGACGGGCGCCCTGTTGAGCCTGGCAGTGAAGTCCGCACCGGTCTCGATGGCCTTTGGCGCCTATGGGGCTTCGGCGTCAATCTACTCGAATTTCATCTCCCGCGGACAAGACGTCGTGCTTCCCAAAGACACGTCGCTCGAAGCCGGCTTCGGCAGACCTCATCCCGCGGTAGCATCGCAGCCTAGGTCTCCATAACCGCGGTCTTACAGCACGCTATTTTTTCCATACACACTACTTGACAAGTCGGTTACTCGGCGCGTAGGCTCGCCCCGCAATGCAGTCGGACGCTTCCCTCCCCTGGCTCGCGCTGGCGCTAACGCCTGGCTTGGCTTCGCGTTTGTCCGCGCGCGTGCTGCGCCGATTTGACTCGCCGGAGGGTGTCTTCCGCGCCACACTTCCCGATCTCGAGTCCTGGCGTCTCCCAGCTCAAGTCGCCAAAGCCATCGTGAAGAAGGAAAGTTTCAAGCGCGCTCCAGAAGGAATTGACGGGCGTTCAGAAAATTGCAGGCTGCTGCCTCTTGAACTGGACCGCGCCCGAATATCCGCAGACGCTCTTACAAATCTACGATCCGCCGGTCCTGCTCTAGCTTCGCGGTGATCCGCAAGTTCTGAATCTGCCCAGCCTCAGCATCGTGGGGACGCGCCGGCCAACTCTCTACGGAACGCAAATGGCGCACCGTCTTGGCAGGGACCTGGCCGCGCGTGGCCTCGTCATCGTCAGTGGAATGGCCTGCGGGTTTGATGCCATCGGGCATCTGGGAGCGATGGATGCCAACGGCCGCGCGATCGGAGTGCTGGGCACAGGCATCGACGTCTGTTATCCAAAGGAGAACAAAAAGCTGTGCGAAAAAGTGCTGGAGCGCGGCGCGATCATCAGCGAATTTCCGCTGTGCACACACCCCGCACCGGAAAAGTTTCTGATGCGAAATCGCATCGTTGCCGGCATGCCGCTCGGAGTGGTGGTGGTGGTGGTGGAAGGCGCGCAGTACAGCGGGTGGCTGATCACCGCGCGCTTGGCCATGGAGTTCGGCAGAGAAGTATTCGGCGTACCGGGGAACGCTACGCAGCCCGTGAGTTTCGCGCCGAACCAACTCATCAAGCAGGGCGCGAAGCTCGCCACCTGCGCCGAGGACGTGATCGAAGAGCTGCCCACGCCCATCCGTGCCGCCCTCCTGCAGGCCGAGCGGCCTGAGGCCGAGCAGCGAAATCTATTGGCCGCCGCCGCACTGAATGGCTCGGAGAAAAAGCTCTACGAGGTGCTCAGCGCCGAGGAGCCGGTGCACATTGATGATATTGTGGAACGCTCCGGCTTGAATTCTTCCGAAGTTCTGGCTACGCTTTTTGATCTGGAGATGAAAGGCATCATCCGGCTGTTGCCGGGAAAGCAGTTCAGCAAAGTCTTGCTGTAGAGGCAGATAGGGAATTGCATCGCTGGCCTCGGTGCCGACATCCAATGGCAAAACGCATCCACATGGGCAATCGCCGCATCAAAATGGCGACCCAGTTGGGATCCGGGCTGGGCGCTTAAGGTAGCGAGAAGGACACACGCCGCGCGGTCAGCCCTTCCTGCAATACATTACGGAGTTACAAAGGCAACATGGCTCGTTCGCTCGTTATTGTCGAATCGCCTGCAAAGGCGAAAACGATTAACAAATATCTGGGGCGGAACTTCACCGTGAAAGCATCCATCGGCCACGTGATGGACCTGCCCAAGAGAACGATCGGCATTCGTCTGCCTGGCGAGGAAGAGGGCGGCAAGAAGAAGAAAAAGAGCAAAGCCAAAAAAGGGAGCAAGAAAACAAAGGCTCAGGAGAAAGCGCCCGGGAAACTGATCAGCATTGATGATGACAAGATTTTTGAGCCTACGCTGCAAATCATTGCGGGCAAGGGCAAAGTCATCAATGATCTTCGCAAAGCGGCAATCACCGCGGATGCCGTCTATCTGGCGGGCGACCCGGATCGCGAGGGGGAGGCCATTTCGGCGCATCTGGCCATGGTTCTCTCCAAGCCTGCCAAGTACATTGAGCAGGAACCGAGCGTTTCGAGATTCAAGAAGAAAGACGCAAAACCCGAAGAGCCGGTCAAGAAGGAAGACGAGAACGAACCTAAAAAAGAAGTTGTGGCCATCGATCCGAAAAAGATTTTTCGAGTCACCTTCAACGAAATCACGCCCAAGGCGATTCGCGCGGCTTTCGATAAGCCCCGGCAAATAGATACCAATCTGGTGGATGCGCAGCAGGCGCGCCGGGTGCTCGACCGCATTGTGGGTTACAAAGTTTCTCCGATCCTCTGGGACAAAGTGCGCCGAGGGCTTTCCGCCGGGCGCGTCCAGACCGTCGCACTGCGGCTGATCGTCGAGCGCGAAATGCTGATCCGTGCCTTCGTTCCGCAGGAGTATTGGACGATTCACGCGATGCTGGATGCCGGGCAGCCGCCACTCTTCGAAGCCAAGCTTTTCAAACACAAGGGCGAAGATATCGCCGTCTCGAACCAGGAGAGCGCGGACAAGATTGTCGCCACAGTCAGCAAGGCCCAGTGGCAGGTGGCCGGCGTCACGCAAAAAGAAAAGAAGCGCAATCCTCCGCCACCCTTTACAACTTCCAAATTGCAGCAGGCAGCCTACAACCGGCTGCGCTACACCGCCAAACGCACCATGTCACTCGCGCAGAAGCTCTATGAAGGCGTGGAGCTTGGTGACGAAGGTTCGGTCGCGCTGATCACCTATATGCGTACCGACTCCGTGCATGTTTCGAACGACGCGCTGATCCAGGTTCGTGAGTTGATCCCCGAGCGCTTTGGCTCGAACTATCTTCCGGAAAAGCCCAACTATTACAAATCGAAGAAGGATGCGCAGGAGGCCCATGAAGCTGTGCGTCCCACCGATGCCATGCGCGCGCCGGAGGACGTCCGAAAGTATCTCGACGAGGACCTATTCAAGCTTTACCAACTCATCTGGCAGCGCTTTGTTGCATCACAGATGCTCCCGGCGATTTTCGATCAGACCACCATCGACATTTCCGCAGGCGACTACACCTTTCGGGCTACTGGTACCGTCCAGAAATTCGACGGCTACCTCCGTGTCTATCAGATGCCCGCGTCGATCGCCGATCGCGAGGAAGACGAAAAGGATGACGAAGGCGAAGGCCGCGCGCTTCCTCAGGTGGCGGAGGGGCAGACACTTCGCCTGGACAAGATTCGTCCCGACCAGCACTTCACCGAGCCGCCGCCGCGGTTCAACGATGCCACGCTGGTCAAGGAGCTCGAAGAAGACGGCATCGGGCGGCCCTCGACGTACGCTTCGATCATTTCTACGATCGTCGAGCGTGAATACGTCATCAAGAACCAGGGACGTTTCTCTCCCACCATGCTCGGAGAGCGCGTCAGCGTGTTGCTGGTGAAGAGTTTCGAAGACATCTTCGACGTCACGTTTACCGCGCGGCTCGAAGAGGAACTCGACGAAATCGAAGAAGGCAAGCTGCCTTGGCGCGAAGCCGTCAAAGAGTTCTGGGAAAAATTCGTCATTGACCTCGACAAGGCCGGCGACGAGATGCTTTCCTACAAAGCCGGCATCCCGACCGGGAAGAAGTGTGAAAAGTGCGGACAGGGCGAATTGCTCGAACGCATCAGCCGCCACGGGTTCTTCCTCGGCTGTTCGCGCTATCCCGAGTGCGATTTCATTCAGGACCTCTCCCCTGAACTTCCCGAGGAAACCAGCGGCGAACCCAAAACCGAGTATTGCGACAATTGCGGCAAGGAGATGGCCATCAAGCGGGGGCGCTTCGGCACCTTCCTCGCTTGCACCGGTTACCCGGACTGCAAGACCACCCGCCGCCTCGTCCAGGGCACGCGCATCGCGCACCAGCCCGATGAGCCTCTCGCTGAACTGTGTACACTTTGCGGCAAGAATCTCGTGAAGAAAAGCGGCCGCTTCGGCGAATTCATCGGCTGCTCCGGCTACCCGAAGTGCAAGTACACGCGCCCGATCACCATGGGTATTAAATGTCCGAAATGCAACGAAGGCGAATTCGTGCGTCGTGGCAGCGCCGGCAAGGGCGGCCGTGGCCGCCCACGAGTGTTCTACGGCTGCTCTCGTTACCCGGAATGCGATTTCACAACGCCCCACATGCCCATTGCCGAACCGTGCCCGAAGTGCGGCGCGCCGTTCATCGTCGAGAAGCGCACCAAGATCGGCACCGTCCACTCTTGCCTCAAAGAGGGCTGTGATTGGGAGAAGCTTGTTCCCGAAGCTCAGCCGCAAGCACAGCCGGAGGAAGCTCCCGTGCCCGTGGCAGCCAAGTCCTGACCCACCTGCATCTAAAGAAACAGTGCCGTGATTTCGCTTTCCGCGGATTTGTCCGCGCCTATACTGTATTTGGGTCTCTCCCCCGGGGGGTTGTAGCAGCGAATGAAAGCAGCAATTGCGAAATATCTCGAGTACCTTCAGTCGGTGAAGAATTCCTCGCCGCATACGATTCTGAACTACCGCAGGGACCTCGAACAATTTCTCGCGTATCTATCGCCGCCCGGCGCCCGGCCGCCTGCACTCACGGGAGTCGCCCACCTCATGATTCGTGAATTCGTCGCGCATCTCCACGATCACGGCCTCGCGAAAAGCTCGATCGCACGCAAGCTTGCGGCCCTGCGCTCGTTCTTCAAATACTGCGTGCGCCAAGGCCATTTGAAGGAAAGCCCCGCGCGTCTCGTTCCTACGCCGAAGTTGCCGAAGCGCATCCCTTCGGTGCTGTCTGCGGAAGAGATGAACGGATTCCTCAATGGGCTGGGCGGGACGGCAGTAGACGCGTCCGGCGGCCGGGCGACTTCCATTAAGGGCCTATTGCCTCCGCCGGCATCCGCGGTGAAACCGCAAGGCAGGCAGAGTCGTTCCGTGCCAGTCGAAAAAAGCTCCCTCCTTCGCCGCGACCGGGCGCTCCTGGAACTTCTTTACGCCGCAGGCCTGCGCGTCAGCGAACTTACCGGCCTCAATCTTGCCGATATGGACCAAAAGGAACGCATTCTCCGCGTCCGCGGCAAGGGCAGTAAGGAACGCATCGTTCCTTACGGGGCTAAGGCTCAGGAAGCTCTGGAAAAATACTGGCCTTTGCGCGAAATGCTCCTGGAGCCAACGTACAGGACGAGTGGCCGGGACGGCCCGTACACCGAAGCGGTCTTCCTCAATTATTCGGGCCGTCGGCTTACGCAGCGCTCCGTCGGGCGCATCGTCAAGAAATACGTGCGCATCGCCAACGTCAACTGGGACCTGCATCCGCATTCGATGCGTCACGCCTTCGCCACGCACCTCCTCGCGGACGGCGCCGACCTCCGCGCCATTCAGGAACTTCTCGGCCACCAGTCACTCTCCACCACGCAGAAGTACACTCACGCCTCCATCCGCCAACTGATGGATATTTACGACAAGGCGCACCCGCACGCCTGATTCATGCTTCTGTTTTATTTTGCAGAGATCTCAGACTGCGCTACTCTGGGTAGCTTTCAAACGGTGAGTATGCGACTCCATACTGCGTTCTCGATCCCGTTTTGTCTGCTCGCGTGCACGGCCTTGCCGCTGCCCGCAAGCGCGCAAGGGAACTACGAAGTCCAGGTATATCCGTACGAAACCGTCGAGCCTCGCCACACGATGGTGGAACTCCATTCCAATTTCACATTTCAGGGCTCCAAATCCACCGATGATGGCACGCTTCCGACGAACCATCAGTTGCACGAAACCATCGAGATCACCCGTGGATTCACTGATTGGTTCGAGACCGGTTTTTACATTTTCACTTCCGCGAAAAGCGGCCAGGGTTGGGATTACGTTGGCAGCCATATCCGCCCCCGCGTGCGCGTTCCTCCCAAGTGGCACTGGCCCGTCGGCATCAGCCTTTCGAACGAAATTGGTTGGCAGAGCCGCCGGTACTCCCCGGACACCTGGACATGGGAGATCCGTCCGATTGTGGATAAGCAGCTCGGGCGGTGGTATCTCTCCTTCAATCCCACATTCGACCGGTCGTTCCATGGTCCGGGCGTGAACCAAGGTCTCGTTTTCTCTCCCAACTTCAAATTCAGCTACGATTTCACCAAGAAGATCGCGGGGGGCATCGAGTATTACGGCTCGCTGGGCCCGGTCACGGGCTTCGACCCGCTCAGCCAGCAGCAACAGCAAATCCTCCCTGCTATTGACCTGAATCTCTCGCCCAATTGGGAAGTCAATTTTGGGCTGGGTGTGGGTGTGACGCGTGCGACGGATCACTTGATTGCCAAGCTGATTCTCGGCTACCGCTTCAACTTCTAGTGCGCTCTCGAAGTGCCCGCCTCCTCGGCCAAGAAAAAACCAGAATCGCGGTTTGGCACAGCTAACTCTTGCACCCTCGCCGTCGTCAATACACTCAGGAGACTTGAGCCGGAGTGCGTCTTCCGACTATTCCCTGACCGACTGTTGCGCATGAGACACAGTCCTGGAGCCTCGCAGTGCCCCATTTCCCGTCCAGCAAGCATGCGTGGGTCCTGCGGCTGATTTTTCTCGTCCTTCTGAGGCCTCCTCTTCCGGCCCTGGCAGATCCTCCTGCCAAGGATTCTGTCCCATTCACAAATCTCCACATCCCCCACTTGGAGAGCCGCCCGGCCATCGCCGACTTTTTTACGATGCAGCCCTCACCCGCCTTCGCCGGCAAGATGCTCAAGGTCGAAGGCTTTATCCAACGAGATCCCAAAGACGGCTCTCCCATCTCTCAGAAAACCGAGGTCTATCTCGGCTACACCAATCAAAGTCTCTATGTCGTTTGCGTTTGCTTTGATTCCGAACCGGACAAGATTCGCGCTCACATGGTCCGGCGCGAGCAGATCAACGACGACGATCAGTTCGGTTTCGTCTTGGATACCTTCAGCGACCGCAAGAACGGCCTTTTCTTCTACGTGAACCCTTTCGGTGTCCAGCAGGACGGTATCTGGAACGATTTTCAGGAGCCGGACTATTCCTACGACATGCTCTGGAATTCACAAGGCAAGATCACGTCGCAGGGTTTCGTCGTCTGGTTCGAAATTCCGTTCGCTCCGCTTTCCCCGTAATCCGGAGCAGAGTTGGGGCATCTTCTTTGAACGCGACATCCGCCGCAACTTCGAATTTTCCTTCTATCCGCACATCAGCAGCAATATCCAGGGCTGGCTCACTCAGGAAACGCATGCGGATGGACTCAGAGAAGTCTCTCCCGGCCGCAACATCCAGTTTATTCCCTATGGTTCGCTGCGCTCCTTCCGCGGCCTGGACGATCGTCCCGGCGGCGTGCCCCATTTTTTGGAAAGAGCTTCGACCCCCGTGCCGGCCTCGATTCGAAAATCGTACTCAAGGATTCCCTTGTCTTCGACGCCACCTTGAATCCTGATTTTGCTCAGGTTGAATCCGACGAGCCTCAAATCACCGTCAACCAGCGTTTCGAGGTTTTCTTTCCGGAAAAGCGTCCCTTCTTTCTCGAAAATGCAGGCTACTTCGCCACTCCCATAAATCTTGTCTTTACTCGCCGCATCGCCGACCCCGATTACGGCTTGCGTCTCACTGGCAAGCAAGGTCCTTGGTCTATCGGCGCCTTCTTTGCGGACGATAAGTCCCCGGGCAAGTCTGTTGCTCCGGGTGACCCTCTCTCTGGAGCCAAAGCCTACTTCGGTGTGCTTCGCGTGAATCGCGATATTGGCAAGCAGTCCACCATCGGCTTTATCTATACCGACCGCGAGCTTGCTACCGTGCCCAACACGGCTTGCGGTGACAATCGCTGCATTGTCGGCTCCAACCGCGTCGGCGGCATCGATGCAAAGATCACCTTCACTCCCACCTGGTACGCCACGGCGCAAGCGCTCGTCAGCTCTACCGATTTTAACAACGGTTTCCACAAGGGCGGGCCGGACTTTTGGGAATACGTCGAGCACAGCACACGCAAAGTGGAGTACAACGCTTTGTATCAGGACACTTCCGAGGGATTCCAGACCGAGACCGGTTTCTTTCGCCGCCCCGACATCCGCCGCTTCAGCCAGTTCGTTCTCTACCGCTTTCGTCCGGAAGGCAAGCATCTCGTCTGGCATGGGCCAGGACTCTTTACCATCAACAACTGGGACCACAAGGGCACGCGTCTTGAATGGTTTGCCAACGCCAACTACCGTTTTCAGTTTCAGCGCCAGGTATTTTTCGGCTTCTTTGGCAATCTCGGCCACGAACGCCTTCGCCCAATCGACTTCAGCGTCCTTCCTGGTAATCGCGACTATACTCACCATCATTCTGGTTTCTTCTTCCAATCTGCCTTCTTCAAGCAAGTCTCTCTGAACGGTGAGATTGGCTGGGGCACCGACACGAACTTCGATGCTCCGCTGATTCCCGCGCCTCCTGGCTCTCCTGTAGCGGGTCCGCCTGTCCTTGCTCAATCAAGCTACGCGCAGATCTTTCTTACCATCCGCCCCACTGGCAAGCTCACGATCGATAACACTTACCTCCTCACGCGTCTCCGCAATCTCTCTTCCGGCCCCAACATCTTTAACAACCACATCATCCGCTCCAGGTGGAACTACCAGTTCAGTCGCGAATTCTCTCTTCGCTTTATTGGTCAATATGCGGCAGTCCTTGCCAACCAGAATCTGACTTCGCTCCAAACGACCAAAAACTTCAACGCCGATCTGCTCTTCACGTACCTCCTCCATCCCGGCACCGCCGTATATGTCGGTTACAACAGCAACCTGCAGAATCTCGATCCCAGCCTCAGCCAGGATTCCAACGGCAACCTCCTCCACATTCCCAATCGCTTCTTGAATGATGGCCGCCAGATTTTCGTCAAAATCTCTTATCTCTTCCGCTTTTGAGTCCACACCGCCAGTCTTTCCCATACGGAGCATGATTTTTCTCTCCATCGGCCACTTCGTCAGGTCGAGCATCCTGTGCTACCGTTTCAATTTCTGAAGCGTCCTTTATGAGGTGTCACAAGGAACCCGCCATGGCCCACTATCTCGCCCAAATCAACATAGCGCGTCTCCTTGCTCCGCTGGACGATCCGAAGATCGCCGCATTCGTCGCGCAGCTCGAGCCCATCAACGCTCTTGCCGACAAGGCTCCCGGCTTTGTCTGGCGGCTCAAGTCGGAATCGGGCAACGCCACCGACATCGCCGCCGACGACGATCCTTTCGTGATCGTCAACATGTCGGTCTGGGAATCGATCGGAGCGCTGCGCGATTTCGCTTACAAATCGGATCACGCGAGGGTATTCCGCGACCGCCCGAAGTGGTTCGAAAAGATGGATAAGCCCAGTTATTGTCTCTGGTGGGTTCCCTCCGGTCACATCCCCACCGTCACCGAAGGCCGCGAGCGGCTGGAATACTACCAGAAGCGCGGCGCGACTCCGTACTCCTTCTGGTTTTCACAGCACTTCCCACAACCTGCAGACGAGAGTGTTTGCGCTTAGTAAGTCCGGCCGTCCGATGCTTCCGATGACAAAACGAGGCGCGAATGCATAGATAGGCCCGTGAGGCCGATTCTCACCGCCCATCTTTTTCCGAAGCTCGATGCCATGTTGCTCGAATTGCTTCGTTCCCTCACCCCCGAAGACTGGGAAAAGCAGACGGTTTCACCCAAGTGGAAGGTCAAGGACGTCGCCGCACATCTTCTGGATACTCCGCTTCGCGGCGTCTCGATCGCCCGCGATGGATATTTGCCAGAAGCCCCGAGAATCAGCTCTAGCGTTGAACTCGCGGCGTACATCAACCGTTTGAATGAGGAAGGCGTCAGTCTCTATCGCCGCCTGAGCCCCGCTGTCTTGATTTCCCTCATGCAAGTCGCCTCCCAATTGCTTGCTGAGTATCACCGCTCCCGGGATCCCAATGCCAGCGCGCCCTACGGCGTAAGCTGGGCGGGTGAGGAAAAATCCTCAAACTGGTTCGACACGGCCCGGGAATTCACGGAACGCTGGCACCACCAGCAGCAGATCCGCCTGGCGGTGAACAAGCCGGGCATCATGACCCGCGAACTCTACTATCCCGTCTTGGATTGCTTCTTGCGGGCCCTGCCGTTCACCTATCGCACCGTCTCGGCAAAGCCCGGAACTTACCTTCAGATCAACGTTTCCGGTGAATGCGGGGGCAATTGGTATCTCGCGCGCGCTGAACAGGCCTGGTGGCTCACCGAAGAGCCGCTCGGGGATAAGCTTTCGGAAACGACCATCCCGCAGGAAATTGCTTGGCGCATCTTCACTAAAGGCATCGACCGTGAGTCCGCTCTGCGCCAGGTCAAAATCTCGGGTGACACCAAACTGGGTCTCCATGCGCTCCGAGTGATTTCCATCGTCGCATGACGTAGAATTGCGCAATCCTGCGCCTTAATCGTTCGTTGACGGTTTGGGCGGGGAACCCCTATAATTAGGGTTTGCCTTTTGCGCTTGGAGGACAGATGTACGCCGTTATTCAGACCGGGGGAAAGCAGTATCGCGTCGCGCCCGGCGACACCATCCGCATCGAGCGGGTCGATGGCAAGGTAGGGGAAAAGGTGAACTTTGGCTCCGTCTTGGCCGTTCATACAGACGACAAGAAGGTCTTGCTGGGCGCCGATGCGGGCAAGGCGTCTGTAAGTGGCAAGATCGTCTCACAGGGCCGAGGCAAGAAGCTCACCGTGCTCAAATTCAAGAAGGGCAATCAGTACAAGATTTCACGCGGCCACCGGCAGAATTACACGGCCATCGAGGTCGGCGATATCAAGCTCTAACTCTTCATCTAGCGCCGGGCTTCCACCCGGCAGTTTTTCTCGAAAAGGATTACGTCATGGCAAGTAAGAAGGGCGGCGGCTCCTCTACAAACGGCCGCGATTCACACGGGCAGAGGCTGGGCGTCAAGCGCTTCGGCGGACAACTGGTCAACGCCGGCACGATCCTGGTGCGCCAGCGCGGCACCAAGCACCAGGCCGGAGAAAACGTCGGGCAGGGCAAGGACGACACGCTCTTCGCGATGGTTACTGGCTTCGTGAAGTTCCAAGACAGGGGCCGTCACGGCCGCTTCATCAGTGTCTTGCCGGCTCAGCAAGCCAAGTCCGCCGCGAACTAACTGCATTGCGCTATATTGTGTGGGGGCGGGCTTCAGTCCGGCCTTCTTCGCCACTTCCGCGGTCCGGCCCCGCTGGACCGCGTTTTTCTTTTCGACTCGGCTATTGCCCGGAAATGCAGGACAAGGGCCCACCGGGAAAGAATTTCTTGTATGCGCTCCGCCCATGCGCCGGAAGGATGGCAAGTCCCGGCACCTTTTCGTGAAGCTCGCTGAGCCTGCCGACGATTTGGTTCGCAAGAGCCATATCATTGTCACTGTCCTGCAAGATCAGAGATTTCCCGGCGCGCTCCTCGAAACCGCGTTCGTCATCAACGGCGTCGCCAACGTAAAACAGGCGTCGCGTGCGTGAAAGGTTCACGAAAATGCCCACGCTCCCAGGGGTATGGCCGCGCAACGGTACGGCGACCACCGAGCCGTCTCTGTAAAGATCGGCGCTCTCGAGAAAAGTTTCGTAGGGCGCGGGTTCGAATCGCAAAGTGGGCGCGGCAACGGGCGGAAACTTTTGGGTGTGCGCGGCAATCACGTATCCCTTGGCTTGAACGCTCGGGTCGGCTGCAAATTGCAACTCTTCGCGCGTGAGCAGTACCGGCAGAGGCGGCAGATCCATCAAGCCGCCGGCGTGATCCAAGTGCACATGCGACAGGATGGCCCAGCGCAGCTTCGCGGGATCTTCACCGATGCGGCGCAACAAATCCGGAAGCGGCACTTTCGGCTTTAGCTGCCCGGCCAGGGATTTGAGTTTGAGCCACGTCGCAAAGGGGAACCCGGAAATTTCCTGGTCGTAGTAGCTGGAGTTTCCGGTGTCGATCAGCAGGTCGCCCGCGGGATGCTTTACGAGGACGCTTCCGGCGGTCGAGCCGAAGGAAAAACTGCTAAACGTTTTCGCCGTTTCCACCCAGCACGCGGATAGCCCCGGAATCGCGGAAATCACCGGCACGGTGCGCTCGTGAGGGGCCGCCGGAGGCAGTGGCGTTCGCCGGAAGTAGAGCAGGTATAGGGCGGCAGCCATTGCGGCTACGATCGCTAAAAGTAGCAAGGTAATGCGTTTGAGCGCGCGGAGCATCGGGAGGCGGCCTCCGTTGGGGGTGTCGCGTTTCGATAGTTTGCTTATGGTATCTTTTTCACGGGTGGCCGCCCAGCGGTCAACTATTACGGAGCTTTATTCCTGTGTTCGTTGATGAAGCCAAAATATTCGTGAAGGCCGGCGACGGCGGCAATGGTTGCGTGGCCTTCCGGCGGGAAAAATACGTGCCCCGCGGCGGTCCCTCCGGCGGCGACGGCGGCCATGGCGGCAGCATCTATCTCGAAGCCAACATTAACGACAACACGCTGCTCCGCTACCGTTACAATCGCGAATTCAAGGCCGATCGCGGCCGCCATGGCGAAGGCTCCAACTGCACCGGTCATTCCGGTAGTGACATGATCCTGCAAGTTCCCGTCGGCACGTTGGTCTTCGACGATCAAGACGCGACCATAGCCGATCTCGCCAGCCCCGGCCAGCGCGTACTGATCGCCCACGGTGGACGCGGCGGGCGCGGCAATCAGCACTTTGCCAAGCCTTGGCATCAGGCCCCGCGCGAACATGAAGACGGATTTCCCGGCGAAGAGCGCTATCTTCGCCTCGAGCTGAAACTTCTGGCCGACGTCGGTCTGGTGGGTTATCCCAACGCCGGCAAGTCCACTTTGATTTCCGTTATCTCCGCGGCGCGCCCGAAAATCGCCAACTACCCCTTTACCACGCTGGAACCGAATCTAGGGGTCGTCAACGCCGACGGTGGCACCGGTGGGCACGGCACCGAGCTAGGCCGCACTTTTGTCGTTGCCGATCTTCCCGGCCTCATCGAAGGCGCGCATCTAGGCGCAGGCCTCGGCATCCGTTTTCTCCGCCACGTCGAACGCACGCGCCTCCTCGTCCATCTGATCGACACAAGCGACTCCAATGCCGATGATCCGGTCCACTCCTTCGAAGTCATCAATGGCGAGCTCGAAGCCTTTAGCGCGTCCCTCACCGAAAAACCGATGATCGTCGTTGCCACCAAGCTGGACGCCACGACCGATCTCGCGCGTCTCGAGGCTCTTGGCGATTTTTGCAAGCAGCGCAACCTTGAATTCCACTCCATTTCCGCTGTTGCCGGTGCCGGTGTGAAAGATCTGGTCCGTTCCATCGCCGATGCCCTGGACAAGATTCCTCGCCCGGCTCCTGATTCCACTCTGGACCCGCCGCCCGGCCCCGCCGAAAATGGCGAGGGCGAGCAGGATCATCATCATTCGTCCGCTCCTGTTGACCGCTCGGCGGTCGCCACAAACAAAGAAGATGATTCGTGAGAGAATTAAGTATGTCGTGCGCGGCCTCGATCCACTACGAGCCGGCATTACTTTCCCGGGAGGCCCATTGACCATAGCGCAGGGGCATCGCACCGCCGCAAAACATCATCCTCGGCGCATCGCGATTTTCGGCGGTTCCTTCGATCCCATCCACAACGGCCATCTTTCCGCTGCCCGTGCCGCCGACCGCCGCTTTAACTTCGACGAAATTCACTTCATCCCCGCGAGTCGTCCCCCGCACAAGTTGAAGCAGCACCTCGCTCCGTTTCCGCACCGGTTTGCCATGGTCTCGCTCGCTTGCACCGAGCATCCGCACTTCGTTCCCTCGCTGGCCGAAGCCGGCGAGGATTTCAGCGGCACGCAACTCCACTATTCCGTGGACACCGTGCGCTACTTCCGTCACGTCTACCACGGCCACGGAGATCGCCTCTTTTTCATCATCGGCGCCGACGCGTTCCTGGACATCCCAATGTGGAAAGAATACGAAACGTTGCTCGGCCTCTGCGATTTCATCATCGCTAATCGCCCGGGTATCCGCCCGGAAGCCATGCGCCTCGTCATTCCACCGGACTTGATGGCTCGGCAGGATGCAAGAAAAGAGGCCGATCAGCCATCCCAGGTCGTCGCGCACCTTCACAAGACCACCGTTTATCTGCTCGAAAACGTCGCTAGCGATGTTTCCGCTACCGACGTTCGGCGCCACGCGCACCGCGGCCAGTCCATCCATGGGCTTGTTTCCGCGCGCGTCGAGGAATACATTCTAAAACAGGGCCTATACCGGTGAAATTCGAATCCTTGCCTCAGGGCGTCCGCCTCGCAGTCGAAGCCGCACAAGAAAAGAAAGCCGCGGGCATCACCGTGCTCGACCTCACGGCAGCGGGCGCCTTCACCGATTATTTTGTGGTCTGCACGGGGTTCAGCACCCCGCAGGTGCAGGCTATCTGCACCGAAGTCGAGGCGCAGCTCTACAAGAATCTCAGCCGCTCGCCCGAACATCGCGAGGGATATCGCTCCGCCGAATGGGCGCTGCTCGATTTCGGCGGTTTTGTCATGCACGTTTTCAGCGAGGAAGCCCGGCGCTACTACGATCTCGAGCGCCTCTGGCGCATGGCGCCCAAGCTCGATATCCCCGACCGGCCTGAAGGTCCTTCTTCCGTACGAAACATGTCTGATTCGCCCTTCGGGCACGAACACTTTTCCGGCGAAGCCGTTTCCCGCTGGCCGCACAGTGGCCGTTCGCGGCAATGACCGCGGAACGATTGCCGTGGATCACCGCCGACCCCGCATCGCTCCGTCTATTTGAACTCGCCGAGAAAGTCGCGGTCGCTCCCGCCACTCTTTTGATCACCGGTGAAAGCGGCACCGGTAAGGACCATCTCGCCCGGCTGGTTCATGAACTCGGTCCGCGACGTGACGCGCCGTTCCTGAAAATCGATTGTGCCAGTCTTCCGCCGCAGCTCGTCGAAAGCGAACTCTTCGGCCACGAACGCGGCGCCTTTACCGGCGCGGTCGAGCGCAAGCTCGGCCGCTTCGAGCTCGGCGGCAACGGCAGCATCGTTCTCGATGAAGTCGCCGCGCTCTCGCCTGCAGCGCAGGGCAAGCTCCTCCGCATTTTGCAGGAGCGCACGTTCGAACGCCTCGGCGGCACGGAAACCCTGCGCATCGAAGCTCGCCTTATCGCCCTCACCAACGTCGATCTTCCCGCCGCCGTGAAGTCCGGCAGCTTCCGCGAGGATCTTTATTTCCGGCTGAACGTGCTCACTCTCGAGGTTCCACCGCTCCGCCAGCGCCGCGCCGATATTCTGCCTCTCGCCGATCATCTTCTTGCGACGATTCGCTTCGTCCATGCCCGTCCGAATGCGCAATTGAGCGACTCCGCGCGCCGTATGCTCGCGGCCTACGCCTGGCCCGGCAATGTCCGTGAACTCCGCAATGCTCTCGAGCGCGCGGTGGTTTTCTCGCGTCCCGGCCGCGGCACAGCGGCTGCCAAGAGCGATTTACTCGAGCCTGAAAATTTTCCGGAAAATATGCGCGCCGCGGCGTCCGGCGCCGCCAGCCCGGTCGCCGGCCTCCGTTCCCTGGAGGAAGTGGAGCGCGAAGTCATCGCCGCCACGCTCGAAGCCACGCATTACCAGATCAGCCGCTCCGCCGCCGCCCTCGGCATCAGCCGCAAAACTCTCTTGGAGAAAAGGAAGAAATACGGGCTGAAGTAGCAGGCCGTCTAAGTTCAATGGCGCGTCCGCATCTCCAGACTGACTCGTTCAACATCGCGAAACACTCGGAGCATGTTGCCGCCCAAGATTTTCTTGACGTCGCTGGGCGCATATCCACGCTCCAAAAGAACCTGCGTAATTTTCGGGAGGTCCGCTGCAGAATCGATCCCCTCAGGAAAAAAGTTAGTCCCGTTGAAATCAGACCCGAGGCCGACATGGTCTACCCCAGCGACTTTCGTCACATGATCGATATGATCGATCAAGGATTTCAGAGGTGCCCGCGGAATCTTGTTTTTACCTAACCATTCCAAATTAAAGCGCTCACTATCCTCAGGCGTCACAGGCTGGCCATCGGCCCGCCGTTTAGCCTTGTAAGCTTCGAGCGCGGTCAACATTTGTTGGTGCTGCGACAAAGCGGCCTTACTGAACTCCTGGTCCAGGAACATGTTGGCAAACGCCACGTTCACAACGCCGCCATTCTTCGCGACGGCGCGCAACATTTTGTCGGTCAAATTGCGGGGCGTATCGCGCAAGGCTCGTGCCGAAGAGTGCGAAGCAATCAGCGGTGACTTGGTCGTTGCGATCGCGTCCCAGAAGGTTTTGTCCGAGACGTGGGAGATGTCCACCATCATCCCAATCCGGTTCATTTCCAGCACCACCTGTTTGCCGAAATCCGTTAGACCGTCGTGATGGGGGATCTTCGGGTCACAAAGGTCTCCGCAGGAATCGGCCCATTCATTCGTGTTGCTCCAAGCCAGCGTTATATACCGCACGCCAAGTCGATAATAGTCGTGTAGCAAGTGCAAGTCGTTTTCGATGGAATGCCCGCCTTCAATCCCCATCAGCGACGCGAGTTTGTGTTGTTCGTGGGCTCGTTCAATGTCGTCGGCGGAAAATGACATCATCATCCGCTCTGGATGACGCGCTGCCTGGTTATAGACCGAATCGATCAATTCCAGCGCGCGCTTGGCGAAATGTCCCTGGTTCGTTCTTGGATCAACAAAGACAGAGAAAAATTCCGCACTCAAGTTACCTGCGCGGGCTTTGTCGAGGCTAATAAAATCTTCGTCTTTTGGATCGATCGAGCCGATATCGTAGTCTTCGTCGAGGAAACGTTGCGGCGTGTCTTCGTGAGTGTCCACAACGATTGCGGAATTGTGAATGACGCGGGCGCGGGCGCTCACGGGGTGGTCTTGGGCGAAGGCGGACCAAACCAAAGTCCCCGCAAGAAAAACTGAATAGACCAGGATTCTCGCAACTCTCATTGCGCCACTATTCTAATAGCTATAGTGCTCCCCCGGATCAGTTTTGCATCTCATCGCAAGTGAGTCTACCACCAGACGTTGTGTTATGCGGGCCATGGCACGTAGTTGCGCTAGAGTACTCCCATGCGCTTGCGCCTGCTCATGCTCGGCAAAACCCGTCGCCCCGAAATGCGCGCCATTCTTGGCGACTATGTGAAGCGCATCAGCCGCTCGTGCCCCGTGGAAATCACCGAGGTCCGCGACGCCCCTGCCGCTCTCAAGAAACTCGACGTTGATCGCGCCGCCACCGTCGTCCTTCTCGACGCTGCCGGGAAGAATCTCGATTCGAACGCCCTCGCCAAGTGGCTCGGCGAACTCCGCGACCGCGGCACCCGCGAACTCATCTTCCTCTGCGGCGACGCCGAAGGCTTCCCGGATGACCTTCGCCAGCGCGCCCACCAGAAACTTTCTCTCAGTGCCATGACCTTTTCTCACGAACTCGCCCGCGTCATGCTCGCCGAGCAGCTCTACCGCGCCTTCGCCATTCTCTCCGGCAGCCCCTATCCGAAATAGTTCGCGTTGTGTAAAACTGTAAATATCATGTCCATCCGCATCTCTCCCGACGCCAATCGGCCCTCCGCGACTATCGAAATTCCTCTCGAGAACCCGCTCCCCGATTACGATCTTCTCCAACTCGAACAGCCCACGCCCCGCGATGTGGACGCTGTCCTCGTCTCGCAGGGTTTCCGTGACCTCGTTGATGACGCCCGGGGCGTCCTCATGGATCTCCTCGCCCATCCTCCGTACCAAGCCAGCTCTCCGGAGCACGCCAATCTCGATTTCACTCACTCGGCCCCGCTGCCTCTCGAACTCACGCAGTTGACCGGCGCCATTTGCCCCGGCGGTGATGAGAGCTACCGCCCCGGCTTGTGGATCGTTCTCCGGGATCCGCACGCCAAGCCAGGAACCTCTCTTCCTCCCGGGTCGCAGGAACGCGTCGCCGCCATCGCCGCGGAGCTCGTCAAACGCCTCCAGCTTGCGTGATTGCCCCGCTCAAAAGCCATCGCTAACGGACTGCTGTCCACACGACCTTGACCTTTTGCCTACGACTCCGCAAACTCTACTCTTTTCGGCTCGCCTTGAAAGGGTTCGCCGAGTTGCAAGACTATGCCGGAAGAAAAAGGACTTCTCATCGTTTACACCGGGCCGGGCAAGGGCAAAACCACTTGCGCGCTAGGCACGGCATTTCGCGCTGTGGGCCAGGGCCTCAAAGTCCTTATGGTCCAGTTCATCAAGGGTTCGTGGCACTACGGCGAGCTTGACGCCGCCAAAATGCTCGGCGACGACAAGTTTGAAATCCGCCCCATGGGCCGAGGTTTCGTCAAAATCGGCGGCGCAGAAACCGATCCCGCGGACATCAAGCTCGCGCAGGAATGCTGGCAGGCCGGCCGCAACGCTATCTACGGCGGCAAGTACGATCTCGTCGTCCTCGACGAAATCAACTACACCATCAGCTACAAAATGCTCGAAGCCGCTGAAGTCGTCGAAGCTCTAAAAAATCGTCCCGAGCGCGTCCACGTCATCTGCACCGGCCGCAACGCCCATCCCCAGCTGGTCGAGCTTGCCGACCTCGTCACCGAGATGCGCGAGGTGAAACACCCGTACACCAAGGGTATACTGGCTCAGCGGGGGATCGACTATTAGAGGCTGGATGTTGGGGACAGAAGGCTCGAAGGGCAAGCCCAGCAAGCAGCGTGGTTTTTTTCTCTCAACTGAAAACTAATAACTGAAAAACTGACAGCTTTCTTCTATGGCCTGGTTCAAGCGCGACAAAAAATCGATCGAGCAATCCACTCCGCCCGAGGAGCGCCGCGTGCGCACCGAAGGCCTGTGGGTCAAGTGCGAATCCTGCCGCACCATCGTCTTCCGCAAGGACCTCGAAGCGAATCTCTTCGTCTGCCCCAAGTGCCAGTTCCATTTCAAAATGAACTCCAAGCAGCGCCTGGAAATGCTCCTCGACGGCCGCTGGACCGAGCACGACGCGGGCATGACCTCCACCGACCCGCTCAAGTTCGTCGACACCAAGCCCTACGCCACGCGCCTGAAGGAAGCCAAGAAAAAACTCGGCATGAATGACGCGGTGATCACCGCCGAAGGCCAGCTCAGTGGCCGGCCGGTAGTTCTTTGTGCCATGGAGTTTGGCTTCATCGGCGGCTCCATGGGCGCGGTGGTCGGCGAAAAAGTCACGCGCGGAATCGAACTCTCCATCGAAACCCGCCAGCCGTTCATCGCTATCTCTTGCTCCGGCGGCGCGCGCATGATGGAGGGCACCATCAGCCTCATGCAGCTCGCCAAAGTTTCTGCAGCGCTCGCGAGGCTCGACGAAGAAAAGCTGCCCTATATCTCCGTGCTCACCGATCCCACCACCGGTGGCGTCACCGCCAGCTTCGCCATGCTTGGCGACCTCAACATTGGCGAACCCGGCGCGCTCATCGGTTTTGCCGGCCCGCGCGTCATCGAGCAGACCATCCGCCAGAAACTCCCCGAAGGATTTCAGCGCTCCGAATTCCTCCTCGAACACGGTTTCCTCGACGCCGTCGTCCACCGCAAGGAGCTCAAGTCCTTCATCGCCAGCTCCCTCGACTTGCTCTTGAGCTGAGATGAAATGAAATACCAGGCCTCGGTCCGCTACCTGCTCTCCCTTGGAAGGGAATTGGCCGCCCCAACGCAGGCCGCCGCCACAAAGTTTGATCTCGAAAACATCACCGTTCTCGCCGAGCGACTCGGCCGCCCAGAGCGCGCTTACCCCACCGCCCACATCGCTGGCACCAACGGCAAAGGCTCAACAGCGGCGTTCCTCGAATCCATCCTTCGCCACGCTGGCTTTCGAACGGGATTGAATACCTCGCCCCACCTTGAAAAAATCAACGAACGCATGCGCATCAATGGCGCGGAGATCAGCGACCAAGCTTTCGCCGAAACCCTTACTCGCATGCACGTCTTGATCGAAGAACTCCTCGCCGCAGGCAAACTTCGCGTCCATCCCACTTATTTCGAATGCGTAACCGCCATGGCTTTCGAATATTTTGCCCGCGAGCGGGTGGACTTCGCCGTCTTCGAAGTCGGCCTGGGCGGCCGTCTCGATGCCACCAATATCCTCGTACCGGTCGTCACCATCATCACTCGCATCGATTTTGACCACGAAAACTTTCTCGGCCATTCTTTGCGCGAAATCGCAATAGAAAAAGCCGGGATCCTGAAACCCGGAGTCCCGCTCGTCCTCGCCGGGCAACAGCCGGAAGCCCGCGAAGTGATTCTTGCTCGCGCGAAGGAACTCGGCTGCCCTGTCATCGAGCCGGCGCAAATCTTTCGCATCGATCGAGAATCCATGCAAGACGGTAGCGTCCGCGCACGCATCATTGAAGCGGACTCGGAGACGATCTTCGAAATCGCTCCGAGCCTTCCCGGCCGTTTCCAGCTCCAGAACGCCCTGAACGCCGTCGCCGCCGCGCGGCTCCTCCAGAACCGCGGCTTTGAAATCCCCGATGATGCCGTCACGCGGGGGGTCGCAAACACGATCTGGCCCGGCCGCCTCGAAAAACTGCAATCCGCCCCCGACGTTTACCTCGATGGCGCCCACAATCCCGGCGCCGCCCGCGAACTCGCTCATTTCCTCGAACAGAACTTCGGTGGCAGCAAAGTTTGGCTAATCTATGCCGCCCTTCGCGATAAAGCCGTCGACGAAGTCGCCGGCCTCCTCTTCCCGCACGCCGCTGAAGTCATCTTCACGGCGCCGCGCATCTCGCGCGCCGTTTCCGCCACGCAACTCGCGGAAATTGCCGGCCATCATGCCGTGCGTTTTTCCGTGATCCCCGATGCGGAGCGCGCGTTCGAACACGCTCTCGCAGAAGCCGCGCCCGAAGACGCCATTTTCATCACCGGCTCTCTCTATCTGGTCGGCCAGCTCCGCCAGTATTGGAGGCAGCGCGCGCAAGTCGCCACGCGCTGAAAAAAACCGTAGAATATCGCCCTCGGGTTTTATCGAGCATCTGCAGCGCCGGTCCTCAGCACGGCATTCTCTGTTCGGAGACTTGAGTATTTGAGGGGGCTGCCCGCCACGGCGGGCTGCGGCCCTGCTAAGGTAGTCACGCTTTGAACGATTGGCAAATAGAATGAGGACAAAAGGGAAGCGGCTTGCAGCCGATCGAAAGATAGTAATCACTCATCCTCTCGTCGGCATCATCATGGGCTCCGGCTCCGACTGGGATACCATGAAATTCGTCTCCAAAACGCTCGGTGAGCTCGGTGTTCCACATGAAACGCGCGTCGTTTCGGCACATCGCACTCCCGACCTGCTTTTCAAATACGCTTCCAATGCGGAAAAACGCGGCATCGAAGTCATCATCGCCGGTGCCGGCGGCGCCGCGCACCTTCCCGGTATGACCGCGTCGAAGACTGTTCTCCCTGTCCTCGGCGTGCCCGTCGAATCAAAAGCCCTCAAGGGTCTCGATTCGCTCCTCTCCATTGCGCAAATGCCCAGCGGTGTCCCGGTCGGCACACTCGCCATCGGCAAGTCCGGCGCGGTCAATGCCGCGCTCCTTGCCGCCGCCATCCTCGGCGCGAAGTATCCCGCCATCCGCGAAGCTTTCCGAAAACTCCGCACCGAGCAGACCGGCCGCGTCCTTGCCAACCCGGATCCCTCCATCGCTCCGCCTCCGGCAAAGAAGAAAGGTAAGCGCGCGTGACCATCGGCATCCTCGGCGGTGGACAGCTCGGCTACATGCTCGCTCTCGCGGGCTATCCCCTTGGCTTGCATTTCCGTTTTCTCGATCCCTCTCCCGAAGCCCCCGTGGGCCGCATTGCCCAGCGCGTCACCGCCGATTACACCGATCAAGCCGCACTGGAAAAATTTTCCAGCGGCCTCGAGCTAGTCACCTACGAATTCGAAAACGTTCCCGTGGAAGCCGCCAATTTTCTGGCTGAGCGTGTTGCCGTCTATCCTCCGCCCGCCGCTCTTGAAGCCGCGCAGGACCGCCTCGCCGAAAAGGATCTCTTCCGCAAGCTCGGCATTGCCACCACCGAATTCGCCCCCGTTTCGAATCCCGGCGAACTCGACGCCGCCGTAAAAGCGCTGGCCCTCCCCGCCGTCCTGAAAACTTCTCGCATGGGCTACGACGGCAAAGGCCAATGGATTCTTCGCACCGCAGAGGACGTCGCGAAAGCAAAGTCCGAGCTGCCTTCCGTAAAACTGATCCTCGAGCGTTTCGTCCCCTTCACTCGCGAGCTCTCTGTCCTTGCGATCCGTTCTCGCAATGGCGAAACTGCCATTTACCCGCTCGTGGAAAACCACCACCGCAACGGCATCCTCCGGCTGTCTCTCGCGCCCGCCCCGCGCCTCGAGCCCTCCATCCAGCGCGACGCGGAAAGAGCCGCCCATCGCATCCTCGAATCACTCAAATACGTCGGCGTCCTCGCCATCGAATTCTTCGAACACCAGGGCGAACTGCTCGCCAACGAAATGGCCCCGCGCGTCCACAATTCCGGCCACTGGACCATCGAAGGCGCCGTCACCAGCCAGTTCGAGAACCATCTCCGCGCCGTCCTCGGCCTCCCGCTCGGCTCCACCGGACCCGCCGGTCACTGCGCCATGCTCAATCTCATCGGCGACCTCCCCGAATCCGCCGAAGTCCTCGCCGTCCCGGACGCCCACCTCCACCTCTACGGAAAATCCCCCCGTTCCGGCCGCAAACTCGGCCACGTCACCCTCCGCGCCGCCTCCCCCGAACGCCTCGCCCTCCGCCTCTCCGAACTCCCCGCCTTCTTCCACCGCCCTGACTTCTGCCTCGACGCCGCCCTCGCCCCCTCCGCCTCCCTCCGTGTCTGAGTCCAATCTGTCGGCGACGTTGGGACGGTTAAATCGAACGCTACAAGCCCTGTAGCAAGCCCGGATGCAAATGCGCCAAGGGTCGCGGTCATCCCAAGTACTACTTGTCCGTGAGCTTTCCGAATGTGCGGCCGCAAATGGACTATGTTCCGCAGAACCGTCTTGCGGAGACCAAGAAATTTCTCGCCCATTATCAACGCGCTCGCGAAATCTTAGAGCAGATCTGCGAAATCAACCGCGAGCTGCTGAGCCGCCGCGAGGCGCTCTGAGGGCTCACGATGAGCGCCACTTCTTCCTCGCTCATCGTGCCCACGGATCCCCCATTAGCAAGCGTGATCATCGCCAACATGCTCGAGAACTGGTTGGACTCTTCACCCCCTGCTTGGACAACTCCGGAGGTGACCGATGAACCCGAAAATCTCGGAACAGCAGAAGAGCAAACCGGCTTACATTTATGTGCGTCAGTCGACCCTGGCGCAAGCGCGCCACCATCAGGAGAGTACCGAGCGTCAGTTTGCGCTGCGGCAGAAAGCTCTAGAACTGGGCTGGAGCGAACCGTCGACCCGCATCCTCGATCGGGATTTGGGAATATCCGGTGCTCATACGACGGGGCGCACGGACTTCAAGACCCTGGTAGCGGATGTTTTAGCCGCAACACTTCACTTATGGATATCCTCGCGAGTGTTGCAAACAAAAGCCTTACGGTGTGGCTAAGCCCTTTAGATGCAACACCTACAAAAACACGGGGGTAGGGGTCTCGGTTGTTTTATGGTTAACCAGGAATCCGATAAGGATCACTGTCGTGAGCAACCATCGGGAACCAAGATCGACCTGTGTCCCGACGATGTCGCGCCACGAATCACCAGTCAATTCCACACTGGTTGCCGCCTTCCCTTCCGAATGCTACGATTTGGTGTTCCATGACCCCTGCTAATCCCCAACGGAGCACAGCCTCCCGGCCACGTGTGGGTATCCCTTGGCGCACCTCCCACGAAGAGGCCAATGGGATCACGAACAAGCTCCAGTATTACTTTGCCGCAGTCACCGCCGCAGAGGGAGAACCTGTCCCCCTGTCTCTCCAACTTTCGCCAAGCGACCTCGCCGCCCAGATCAAAAATCTGGATGCCTTCGTTCTTCCCGGTGCCCCCGCTGACGTGAATCCCACGCTTTATCGCGCCACGCGCCATGAAAAGACGCACGACGCCGACTCGAACCGCGAAAAAACCGATTTCGCAATTCTTGAGCACGCCTTTGCTCCCGGAAAACCTGTCCTCGCCATTTGCTACGGCTGCCAGAGCCTGAACGTCTCCCTCGGCGGTTCGCTCTATCAGGACATCGCCAGCGAACTGCACACCAGCATCGAGCACAGCAAGGAAGGCCTCCCTCCGGATGCAGCCGATCCCATCCATCCCGCGCGGATCGCTCCGGGCGGCGAAATCGCTCAACTCGCAGCCATTTCCGGCCTCACCAATCTTGGCGGCGCATTCGATGTGCAGGTGAACACCTCGCATCATCAATCCATCCGCGATCTTGGGCACGGCCTGCGCATTGCGGCGGTTGCTCTCGATGGAGTAATTGAAGCCGTCGAGCATGAGCCGCATAAGCACTGGATCGTCGGCGTGCAATGGCATCCCGAACGAATGGCAGGTGACGTATTCGCGGCAGCGCTTTTCCGCGCGCTGGTGCAAGCCACGCGCGCCGCCGCCACGCACCGCTGAACTGCGCAGCCGGGCCCGCAAGCCCGTCATTCCGAGCGAAGCGAGGAATCTCTCTTCGTCGTGGAAAGTGACGCAATGAAGAAAGTTTCCGTGGACTTAGGCTTTTGACTTTCAACTGTCAACTTTTAACTTCTTGGGGGCTTGATGATTTCACTCGCAGGCAAGGCGGCACTCATCACCGGCGGTTCACGCGGAATCGGCGCGGCGGCCGTCAAACTATTCGCGCAGGCCGGCGCCGACGTGGTTTTCAACTACGTCAAAGCCAAGGACGCCGCGCTCCAGGTCCAGCAGGAAGCCGGCAAGCACGGCACTCGCGTCGAAGCGTTCAAAGCCGATGTCGGCAAGCACGCCGATAATCAAAAACTTGTCGAGCACACCATCGCCCGGCTAGGCCGCCTGGACATTCTCGTCGCCAACGCCGGCGTCTGGAACCCCGAAGATCTCCCCATCGAAAAGATGACCGAAAAGCAGTGGGATGACATGATCCGCATCAACCTCAAAAGCGTCTACTCCATCATCCACTTCACCGTCCCCCACATGATCAAGCAGAAGTCCGGCAAGATCATCCCCATCAGCTCCACCGCCGGGCAGCGCGGCGAATCCCTCCATACCCACTACGGCGCTTCTAAAGGCGGCATCATCAGCCTCACCAAGGGCCTCGCCACCGAACTCGCCCGTCACAATATTCTCGTGAACTCGGTCGCTCCCGGCTGGGTCGCCACCGACATGTCTAACGCCGTGCTTGAGTCCAAAGCCGGCCAGAAGATGGCTTCTACCGTCATCCCTCTCGGGCGCGCTGCTACCGCCGAAGAGGTTGCCGGCCCGATCCTGTTCGTTGCTTCGGACTTGGCCAACTTCATGACCGGCGAAGTCATCAATGTAAATGGAGGTTCGGTCTTGTGCGGGTAAAGTCCGTCCATATTGCCGTCGTCAGTCTCCTTGCTTGTGCTGTGTCTGCATCACACGGCTCCGCCCAGAATCCCGACACCATGATGCCGGAGCAGAGCGTCGCCAAAGGCAAGCAAATTCTCAGCGATCTCATCAATGCGCTGGGGGGGCCGGGTTATACGGAAGTCCGCGAAAGCTTGTGCCAGGGCCGCCGCTCGCAATTCGGTCACAACGGCGAACCGCTGCATCCAGTCTTGATTGACTTTTCGGAGTACCGCCGCTACCCGGACAAAGTCCGCACGGAGTACATCTCCAAAGGCCGCAATACGATTCTTGCGTCTTTGATCGGCGTCGACGGTTTGGATTTTACCCACGGCGGCATCGTCATCTCGCTCTATAACGGCGATCACGGCTGGACCTTCGATCGCAGCGGTGTAAGCGAACTACCGGCCGCCGCGATCGGCGATTTCCAAGAGCAGGTCAAGCGCAACGTCGACAATCTGTTGCGGCTGCGCCTCAAGGAAGAAGGGATTTCCATTCGCTTCGGCGGCAGCGACACGGTCGACCTCAAGCCGGTCGATTGGATCGAGATCAGCGACAGCCAGGAACGCAAGTTCCGCCTTGCCGTCGATCGTTCCACTCACCTCCTGGTTCGCAGCGTGGTCATCACCAAGGACGAAGAAACTCAGCAGATTAACGAAGACGTCTCCATCTACTCAAACTATCAATTGAAAGACAGCGTCTGGACGCCGCTTCAGATCTCCAGAGAACACAACGGACGCCGCGCCGCTCAAATCTTTTACGACAGTTGTAAGTTCAATCCCGGCTTTTCCGACGATATCTTCGACAAATCGTCCCTCTCCAAACAGGGCTCCCAAGCCCTGGTCAAAAAGAGCAAGAACTAGAAATCGAGACGGCCGCTAGAAAACGCACTCTCCTCGCGGCCATCCGGATGGCGTCGGATAAGATTACTAAGAATAAAAATAACTCCGCTTAAGTAACCCGCAACCGCCGTGTTTCATTTTGTTACATATCTACCCGTTCCTCAGGGCTTGTAATAAGCTATAATCGTATAGTTTAAGAAAGTACTATGCTTTGCGTCAGTTGCGGCTGGCTGTCCCTGGCATGGCAACTGCATCGTATCGGTTTCTTAACCGCCCTTACAGGCTGGATCGCTGGTCCAGCCTTTGAACGAGGAAATGACTTTGCATAAGAGTGCTCCAAACCCCCGCACTCGGCATAGCCGCATTGCTGGCTTCAGCATGGTCGAATTGACCGTTTCCATGACCGTGCTCATGATTCTGACGGCGATTGCGATCCCTTCGCTCATGCGCTCGTTTCGAACCTACCAGCTCAACGACGTGGCCGCGCGCCTGTCTGACATTCTGAAATTTACGCGATTCGAAGCGGTGCGCCGAAATAATCTGGAGTATTGTCAGTTCAACAACCCAAGCGCCCCCGGTTGGGTCGTTTGGACGACTTCATCCAACACCAGCACAATCCCTCTTGCCACGGAGAAGCAAATTCTGATAGCCGGATTTGCGACACTCCTGCCCGCGGGTGGTCCGCCGAGCCCGGGGGCCATCGCCACAGCCTTGGGTGTAAGCGTGAGTACGCTAGACGCTAACACACTCTCGGGAAGCACTGGCAAGGTCACCTTTGACGCGCGTGGCGCGATTCGCGTCGGCGGGAGTGTTTCCAACAGTGTTTTTGTGTTTTACATCGGAAGCTCGACTAATCCGGAATTTGGCTATCGCGCCGTGATTCAACTCCCTTCCGGAAGCACGCAGATTTGGACGGCTCCGAATGGGGGAACCTGGCAACAGGTCGGCTGAGGCCCGAACAAGAGACAGGAATGCGACGCTCATCCACAAAGCTTTGCGATGGACAAAGGGGCTTCAGCATCCTCGAGATGATGCTCGCCACCATCCTCCTGCTGGTCGGCCTTGTGGCCGTCGCGCAACTTGTGCCGGCTTCGATCCTTATGAATTACCGGAACCGCACGGACTCCTCCGCGCTGGTATTTGCGCAACGCCAACTCGATCAGATGCTCGACCAGCCGCTGACCGCGAATTCCTTCACCGATGCGCTGGAAAACACCTGCCAGCTTGGCGATCCGACGGTCACCAATTCCGTGCAGGGCAGCACCGTGACGACACTCAACAACCAGGCAATCATTGTATTCAATTCGCCTAACCCACCCCTGGCTCCCACGAATGGCTACGGCTTCACTTACGCGGACCCGAATGATCCCAGCGGCACGACCTATGACGTGCGCTGGGCGGTGATCATCACCGGAAGCGGCGGTACAGCCTCCTCGAAACGATTTATCCTTGGCGTCCGGCAAGTGGGCGGCAACGGCTATTTCCAACCCATTACCCTTGATACGATGGTGGAAAAATGAATTTAGTTCCAAGCGACGAGCGCCAGCATGGGTTCACGCTCGTGGAATTGCTGGTCGCTCTGGGCATATTTCTTGTGATCACTGGAGCGGCGTTCAGTTTGCTGGGGACCTCGCAAAAACACTACCAGACCGAATCACAACTGCTGACCTCGTTCCAGGAAGCCCGGCTCGGCCTGGACCAGATCGTGCGCGACGTAAATGACGCCGGCTATCCGCCGCCGACTTTCGCGGATGGCGTCCCAGCTGACTCTGCGAGTTCTCCTTTTGCCTGGAGCACCGGCGCCGGCTACCCGCCGCCTCCCGGCTCTTGTCAAATCGGTACGGGTGGAGGCGGGACTTGCACAACCGCCACGGCGGGTGACACTGCTCCCGGCGATTTCGACCTCATCATCGAGACCAATCCGAATCCCCAAGATCCCAGCTGTCTGCCAACAAACTGCCCCGTTCAATGGATTCGCTACCAATTGCAGAACACCACGCCGCTACCAACGCTCATGCGCGGGGTGGTCGCCAAGACGACGAGCGGCGACCCCGATACGAGGACGGCGGGGCAGCTTGTGCCTTTTGTCCAAAATATCGTAAACACGCAAGTTGTCCAGAATGTGACAAATCCCCTAGTGGCACAATACCAAGCTGCCTATCCGGGCATATTCCCAGGAGGGGCTCCTGTTCCCATCTTCCAGTACACCTGCGACACGCCCTCGGTATCTCAGTCTCTGCCTCTTCCAACTGTTGCCTGTCCGTTGGCGACACCGGGGGACAATTCGCCGGCAAACATCCGCGATGTTATGATCACGCTGATCGTGGCGGCCCCGCTCCCGGATGCGACAACAGGCCAGCTACGTCTTGTGATGCTGAACGGGCGTGGCCGACGCATCAATCCCAATCAGTGAGGTCAACCGAGGATAAGTGAGCGCCCGGAGACAAATTCAAACGAAGCGGACCGAAGAAGGGATTGCCCTGCTGATTTCCATATTTATTCTGCTGTTGATCAGCATTGTGGCAATTGCTTTGATCGTCGCTTCCGGGACGGAATCCTCCTTGGCGGGGAACTATCGCTCCGCGACGGGAGTTTATTATGCAGCGCTCGCAGGGCTGGAAGAAGCGCGCGGGCGGCTTTTGACGAATAATGCCAATTCCTTCAAAACCACCGGCGCGCCAGCGAACTTCCTGCTTTCTCCACTGCCGATAGGTTATGCCAATTATGTCCTCAATCCTAGCCCTACGGATAACCAGGCTAGTATGCTCACAACGACTTATCTTGACAGTGAATATACAAGCGAGTTTGGTGTAGCTCCATCGAATACAAGCACGACCCTTTCGATATGGGACAGCAATCCACTCAAAACCGCCTTGAATCTGGCCGGTCCCCCCTACAAATGGGTGCGCATCAATGCCGTCTCCGAGAAATCGCTGAACTTGCTCGTCGCGCCTTCGTATTCCGGCCCGTACGACTCCACGACTCCCGTGTTCTATGACAGCACGCGGCCGATCGGCGCACAATTGAACATCTCCGGGAATGGTTCACAAGTGTTGGAGATCACTGCCCTCGCGGTCCTCCCCAACGGTAGCCAGAAGCTCATGCAGTACCTCATTGCCCCCGCGCCAGTTGCGCTGCCTCCTTTTCTTGCTGGGCTGACCCTTTCAGGGAGTCCTGGCAACAGCCCCGTCTTTCAAGCTCCAGCCAATAACGCCAGCTATGCAGCAAAAGGGAATGGTGTAGACTGTTCCGGCAATCCTACGACTGTCGAAGCGATCGGTCTTTTCGGCAATTACAGCGGCAACAGTTACGCATCGGACGTTAGTGGTATTGTTGGCGGAATTCCAACTAATGCTGGTGGAACTGATACCCGGCCCAACTATACCGGGCAGCAGCCCGCTCCGGATGTGGAATACCTCAGCGCGTTTCCCGCAAACCTACAATCGCCGATTCAAATCGATGCCTTTGCGCAGACCATCATTCAAAATGCGGATGTTGCACTTGGTAGCGGCACATCCTACACCGCTAACGCATCCGACCTGCATACGGCAACAACAACGGCGGGGATGTCTTCCTCTAATCCCGTAACTGTCGTGATTAACGGAAACCTCGACATTAGCAACTGGGGCGGCGACGGATATGGCCAGGGATATGGACTTCTCCTAGTCACGGGTACATTTACTTACGATCCGGATACGACTTGGAATGGGATCATTCTTGTGATCGGGCAGGGCATCATTACTAATACGCAACACGGCGGGACCCAGCAGCTCAATGGTGCGGTGTTTGTGGCAAAAACGCGGGACGCAAGTGGAAATCTGCTGACGGGAAGAATAGGAGGCGCTTCCGTGTCTTTCGACGCTTCCATGCAAGGCAATGGCATTTGGTATAGCTCCTGTTGGATCCAGAAGGCGCAACCTAGAGGCAAGTACAAGATTCTCTCCTTCCGCGAAATCTCACAATAAAAAGTGGCTCGCCGGTTCTTCGTTCATTCCGTTTTTTGTTCGGAGGTCTTGAGTTGGTTCGGTACCGACTCGGGCGGCTTCGAATGTTCCGGTGCTTTTGGCGCATGGACTCTTCGGGGGCTATAATGGGCGGATGCGTAATCGCCGGGAAAGCCCACTGATGCACGGCACTACGGTTCTGTGCGTGCGCAAGGACAACAAAGTCGTGCTCATCGCCGATGGCCAGGTGACCATGGGCGATCATGTCATGAAGCACACGGCGCGCAAGACTCGGCGGCTTTACAACGACAAGGTCGTCGCCGGTTTCGCCGGCTCCACGGCTGATGCGATTACGCTTTTTGAACGCTTCGAAGGCAAGCTTCAGGAGTTTTCCGGCAATCTCCAGAAAGCCTCGGTCGAGCTGGCCAAGGAATGGCGCAAGGATCGCGCGCTCCGCCATTTGGAAGCCCTGCTTATCGTTGCCGACACCAAGGGCACTTTCATTCTCTCCGGCAATGGCGATGTCATCGAGCCGGACGACGGTCTGGTGGCTATCGGTTCCGGCGGAACTTTCGCACTCTCCGCCGCGCGCGCGCTTGTGAAGCATTCGAAACTCAATGCCAAGGAGCTGGCCATGGAGGCCATGCGCATCGCCAGCGAAATTTGCATTTTCACCAACGCCAACTTTACAGTCGAAGAGCTCTAGGGGTCAGGCATGAGAACGCGACAAGCTGTTTTCACGGATCAAAGGAACTAAGCAACTCATGACCAGCAAGCCCGAAAAAGAAGTGATTTACGCGCCGGGAGGAAACGGCGCCGAGCCCGTCGAGGGGCAGGAACTTCTCCCCGCTCTCGATGACATGACGCCGCGTGAAATCGTCGCGGAGCTCGACAAGTACATCGTCGGGCAGACGGCCGCCAAGCGCGCCGTGGCCGTGGCCTTGCGCAACCGTGTCCGCCGCCAGAAACTTCCGCCGGAAATCGCCGAAGACGTTCTGCCCAAAAACATTCTGATGATTGGCCCCACCGGCGTCGGAAAAACGGAAATTGCCCGCCGCCTGGCGCGCCTCGCGGGCTGCCCGTTCGTCAAGGTCGAAGCTTCGAAATACACCGAAGTCGGCTACGTCGGCCGCGATGTGGAATCGATGGTGCGCGATCTCGTCGAGACTTCCATCGACATGATCCGCGAGGAAAAACTCGACGAAGTCGCCGATCGCGCCGAGCAGGCCGCGGAGGAACGCGTGCTCGATCTGCTGCTTCCGCCGGCGCCTCCTCCCGCGCCCGGCACTCCGGACGCCGAAATTGCCGCGCAGCGGGAACAGACCCAGCGCACGCGCGAAAAGCTGCGCCTCCAACTGCGCGAAGGTAAGCTCGACCAGCGCATGGTCGACCTCGAAGTCCGCGAGCGCGCCATACCCTCGTTCGAAATCATCTCCAACCAGGGCGTCGAAGAGATGGACGTCAATATCAAGGACATGCTCTCCGGCATGTTCGGCCAGCAGAAGAAAAAACGCAAAATGAGCGTTGCCGACGCCTTCGAATACTTGATCCAGGAAGAAGAAAACAAGCTCCTCGACATGGACCAGATCACGCGCGTGGCCGTGGAGCGCGCCGAGCAGATGGGCATCATCTTCATCGATGAAATCGATAAGGTCGCCGGCCGCGAATCCGGCCACGGCCCGGACGTCTCCCGCGAAGGCGTGCAGCGCGACATTTTGCCCATTATCGAAGGCACCACCGTCAACACGCGCTACGGCATGATCCGCACCGATCACATCCTTTTCATCGCTGCGGGCGCGTTTCACGTCACCAAGCCGTCCGATCTGATCCCCGAGCTTCAGGGCCGCCTCCCCATTCGCGTCGAGCTGCAATCGCTGAAGGAAGAAGATTTTATTCGCATTCTGACCGAGCCGAAGAATGCGCTGATCAAGCAGTACGTCGCGCTGCTGGAGACCGAAGGCGTCAAGCTCAACATCACCGAAGACGCCGTCGCCGCCGTCGCCCGCTTCGCCACCAGCGTGAACGAACAAACCGAAAACATCGGCGCCCGCCGCCTGCACACCATCCTCGAAAAAGTTCTCGACGAAATCTCATTCGAAGCGCCCGACCTCAAGAAGAAAAACGTGAAGGTTGACGCCGCCTACGTCACCAAGCAGCTCGCGGACATCGTCAAGAACCAGGATCTGAGCCGCTACATTCTCTGATTCTCGAAACTTGAAAATGGAAAATAAGGAAGGGACGGGAATTCACATCGCCAGACGCCCCGCGCAAATCTTTGCCCTTTTCCATTTTCCCTTTTCCATACTCCTGCTAACGGCCGGCTGCGGCGCTCCCGGCGATCCCGTTCCGCCTTCGCCGCCGGTTCCCGCCGCGATCAAGGATCTCACCGCCCACCAGGCCGGGGACGGTGTGCAACTTTCCTTCACCCTCCCATCGAACTCCATCTCCGGAGAAAAACTGCCAGCACCGCCTGCGGTCGAAATTCTCCGCGGCACCGTTAGACCCGACGGTTCGGCCGACGCGAAGTCATTCCGCGTTGTTTACACCATTCCCGGGGCTCTCGTGGACAGTTATCGTGCCGACGGCCAAGTGCGCTTCACCGATCCCATCGCGCCCGAAGAAACAAAATCGCATCCCGGTGGCGCGGTCACCTTCATCGTTCGAACGCGCGCTTCGCAGAAACGCGCTTCCGCAGATTCGAACGTCGTCTTCCTGCGCGTGTTTCACGTTCCGGCTCCCATCGCTTCCGTGGAGGCTTGCGTAACCGAGTCGGCGGTCGAATTGACCTGGCCGGTCCCGGCCCGCATCGCCGCCGGGGAGCCCGCGCCAGCCATCACCGGCTATCGAATCTACCGCTCGGAAATTCATCCTTCCGCTCCCGCTTCGTCTCCTGAAGAGCTTCCGCAAGGCAAACCGGAATCACACGCTGCGCTGCTCGCTTCTTCTGAAAGCAACAACTACCGCGACGCATCCTTTGTGTTCGAGCATACCTACGTCTACATCGTGCGCAGTGTCATCCAGGTTGAAGGAGACGAGCTGGAGTCCTCCGACTCTCAGCCCGTGACGGTCACTCCGCACGACACTTTTTCCCCCGTCCCTCCGCAGGGCCTCGTCGCCGCCTTGCTCCCTGGCTTGGCCCCGGGTACGGTTCTAGTTGACCTGTCGTGGTCCATCAACCTTGAAACCGATTTGGCCGGCTATCGCGTCTATAGAAGTGAGCAGGAAGGCATAAGGGGCCAGCTTGTCACCCCGGAATTGTTGCCCACGCCCGCGGTTCGTGATAGGTCTGTACAGCCCGGACACCGCTATTGGTACACCGCGACCGCCGTAGACCGCGCGGGGAATGAGAGCGAGCCCGGCGCACCGGTGGTTGTCGAGATCGCGCAACCATCGCCGTAAATCCGGGTTAAACGATTGCTCGCATCTTGGGGAGCCGAGCACTTCATGCTGGTTCGTCCGCATCTGCCTGGGTATCGCTGGTTCCATGTCTTCCGCAACGCGGCGATTCGCACCGGTGTTTACGTTGGTGTTTGTCTGACACTGGTTTTCACCGCCTGGGTCGTTATTGCCAATCATGCCCCCTTCCTGGAGCGCTTTGCGTTGGAGCGCAATATCGCCGCCGCGGTGATTCTGTGCTTCCTTGCTGCGGTTCCCATTTTTCGGTTTCTGCGCTTTCCGGGGCATTTCCTGGCGTCGGGCCTTATCGCTTGGCTCATTTTCAGCCTCAGCTATCGCGCGCTCTGCACACTTTTCCACGGGCTCAGTAATCGGCTCAGCACGTTCCATGTTTTCATGCTGGGCGCCGTCGTCTATATGATTCTCACCACGCTCTGCTGGATTGTTGCCACGATCTGGAGAGCCCGTGGAGCGAATGATACTCATCCCAACCACCACGCGAGTTGACTACCAATGAAAATCTGCCGTTACCTGATGCGCGACGCTTCTTCTTCGGACGCTGCTCCGCCGCGTTATGGACTAATCGAAGGAGAAAATGTCATCGAAATCTCTGGCCCTCTCTGGGAGCCCTGGTCGCGTGGCTCGCGTTCTTCGCGGCTCGCCGATGTTCGGCTGCTCGCTCCGGTTGAGCCCTCGAAAATCGTTTGCATCGGACGCAATTACGCCGCGCATGCCGCGGAGATGGGCAACGAAGTCCCGAAAGAGCCGCTGATGTTCCTCAAGCCGCCTTCTTCGATCATCGGTCCGGAAGAAGCCATCGTCTTGACAAAATATTCCCAACGCGTAGAACACGAGGGCGAGCTCGGCCTGGTCATCGGCCGCCGCTGCTCGCGGTTGCGCGATACCGACGATGCTTTGTCCTTTGTGGTGGGATACACCTGCCTCAACGATGTCACCGCGCGCGACCTTCAGAAAAGTGATGTTCAATTCACTCGCGCCAAGGGTTTCGACACCTTCTGCGCCGTCGGTCCGCACATTGAAACGGCTCTCGACCCGTCCAACGTGCTCGTCGAGACTCACGTCAACGGCGCGCGCCGCCAGTCCGGGGTCACCTCGATGATGACCTATCCGCCCGGGTTTCTTGTCCGCTGGATCTCCCGCATGATGACCTTGATGCCCGGCGACGTCATCGCCACCGGTACGCCCGCCGGGGTCGGTCCGCTCGTTGCCGGAGACACGGTCGAGGTCAGTGTTGCCGGTGTTGGCGTGTTGCGCAATCCGGTGTACGCTCCGCAAGCGTAGTTTCGCGTACGCCTCAAGGTTTCGATAGAATACACATCAGTGGGCATCGGCGGGTGCAGGGAGTCCTTCCGACGCATTGCGTGGACTCAATCTTCCCCGCGCCGTGGGCAATTCCACCGATCTGAGAATACGGAGTTTGCTCGTTGAAGGCTTTGCTTGCCGATTGGAGACTAGTGCTCGCCATGGGTGGCGCGCTGATCGCCGCGCTGGCGATGATCGTTTACGCTTTCTTGCGTCCCGCGGCGAATCCCGAAGAAGAGGAACGCAAGCGCCGCCTCCATCTGAACCAGATCGGCCGCATTGCGGAAGGGCAGATCGTTGAGCTCGTCGAGCACCCGCCTGTATCGAAAGAGGCGCGCAAGGGTTTGTTCGGCGCAGGCGCCCGACCGCTTGCTGACATGCGCCCGCGCCATCTCGTTTCCTATAGTTATTTGATTTCCGGCGTCACCTATCACACCGCGCAGGACATCACCGGACTCGAGAGCCAGATTCGCTTGGAACGGCTCGTTGCGGGCCAGCCCGCCAGCATCAAGTACGACGCCTCCAATCCAAGCGATTCCATCCTGGTGGCTGACGATTGGTCCGGCCTGCGCTGATTGCTCTCCCGCTGGCTGACCGTCTTCTGCGTTCTGCTTTCCCTCCGGTTGCGCTATCCTTCTTCATGCCGCTTCCGGGCGGCCCAGGCTCAATCCCATGAAAATGATTCTCGCTTCCGTTCTTACCACCATCCTCATCGTGGCGATGACCCTCGGCGCCATGTTCATTCTCGTCCGAGCCACGAAATACGTGACTTCGCTCGAATCTCCCCTGCAGCGCGCCGCCGCCATGGGCGCGGAGCTACTCCTGGGTGTCGTGCTGCTCCTCGGAACCGTCTGGCTCGCCACGCATCTTGCCGTGCGCATTTTTATCCCGAAGGAATCCCCTTCCGCGGGAGGACCCGTTGTCTGAGCCCAAGCCCAGTTTGATTCCCGAAGCCAGACATCGCGACCGTATGGAAGAACTTCGCCGCATTTCCGAGGAAGCCGAAGCTGGCGGCGGTCCGGAGCGTCGTGAGCGCGAACACAGAGCCGGCAAGCTCACCGCTCGCGAGCGCATCCACCTATTGTTGGACGAAGGCACCTTCGAGGAGCTCGACAAATTCGTTCGTCACCGCTGCGTCGATTTCGGCATGCAGGAGCAACGTCCCCCCGGCGACGGCTTTGTTACCGGCTTCGGCCGCATCGATGGCCGCCTGGTCTATGTTTTTGCGCAGGACTTCACCGTTTTCGGCGGTTCGCTTTCTGAAACCAACGCGCTGAAAATCTGCAAGATCATGGACCTGGCCATGCGCGCCGGGGCTCCCGTCATTGGCCTCAACGATTCCGGCGGCGCGCGCATTCAGGAAGGCGTCGCCTCGCTCGCGGGTTACGCCGATATTTTTCTCCGCAACACGCTGGCCAGTGGAGTCATCCCGCAGATCAGCGCCATTATGGGCCCATGTGCGGGCGGCGCGGTCTACTCCCCAGCCATCACCGATTTTATCTTCATGACGCGCGAGACCTCGTACATGTTCGTCACCGGACCCGACGTCATCAAGACCGTTACGCACGAGGAAGTCACCAAGCAGGAACTCGGCGGCGCGATGACCCACAATGAAAAAAGCGGTGTCGCCCATTTTGTTTCGCGCGACGATGCCGATTGCCTGGCCATGATCCGCGAGCTGATAAGCTTTCTCCCTTCGAACAATCTGGAAGATCCGCCGCGCCGCGCTACCGCTGACACCCCGGTTCGCCGCGATGAATCACTCAACACCCTCGTTCCCGCCGATCCCCAGAAGCCCTACGACATGAAAGATGCCATCCACTCCATCGTTGACGACGGCTACTTCTTCGAAGTGCATGAACACTATGCGAAAAATCTCGTCGTCGGATTTGCGCGCCTCGACGGCCGCCCCGTCGGCATCGTCGGCAATCAGCCGGCCTTTCTTGCCGGTGTTCTCGATATCAATGCCTCTGTGAAGGGCGCGCGTTTCGTGCGCTTCTGCGACGCCTTCAACATCCCGCTCGTCACCTTCGAAGATGTTCCCGGTTTTCTTCCGGGCACCCAGCAGGAATTCGGCGGGATTATCAAGCATGGGGCCAAATTGCTCTTCGCTTTCGCCGAAGCCACCGTCCCAAAAATCACTGTCATCACCCGTAAAGCATACGGCGGGGCGTACTGCGTAATGGCATCCAAACATATTCGAACCGATGCGAATTTCGCCTGGCCCACCGCGGAGATCGCCGTCATGGGCCCCGAAGGCGCCGTAAATATCGTCAACAAGCGCGAGCTCGACAAAGCTCCCGAATCCGAGCGCGAAAAGCTCCGCCAGGAAAAAATCGCCGAATTCCGCGACCGCTTTGCCAATCCCTTCGTTGCCGCCGAGCGCGGCTACATCGACGCCATCATCGAGCCCGCCGACACCCGGGCCCGCATCATTACCGCTCTCCGTGCCCTCGAAAACAAGCGCGACACGAACCCTCGCAAGAAACACGGCAACATCCCACTGTAGTTGTAAATCTTGTGTATGGGCGGGGCATGCCGTGCCCGACAGTTGAGGCGCAGTCAGGATGTAGTCGGGTTTATTTCAGCAAATACGCCTGCAAGAACTCGACCGTCGCATAAAACTGAAAATCCTGGTTCGGCTTCTTTCGGTACCCGTGGCCTTCGTCCTTCGCGATCAGCAACCATACCGGCGTTCCTTGCTTCTTCAACGCATCGGCGATCTGCTGCGATTCGCTCACGGGCACGCGCGGATCGTTTTTTCCCGCAATCACGAATATGGGCTTCTTGATTTTTTCGATGTAGTTCATCGGTGCGATTTTTTCGAGGAACTCCCGAATTTTCGGCTCGCGCTCGTCGCCGTATTCCACGCGCCGCAAATCCTGCCGGTACGCCTCCGTGTGCTCGAGGAACGTCACCAGGTTCGACATGCCCACGATATCCACCGAGCAGCGAATCCGGTCGCTGTAAAACGTCGACACTGCCAGCGTCATGTGCCCGCCGTAGCTCCCGCCGGTTACCGCGATCCGCTCGCTATCCAGTCCCGGTTGCGTCGCGATCCAGTCGAACAGCGCGTTGATGTCCTTGTACGTGTCATCACGTTTAAGCCCGTTGTCCATCAGCGAGAACGTCTTCCCGTACCCCGTCGACCCGCGCACGTTCGGATAGATCAGCGCAATCCCCAGTTCGTTCAGCAGATAATTGCTGCGCCCGAGAAATGTCGGCTGCGACTGCCCTTCCGGCCCACCGTGAATCACCACCAGCACTGGCCGCTTGCCGCTGAAATTCGCCGGCGGCCTGTACAAAAACCCTGAAATCATCTTCCCGTCGAAACTCTTCCATCGCACCAGCTCCGCTTCCTGGAATCCATCCGTCTTCACTGCCGTCTCGCTCGCCGTCCACCGTTCCATTTTTCCGGTTGCCACATCCAGCGAATACACATCTCCCGGGCCCCGCGCATTGTTCAGCGAGAATCCGATCTCGTGCCCATTCTTATGCCAGCGCAGAGAGCCAGTCACTCCTGCCGGCAGCTTTGGCAGCGGCGTCACCTTCTTCGTGGATGTGTTCATCACGTGCAGGACGCTTACGCCTTCTTCATCAGTGATGAACGCGATCATCTTTCCGTCATGCGTGAGGTCGAACGACTCTACGTCCCAAGGAATGTTCGTCGTCAGGTACTGCGGCTGCCTCGTTGACAGATCGATGTAGGCCAGCCGGTGAAACTCCGAGTCCTTGTCCGTCGTGACGTACATCCCCTTGCCATCCTTGCTGAACCGCCCTTGGCCATAAGAAACTTTTTTGGCCGTATTCCTCGGTATCAGCTCGGTCTTCTCACCGGACGTCGCGTCCACAAGCCAAAGGTACGATTCGTTGATGGAAAGCTCTTCCTCCAACAGAATTTTCTTGTCATCCGGCGACCAATCCAGCGGCTGCCATCCGCCGCCCGCCAGTTGCGTCAGCAAGTGATCCGTCTTCGGGTCACTCGGATTCATCATCCACAAATCCGTATCTTTT
This sequence comes from Candidatus Limnocylindria bacterium, assembly GCA_035490055.1. Taxonomy (GTDB): domain Bacteria; phylum Acidobacteriota; class Terriglobia; order Acidiferrales; family UBA7541; genus Acidiferrum. The sequence continues at coordinate 49,571 of DATHIB010000014.1, read as the reverse complement.
CCCGTGCGCCGCGTGGAGATGTATGCGACCTGATCGCCGCTCGACGACCACGGTCCCGCCAGATTCCGCGACTTCCCGTCCGTCAGCAGCGTCACGCTGCCCGTGGCCACGTCGTAACGATAGAGCTGGTACCACTCCCCGCCGCCAATGTCCTTCGCAAAAAGTATGTAGTCGCCGCCATTCGGATGAAAACGCCCGGCGCCGACGGAGTCCGCGAAAAAAGTCAGTTGCTGCCGCGTCCCACCCGGCATCTTCACCAGATGAAGCTGAGGCGTATCCCCAAATCGCGTCGCGATCAGCATCTCTCGCTTCGTGGGATGCCAATCCGCCAGATTGGCGCTACGATACGACCCGTATCGCCCCGCCGTCTCCGCCAGCGACGCCGGTATCTTCGGCACGCCATCTACGATCAAATTGTCTGCTGGTGCAATGACCGGCTCTTGCGCCGGCACAGTCGCAGCCACGAGCAGCATCGCTGCCAGGATCAAAAGCAATTTTTTGCTCATCATTTTCCCTCTCCCATGAATTCGCCACACCTTCTTACACCGCAAACGATTGGACACGCAAGCCGAACCGCGAGCGTCGTGTCGCCGCCGCGCATGCTAAAATTCCGCTGCATCGCAAACTAGCCATGTTCCGGAAAATCCTGATCGCCAATCGCGGTGAGATCGCCGTGCGCATCCTGCGCGCCTGCCGCGAGCTGGGCATCCGCTCCGTCGCCGTCTTCAGTGAGGTCGACCGCAAATCGCTTCACGTCCGCCTTGCCGATGAAGCCTATCCCATCGGCCCGGCGCCTTCGCGCGAAAGCTATCTTTGCATCGATAAACTCATGGACGTGGCGCGTCGCGCCGGTTGCGATGCCGTGCATCCGGGTTACGGGTTTCTCGCGGAGAACGCCGCACTGCCGCGGGCCTGCACGGATGCGGGCTTCACCTTCATCGGGCCGCCAGCCGACGCCATGGAATCTCTCGGCTCCAAAACCGCCGGCCGCCAGCTTGCCCGCCGCGTCGATGTCCCTATCGTTCCCGGCACCAACGCTCCCATCGAAAAGCTTGCGGAAGCTCAGTCGCTAGCACACAGCATGGGCTATCCCGTTCTGCTCAAAGCGGTCGCTGGTGGTGGCGGCAAGGGCATGCGCCTTGTCCACAGCGACGCAGAATTCGAATCCGCGTTTCGAGATGCTTCCTCCGAAGCCATGAACGCCTTCGGCGACGAACGTCTCTACATGGAAAAATATCTCGAACGGCCCCGTCACGTTGAATTTCAGATTTTCGCCGACGCCCACGGCCGCGTCGTCTCTCTCGGTGAGCGCGAATGCTCCGTCCAGCGGCGCCATCAAAAAGTGATCGAAGAGGCGCCCTCGCCAATCATCACGCCCGACCTGCGCAAGAAAATGGGCGACGCCGCGGTGCGCCTCGCGCGCGCCGGCGGCTACGTCAACGCCGGGACTGTCGAATTCCTCGTTGACGCCAATCTCAATTTTTATTTTTTGGAAGTGAACACGCGTTTGCAAGTCGAACATCCCGTCACCGAGCAGGTTACCGGCCTCGATCTCGTAAAACTTCAAATCGCCATCGCCGCCGGCCACCGCCTGCCCTTCGCTTGGGAATCCATCACCCCGCGCGGCCACGCCATGGAAGTTCGCCTCTACGCCGAGGATCCCGATAATAATTTCTTTCCTTCACCAGGAAAAATTCTTTCGCGCCAGGTTCCCAGCGGCCCGGGCATTCGCCTGGACGACGGCGTCTACGAGGGCTGGACCGTGCCTAACGATTACGATCCGCTTCTCGGAAAACTCATCGCCTGGGGCAATAGCCGTGAGGAAACCATTGCCCGCCTTCGCCGCGCCCTTGAGGAGTACACCGTCACCGGCATCGAGACCAATGTGGGGTTTTTCCGCCGCATCCTTGTTGAACCCGATTTTCTCCGCGGCGAGATCCACACCAGGTGGCTTGACGAGTTGCTCCGCCGTCCGCGTTTCGCCGCGTCTCCTGCGGACGAAAATCAGACCGGAAACTCCCGCTCCGATGCCGCCGCCATCGCCGCTGCAATCTGGCAGGCAAACCAGTGGGACAGACATTCTTGTCTGTCCTCTTCTTCCGCAGACCAGCCCTCTCGCTGGAAGCAGGAAGGCCGTCGTGCGCAACTGGACCGCCTGCCATGAGATACGAAGTCCAACTCGCGTCCCCCTCCGAGCAAAAAAACCACGTCATCGAACTCGAACGCGATGCTTCCGGCTGGCGCGTGACGCTGGATGGCCGGCCCCTGACAGTCGATGCCGTCGAGATCGCTCCCAACACAATTTCCATTCTGCTTGATGGGCAATCCTTTGAAATCAGCGTGACGCCATCTCCCGACGGCAAACTGAAGCTCCAGACCGGCGCGCGTGAATTCACCGCCGAAATCATCGATCCTCGCGCCTGGAGCGGCCGCCGCCACGCCAACGTCGAAGCCGAAGGCCGTCAGCAGGTCGTTGCGCCCATGCCCGGTAAGGTCGTGCGTCTTCTCGTCAAAGCAGGAGATCACGTCGAAGCCGGCCAGGGCCTTCTGGTTGTCGAAGCCATGAAGATGCAGAACGAAATCCGCTCACCCAAGAGCGGCACCGTCGAGCGCGTCCTCGCCAGGGAAGGCCAGCCCGTGAACGCCGGCGAAGTCCTGTGTGTGGTCGCTTAAGCTCTAATCGATTTGACGAATTTTCTTTCCGGGCGGAACGGGAAAGTCCGGAATTTCAGAGGGGAAAAGTTTCTTCAGTGCCCGATGGATCGCAGCGGCATGGTGGTCTTCGCCGCGTCCGGTAACTTGCCTGCCGCCTCGATGACCTGCTCCGCCAGGAAGTTCGTCACCCGCGCCCCATCCCGGGCGATCGCCAGATAGGCGAGGCGCAGCAATTGTTCCTTGCGATTGCGCAGCGTGTCGCGGATGGTTTGCTGCACCTGCGGTTCGGCTATGCCACGCAGCCCGGGGGATTCACGGGTAATGAGCTTCAGGATCAGGATGCGCGGGCCGTCTTTCGGCTGAACCTGAATCGGCTGGCTTACCTGCCCGGCCTTCAATCCAACCACAACCTTTTTCAGCGCCGGGTCGGATTGATTCAGCGCCGACTCCGGAACGTAGCCCAGGTCGCCGCCCGTTCCCGCGGTGTTCGCGTCTTCGGAATAATCCATCGCCAACTGTGCGAAGTCCGCCCCGCTGTTTAGCCGGTCCATCAGCATCTTCACCTTCCGCTGGGCCTCGGCTTCGTTGGTGGCGTCGTCGTTCTTCCGGTTGCGGATCTGTTGTTCTTTCCTGGGCGTCACCAGGATCTGCGAAATGTGGTACTGCGGCTCCGCCACGTTAAACTGCGCTTTGTTCGCGTTGTAAAAATCCGTGACGTCCTGGTCGGTGATCGAAATCTTCGCTACTACTTCACGGTTCAGCAATTTCTGGATCGAAAGCTGCCGCCGCAACTCGAGCTTCAGATCCTCCACCGTCATGGCTTGATCCTTCAGCCGCCGCTGAAATTCGTCTTCGGTGTACGGGCTCTTCAGCTCGGTGAACTTGTCTTCCACTTCGCCGTCGCTCGCCTCGAGGTTCAGCTTTTTTGCCTTTTCGAGCAGAATCTCGTTGTTGATCAGCTCGTCGAGCACGTTCAGCTTCTGCGACAGCGATTCTTCCTGCGAAGGCTCCTGCCCCTCCGGATTTACCCGCGTGCGATAATACTTATCGACTTCATCCCGCTTGATCTCTTTCCCGTTCACCACCGCCCACACGTCCGGGGCATGCCGCGTTTCCTTGTTGCAGCCCGCGGCGGCGGCAAACACCATTGCCGCCAAAGGCAGCCATGCTGCTGCGCGCTTCACTCCTCTTGAGTGTCTCATCGGATGCCCCACCGAACGCCGGTTCGCAACGGTCAAGTTCAAGGTTGGAGGCTCAGGCGGCTTTCTGTACCTTGCCGGCGCGGATGCACGCGGTGCAAACGCGGACTTGTTTCCTCACGCCCGCCACGACTGCGCGCACGCGTTTCAAGTTCGGATTCCACCGGCGCCGCCGCGTGTTATTCGCATGGCTGATCACGTTTCCAAAATGCGGCGCTTTGCCGCAGAACTCACACTTCAGTGCCATTTTTCTTCCTGCTTCAGTTTTTATTTGGGCTTGGATTTCCTGCTCGAACTGTCGCAAAACCAAGCTCCTCATTCTAGCAGACCCTCCACCTTCGGCAAAGTGCGCCTTTTGCATCCTTTTTTGCATCCTGTGTGCTTCTGCGGGACGCGCCACTTGCTTCCGGATGGTTCTCCGGGACTTGGCTCATCGCTCGGCGCTGCCACCGCCTTCAGGCCCTGTTCTTTGGTACGGGTTTCGAACGTGAGCCGCGTACCAGCAACTCCTCCAATCGTATTGAAGCTACAGGGTTTGCCACCAATAAAGAGTTTCGCTGGCCGCGCGTACCATTGTTGCCCTCCTTTCCCCCGCTTAACTTGCTCCTTAGCGTGCGCCGAAGTTGGCACGCCTCGCGTGACCCATGAACGATTCTTTGGAAGACATCTCCGGGGCTCCTCCGCCCGCTCTACACGGGGACCGGGCCGCTCATCGCGAATCGGAAATTCCGAATCGCTGGCCTCGTTACGTCTCATTGCTGATCGTGCTCGCCGCCACTTCCACCGCCGCTGGTTATCAAGTCGCGCGCCTTGATATTGCTGGGGCGAAATGGTTCCACACTGCCCCGTCACTGGCATCCGGCCCTGTTCAGGCGCCCGCTCTAGTGCCAGCCTCCAATCCTCGCGCTAATAACACCGACATCGAGGCCATCAGCCACCTAGCGCCCCAACAGCAGGCCGAGCGCCTTCTCGAACTTGCCATCGACCGGCCCGACCAGTCTCTCGGCTTGATCCACATGAATCTGGATTCCTGGCGTGGCCATCTCGAAGAAACTGATCAGCTTTTCCATCTGGTGCTTGCAGCTCTCAACTCCGACGATCCTCGCGTGCGTGTCGCTGCCATGGATATCGATCTCGTCGCCAACGACCTGAGGAAGTCCCCGCAAAGTCTCGCAAGGCTTCTCAATCAAATTCATAACGATCCCGACGGTCGCTATCTCGCGCTCTGGAGGCTCGGCGCTCTCGGCAACCGCGGCGTTGAGCCCGCCACGGTATTGACCACGCTCCTTCGCTATTCTCGCGATCCGAATCAGCAGATACGTTTCTGGGCCGTCGAAGGATTGGCAATGCTGGGCACCGCGGAATCCATCGATCCGCTTCTTTCCATTCTGGCCCACGATCCCGCCGAGCAAGTTCGCGAACGCGCGGCCTTCAACCTTGCGCGTTCCGGCATGCTCACGAATGAGCAGCGCCTCACCGCCGTTCCCCAGCTCCTGAATCTCCTCGACGATGATTCCCTCGAGCCCGCGACGCAAGATTTGGTTTGCGCCTCTTTGCAAGCCATCACCGGTGCCTCGTTCGGCAAAGACCCCGGCGCTTGGCGCGACTGGTGGGCACATCACGATCGGCGCGAAGACCGGCTCCATGTTCCCAAAGGCCTTCTCCTCGCTTAGTACTGGATCGACGGCACTTATCCCCCAGGATCATCGTTCGAAAGATGAAATAGTGCTTGACCCTGCCGGCTCCTATTCGTAAAACTGATCTGGCGCCCTCCTAATCTCAACCTGGTGCCCTCCCGGGTCCAAAAGGAAAACCATGCCGGCACCGGAGCGCCGTTCTGCACGCCGTATGATCATGAAAGTCCCGTTGAAGTTTCGCCCCCTGCAAGCCTCGACCGATTCTGAACGGGAGGCCGACTCCATGAATATCTGCAACCATGGCGTTTATTTCGCCACGGATCAGAGGGTACACGAGGGAATGATGATTCAGGTGCATTTGAAAATGCCCCGGGAAGTGGTTGGGGACGACGTGGCGGAATGGTGTTTCACAGGGCGCGTCGCGCATGTCGAACCGCTGGGAGCTACAAATGATAAATTGGGCGTGGGCGTACAGTTCCTCTACTATGAAGTTCCTCGACCTTCACTCTAGCGCTGCGCCTGATAACCCACTGCCGGCTTTGCGCGTCCATTAAGAGGTAAACTACCCCGGAAACGCTGCAACAAGGAGGCCGCATGAAACGTCGCGATTTCATCCATCGCACCGCCTGTGCTGCTGGTGCCGCCTGGATCCATACGGCCGCCCTCGCGCAGCGTCCGTTCGCTCTTCCCGCGCTCTCGGGCAAGTTCAGCGCCGCCGACACGGTGACCCTCGGAAAGACTGGCATCCAGACCAGCCGCCTCGCCATGGGCACCGGAACCGTCGGCAGCGGTCATCATTCCCACCAGACTGCCCTCGGCATCAAAGGCCTCTCCGACCTGCTCCTCAATGGCTATGATCATGGTCTGCGCTTCTTCGATTCCGCCGATTCTTACGGCAGCCACCCGCACGTCGCCGAAGCCCTGAAGCATGTCCCGCGCGATAAAGTCACCGTGCTCACCAAAACGTGGGCGCGCGACCCCGCTTCCGCTCGCGCCGATCTCGACCGTTTTCGCCGCGAGCTCGGCACCGATCACATCGACGTCTGCCTCATGCACTGCCTCACCGAAGGCGATTGGACCGCGCGCTACAAAGGCGTCATGGATGTTCTCTCCGAAGCCAAAGAAAAGGGCATCATTCGCGCTCATGGCTGCTCGTGCCACAGCATCGAAGCGCTCCGCGCCGCCGCCAAATCTCCCTGGGTCGATGTCGATCTCGTCCGCATCAATCCCGTTGGCGCGTACATGGACGCCGATCCCGACACGGTCCTTGCAGTGCTCCTCGAGATGCGCGCCGCGGACAAAGGCATCGTCGGCATGAAAATCCTTGGCCAGGGCGATCTTCGCCATCGCCAGGACGAAGCCCTTCGCTTCGCCCTCTCGCTCAATCTCCTCGACGCCTTCACCATCGGCGCCGAATCCCAGTCCGAGCAGGAAGACTTGATTCGCCGCATCGCCGCGGCGTAGTTCTCTTGATCGGCAGCCGCACCGTCGTCATGCTCCGCGTCGCGCCATAGCCCGACGGGCAGCGAGCAAAGCCCCTCTGCTCAACCAGCAATTTACCGGCTTCCGGTCGTGAGCAAGCCGTGGCAGCCTGGACACGCCCACCCAAGTTTCCAGCCCAAACCCTTCGGCGTCGCATTTCATAAGCCGTTCATTTTCTCTTGTTTAGTGGCTGCTCCCGTTCGGGCAGCGCAAGTGCTCCTTATGTAGCAGAAGACAAATCGTACGCTAGTTCGGCGAAGCAAAATTCCGCTGTCGAGGAATAAAGGGGGAGGTGGAGCGATGTCAGACAGAAAACTCTTCACTAGGCTCGCGAGACACCTTCTGTGCCTCACCACTGGACTACTGGCTTTTGCGGCCTGCGCCTACACCGCCTATCGCCTCTGGCCCTTGGACCTGCATGCCCCGCGATACCCCGCTCTTCCCGCGCCCAAGATTCAAGTCAACCGGCTGGTCCTGCCGTTTGCACCCGGCCTAGCCGCCGCGAGAGTCGCCACTTTCCACGACCAGCTCGAAGCCTTCCTCCATTTTGAATATCTGCGCGGCCGTGAGGCCCGGGACGGCAGTGACACCTCGCGTATCTTGCTGACTGCCGTTGATACCGCCACTGGTCCCTCTTACGAAATCTTCATTGTCAGCGACAACGATCTGCTCACCGCCGTCCCGCACCTTGCACAACTTGAAAGCTACAACCTGATCGCCCACTACGAACTGAATACCTGGACTGAGAAGGACTTTGCCTACCACCAGCGGCAAAGCCACATGTTCGACGTTGCGTATGGCGTCCCCACGGGGCAGAAGCTGGAATCCCTCAGTTCATTTCGGCTGCGCCCCGCGCTGGCCAGGTTTCTCGTGTTCAAATCGCAAACCGACAACCGCGTGCTCGCAAGGAGCGATCCCGCTCCCCGCCCACTGACACAAGAACAGGCCACCCAGCTCGCCGCCGACATTCTCGACGTTGCCCACTTCTATTCGCTTCCCCTCGATTACTTCCTCGGCGTCGGCGCGATGGAGAACGATTACATGGATGTCGACGGCGATCTCGCCCATGCCGTCTGGAAGAAGCGCGCTCAACCGGACGACATCGTTCTTCGCCGTACCCGCAAGCGCGTCATGGTGAGTGACTACGCCATCGGCACCTGGCAAATCACCCGTGAAACCCTCCGTGCCGCCCATCAGCTTTACCTGAAAGATAAACGTGATTACCGCTTGCTGCCTGCTCGCCTGCGGCCTCCGCAGGAGCTGCACTTGAATTCCGTGGATGATGCCGTGCTCACAACCTATGCCGGCTTGCTGCTCCGTGGCCTTCTCGATCATTTCGGCGGCGACGTTGAAAAGGCCACCGGCGCCTACAACGGCGGCGTGCGCGCTCCCAATCCGGCCTACGCCTCCGGCGTCAAAACCGTCGCCGTTTACGCCCGCCGCATCCTCGAGCACGCCTCCGTCCTCGACGATCCCACAACTGATGTGAAGAATCCTGCCATCGCTCCGTCCGGCGTGCCCGCTCCGTCTCCGGCGCAGGCACCGGCTACCCCGCAACAAAAACAGCGCTGGCGCCTCGCCGCCGACTGAATCCATCCAGGCGATGGCTGCATTGCACAGCGCAAGCCTTCTCAAGCCGGCCTCTCTCCCATGGCGCAATCGTTGCGCGAAGAAACTCTATTTGCCTCCATTTTCTTCAACCGCCACATCCGCCCGTCATTTCGGCTATAACCGAGCAGCCCGGCTTTTTCTTCCCGCTTCGCTTTTGCGAACCTGGGCAGGGAGAAATCTCTCCACCTCGTTCTTGCGCCAGCAAAACGCCATCTTTCGTCCGCGCCCACGGGTATGCGTAGCTCGTTCTCATGCTCCCGATACATCGCGCCTCCCAGAACAGCCAGGGTTTCCCCGTTTGCAATGTCGCTCCTCCGCTAGGTTGGCCTTTCGCGTCCGAGCTTAAATGAGGCGCCGAGGACCGAGCTGTCAGCCGCTGACGGGCCGATGTCGCCATGCCGTCACTATCCAACCTTTGGCACCCCTTGAAGCCGCCTTCCTGAATGGCGCTTGCCACTAAAACATTCAATCCGGGCGAGTTAGCTGGAGAGCACAAATTCGGTTCGTTTTGGAGCACAAAATGCACATCTCGGGCATACAAGGCGTGGGGCTCTGTTCGAGGTTGTTTGCACTCAGGAGCCCATGCCATCGAAATCACACCGCGACGAATCAAGAGAGGAGTAACGAGGACACGAAAAATTCTTGGCCGTTGTCTCGGCACAGTCGCATTAGCGGCTGCCGCGTTGCTGATCGCGCGTCTAGACGTTCAGGCAGCGCCGCCGGAGGACAACAAGGAAGTATCGCAGCTGCTGGAAGACATCAAAGGGCAGGCGGCTGACCTGCAGCGTGATTCGGACGAGCTGGAGTCGTTCACGCGATCCGACATGTCATGACAGAGCCATGCCGAAGAATTGGATCGGATCAAAGAGCGCATCAACGCTATCGGCAAAACCATCAGCAAGTTGCAAAATCTGCGGAGCAGCGCCTCGCCTTGGCAGCGAGAGGCAATCGACCGAATCATGCCGGTGGCGAAGAAGTTGGCCTCGAATACCACCGCAGCCATCGAGCACCTGAACAAAAACCCACTGAGAATCAACGAGCCGCAGTATCAGCAGTACCTAAAATCGAACGCAGAAACCGCGTCTAATCTCGCTGCGTTGGTGAAAGACTTCGTGGAATATGGGAAGACGCGGACTACCTTGGAAGCGTACGAGCGGAAGTTGGAAGTGCCAAAGTAGGGCGCGCCGTATTCACGCGGTTTTTACTCGAAAGGATGAGGGATAACGCTGCGTGCGCGAGTTGCGTGCAGCGTTTGTCCATTGTCTGCTCGGATGTGGGAGCCGCTAGCTATTTCTCGATCATCTCGCGACGCTTGTCCACTGCTTCCCGCGTCACCCACAAATTGCGATTGGCCTCTACCCCGGCGCTGGTCGGGGCATCTCGGACGGCTTCGCGGGATCCCCCCACCCACGCCATACCGGGAAACGCAGGGGGCGAGCCCAAGCCCGCCCCCGTCGAAACAGCACCGTCTGAATGGAATGTTGAACGGAAGGTTGTCGTCTTCACGCTGTTACGTGAGCGGCGATCTTGTGAACGGTTGAGTGTGAGACTTCGTACGTTTTGACCTGTGGATTTCCGTCCAGCACTTTCGCCAGCAATTGTTGGACTTCGGGGAATTTGTCGCGGTTATAGGACTCAGCATTCTCTTTCTGTTCCCAGATGCTGATGCCAACCGTTTCTGCCCCACCCGCGTTCGTCAGGACGATTTCCTCCCGGAAACCTTTCTGGCGTTGCAGTAGTGGAATGACTTCCTTTTCAAGGATGCGGTTGAATTCGGCCAAATTACCGCTCTTCAAGCGCATAGATACGAATCGAGCAAACATATCAACCTCCTTTGATTTACCGCCTACAGGATGAAAGTGCTATTGCAGACCCTGCTTAGGGCCAGAGTAACTAGCCGTACCCAGAGCTGGGGGGAGGGTGCATTACCTGAGGCTGGGGAAAGGTTTGTGTCTGCTGAGCTGGGTAGGTATCGCTTGTCGTCCCTCAGCGGATGTTGCCCAACGAGAATGCTTCAATGCGCTCAGAATGTCAACCCAAAAACATGCGATCGTGTGAAAATCACGGGCCTGCATTCAGGGCAGGTCGGAAGACGCTTCACAATGGGGTCGGTGAAACGCATCCGCTTTCTGAATTTCTCGCAGGCGTTTGGCTCTGGCTGCTACCCAGAAGGCGCTGAGAACACGAGCATTGATTCAATAATTTTCAAGTGTGCCTCAGACGTTGCCCCTCAATCTAAGGACAGGACGGCAGAGACAGAAGCTTGTCCGGCTGCTCTCTATCAGCGACCGTCTTAAGGTAGTTGCCATGCGCGCTCGTTGCGACGATCACGTCAAGCCGAAGACCCCCAGGTTTCTCGATGTAGAATACGTGAGTCCCGTCCTGGATGCATGAAATGGCTTTGTCCTGGGTCAGTATCCAGCGACTTCCGTCTGGCTTGGCTCCGCCCACGGACTGAATGCGCTCATGCGCGCTTGTTCGGTCGGTCTTTACAACGCACCGTATGTGAAGATATTGAGCCAGGTGCGCTTCCTCGCTATTTCAACGCACAGTGACCAGGGAAATGGCCGGGCGCTTTCATTTCGGGTTGGTGCGGGACTGAGACAAACTACGAAGCCTTGTCATCAATGCTGTCAGGCGGGGGCCGTCTTCCTCCGTCAGCGCGGTGAATTTTAATCCCAGCCCCCTGCCGGGCTTTACATGCCGGACAACAGCTTCCGCCCTGATTTGTCCTTCCTGAACAAGAAAGTCAAGCCTGATCGTCGTGTCCACGTCACGCGCCACTTCTGTTTTGACGAACAAACCTCCCATACTCAAATCCCGGACTTGTGAAGTATCCTCACGTCCTTTGCAATTCCAGTAGACCCAGACTTCGTTGGGCGTCTCGACTCGCGGGTAGTGCCTCCTAGAAGGGATACTTTGGCCAGCCAAGAAATGCTTATCAGCGCGCACGTTCGTCCTCCCAAGACCAGGGTAGGTTCGCTATGCGGCTTGCAACTGTCCGGATAGCTCTACCCCAATGGCGAAGCCGCTCCCCTTGCGCTGGCAGTAAGTGACCCTACCTTCAGATCGAACGCCATCCCATAGAAAAGCAACCATCAAGCGGGTCCCCGTTTGCCAGGGCCGCACCGTAATGACGCGTGCACCGTGAAGACTCACATTCTCAGTGACCGTCGTTTCCTTGGGCACAGGTTCTTCTGAAAGCGAAATCTCTGCGGCCAATACCTGCGCGATACGCCGCTCGGATCGACGGCTTGGAATGGGCTCAGCCACGACTCTCCACGCAGACCTCCCGAAGGGGCGGGATGACCTCACGAACTGCCACACTATACGTGTAGGCCTGACAACAACGAAAATCAATCGGGTGTTGACATTATATTGGAGTGGTTGAACACCTCAATTTTGTGGGTACGGCTCTCACAACCTCCCACCATTTTTCATGGATGGAAGTGCCACAACTAACCCCAGTCACGGTGTGCCCGCAGACGGCGGTCCCATCAGGGTCGCCCGCTATCCTTACGATGCGCCCGATAACCTGGTCTGTATGGAACAGCACGGCAAGGATTTTCTCATCGTCAATTGGGGTATTTCTCTGATTGTCGACTCTTCACTATCGACATACACTCCCTTCTTGGGAACGTACGTAGAGCGTTCCTTCGTGGCTCGGGGCACCTTCTGCCTCGTCAGCGCCGAGCACTCTGCGGTCCGCTGGTCGTTTGTCCAGGACCGTAGCTTCGACTTACGAGATTCTTGGTGTTGCCGAACGGTGGCAACCAAAGGAGGTTGCTTAGAGGCGTTGTTGGTTTTCCCGCTGAAGTAGGACTGAGAGACTAAACTCCCTCTATCCTTATATTCCGACGCAACTCGGCCGGCATCCGAATAAGGCACCGACAGGGAGCAAGTGCTAGATGCAAGTACCCACTGGCCGGTATGAAAAGCGCACTGCGAAGACAGTGACGGTGGAGCTTTTGCGGCTGGACGAATCCGGGCTTAATGAGAGGACCGTCACCGAAAATGTGAGTCCTCGAGGCGCACGCGTAGTGACTGAGTTGATCTGTGCGCCGGGGAAGCATGTGCTGGTTACCGCTGCAGAGGGAGGCGTCAAGTCGCTGGCGCGCGTGGTGTACTGCCAACGTGTGGAGAGCACGAAATTTGTCGTCGGGCTCCAGCTTGTAGTGCGGGTCGAGGAGTGGGGGAATCCCGCAAGCCGCGAATGAGTATCTATCGAGAAATCCCAGCGGTAGCCATGCCCGCTGCTCCAGGCCTCCAGGGTTTCTCCCTCCAACAACATGAAGTGTTCGCTAGAATTGGCCGACTGCGAGGCCTTCCTCATTGGTTCGGCTTGCCTCGCATTGCGGGCATCTCCACAAGCGATAACTAGTGTTCTGCGGCTGCACTTCAGCGAGATACATAGATGTCCCATCATGCGTGCAAGTGACGCTAGGCGTAGCTTCTTCTTCGATTTCATTTCCGCCCTGCACGAAGAAATACCCTCTAGAGCTGTCGTAGCGGACCAGGCAACCGGGCTCGCGACAAGCGTAAGCCAGCGTCTGACTAGGATCGCTAGTGTTGCGTAAATTAAACTGGTCAGGCATCATTTCTTGGTGATGCCCGTAGCAAAGCGGATAGAACTCTTTTCTCGTTTGTGCAACTGGCATATCCGGCCTCCTTCGAATTGATCTCCAGTCAGACTTCAACCAGAGACCTCGCAGCTGCCAAGCAAAGATACTCATGAGTTTTTGGATCGGTGATCCCCCCAACGCTAGTACTCTTCTAAGAGCAAGCCCAGTACCAATTTTCGCAGGGAACACGGCTTACACAAGGTAAAACTCGGTATAGCCTCGTTCCGCCGCCCCCGAGGGCAACAGGCAAATGAACTTGACAGCGCACAGCATCAGCTTTCGCCCACACAGGAAAATCGAAAGTTTGGGCAGATTGCTTCTAAGTCCAAAAAATGCAAGATGTTAGCTGCCGCGGTGAGCACACTGTTGATCGCTGCTGCAGGGAACATCCTGCCATAGATCCAGCCGCACTATCCTGGACGATGTTTACAAGCATGGGCGGAACTCGGCAACATTTACTGGGTCGGATAAGCTAGCACTCTAAGAAATTAGCCAGAATAAGCCAGAATATGAAAAGAATTTCTCATTTCCTTAGTCCTAGTCGCATTTCCGCTAACCCGAAAATCCCGGGGCACGCGAGCTTATGCCAGCCCCGAGCATCGCCGCGAGGCCCCTCTGTTCTCGCCCGCCACCCACTGCCCACGGATTCTCTTCTTAATGATCGTGGGACATACCCGCCATGTCGTGCGGCGGCTTCTCATTCCGCCGCAGTGCTGCCATCTTCGTATCATCGGTGGCCACGAAATAGCCAACCGCGATTCCCATCGCGCCATTGTGCAAGAGTTTTCCGGTCGGATTGTCGTAAGTTGCAGAAATTTTCAGGACATCGCCTGTCGCAAATTTGTAGCCGCCATCCTGCACAAGCAACTTCACGGGCACGGACTCAAGATGCCCTTGAGCGTCCGCCTTCGCATCGAGTGTCGCCACGGTCTCTTTGCGCGACACATCCTGCAGGACAATCTGCTTTCCGTAATCGTGCAAGTGTCCGCCCACAGCGATTAGCATGCCGTCGTATTTTACCGTCACCGTTCCCGTCTTCTCGCTTTTCCCCGACGGCAGGTCATAACCGGAATTTCCGCACGAGGTCACGTCCATCCACGCGGGGTAAACATTCTTTCGCGGCGCGGCAGCGCTCGCGTCTCCCGGTGTTTCCTGGAAGGGAATCACTACTTCGAGATAGGCCTTGTCGTAGGACGTGTCCGTCGGGTTGTACATCATCGTCTCGATGCGGATCTTGTCCCCCTTCATCACGCGGTACCCATAGCCGGGCACTTCCGTCCAGTCCGTCATCTCGCTGCCCGCGCCGAAAATATGTTCTTCCTTGTTGGGGCAGAGAAAATCCGCACGATTATCGTTCCAGAACGCCACATGATGCAGCACCGTTCCCGGTACGGCGCCGCCGCTGGCATCCACGAGCTTCGGGTGATACGCAAGTAGCCAGCCGTCGACCGGTACTTCCCAGACTAGATCCGGCGGCTGAGGCATTTTCAGGTGGCTCGTGTGCGCCGGCAAATTCATCGGCCCCACGCGGAGTGTGATGGTATGCGCCGCCGCATCCACTTTCGCATCCAGCGTGACGCCCTTCGCGACCGCATGGTGCATGCCCTCCTGCATGAACCCGTGGTGCTCGTGCTGCGTCGGCAGCGGTTTTGTCGCGCCTTCATGCAAGCCGGTATGGGTAGGCTGGAGCTCCTTCGAGCTATCCACCGACTTTTCCTGTGCCGGCGCAAGGATGGCCGCCAGCAGGAAAGCGCCGCAAATCGCAATTGTTTTTTTCTTCATTGGACTTCTCCGCGCGTGGGTCCCAGCGTACATGCGGGGACTTCCTTTATCATACGCCCAGGAAGCGGTCAGCGGAGTCGCCCGGAACGCTACGTGCTTCGAAGTACCTACAGGTGAACTCCGGCGGCAAAACAGATAATATGCGGGACGATGAAAATACGCGGACGCCTTGCCGTTCACTCCGGAATTCTCTTTTTGATTTGTCTATTTTTCTTCGAGCCTCTCCACGCGCAGAAGCCCGCGGCCGACGATCTGCTGGTGCTGAACAATGTGACGGTCATTGACGTTCGAACGGGGGCTCTGCAGGCCGAGCAAACCGTAATTCTCGAGCGCAATCAGATTGCTTCGGTGGGGCCCGGCAAATCGGCGAAGTATCCGCGGAATGCCCCGAGCGTGAACGGCCGCGGACTTTTCCTGATTCCCGGGCTCTGGGATATGCACGTGCATCTGGTTTTCGGCGACTGGTTTCCCGGCGCGCAGGACATTTCACTGCCACTCTTCGTCGCAAACGGCGTCACCGGTGTGCGGGACATGGGCAGCGAGCTGGACATCGTGCAGAAATGGCGAAACGAAATTGAAGCGGGGCACCTGATCGGGCCGCGCATTTACACCCCCGGGCCCATGCTGGATGGAGCGAAGCCGCGCTTCCCGAGCTCCGCGGCGATTGCCACGCCCGAGGATGCGCATCGCGCCGTCGCTGATCTCAAGCGGCGGGGCGCGGACTTCATCAAGCTGCAATCGCTGATTCCGCGCGAGGCGGTTTTCGCCATCGCGGAAGAAGCCAAAGAGCAGGAGATACCTTTCGAAGGGCACGTACCGGATGCGGTGCGCGCGAGCGAGATGTCCGCGGCGGGGATGAAAAGTTTCGAGCATCTCATTGGAATTTTTGAAGGGAGTTCCCCGGCCGAGCAGGAGTTCTTGAAAGGGAATAAGACAGAGGGGCGATTCCTGGCCACGTACGACCCTGCGCGCGCTGCTTCGCTGGCTGCGATTCTTGCGAAGAATCAGACGTGGCAATGCCCGACGCTGGTGTGGGAACGCGGCGGCAACCTGATCGACGTGAGTGATTTCAGCAAAGACACGCGCGTGAAATATGTGCCGGCGTCGTGGAAAAACAAAACGTGGAAGCGATTCACCGAGGAAATCACGCAGGGTTACGGCGCGGATGATCTGGCGATTCGAAAGAGATTTGTCGAGAAAGAACTCGAGGTCGTGGGAATGTTGCACAAGGCTGGGGTGCCGTTTCTTGCGGGAACGGATACGCCTGCCGGTGTTCATATTTTCCCGGGCTACAGCCTCCACGAGGAATTGCAGCGTTTCGTGGCCGCGGGATTCACTCCGCTTGAAGCGCTGCAAACCGCGACGATTAATCCCGCGCGCTTTTTCGGAATGGAAGACCAACTAGGCGCGGTGGAAAAAGGGAAGCTCGCGGACCTCGTGCTGCTTTCGGACAATCCTCTCGATGACATTGCCAACACGCAGAAGATCGCCGGTGTCATCGTGAACGGCCGATACTTCTACCGCGCCGAACTCGACATGATGCTCGGCCGCGTGGAAACCGCCGCGCATCGCCAACCCTGAACGCCGCGACGCGCACTGTGGATGGAAAACCCGCGATCGGGCAAATGCATTCTCAAATGTTGGCTCCTTTTTCCTACGGTCGTTGTTAAACTCTCTCCACAGGGGAGCGTTCCTGAAATGAAACTGATTCGATTCGGCGAGATTGGGCGGGAAAAGCCGGGGGTGCTGCTCGAGGATGGAACGCGGCTGGATGCCTCCGGATTTGGTCCGGGCTACGACGAGGAATTTTTTGCGACCGATGGGCTAACAAAACTTCGGAACTGGCTGGCGAGGCAAGGCGCTTCCACATTGCGCGTTCGAAAATCAGTGCGTTTGGGGCCGCCGATTTGCCGGCCGAGTAAAATCGTGTGCATCGGGCTGAATTTCCGCGACCACGCAGAAGAGAGCGGGATGGAGATTCCCAAGGAGCCGGTGATTTTTTTTAAAGCGACATCGGCGCTGGTGGGGCCGAACGATCCTCTGGTGATTCCGAAAAACGCCACGAAGGTGGACTGGGAAGTGGAACTGGCGATCGTGATGGAGAAGAGAGCGAGTTACGTGAGCAAGGAGAACGCACTGGATTATGTCGCAGGTTTTGCGCTGCACAATGACTATTCAGAGCGCAGCTTCCAGCTTGAACGCGGAGGTCAATGGGTAAAAGGAAAGAGCGCGGATTCATTCGCGCCACTGGGGCCGTTCCTTGCTACGAAGGATGAGATTCAAGATTTCAATCAACTGGGCATGTGGCTGAAAGTGAATGGAGAGTTCCGTCAAAGAGGTTCTACATCGAAGATGATTTTCGATGTTCCGGCGCTGGTCGCTTACGTCAGCGAATTCATGACTCTTCTGCCGGGAGACGTGATCAGCACGGGGACGCCACCGGGAGTCGGCTTGGGGATGAAGCCGCCGCAATATCTGAAGGCGGGCGACGTGGTGGAGCTGGGAATCGACGGTTTAGGGGAATCGCGTCAGCAAGTTGTGGACTACCGATGAAAGAGGATTGGTGTCCGGCAGAAGCGTCAAAACAAGTCTTAAAGCGGTCCTAGCGGGATGCACATTGACGCTCATCAGCACTTTTGGATGTATGACCGGCGAGAGTACGGTTGGATCGATGACTCGATGGCGGCGCTGCGCCGGGATTTTCTTCCGGCGGATCTGAAACCCGAGCTGCAGCGCAGCGGGTTTCAGGGGTGCGTCGCGGTTCAAGCGCGACAGACGTTAGATGAGACGCCGTGGCTCCTGGAATTGGCGGAGCGCGCCCCGTTCATCCTGGGAGTTGTCGGCTGGGTTGATCTGCGGTCGCCGCGATTGCGATTCGAATTGAAATCGTTTGCGGGAAATTCCAAGCTGGTGGGCGTCCGCCACGTGGTGCAGAGCGAGCCGGATGAGCGGTTCCTGCTGCAACCGGATTTTCTTCGCGGGATCGCGATGCTCGGAGAATTTGATCTCGCCTACGACATCCTGATTTATCCTCGGCATCTTCCCGCGGCGGCGGAGTTCGTCGCGCGATTTCCGCGGCAGCGCTTTGTTCTGGACCATCTGGCGAAACCGCCGATCAAAAGCGGAGATCTTGATTCCTGGGCGCGCGGAATCCGGGGACTGGCGTCTTTTCCAAATCTTTTTTGCAAGGTGTCTGGCCTGGTCACGGAAGCAGACTGGCAGGCCTGGAAGCCCGAGGACATGCGGCCTTATCTGGACGTGGCGTTCGCATGCTTCGGACCGAGCCGGTTGATGATCGGATCGGATTGGCCGGTGTGCACGGTGGCAGCTCCGTATTCGCGGGTCATGGATGTGGTGAAGAATTACATCAGCAAGTACGCAGCGGAAGAAAGAAATGCCGTGCTGGGCGGAAATGCGGCGAAGTTCTGGAGATTGAAACCGCTGGAGAATCAAGCACGCGACTAATTGCACGGCGTGTTCTACAATGCGGGGGAAAAGCGGGCGGTGGCTGGAAACGCGTGCGAAAAGGGAGAATACGGGTCCGGTGTGATGCAGAACAAGGTGCTCAAACTCGATTCGAAAGATAACGTGCTGATCGCGCTGGCCGGCCTGCACCGAGGGGAACAGATTTCTTTTGATTCCCAGTCCTACACTCTGGAATCGGACGTTCCCGCAAAACACAAATTCGCTACGGAAGATTTTGCCACTGGCGCGAGCATCATCATGTATGGCGTGCTCGTGGGGAAAGCGTTCGCGCCGATCCGGCGAGGAGAACTGCTGACCACGCGCAACATCCATCATCAGGCCGCAGCGTTTCAGGAGAAAACGGAAGAGTACCGCTGGACCCCGCCGGATGTGTCGAGATGGAGGCAGCGGGAATTTCTGGGATATCGCCGGTCGGACGGCCAGGTGGGCACGCGAAATTACTGGATCGTTGTTCCGCTGGTATTCTGCGAAAACCGGAACATCGGGGTGCTGAAGCAGGCGTTTGAAGAGGAACTGGGTTTCGCCGCGCCACAAGGGTATCGAAGGCAGGTGGCGGAGCTGGCGCGGCTTTATGCGGATGGCCGGAGTGAAGAGATCAAGACGCGCGTGTTGACGGAAGACGCGGCGGGCCCGCAGCGTTCCCGGGTTTTCGAAAACGTGGACGGCGTCCGGTTTCTGCTGCATGAAGGGGGTTGCGGAGGGACGCGGGAGGATTCGAATAATCTTTGCGGGCTGATCGCGGGCTACATCCATCATCCGAATGTGGCGGGCGCGACGGTGCTCAGCCTGGGCTGCCAGAATGCGCAGATCGGAATTCTGCGGGAGGAGTTGCGGAAACGGAATCCGAAATTCGATAAGCCGCTGGTGATCGTGGAGCAGCAGCAAAGCGGAACGGAAGTTGCGATGCTGACGGAGGCCATTCGAAACACGTTTCTGGGTTTGATGGAAGCGAATCGATGCCAGCGGACGCGCGCACCGCTTTCCAGCTTGTGCCTCGGATTGAAATGCGGCGGCTCGGACGGTTTTTCCGGCCTCTCAGCGAACCCCGCCATCGGGCACACCGCAGATATTCTGGCGGAACTCGGCGGGCGAACGATACTCTCCGAGTTTCCGGAATTGTGCGGGGTGGAACAGGAACTCATCAATCGAAGCACGCGCAAGGAAGTCGCGGACCGGTTCATGCAACTGATGAACAGTTACGGAGCGCGGGCGAAGGCGGTGGGGTCAGGATTTGAAATGAATCCTAGCCCGGGGAACATGCGCGACGGATTATTGACGGACGCGATGAAATCCGCCGGCGCGGCGAAAAAAGGCGGGAATTCCACAGTGACGGCGGTGCTGGACTATCCAGAGTACTCGACCGAGCCGGGGCTGAACCTGCAGTGCACGCCGGGAAACGATGTGGAATGCGTAACGGCGCAAGTCGGCGCCGGTGCAAACGTGGTGCTGTTCACAACCGGCCTGGGGACACCGACGGGGAATCCGATCGCGCCAGTGGTGAAGCTATCCACGAATTCGGGGCTGGCCCAGCGGATGCAGGACATCATCGACGTCGACACGGGCGGGATTATTTCCGGAGAGAAAACGATCCGGCAGATGGGCGAAGAGATACTGGAGGTTGTCATCCAAACCGCCAGCGGAGAGGTGCGCACGAAGGCAGAAGGGAAAGGCCAGGAAGATTTCATTCCCTGGAAAAGAGGTATCTCGCTCTGAAGAGTCCGGGCAGCAGCGCGAAGGATTTCAGGCTGGATGGCAAAGTTGCCATCGTGACCGGCGGAGGCAGCGGCATCGGGCAGGCGATCGCCTTGCGCTTCGCGGCGAATGGGGCCGCGGTGCGAATCGCGGATATCAATCTAAAACAGGCGGAAGCAATCGCGAAGCAGATCACCGATGCGGGAGGGCAGGGGACCGCGCACGCGTGCGATGTTACGGATCAGCGGCAAGTCCGGGAGGTATTCAAGGGGCTTTTTGCGAGAGAGCGTATTGGGATCCTGGTGAACAATGCGGGGATTTCACACGTAGGGACGGTGGAGAGCACGACCGAGGAGGATTTCGACCGGCTCTTTCGCGTAAATGTGAAAGGCGTCTACAACGGCATGCAGGCGTGCATCGGGCCTATGAAGGCAAGCGGCGGCGGCGTGATCCTCAACATGGCTTCCATCGCAGGGTCCGCCGCGCTTGCCGACCGGTTTGCGTACTCGATGAGCAAAGGCGCAGTGATCGCGATGACGTATTCCGTGGCCAAGGATTACGTGCAGCATAATATCCGGTGCAATTGCATTTCGCCGGCGCGGGTGCACACGCCATTTGTGGATGATTACCTGCGGAAGAATTATCCGGGGCGAGAGAAAGAGATGTATGAGAAATTGGCGAAATCGCAACCGATAGGAAGAATGGGGGAGCCGCAGGAAGTGGCTTCGTTGGCATTGTTTCTTTGCTCCGACGAGGCTGCTTTCATTACGGGCGCAGACTACCCGCTGGACGGCGGCTTTTTTAATTTGCGCGGCTAAATCATGGATCTGCGGCTAAAAGGAAAAGTTGTTCTGGTTACCGGCGGCGCAAAAGGAATAGGCGCAGCGATTGTGCGCGGTTGCGGCGCGGAAGGCGCGATTCCGGTGATCGTGGACCGTGATGAGAACGCTGGAGAAGAGTTACACGCGGAGTTGCGAGCGGGCAGAGTGGAAAGCGGGCTGATTATTGCCGAACTCTCCGCTCCGGAAGCCTGTGCAAATGTCGTCGATGGGACCATCCAGAAATTGGGCCGGCTGGATGCGCTGGTGAACAATGCGGGGGTCAACGACGGCGTGGGGCTCGAGCATGGCACAACGGAGAAATTTGTGGCTTCGCTGGAGCGCAACCTGGTCCATTACTACGCAATGGCGCACCACGCAGTGGGGGCGCTGAAGAAAGCGCGTGGCTCGATCGTGAACATCAGCTCGAAGACAGCGGTGACCGGGCAGGGAGGAACTTCGGGCTACGTGGCCTCGAAAGGAGCCATCCTGGGACTCACGCGCGAGTGGGCTGCGGAGCTCCTTCCGCACGGGATTCGCGTCAACGCTGTGGTTCCCGCGGAAGTGATGACGCCGCTTTATCAGCAGTGGCTGGCGACATTTCCCGACCCGCAGCAGAAGCTGGCGGAAATTGTTTCTAAGATTCCGCTAGGCAAGCGCATGACGAAGCCGGAAGAGATCGCGGCCATGGTGCTGTTCCTGATCTCGGAGCAAGCGAGTCACATCACGGGCCAGCACCTGTTCGTTGACGGCGGATACGTGCATTTGGACCGCGCGCTGACATAACGGAGACGATGGATGACGAATTCCCCGGGCACAGCGGCGAACGGCGGCCGATCTTTCCCCATAACGGAGCGCCGCTTCCTGGCGCCTTTCATTCTCATCACCAGCCTGTTTTTTTTGTGGGCCTTCGGCGTCAACCTGAACGACATCCTCATCCCACATCTGAAAAAGGCTTTCGGGCTTACCGACTTTCAGTCTTCTTTTATCCAGGTGGCATTTTTTGGCGGATATTTCCTGGCGGCCTTTCCCGCCGGGCGGGTGATGGAGAAGATCGGATATAAGAAAGGAATCCTTGCGGGTCTTTTTTTGTGCGCCACGGGGGCGGTGCTCTTTCTGCCGGCATCTTCTTCGCAGGTTTACGGCTTCTTTCTTTTCGCGCTGTTTGTGATGGCTTGCGGGCAGAGCTTCCTCGAAGTCGCCGCGAATCCTTACGTAACCATCCTTGGTCCTGCGGCGAGCGCCGAACGCCGGCTGAATTTTGCGCAGTCGTTCAACGCTGTGGGAGCAGTACTTTCGCCGATTCTGGGACGAACGTTCATTCTCACGGGCGCCGAGTATGCGCCGGCGCAGATTGCGGCTATGAGTGCGGCGCAACTGGGAGCGTACCGCGCCGCCGAAGCCAGCACGGTGAAGGGTCCTTACTTGATGATCGCTGCCATTTTCGTGGTTGTCGCGGTGCTGATTCAACTGGCGCACTTGCCCGACGTACAGGAAACGGCCGTGGAAGGAGGAGCGGCCGGGACGGAAAAGAGCGCGGAGAGCGTGCTGTCTCACGCGCATCTGGTGAAAGGCGTCATCGCGCAATTTTTTTATGTGGGTGCTCAGGTTGGAGTAGCGAGCTTCGTGATTCGCTACGCGCAGTTCTCGGTTCCGGGAACAACGGGGAAAGTGGCAGCGCTGTACTTGTTGCTGCACCAGGTGGGATTCATGGCCGGGCGTTTCATCGGCTCGGCGCTGATGAAAAAGATTGCGGCGCCGCGCTTGCTGTCTCTTTTTGCCGGAGCATCTCTCGTTTGTGCCACAGTGGCTTTGCTGGCTACCGGAGTAATACCGGTGTGGGCGGTTGTGGTCATCGGTTTCTTTCACTCCATCATGTTCCCTACGATCTTTGCGCTGAGCATCAAGAATCTGGGTGCGCTCACGAAACGCGGGTCATCGCTGCTGGTTATGGCGATTGTGGGCGGCGCATTTTTTCCTGCGATCATGGGGCGCATTTCCGATGCGGCGAGTATTCAGAGAGCGTTCCTCGTGCCGCTGCTGTGCTACGTGTTTATCCTTTATTTTGGGCTGTCGGGATACAAGCCCGCTGCCATGCCGGGCCTGGAGAGGACGAGTATGGGAAATCAGAGCGCCCCGCTATGAGCAGACGCTACTGCCTGACGCTCGATTTGAAAGACGATGCAAAGCTGATTGCCGAATATAAGCGCTATCACGAGAAAATTTGGCCGGAGATCACGAAAAGCATCAAGGAAGCAGGAATCGAGAACCTCGAGATTTATCTCCGTGGAACACGAATGTTCATGATCATGGAAGTCAGCGAGAATTTTTCGTTTGAGAAAAAAGCCGAGGCGGACCGCAAGAATCAGAAAGTGCAGGAGTGGGAAAAGCTGATGTGGAAGTTTCAGAAGGCATTGCCAGAAGCGCGGCCGGGGGAGAAGTGGCTGCCGCTGGAAAGGATTTTCAAGCTGGAAAGCTGAGTTCCATAGTCCGCCCCAGCTGGCAGTCGCCAGAACGGAGGATGCTGCCTGCTGATCCAGGAAATCGCAAAATCCTTCAGTGAACCGATCCGATAAAAACTCCGAAAGCGGGAACGGTGAAATGAGTCAGGACTGCCGACTCACGAGCAATTTTCGGAGCAGAAATTAGCGGCCTCGCAGTAGCTTCCCTGACTCCCTGAACATCGAGAGCGAAGCTGACCGTCCTTGGTTCAGCACTCATGTTAAGCACAACAAGAATCGAGTCGCCTTTCCCGGGAGTCTTGCGCAGAAAACTGAGGACATCCGGGTTGCCTTGATCCAGGGGCAGATATTTTCCATCTCGCAATGCAGGCTCGCTCCGGCGCAACACGAGCAGCCGTTTGTAGAAGGACAGAATGGAGTTGGGATCTTGCGATTCGGCCTTCACATTGTATTCGGCCGAACTGGGCGGCACGGGCAGCCAAGGGCGCTCCGCCGTACTGAACCCCGCGTCCTTCGAAGTGTCCCATTGCATGGGCGTGCGTTCACCGTCGCGGCCCTTCTCCTGCGGCCAGCCGAGTTGCCCGATGGGATCCTGCACGTCTTCCTTGCGAACGGGATCAGTGGTCCGCATGCCGATCTCTTCGCCGTAGTACATAAGCGGCGTCGCGCGGGTGGTGAGAAGGAGCGCCGCCATGAGCTTGGCGATCTGATCGTTGTGGACGCCGTCTCCGTAGCGATCCCACTGGCGCGGCTGATCATGATTGCTGAAAAAATAGTGGGGCTGCCCGCCGGCCGGGTTCCGGTCGATTTCATCCAGCAGCCTGCGGAAATCCGGCGCGGAGAGTTTGTTGACGTCGGCAATCTGAAAATCCATCGGCAGTTGGATTTCATCGTTCTTGCTGCCATACATTTTCGTGAGTTCAGCGATATTCGGCTCGTCGGCCTCACTGATCAGGACTGCATCCCCTGGATACTCGTTCGCCACGCTTCTCATTTCGCGGAGCACCTGATGAACTTCCGGCAAATTGTCCGTGTACTTGTGCGCGATATTTGGATCGCCATAAGCATTCTTCCCGGGCAGGATCGGGTCGTCATGCAGATTCGGGTCTTCAAACAAGCGCGACACGGCGTCGATTCGAAACCCTGCCACGCCACGGCCGAGCCAGAAGCGCATGGCGTCGTACATGGCGTTCCGGACCTGGGGATTGCGCCAGTTCAGATCGGGCTGTTCCGTGTAGAAGTGATGGTAGTAATACTGGTTGGTGATTGGGTCGAATTTCCACGCGGAATGGCCAAACCACGATTGCCAGTTGTTGGGAGGCTGGCCCGGCTCCTTCCCGTCTCGCCAGATATACCAATCGCGCTTCGGGTTGGTACGCGAAGAGCGCGATTCAGCAAACCAGGCATGCTGGTCCGACGAGTGATTTGGAACAAAATCCATGATCACGCGGATATTTCGTTTTCTCCCTTCACTCACTAGCCGGTCGAAATCCGCCAGTGTGCCGTAAAGAGGATCGATGGCTGTGTAGTCGGAGACGTCGTAACCGAAATCCACCAAGGGTGATGGGTACATGGGGCTAATCCAAATGGCATCGATGCCCAACTCGCGAAGGTAATCCAGCCGGGAGGTAATCCCGTTGATGTCGCCGACGCCGTCGCCGTTCGAGTCCTGGAAGCTGCGCGGATAAATCTCGTAAATGACCGCGTGCTTCCACCACGGGTCCAGCGCCTTCTCAGGAGCGTGCTCCGCTTTCGGACTTTTCGGCGGCGCTTGCTGTGTCCGGCCGGGAGCTGCCGCGAGGCAAAGGCCGATCGTGACAACGAGAAAGATAAACTTTGCGCGGTTCAACACGATTGATCTCCCTGATTCTGCTACGCCTCGACTGCGTTGCTCAAGGCTTTGCGTCTTCGTGAATCTGCAATTGCGCCGCCAACTTAAGTTCGCGCTCCGCCTCTTCCGTTCGGCCCATTTCGCGATAGGCTTGTCCGAGCAGATGGTGAGGCATGGGGTTATTGGGATCCATGGCGATGGCGCGCTGCAAGGCGCGCACGGCAAGGGCGGTCTCGCCCTTCTTCTCCAGGACCTTCCCCATCAGGATGTACGGCCCCGTCGATGTAGCATCCAGCCAGATGGAGCGCTGCAGCAGCCTTTCCGCATCCTCGTACTTCTGCAACCGGCTATAAGCATCCGCCAGCTTGTAGTACACCGCCGCTTCCCCCGGATTCAGCTCCAGCTCCTTCTGAAACTGCTCGACGGCTTCCGGCAGGCGGGACTTATAGAGGTAGAGCTCTCCGAGCAGCAAATGTGCTAGCGGAAGCTTGGGATCCAGTTCCACCGCCTTCTTTGCGTATTCCTCCGCAACAGGCCCAAAATCCTGCCGCAGCAACATCCGAGCCGTAAACAGATAACTGGCCGCGGAATCGGCCGGCACATCGAACATCTTCGCGAAAGCTTTGCGTGCGCTGGCGTAATCCTTTGTCTGGACGTAACACACACCGAGAATGTAAGCCGCGTCAACATTTGCGCTGGGATACCACGTCTGAACCTTTTCGAGCGGCGCTATGGCCTCCGCAGGCCGCCCAGCGAGGTAATACGACAGCCCCATCAATTGCACCGCTTCGTCGTCGCCAGGATCTTCCTCCAGCGCCTTCTTGAAGCTGGCCACCGCCTTCAGATAGTCGCTTTTCTTGTAATACGCCAGCCCCAACTCATGCGAGAGCCCCTTCGTCGGGGGAAGTCTTGTCTCCAGTCCATGGAGCGCCGCGAGGGCCTCGTCGTACCTGCCTTGCTCCAAGAGCCGCCGCGGCTCACTGAACTCAGAGCCGCTCGATTCGGATGGATTGGACTGTGCCAAACCGATCCCAGACGACTGTTGCGCGAACGCGACGTAGCCGAGGGAAATCATTCGGATCACGAATAATAGAAAAGAACCACAAGCAATTTTTTGCATGGGAAAATCCACAACCGCTATCCGGGAAAGATTAAACCTCGATTTCTCGCGCATCGGCAAACGCGCGTTAGAATCACTGCTCACACACAGGAGGCGCGCGATTCAGATGCTGCAACATCTCCTTGGCAGCCGCCATGTCCGGATTAAATTCGAGTACCCGCAAAACGCTTGACCGAGCACGTTCGAATTCCCCTACGCCGCATAAGACGCGAGCCATGTTCATGCCAATAGCGCTTCTTGCCGGGGCTCTCTCAAAGGCGTTTTGCCACAATCTGAGCGGCTCGCGCAAGCGCCCCTGGTTTACCTCGATCACTCCAAGGTTTGCCGCTGCGTCGATCAAATCAGGCTCTAAGGTGAGCGCCTTCTGGTATAACTCGCGCGCGTCGTCAACCGCGCCGCGTTTCTGCTCGATGAAACCAAGCGCAGAAAGAAGAGCGGGATCATTTGGTGATTGCATCACCGCTATTTGGAGTAGACGCTGGGCTTCCGACCCAGCACCATCCCTCCCAGTTTGTGCCAAGAATGCCCAGGCAAGCGCGAGGTCTCGAATATCTTGCTCCGCGTCCTCGGAATAGGGGAACGGGACCAAACGTGGTGAGTGCGGCCTCGTATTTGAATCTAACAACGGTTGCAACGCCTGGGTATCACTCCGCCGCGGAATGCGATGATCTGTGACTTGGGTGTGGGCTATGTCCGTGCTGAGCGACGCCGACATGTGGCATCGCGTGCAATCCGCCTGCTCAGGGTGATGCTTGGCCCCGAATGCTTCACCGTGGCATGCAAGACATTTTCCGCGGTAGTAGGAGACACGTTCTTCTGCAGAAGGCGACGCGTGCGGATTGTGACAACTGGTGCAAGACATTGCTTCGCCGCTTTTTCTTTTGCATGCGCTCTGCGACAGCGCCTCTACTTGGGTGACCGCACCCAAACTCTTCTGTTCTGTGCTGGCGAGGACGTAATGGCGGACATAGTCAGTAAGCAAGTCTCCGGGACGAAAGTCATAAGCATGCCGCCCGGTGCGCTCGACGGCGACATTGCCCTCGAGGTGGCATTCCATGCAGATGGAATCCCGCCGCGCTGGTGACAACTTTGCGGGATTAATGATCGGTCCGCCATTGACATGAGCAGCGCCCGGTCCATGGCAACGCTCGCAGGCAACGCCGTTATACGCAAAGATGGGCTCCCGATAGCGGTTTTCCGTCCCCTTCAAAGGCGGTCGCATTCCGCTGACATGGCATTGCAAGCAACTTGGGCTAGCGGGAAGATTTAGCGGGATCTCCTTCACCTCCTGATAAGCAGGAGTCATATCCCAGACATGCTCGTCGGCATACCAATTGACTGGCGATTCGAACAGGAAGCCGTCTGTGGCGAAGAGATAGCTGCGACCGCGGCGCCCTGACCCGATGTAGAAGAGCAGTTGCCGCTTGCCACGGATAGACGCAGCACCTCGACGCTCAAAGTTTAACCACACATGCCCATTCTCGCTGTAGATGCGATAGTGGACAGCCGATTTCTGGTTGGTGAATTCGCCTGAAATGAGGTTCGCCTCTGCGGGGCCGCTGGCGCGAGCCATGGCCGTCCGTTTGTAGGATTCGACTATGGACGAATGGCAGCGTGCGCAAGCTTCGTTGCCAACGTAGCCACTGGGCGCTCCGTTAGCTGGAAGGGGCGGGATCGATTGACCGAGGAGGCGAGGCACAAAGAGCAGGAGGCTCGCGAACAGGATCTGAATCAGTTTCTGTTGGTACGACACTGTACAACCCCTCAGCACTTTAACTTATATCGACACTCTGCTTCGCAAGGCGCTTACAACAAAACGGGGAGCCGGTAAGGGCGCCGCGTCTCGGCAAACGCCGGATCTTGGAGGCCGCCCACGTCTTTCTTGACCGCCCGCTTGACTGCGCGGGCACTCTGTGCGAGATCGTACGCGCCGACGCCACGCCGCGGGCGGACAGAAAACCAGCCGATAGTCCCATCGCTAAAATGGCGGTTGTAAGGCGAACTTTGCGCATGTTGGAACGTCCGGTGCAACTGCCTCAAGCCCGATCTTCAATCCCGATGCTCTTGCAACTTCAAGAATATGCAAACTCTCCGTTACTGTTGAAGATTCTTCGGATCGCTGTTGATTTGTTCGAGATTCTCGCGTGCTAACTTGTGATTGGGATCGATCCGCAGGGCGCGCCGAAAATGCAGCTTGGCCTCGGAGAGCTGGCCCGTTTCGGCCAGAGCGCTGCCCAGGTTGGCCTCCGCGTTGGCGTCGTCCGGATGCAAGCGGACGGCGGCGCGATAGTGCTCAATCGCCTCGAGGAATTTATCTTGAGAGACAAGAGCACTTGCCAAATTGTAGTGCGCGTCGAAATTGTCTGGCTGCGCCCGGAGCGCGGCATTCAGATATGGCATGGCCTCGCTGATTCGCCCCGCGGCTAGGAGAGCCGCGCCCAGGGCATTATTGGCGGTAGCATCTTGAGGGCGAAGACGCAGCGCGAGCTCGAAGTTCTGGATCGCCTCGGCTTGCGCGCCGCGGGCTTGGAGCATCGCTGCGAGGTTGTAGTGCGCTTCGAAGTCGGCAGGATTTTTTTCTAAGTTGTGCCGAGCCATGGATTCCTGCAGCAGCATGCGCGGATCGAAATCTGCATTGGAGGAGGTGCGTGGGAGGACCTGAAGCCACAGGTGAGCCATCTCATCGCTGGAGCGATTTCCGGCGGCGACGCGGCGTGGAGGGTCATTTGGGTTGGCAAGATTTTGGCTGGAGTTGTCGTAGACATAGCGCATGGAGATGGTGGTCCCCTTTGGCAAAGGCACAGGATCTGCGTAGTGGTAGACAGCTTGCCAGTTCAAGTTCCATTGCGGAATATGAATGAGTGTTTTCGCCGAGCCGTCGGGTAGAGTGGCGAGCGCTTGTAGATCCTTGCCGAGATAATGCGCGTGGGGATAGATCGCCAGCAGATCCACATCGACCGGTAGCGTAAATTCGTCTGTGACTAAGAAGCGTTTTTCGCCAGCAGGGATGTCAAGCTTTTTGTCGTTTTCCATTTGGAGCAGCAGAGGGAAGTGGGTCGCGGGTTTGTCTGTGAAGTACAGGCCAAGATTCGGCTGGATCTTTTCCGGCTTGCCGGAAGGTTGCAAGTGTATGTTTAAAACGAGATCAGTGTCTTTGTCCAGGCGGAGAGACATGCTTTCAGGCTCGGGCTTCGGCACGGTGCCCGGTTTCCAAAAGAGGAAGTGGCTGTCCGGATCAAAGTTTTCGGATTCGATTTTGAGTTCCATGCCGGGGAAACCCGCGCGCGACTCAGCCTCCTGACGGCGCGCGGATTGATTGCGATCCACCAAAATATTCGCGTGGTGAACAACACGTTTGTCGCCGGGCCGGATCTCGATGGCTTTTAGCCAGCGCGTGCGATCGACGGGCGTTCGAAAGATGAAATTCCAATACATGTCGGAGCCACTCGCGGGAAGAGTATACGGTTTTTCCGCTTCGATGATTTCATCCGGACGGCCGAGCTGCCAGCCTGGGACAAATTGTGGGGCGGGTGGCAGATCGGCGGGAGCGCCCTCGACCGCCCCCTGCTCGACCCACTTTTGAATCAGAGTAATTTGCTCGTCGGACAGGCGGAGTTCGTCGGCAAATCTCAACTCCTGCGGCTCCGGCAGCCACGGAGGCATGAAGCGCTTCGAGGTTAGCGCGGCGATCTGGCGGGCGCGGGCCTTTGCATCTGCGTAGGTAAGTAGCGGGAAAGGGCCAGCTTCGCCGGGGCGGTGGCACGGGGCACAGTACCGAAAAAGAATGGGAGCGATATCGCGATTAAAGGAGGCCTGCTGTGCGGCAGGCATGGAGGGTCGCTCGGTGGCACCGTCGTGTGTGGCAAAGGCCGCTGCAGTGGCGGAGCTAAATCCGAGCAAGCACGCAACGATAGTTCGGCCTGAAGAGGTCATTCGAGGTCCGCGATGTAGCATCCCACGCCGGGCGCATTGGGTGGCGGTGTTTTCCCGCTGAGCGCGGCTCGGATGGCATCGTCGAGTTCGTGTGTGGTGGCCGCGGGGCGGGCGCGCCCGGAATCCTGGTACAAGTCATCGATGCGGCCGTGATAGAGCAGGCGGTGATTGGCGTCGAAAACAGCCGCTTCCGGGGTAACCTGAACTTGAGCTTGAGTAACCAGTGCGTGTTGTGGATCGCGCAGGGCGGGGAGTTTGTAGCCGTAGTCGTGTTCATGTTGGCGAATTTTTTCAGCGGAAGACGTCCTGCTGGGATAGACCAGCCACAAAGCTACCTTGGCTCCATATCGCGAGCTGATTTGCTGAAGCAACGGCGCATAGCGGTTGGAGATAGGGCAGTCAGTGCGCAAAAAGATTAGCACAACAGGCTTTCCCGAAGCTGCCAAAAAGGGATCTGCCGGCGTGCCGTCGAGATGCAGGGCCGTCTTTTGGGCGGCGAGCGAACAGGGTAACACTAGAAGGAGAAGTGCTGCCGCCGCAAGAGACAGGAAGATAGATAATAGGTGTTGCGAAGTAAGGCTAGAGCGATGCATGAGTGTATCTCTGGGGACTGGCACCAAGAATCTTACTTCGGGGCAGAGCCCTCTGTCCATTTCTCAAGCCGTTTGTTTGGCCGCTCCAAACAATCTTGCAACCAAAACGGGGAGCCCGTGAGGGCTCCCCGTCGGGGTGGTGGGGTGTCCTCGTCCTTGTTAGAAGTTCAACTTCAAACCAAACTGCAACCTGCGCATGGTCGAACCGAAAGCAAGGTTGGTGATCCGCCCGCCGTTTGAACAATCCACGCAGCCATCCGGGCGATCGAGATTTACATGGTTGAAAACGTTGAATGCTTGGAACTGGAATTGGGTTTTGAACTTCTCCGTGAAACTGAACGTCTTGAAAAGGGAGAAGTCCGTGTCGAAGAGCTTTGGACCTCGCAAGGCGTTGCGTCCTATGCTCCCAAAGGCGTCGCAGCCTGGCTGACCCCATGGGCCGGAAGTAATTTGTGCTCCGCCGGTGCAAACATTGCCGGGGGCTGTAGGAAGGCTGTTCGCGGCGGGTCCCAGCGAAGCGCCACCTGTGGTCTGAAACCAATACCCGGGAGTGTCGGGGTGGCCAGAACGAGTTCCATTTTTGACGGAGCCGAGCAGATCGGGCTTGCACGGACCAACATCGATCTCGGGTCCGCAGTTATTCAAACCAGGCGTAAAAGGCAATCCGCTGGCAATGGTTGTCGCGCTGTTGATGGACCATCCTCCAATAGCCAGGTCGGTAGCGCGGCCAACGTTGCCTGCCCATTTCTTCCCATGCCCAAAGGGCAGGTCGTAAACCTCTGTGAGGATGAACATATGGTTGCGATAGTCGTCGTTCGGTCCGTAAGCTATTTTTCTATCGATGTTGTAGTAATTCGAGTCATAGTTGGTGGAATGCTGGAACGTGTAGCTGCTCTGGAGTGACAAACCACCCGCGTAGCGCTTTTCAACCGTCGCCTGCAGGGAGTCGAAGTGGTTATCAGCATCGTTTCCGAAATAATCGATGCCCTGAGTCCAGCCATACTTGGAGTAAAAGGGCCTGCGCTGATTCTTGCTTATGCCACCGTTCGGTTTGTAGCCCACCACGGTTGGTTCATTGGCTCCATAGGCCGGGCCGCCGCCTGCAAAGGTGTGTGTGCCCTTATTGCCAACGTAGGCCAGCGTCGCCGATAGGGTCGAAGTAACCTGCCGCTGGACGCTAACGTTCCACTGGTCCACAGTGGGCAGCCGGTTGTTGAAAGGACGAGATCGGGAGAAGACCCCATCCGGCACAAACGGTCGTCCATTGACGCCTAGGCACTGCGCTTTGTCCGGAGTAAACACACCACCGACAACACCGCTCGGATCGGTGATCGCATTGCAGTTGCTGGTGGCCAGCATGCCGCCGAGTTTGGTTGCCGGGTCGAACGAAGGCGGCCCGACAGCGAGATTGAATACAGAGCTTCCGGTATTGGCGTTCATCTGTTGGGCTCCGAGCACGGGCAGATTCTGCGTGATGGCGTGGCCAAATATGGAGCCAAACACACCAATGTCGTAGCTTCGACCATAGCCCAAACGGACTACGGTTTTCGTATTCGCCTGATAGGCGACGCCTAACCGAGGTGCAAAGTGCTTGTAACCCGTTGTGGTGTTTCCGCGAAGATTGACGCCGGTTTCTCCAGCAATTCGCATCTCACCAGTGGTCAGGTCGACCCAGCCCCCTCCATCCTTGGCAGCAGCAGACTCAGGTCTGTAGATCTCCCAGCGAAGCCCCGCGTTGAAGGTCAATTTAGACGTCAGCCGAATCGTATCTTGTCCGTAGAAAAAAAGCCGAGGCTGAGTTTCGTATGCGTTGAGAGAGTTGCTGACGTAGCGCTCGAAGTGGCTGACTTGGCCGAGCAAAAATCCCGCGAGACCAGCGCCGCCATCTCCGCCGGGACCCACTGTGATGTCGTTGTTGAAGTCGAGCTGCCCGGCGCGATGAGAGTCGCTGGGCACTCGCAAGTTGTACGCGTAACGGACGTCCGCACCGAACTTGATGGTATGCTTCCCGCGGATGTTCGTCCAGTTGTTCACGAACTGATACTGGTGTTCGCTTTCAGTGAGTGGGCAGTTGCATTGGTTCACGCCCAACGAGTACCCAAACTGAAAGTCCGAAGCGTTAGGAGTGTGAATCGTGAAAGCTGGCATGGCGGAGGTGTTGCTGTTCAAGTTAATGCCCGGAATCGGCGGATTGAGGCTACCCACGGGTGTCGTGCCGAAGCCCCCCGGAGACACGTTCACGTGGTAGCGCATGTAGCCGAATCGGACGTCCGTCAAAAATGTGGAGCTGAGAACAAAGTCGAAACCAGCCGCAATGCTCTGGTTCCGGACCTTGGAGTCTCCGGCGAAGTCGCCGACGGAAGGATCGCTCGGGAGCGCGTGGCCGCCCAGGTTTACACCAAAGAGGCCTGGACCGGAGCGCTTAAACTGCTGGAAGCTGTAACGCCCGAAGACGTTCACTTTGCTCGTTGCGACGAAATCCGAGCGAACGTCGAAACCATTCGAATCGAGGGTGTTGTTACCGGAAGCGAAGTAATTGTTTCCCAAGATCGTGGAGTTGGTAGGCCCTTTAAACAGAGCCAGTAGCGCTTGTGCTTGCGCGGCCCCCGGCTGAGTCAGGCGCGACGCGGGTATGATGTTTCCGGGGAACACCCCGCAAAAATCTCCTGCTGGACAATTTGTTGAGGTCTGTACGCGATCGGCCGGGGCCAAGAAAATCGGATTGCCGCCGCTCAAAGCGAGCGTCGTATGTGCCGCATCAGTGGTCGCGAAGGGATCATAGATGCGAGTACATGGCTGGGTGTTCGTCGGGCAACCTGTTATGAGCGCGCTAAGATCCCCACTGCGCATGGCTGCAGTCGGCACAAAGCTGCCGAAGGAACCGCCAACGTGACTGCGCAGGCCCTGGTAGTCGCCAAAAGCGAAGAGCTTGTTCTTCTTGATAGGGCCACCCACCGTGCCGCCAAACTGATTCCAGTTCCCACTGGGAACTCCGCTCTGTTGGTTAAACGGATTGCGAGCAAAGTTGGAGTTGGAGCGCTCGAAATCGAACACGGAGCCATGAATCTCGTTGGTGCCCGACTTGGTCTGCGTCGTCACGATCGCCCCAATGGCCTTTCCGAACTCGGCATCGTAATCTTGGGAAGTAATCTTTGCTTCGCTGATGGCATCGAGGTTCGGATTGATAACGATAATCCCCAGAATCGGATCCTGATTGTCCGTGCCGTCCAGTTCGAACGCTGTCCCGGCAAAGTGCTGTCCATTCGTTTCAATCTGCTGCGAACCTTGTGGGTTTTCGCTGGCGGCGTGACCCCAGTTAAGACGCTGGGCTCCAGGCGAGAGCAACTGTAAGCTCGTAAAGTTCCGATTATAGATTGGAAGGTCTTCGACGGTACGGGACTCAAAAACCGTGGCGACGTCGGTCTTATCGGTCTGAAGCTGGGGAACTTCGCCCGTGACCTCGACCGTTTGTGTGACCGCCCCGACCTGCAACGCCGCATCAGCACGGACCGTTGTGTCCGCATCGACGCGAATACTCGCAATATCGTAGGCCTTGAATCCGGGCGCTTCGACGTGAACTTTATAACTGTCTGGCATCAAGTGCGTGACGGAATAGCTCCCGCTTTCGTTCGTAGTCGTTTCTTCTGTCGTGCCCTTGGAGATATTCGTTACTGTGACCTTAGCGCCTGCGACCGCGCTACCCTGTGGGTCCGTGACGGCTCCAACAAGGTTCCCGTACACCGCCTGCCCCAAGGTACTGCTCGTACCCAACCCCAGTGCGAGACAAAGAACCAGAATCCATCCTAGAATCGCTTGCTTTTTCATGACACCCCTCCTGACCACCCTTGACTCTTCGAAAAAAACCGCTCGCCGCATAAACGGGGGATCCGCCACTTTAGTCCAACTGGTTCAACAGGTACCAAGCCCGTGCCTCTAACGTACCGGGCACATCTGCGCATTATTCAAAATGAAGGTGGAATAGACGGCAACCTGTTGGACCCAACTGTCCGCAGCGAACAGCCCCCAAACTCCTCGAACTTCTCTCGCCTCGTCACCACCGCACAATCATTACTACTCTTGAGCCCTCTCCACACAGAGAGGCCCGCACCCAAACTAGGGGTGACGAAGAATTATGATGCCTTTTATCAGTTTTTTGAGTGACCTGGATAGTCTCTATGAGTCTGATACGGTTACGCGAGATAAGTTGTGGTCTTGTAAAGAGATGCGGAGCGCGTTACCTTGGTGTTACAATGCCTGAGCGGTGGTCCCCGTGACTGAAAGAGCCCAAAATCTCGCTCAAATCGAGAAGCTCCTCGGCAGCCATGCGCTGCATGGCTCGGAGTCCCTTTGCAAACTGTTGCGTTTTCTGGCGAATCATTCCATGGATCACCCGGGTCTCTCCCCGAAGGAGTACCAGATTGCGACCGAGGTCTTCGGGCGCCAGCAGGACTTCGACCCGCACGTGGACTCGATGGTCCGCGTCCAGGCGGGCCGCTTGCGCACCAAATTAGCCGAATACTATGCCTCTGAGGGCCCAGACGACCAAATCATGGTGGAACTGCTCAAAGGCACCTACGCCCTAGCTTTCCATCCGCGTACCCACGGGGCGGGGCGGAACCACGCGAATACTTCTCACGAAGCACCAAACAATTTGCAGGTCAACGCCCGGACTTCGCGTACCTGGATCGTCGCCGTCGTTGCGCTCTCAGTTGTTCTCGCCTCCGCCGTCGCCGTTGCCACGGACCGCTTCCTGAACCGCAGAACCGCGGAAGCCCGGCTCGCAAGCGATAACCCGGATGTGCCGGTTGCTTTTCACCTTTTCTGGAAGGGCTTTCTTACCGGACCGCAGGAGCCCTGGGTCATCTTCAGTAACGCAGCCTTTGTCGGTCGTCCGTACATTGGCATGCGCTACTACAATCGTGCCAAGGATTCCGGCGCGGCGATCCTGGATCACTATACCGGAGTCGGCGAAGTGCTGGCGGTGCACGCTCTCGACAGCGTTTTCGGAAGACTTCATCAGCAAATTCGCGTCAAGCGCGGTAGCTTGTTCTCCCTGGACGATGCCAAGAACAACGATCTCATCTTCATTGGCTCGCCTTCGGAAAATCTGACGCTCTTGGAATTACCAAACACCCAGGAATTCACCTTCAAACAGA
Organism: Candidatus Limnocylindria bacterium; assembly: GCA_035490055.1. Lineage (GTDB taxonomy): Bacteria > Acidobacteriota > Terriglobia > Acidiferrales > UBA7541 > Acidiferrum. Next base: position 13,492 of record DATHIB010000014.1, on the reverse strand, counting down.
TCACTTCCGGGCCGCGCACGGGCACCATGGAGATCATCAATTTTCATCCGGAATCGGGCGAACCGAAGGAGTTTCTTCCCTCTCTGCCTGACGAGACCCTGGCGGAAGACTATTCAATCATAGCGTTAAAGCGAGGATTGAATCCCGCACACGCGGTCCTGATTCTGGCAGGCGCCACCACCATCGGCACGCAAGCTGCCGTGGAATACGTCTGCCAGCAAAATTCGTTGGAAGAGTTGCTCTTGCGGCTCTCTGTTTCGAACTCAGGTGAACTGAAACCGTTCGAAGCGGTAATTCGCGTGAAAGTCGCCAAGGGAGTTCCGGTGAGTTCGGAACTCGTTGCGCTGCGTAAGGGCCCTCAATAGCCTCATTCGAGAGAACCAATCCCTACTCGATAGCAACGCCTCATCCCAAGAGATTCTGTAGCTTCTGTTGTGTGCTTCCGGTGAGCTTGCGTAAGTTCGCGAGGCAGACGACCGCTTTCGGTTCGCGGGGTTACGATGCCAACACGAGGTAGTCAAAATTTCCTGTGCCCAAGCGCCGCTCGAGCTGCTCGACGATGTCCTGCACCTGCGTGAAGGTCTCATGGGGACCGGAAACATAGAAGGGCTTGCCCTCATGCCCGTACTCGAAGCGCGTGGGGCAAGCGGTGCTCTCCAGATCGCCGAAGATCTGGCTCGTCACGGCGTAATCCCTATGGGGCCTGAATCCTAGGTCGTGCGCGTAAGCGACGCCGCCTTCGACCAGTTTCCGGAAGCAGGCGGCCGACATCGGCTGAAGGCTCTCTGCCGTCGAGCAACTTCTCAGGCGCTGGGCATACTCATCCCTGGCCACGATGGTCACAAAGGCATTCTTGACTCCCAGACAGAACACATCCAGCAGAAAACAGCCCAGGGCGATACGCCCGTCCGGCAGCGCGCGACTGAAAAACAAGTTGCCTATACCCACCTCGAACAGCTTCGCCGGGACCAATGCTTCATGGATCGGGGCCTTGGAAGCCGTGGCTATCTGCAAGGCCATCGCCCATGCTTCTCCCGGTTTACCGACATTCTTTGGGAACTTGCGGGCTCCGTATCCGTAAGATCGCCTTTTGTGGCTCGACATGGGGTGTCCCCTTCTGCAAATTTATAGCAGGGACCTACCAGGTTACCCGCGACGCAGCGCCGCCGCAGCCTGTTTCGGTGTCTCCCGGTAATTCCACGGCATCCACGCCGCTGGATTCTTGGACAGCTCCTCGGCGTGTTTCTGCAGTTCGGTGAGATATTCGAAGGCATGGGCACCGTTCAATTCGCAGGTGTGGATAAGACTCATGCAGCTTCGGAAAGTTGCGCGACAGGCCATCTGCCATCTGAATCGGCGGAGGCAGTCCGGCGGCACGGTGCGCCAACACCTGGGCGAAGTTCTCCCCCGCGTGCCGTCTCCCCGTGAAAAACAGCGCGATCCGCTGCCCCTGCCGCGTGGCCACAATGCCGGAGGTGAACATTCCCGCTCCTGCGAACTCGACATCTCTTCCGGGCTCCCCCGGGAGGCAGCACTCTCCCTGGCCAGCGAGAGGATCTTCATGCCGGTGTCGTCGTTATGAAAGACTTCTCCTTGCGCTGCCTGGCCGATCAGCTCTTCGAAAGCCGGCCGGATCAGTTCCGCCACCTCCTCGACAATCTCCCATTGTGTAGAGACCGGCAGCGGAATGCCAAGATTCTTCTCCAGCCCGGCCAGCCGGTAGAAAGGAACCCCGCTGCCGTATTTCAGCAATCCGATCATCGCGGCGGCACTTTCGTCGTACTTCTTCTCGCCCACGCCCTCCGGCGCTTGCGCCTCAAAAACTTCTCCGCACAAGTTGCAGCGCAGACTCTCCAGTTCGTAGACCGTGGCCTGAAGCGGCGCTTGGCCCACCACCCGGATACGCAGAGCCGGTTGCTTCGCGTAAACCTTCCCCTTGAGACATTCCGGACAGCAATCCCCCGACTTCAGGGAGGCGTACGGGACTTGCATCCGCTCGGCGCCTCGGTAGGCTTCCGCGCCGTTTCGTCCGTGCCCGGGTTTCGCCTTCACACCCGGGCCGGGTAGATGACTTTTCTTCGAACCGGGCTTCAGCCCAGCCTGCTCTAGAACTTTGTCCGTCTTCTCCGTGCTCGGTTTCATCATCAAAGCGCGCAACTGGCTAATCGTGGTGTCCTTTTCACCGATCAAGTCGGCCACATAGCTGAAGGCTCGCAGAAGAACCTGGAGCTTCTCATAACCCGCCTCGTCCAAGCGTTCCTTTCGCGCCCGCTCCAGCACCGCTTGCAGTTCTTCCCGGTTCACTTCGAACACCTCGTGTGCGGGCTTCATCTTAAACCGTTGTCAGCAACTGACGAAAGCGTGGAGTGAGCGGATATCCCAGCACTTCCTTGATCGTGCGGGTGGGCTTTTTGCTCCAAGCGTTCTTTCCACGGCCACCAGGATGCGCATCTGGGGAGCGACCTGGATCATGACGCGGCCTTCCAGAAGCTGTTGCTCAGAACCGCAAGGTCTGCACCACCCAGGCCCTGAAGATGGATCTTCATCTTTCCACCTTGCTCATTTTCCATCTCGATGGTGCAGGCGGAAGGACCCGCGGCGCCGGGCGGAAGGAGTTCCACGAACGTGGCTTGGTTCGGCGACCCACACGGCGGGCCCTCGACTGTGAGGAGCCGTTTCTTCAGCGAGTATTAGTTGAGTTGGAGCGCTCGAGCAGTTCGGTGCAGGCCGTGCTCTCGAACCAATTCCAACGCCGAGGTCCACAGCGTCTCCGGAATGGGTGAGCAGCGCTTGCGCGTCTTACGCCAAAGGTCGAAACGGGACTGAACTCGCTCCAGTTGGCTGCCAGGAGCGGATATCGTTCTGGTTCTCATCGGTTGTCCTCCGTCCACTCTGGAGTGGACAGCCGACGATACCAACAGCTTCAGCAGAATTCATGCAAGCTTGCCGAAACCTCACCTTCTGTTTCGCTATTTCTTTGGAGACGGCGGAGGCGTCAAGCGAGAATCAAGTTCTGCGGCCTTTCGAAATTCTTCTTGCGCCTCCTCGGAATTGCCTTGCTGGCGCAAAGCCATCCCTAGCTCAAAGTGGGCGGCCGCATACTTTGGCGAAGAGCTGAGCGCGGCGCGAAATTGCGAAATGGCGCCCTCCAGGTCTCCCGCGTTGAGAAGCCTGCGCCCCGAATTTGTTGCGAAGAGCGCCGCCTGCTCGCTGGTCTTTTGTTTTGCCATTTCCATTCCGGCGCGGCTTTCCGCAGCGGCGCCTTCCGCGTCCCCGAGTTGTCGCAGCACGGCTGCCAGAGTTGTATGAGCGCCCGCAAACTCCGGCTGCAGGCGAATCGCTTCCCGCAATGCAGCTGCAGCCTCTTGGAGTTCGCCCTTCTGCTTCAGCACCGTTCCCAGCGTGTAATAAGCCTCGGCATAGTCCGGTTTGGCATGAATTGCGGCGCGGAGTTCCTCCGCGGCTGCAGCAAAGTCGCCTTGCTGCCAAAGCGTCACCCCGAGCGTGTAATGCACATCCGCTTGCCCGGAATCCAATTCTGCTGCCTTGCGCAGTTCGGCCATGGCCTCCGGCAGCTTGTCTTTTAATTTGAGCGCGAGCCCAAGGTCGTAGTGCAGCGTTGCGTCCTGAGGGGAAAGCTTAAGCGCCGATTCGAATTCAGAAATGGCGGCGTCGAAGTCTGCCACTTGCAAATGCGCTGCTCCCAGGTTCCCTTTGTATCCGCCGTCGTCGGGCCGCAAACGGACTGCCGTTTCGAACTCGGCGATCGCCCCATTGCCATCGCCAGTCTGCAACAAGGCGAGCCCCAGATTATTGTGTGTGTCCGGGCTTTCCGGTTGCTGCTTCACCGCCTGACGAAAGGCTTTGATAGATTGCTCAGCCTCGCCGTTGTGCTGAAGCAGCAAGCCCAGGTTGTTTTGCGCGTCAGGGTAGTCGGGCTTCAATGCAACACAAGCTTGCAGCTCGCGGATCGCCGCATCCGTCTCGCTCCTGCTCTTTAGAACTTGCGAGAAATAATAGTGACCGCCTGGGTCCGCGGAATTCAGTTGCACTGCAGCTTGCAGGTGTTGCGCGGCCTCATCGAGGGATTTTTCCTGATAAAGCAAAACGCCGAGATGAAAATGTGCAAGTGCATAATTGGGCTGCAGCCGGAGCGCTTCGGAAAATTCCGCGGCGGCACTTCGCGCGTCAGACTCTTGTACCAACACCGTCCCGAGGTCGTCGTGCAATTCCGCTCTTTGCGGCTCAAGCTTGATCGCCCACCGTAACTCGCCGATGGCGCCGTCGAGGTCACCGGAAAAATCGAGCACACGCGCCAAAGTGTGATGCGTCTCGGAATCGTCCGGCGCCAGCCGCGTGGCTTCTTGCGATTCGCGTAGCGCACCATGCAAATCTCTCTTGGCTGCAAACGCATTCGCGAGATTCATGTGCGCCTGCGCGAATTCCGGATTCAATTTCACGGCGGTCCGGAAGTGAGCGATCGCGGCATCGACCTCTCCCTGGGCGAGCAAAACCCAACCGAGCGAGTTGTGACCCTCCGGGCTCTGGGGAGCAAGCCGCAGCACCTTCTCAAAGGCGGTGCGCGCCGAAGCCAAATCACCCTTATGCAGCGCCGACATGCCTTGCTGGTAAGTCGCAGTCGCCCGTGAATCTGAATCCGCCTTCGAAGAACCCGCGGATTGCGCAGCGCACATCACCGCAGCAGCGCAGAAGAAAAACAGCAGCGCGTTGCAGAGTTGAAAAAAAAGCGTCCGGTGATGAACGAGAATCAATTTCACGCTAAAGATACCTGTTGAGCGTTCTCAAAAATACTAGCATGTTCACAACCGCGCCCTCTCCCCAAGCTGTTTGGCTGAGATTCCCGCCAGGTTGACCTGTGTCGGACCAGACCTTGCTACTATTGGGGATTCATGGCTCTTCATTCCTCTTTTCTCCGGCTTCTCTGCTTCCTGGGGCTTTGCGCTTGGCTTTCAATACAATCCGCCAATTCTCCTAGCGTTAGCGCGGGTAATTCAGAGGGCGCAAACGCCAAGCCGATCGCGCATTTTACCGACATCGCACAGCAAGCCGGTCTTACAACACCGGTCATCTTCGGCGGCGAAAACAAGAAGAAATACATCATCGAGACTACGGGGACCGGCGTCGCCATCTTCGATTATGACAATGACGGCTGGCCGGACATATTTGTCGTCAACGGCACAACATTGGAACAATTGCCGTCCGGCAAAGCCCCGACGAGCCACCTCTATCACAACAACCACGATGGCACGTTCACCGACGTCACCGCCAAAGCCGGCTTGACCCACACTGGATGGGGCCAGGGTGTCTGCGTGGGCGACTACGATAACGACGGATTCGAGGATCTCTACGTCACCTACTACGGCAAGAACGCTCTCTATCACAACAATGGCAATGGGACCTTTACCGACGTCAGCGAAAAAGCCCATGTCGCGGGGACCGGCAAAGCCTGGGGCACAGGCTGCGCTTTCCTGGACTACGACCGCGACGGCAAACTCGATCTAATGGTCGCGAATTATGTCGAATATGATTCCGCCACCGCTCTCGCGCCGGGAGAGCGGCCCTCCTGCATGTGGAAAGGTGTTCCAGTCATGTGCGGGCCGCGCGGATTGCCCTGGGCGAAAAATATCCTCTATGGCAATCTCGGCAACGGCGCCTTCGAAGACGCTACCGCCAAAGCTCACATCGATCAAACCAACGGGCATTATGCCTTCAGTGTTTCCACATTCGACTATGATGACGATGGCTGGCCGGACATCTATGTGGCCTGCGACAGCACGGCGAGTATTCTCTATCGCAACAATCACGATGGAACGTTTACCGACGTCGCCGTCGTCTCCGGTGCCGCCTTCAACGACGACGGCCGCGAACAGGCTGGCATGGGATCGACTGTTGCGGATTATGACGGCGACGGGAAACTCGACCTTTTCAAAACCAATTTCTCCGACGACACCTCCACGCTTTACCGCAACAACGGCGACGGCACCTTCGACGACAAAACCTTTCCCGCCGGGTTTGGATTGAACACGCAATATCTCGGCTGGGGCGTCATGTTTCTCGATTTTGACAATGACGGCTGGCCCGATCTGCTCCTCGCCAACGGCCACGTCTATCCCGAAGTCGACAGCCAGCATCTCGGCAGCAATTTCCGGGAACCGCGCATCCTCTATCACAACAATGGCAAAGGAACTTTTACCGATATCTCCGCAGCTGCCGGGCCGGGCATCACGACGGTGAGTTCTTCGCGCGGCCTGGCCGTCGGCGATTTATGGAATGATGGCCGCATTTCCGCGATCGTCAGCAACATGAATGCTCTTCCGTCTCTTCTCGTCAATGACCTCCGCAACGGCAATCACTGGATCGCCTTCCGCACGATCGGTGTCAAGTCCAATCGCGATGGCATCGGTGCGAAAATCACCCTGAAAGTCGGCGCGCGCGCTCTCGTGGACGAAGTCCGCAGCGGCTCCAGCTTTATCTCCAATAACGACATGCGCGTCCACTTCGGTCTCGGCACTTCCGCCAAAATCGATGGAGTCCAAGTCCGCTGGCCCAGCGGTCTCCTCGAAGAGTTCGGCAACCTTTCCGCCGACGCCATTCACACCCTCAAGGAAGGCTCTGGCACGCCCGTCGTCGCAGGCCCCGGGAAAAACTGACCCGCTCAATCTCCCACTTGCTCCGCCGCGGCTCCCGTGGCTTCGTTCCGGCCGCCATCTCGCCATCTGGGAAGCATGCCGCAATTCCAACGCCTGACTCCTCGAAGGCTTGTGAACCAACCGAGGCTCTTCTGGACTTGGATGGGTTCTGTTGCGCAGGACTCTTCATTGAAACAAATGGACTTAGACTGGAGGGCGAATTTGGTTGCAGCGCAAATAGTAACCTGTACCACAACTACAGTCTTTTCCCGCTTGTCAGCCAGTGCCGTCTATGCTATCAATTTACCCCCTTCCCTTGAATGAAGAGCAGCAGAGCAAAGGTGTTGGGCATTCCAGAGGGAAACTTTGGATCCTTGGCTCTGGCCGTTACGTCTCGCATTCAGAATCCGTGCCGGAGGCAGACCATGTCGCATCCGAAAAGAATCGAGCCAGTCGAGAATTTAAGCGAACAGGCAGGTTCTCAAAGTACGCAGCGGAAGATTCTTCGCCTGAAGAGTTCCGATGCGAGAATTGAGAAGCGCGAACCTCTCCCAGTCCAGCTCTACCTCGCCAGCTTGGACGACCCCCGCGCTCGGGAACGGACGGTCACGGAAGACGTCAGTCCCCACGGCGCTCGAGTGCTCACCAAGCGATACTGGCAGCCCGGCGAAGCCCCGCTGCTTACCCCTTTGATTGGCGAGTTTCCCAAGCACGCGCGAATAGTCTATTGTCATCCGCAGCCGAACGGTAGTTATTGTGTGGGCATAGCATTCGAGGGACCCTCATTCAAGTGGCACGTATAGCCCGCTGCGTGGTGAGTGCCTTCGGCCAACTCTAAACCGCAAAGACGTGCCCTTTCCTGCTGCGTCGCAATTTTAAAAAAATGCAGCGATATTCACTCGAACGCCCGGCCTGAGTCATAGCAAACTCCTTTAGAATGCGCAGTTCCAAAAAAAGGGGGGATGGCGGTAGATTTTGTCAACTAGAAATCCCGCAAGATCTGGCGCGAGGATTCCTGTGGGAGTCAAGCTGGCCCCCCGCTGCCGGAGAGACCATCCTCATTTCGAGGGTGCTTCCGCCACCCCTATATATTTGTCTGCTCCCCCATAGTAAAAGAGCCACCGCTTGCCCTGTTGCACCATCCCCTCCACGAATATGACGTTCGGCACTTGCCCGACCCTCTCCCATTCTTTTTCCGGGGCGAAGATGGGCTCATCGGATCGCGAGAGGAGTTTGCGGGGATCCTTGCGGTCGAAGACCGCGACGCCGGTGCGATATACGAGTTTGTCGTCGGCGCCGTTGTAGATCAGGACGATGCCGCCCGGCGTAAGGATCGGCGGAGGACCGGGCTCGACCACGCGCGAATCAAATTTTTCCGGGCGGCGCGGCAGCACCGGCGTGGAGGTCGCTTCCGTCCAGTGAATCAAATCGGTGGAATACGACAGGCCCATTTGGTCGGTTTTGTCCGCGGCAGTGCCAAGCCAGTACATCCAATACTTGCCGTTGATTTTTTCGGGCACGATGGCCCCGGATTTGGTCCAGGCCACATTCCAGTTTCCTTTGTAGGCGGGCAGGATCACGCCTTGGCGTTCCCAATGGATCAAGTCGCGGGAGGTGGCGAGGCAGAGCTGCGCATCCTTTTTGTTATAGCCGGTGTAGGTGAGGTAAAAAGTGTCGCCGAATTTCTGGAGGCGTGGGTCTTCGACGCCACCATCTTTTTCATAGCCGGTTTCTGGCGAGAGGACTGGATCGGGGCGGCGCGTGAAGCGAATCCCATCAGTACTCTCGGCATAACCGAGGCGCGAGGTACCCGCAGCGTCCTGCGCACGGTAGAGCATGACAAATTTGCCTGGATCTTGTTTGTTGGCATCCTTGGCCCGAAAAAATGTGACGGCGGGATTGAACGTACCGGCCGATTCCCACGTCCCGCCCTGCGGAGAAAAGATGGGCTCGTTTGAGGCGCGCGTCCATGCGCCGAAAGGAAGATCCGCTGCCGGCGCCGCGAAAGCGAGCGAGGCAGCCAAGAGCAACAGCGAGATGACAATCTTGGGCTTTCCGTCATGCATGTCGGGGACTCCTCACTTCGCAGGCTTGGGATTCTTGGGCGGCTCGAATTGCATCGTGCGGACGATGCCTTCGCCCTCTTTCACCACGATCACCTGGTTCGGCTTGATGTCCTTCAAGGTTTCCACCAGGCCGCTGGGCCAGCGTATCTCCAGCAGTTCAACCTTTTCCGCTTTGCCGATGCCGAAGTGCACGCGCAAATCATTCTGCGAAAAATAGCCGCCGCCGCTGCGCACTTCATCGATCTGCGGATGCAAATTTGTTTCGCCCGGCAGATGCGTGACGCATTTGATGCGCGCGCCGATGCCGCTGCGATTCGATTTCGTGCCGATGGTTTTGACTTTGATCCAATTGTTTGCGGTGCGTGAATCGCACCGCAACAATTGAGGAAAATCATTGACGGTGTTGACGACGACGTCGACATCGCCGTCGTTGTCGAAATCTCCAAACGCGCAGCCTCGCGCGGCCACCGGCGCGGAGATGCCCGGCCCGGCGTCGAAGGAAACGTCGTCAAAGCGCCCGTTACGCAAATTTCTGTAGAGCAGCTTGCGCTGCGCATAGCCCGCTTCCGTTTTGAGCTGCTCGACTTCGGGATACACGTGGCCGTTGCAAATCAGGATGTCGGCCCAGCCATCGTTGTCGAAGTCAAAAAAGCCGCAGCCCCAGCCAAGATATTGCGTATGCTTGCCGAGGCCGCCCTGAAACGTGGTGTCCTCGAAATTCGAGCCGCCGATATTGCGGTAGAGCGAAGGAGTGTCGCCGGCAAAATTCGTTTTGACGAGATCGAGATTGCCGTCGAGATCGTAATCGGCGGCGGAGATGCCCATGCCGGCCTGGGGCTTGCCGTCGGCGCTGAGAGCGCAGCCGGCTTCGAGGGCGATATCGGTAAAAGTGCCGTTCTTTTTATTCTGATAAAGGGCGCTCGCGGTGGAATCGTTGGCAACATAAATGTCGGGCCAGCCATCGTTGTCGAGATCGGCGGTAAGCACGCCAAGGCCGTAAGTGCCGTTGGTTTTGAGGATGCCGGATTTTTCGCTGACGTCGGTGAACGTGCCGTCACCGTTATTGTGATACAAAATATTTTTTCCGCCGTTTAATCCGGGAGGACCGCACGCTACCATGACGCCTTTGTAGAGACACGGGCCGGACTCGGGGACGGGAGCGGTCTTCAAATCGAGATCGATGTAATTCGCGACGAAGAGATCGAGGTGGCCGTTGCGGTCGTAATCGACAAACGCGCAGCCGGTGTTCCAGCGCTTGCCGTTTCCGGCGACGCCGGATTTTTCGCTGACGTCGGTGAAGGTGCCGTTGCCGTTGTTGTGATAGAGGACATTTTTCCCGAAGTAGGTGACGAAGAGATCGTCGAAACCGTCGTTGTCGTAGTCGCCGACGCAGACGCCTTGTCCCCAACCGGAATGAATTAGACCGGCTTTGGCGGTGACGTCGGTGAAAGTGCCGTCGCGGTTATTTTTGAAAAGATGCGAAGCGGGTTCTTGTCCGGCGGGGAAGCCTTCGAGGCGCCAGCCGTTCACGAGAAAAATATCCAGCCAGCCGTCATTGTCGTAATCGTAGAAGGCGACACCGCAGCCAGTGGTCTCGAGAAGATATTTATTCTTGTGTTCGCCGCCGAAAAGTGTTTTGGCGTTGAGACCGGATTCGCGCGCGACGTTGAGAAAGGTCACGCCAAGATCGTTCGAAAGCGCAACGGGCGGTTCGAAAGCTTCCCGCGCGTAGAAAGATGCGGAGCCCCGCCATCTTGGCCGCGCGAGCCCCAGGATCTTCTCCAATGGCAATCCAATCGCAGAACGACTCAACGATTTAAGAAAGGCTCGCCGTGAGGAAGACAAATCGAATGGTACCTTCCCTGCTTTGGCTCGTGCTAAAATCTGCCGCCATCCTTTATAGTAAGGGCAGAATGGCTTTGCAAGCAGAGGGGGCGTCGAAATTCCCCGCGTCTTGCGCGCAGCGAGAATTTCCTAGCATGACAAACAGGCAGACTACATTTCCATTGCCGCGAATCCTACAAACGCGATTCTTCATGGCGGCTCCGGTGTTTTTTCTTATGGCGCTGGGCGGGGCTTCGCGAGCACAGGAACCCAAGCATTCGCTGGAGCTCTCGCGAACGGTACGGGCGTGGGAATTCCTGCCGGTGACGGGGATGCGCGCGGGATTGTTGGGCGATGAATCCGGGCGGATGGAAGCGTGGGTGTATCCGCTGAAAATCCTGCGGGAGTTTCACCTGAAATTCCACACGGAAGGGCGCGTTCTGCCTGCGGAGGCGCTGGCGCGAACGCTTACGGTTCGACCGGAATCCAGCACGATTCTCTACGCTGGGGACACGTTCACGGTGCGGGAAACTTTTTTTGTTGCGGTCCACGAGCAAGGCGCCGTCATTCTCCTGGACGTGGAGACGGAGCAACCGTTCGAAATCGAAGCGGCGTTTCACCGCGATTTTCAACTGGAGTGGCCGGCGGCGCTGGGCGCGACTTATTCGAATTGGATAGCGGAAGAACGCGCGTTTTATTTTGGAGAGGAGCAGCGGAAATTTGCGGCGCTAGTGGGTTCGCCGACGGCTGCGGAGCCGCAGCAGGAATACCAAACGAATTATTCAGAAGCGCAGGAGAGTTCGTTCCGGCTGGGCGTGACAGCGAAAGGAAAAGAGAGGAAGTTGATCGTCATTGCCGGCTCGATGGAGGGGCAAGCAGCGGCGGAGAAAACCTATCGACATCTGACGGTGGACTATGCGGATTTATTGAAGGAATCGGCGGAATATTACCGCACCTATTTGGCGCAGACGGTGAGCTTGGATTTGCCGGACGCGCAGATTCAGCAGGCCTACGACTGGTCGCGGGTGAGCTTGTTGCAGGGGATGGTGACAAATCCTTTTCTGGGCACGGGACTCATCGCGGGGTACCGTACTTCGGGGGAGAGCCAGCGGCCGGGATTCGCATGGTTTTTCGGGCGCGATTCGTTCTGGACTTCGTTGGCGCTGAACGCCGAGGGAGATTTTTCGAATTCACGCGCGGCGCTGGAGTTCATTAGCAAGTTCCAACGCGAGGACGGAAAGATTCCGCACGAAATTTCGCAGGGCGCCAATTTCGTGGATTGGTTCAAAGGCTATCCGTATCCCTATGCTTCAGCCGACGCCACGCCTCTGTACATCATCGCAGTGAATGACTACGTCGTGGAGAGCGGCGACACGGCGTTTGCCAAAGAGAAATGGGAAAGTTTGCAGAAGGCTTATGCGTTTCTGAAATCGACCTATGATGTGCGAGGACTGCCGCAAAATGTTGGCGTGGGGCACGGCTGGGTGGAAGGCGGGCCGCTGCTGCCGGTCAAGACGGAGTTCTACCAATGTGGCTTGGGAGCGGAGGCGTTACGCGCGCTCTCGAATCTTGCGCGAGTGACGGGCCAGGAGGAGATGAGCAACGCGCTGGAAAAAGATTTCGAGAAGCAACGGGCGCTGGTGAACGAAAGTTTCTGGATCGCGGACAAGAAACGATTCGCGTTTGCACTCGACAAGAACAACAAGAAAGTGGACGAGCCGAGCGTGTTGGCGACCGTGCCGATGTGGTTTGGGCTGCCCAGCGAGGCAGATGCGGTGCCGATGATCCAGCAACTGGCGGACTTCGATCATCAGACGGATTGGGGGATGCGCATCGTTTCGAATCGCTCGCCGGTCTTCAGCGGCGGGGGGTATCACTACGGTTCGGTGTGGCCGCTGTTCACGGGCTGGGCGTCGGTCGCGGAGTACCGCTATCACCAAACTTTTTCGGCGTACGCGAATCTGCGGGCCAACGCGCTGCTGGCGCTGGATGGCTCGCTCGGACACGTGACGGAAGTTCTTTCCGGCGACTATTACCAGCCGCTCTCGACGAGTTCACCGCACCAGATCTGGTCGGCGGCGATGGTGGTGAGCCCCATTTTGCACGGGATGCTGGGGCTAGAGACGGATGCGATCCATCACACTGTGAAATTGGCGCCGCATATTCCGGCGGATTGGACGCGGTTCAGCGTGGAGAATGTACGGCTTGGGAAGAACACGCTGCTGATCAATTATACGAAGACGGACGAGGGAATCGTATTGGAGACGGGCCTAACTTCGGGAAGTGAAGAGTGCACTGTCGAATTTCGCCCTGCCATCAGCTTGCAGGCCAAAGTACAGAAGGTTGAGTTGAACGGCAAGCCTGTTCCTTTCCAAGTGGAAACCCATGGAGCCGATCAACACATTGTGGTGAAGTTTCCGATCACGAAAGGAAAGCACTCTTTGCGGATTCGTCTGCTGAATGACTTTGGATTGAGCGAGCAATCTACTTTGCCGGTGCTCGGAAGCGCGAGCCGGGGGCTGCGTGTACTTTCAGAGACCTGGTCGCCTTCCAGAGACCAACTGACACTGGAAGTCTCTGGGGCCGCGGGGCATGAATACGAACTGAAAATCTGGAATAAAGACCAGATTGAGAAGCTAGCAGGAGCGGTTCTCGGGGAGCAGACGCCCTGGATTCAAATTCCGCCAAGCGATTCGGAGGCGTACCCACACGCAAAGGTTGTTGTCCATTTTTCGACGGGGCAGAAAAAAAGGCTTGACGGGAAAGCGCTAGCTCATCGGTGAATGTCGGTGGTGGATTCTTACGTTGAGGTCCTAGCCTAACTTCCGCGCTCGTTGGGGCGAACTGTTTTGTTTGCAAGGGGTTGTCATTTCATTCCGTCACTATGTCGCCGGTTCATGCCAAGTCTTGACCGGCTTCATGACCTCCGCCGGTATCTGCAGCGTCGCATAG
>DATHIB010000013.1:0-4035 GCA_035490055.1 Candidatus Limnocylindria bacterium | reverse complement strand
GTCGAGGCCATGAACGACCTGTACCGCCGAGAGCTGCGCCTATGGCTGAATCTGTACCTGCCCTCGGTGAAGCTACTGAAGAAGGTTCGCGTGGGATCGAAGCTGCGGCGCGTCTATGATGGTGCGAAAACTCCCTTCGAGAGAGTGGTGGCATCGAAACAGGGGGATACGGCACAACTAACCATTTTGAAAGAACTGCGAAGATCTCTCGATCCGTTTCAGTTAGTCATCGACCAGGAAACTCGAACGGATCTACCGCTTAGCGAACCGGCGGCTGAGTCCGAAAGCGCAAGAGAAAATCGAAACCAGCCAGGCCAAACAGGTGCGCAGCGGCCGGCGAAAAGGCTGTGGAAAAGACGCTCGCTTCGCGAGCTTGGAAATCCCTTCGGGATTCCCACTTTCCCACAGCCGCAACAACAACAAGCGCTCTCCGGTTACATATCAAATGGCTCGACGGGGATCGCTAGGGTTACATTTTTAGATGGCTTGACGGGCGCGCACGCGCAGTTCTCCCGATGCGGATGCCAGAATCCAGCATCAAACCGGACCTAGTGCCTGATTAGCGCTTATCGGTAACGGGCTTTCGCGTGCCCAAACCCAAAGGTTAAGGAAAGGCTTCCTCTGACATCTCCCCGATTCCCGCGTTATAATCGGATCACTCGACATGCTTGTCGACATCGGCGTTCCTGCCGAGAAGGAGGTGATCCAGTGAGGTACGATTTACGTTGACGTAGTAAAGGAGGCGCTTGTGAGGTTACCGAGCGCCTCTCTCTTTTTGTTCCGCCGTAATCGGAGAAGTCGATTTTCCTCCGGGGCACTTGATTTCATAACAATGTCGGCTCCCGCGACCTGTCTCTGGCGAATTGTTACGGGGAACCGATTTTACCGGTAATCGCGCTGTGAAAGTGAGTCTCCCTTTCGGGACGCACCAGGTTGCAATGAAACGACCGGAGCCGCGAAGCACGCTGCGATGGAGAAACACCGGTTGATTTCTTGGAAGGTTTGCCGAGGTTGACCAAAAACCGCAGCGAGCGCGAATCTTTGAGAAATCAGGCAGCCACCGGTGTCTGATAGAGGGTCCGACAGTGTGTAGCAGGACGGGGAATCCCGAGGAGTCATGCGCCAATTAAGAATTCGCCAGCCACAGGTCGCACTGAGGCCTAATAATAAAAAGAAGCCGCTTGCCACGTGACGCAAAGTAAGGGACAATCTGGATGTAAGGCATTTCCAGACTGTAAGGGACGACACAATGCAGCATTCCACGGTAACGAGCAAGGGACAGACAACCATTCCAGGGAAGATTCGCAAGGCATTGCGAATCAAGCCGGGCGACAAGCTTGAGTACTTGGTTGAAGGGGACCATGCCACGATTCGCGTGCACCCCGGTACGCGGTCATTGAAGGGTGTGCTCGCCAGTAAAAAGGGCAAGGGGATGTCCTTCGCACAAATCCGCGAGGCTGCGGCTGAAGCTGCCCGTGGTCGTGGGGACATCCGGTGAGCAAGCGAAGGCTCGTTGACACCAATCTGATCGTTCGCTATCTAGTACAGGACCATGAAAAGCATGCCAAGGCGGCTGGAAAGCTGTTCGATGCCTGCGACCGCGGCGACGTGGTGATTGTGGTGTTGCCAGCTATCCTGGCCGAGTGCGTGTTTGTACTGGAGTCTTTCTATGAGCATCCACGCGGAGATATCTCCTCGGCACTCGGCAAGCTCATCTCCAGCCCTAGTGTTGAGATCGGGGCGGCGACCATTCACCTCGACGCATTGGAACGCTATCGAAAAACGAAGGTCCATTTCGTGGACTGCTTGCTTGCCGCGACCGCTGCGGCCGAAGACACACCGGTGGTCACCTTCGATCAGGACTTTCGAAAGTTCGCCGATGTGCGCGTAGAAACCCAATAATTTTCCTTCAGGCAGCTGGCTCTCGATTGTGGTTACCGAAAACTCCGTCCGATCTGAAAACAAAGAACAGCTGGAGCGCCCATTCGCTGCGCCTGGGTTTTTGCTGGGTTGTGCCTCGCCAAAATTAAAGAGCGCATTGGAAATGAACGACATACGAGGAACTTTTTGGCAGTCGTCAGAATAGAACTGTTCCACCAAGGCCGGGCAGGTGCTATCTGTCGGAATTGTTCCAGCGGCGACGCTGAGTCCACGAAAGACGACGACATGCGCCGGACGCGGTGCCCCACGACCACCCGACGCCACAGGTGCTACACTGCACGGCCTGGAGCCGACTATGACCAACGAGCTCACTCGACGCCAGCTCCTCTCCGTCGGAGCCGCGGCAAGCGTCGCAGCTCTGCCAACCCCAGGCATACTCGCTGGCGCTGCCGCACCCGCTGAGATGCCACGGCGTAAGTTCTATAAGATTCTGAGCCTCGGACGCCTTGGTTTCCAAGCCAGTTTCCCGGAGTCGCTCGAACTCACCGTCAAGCACGGTTTCGAAGGCCTGGATCCTGATCCGAACTACTTCGCTTCGCTGGGCGATGATGGGCTTAAGCGTCTCTTTGACGACCTGCGGGGGAAGAATCTCAGATTCGGCGCTGCGGGTCTGCCGGTGGAGTTTCGCAAAGATGAGGCGAGATTTAACGACGGACTGAAAAACCTCCCGGCCATGGCTGGCATCCTGCAGCGAGCCGGCGTGTGGCGCGTCAGCACCTGGGTTCTCCCTTGCAGTAATGATCTCACATACCCTCAGAACTTCCGCCAGCACGCCGACCGCTTGCGCCAGTGCGCGCAGATTCTCGCCGACCACGGCCAGAAGCTTGGCTTGGAGTATGTTGCGCCGCACACTCTTTTGCGGAGCCAGCGACATCCCTTCATACACACCATGAGCGAGATGAAGGAGCTGATCGTCGCTATCGGTGCGAACAACCTTGGCATTCAGCTCGATAGCTGGCACTGGTTCAACGCGGAAGAGACGGACAAGGACCTGTTGACGCTGCGCGGCTCGGATGTGCTGACCGTGGACCTGAACGATGCCCCCATCGGCCTGTCGCTGGACGAGTACCGGGATGACCACCGCGAGCTGCCTGCCGCCACGGGCGTCATTCCGGTGAAGGACTTCCTGGGTTCGCTTGTCCAGATCGACTATGACGGCCCCATCCAGCCCGAGCCCTTCAACGCCGCCCTGCGAGCCAAATCGCTCGACCAGGCTTGCACCAGCGCTTCCGCCGCCATGAAGAGGGCCTTCAGCCTGTTGTAACCTCGGGCCCGTGCGGCCGTCCTTGTACCGTGCGCGGGGCGTTTTTAACCGGCATCAGCGCCTTGCTTCCTAAAAGCGCTGATGCGTTACTGCGATGACAGTCGACTGGAGTTCGGCCGTCTCTGGTTTTTGGTGTCCACTTGCACCCAAGTGTGCCCAAAGAATATGTGCCATCTTAGGGGTTCACCCCAGACGTTTCAGTCCAACTTCGATCCAACTCAAGAGCAAGATAAATGGCGCGTTCCCCTGTAAGCGACACCAGAAGCAGCACTTAGAATTTTGTACTACCTTGCTACGAACCAGCCGCAAATTCAATCCAAGTCGTTGCTCCGGTTGCGCTTACGAGTTCCGGGCCATCCTTGGCCTGCTCCAAAGTTGCTCCAAGAGATCGGCCCGCCGAGCGCGAAGGCGATCGATACAACTTGAACAGGACGGCCTTCTATGACGCGACCCGGAAGGAGTTTGAGTCTTATCTCGCAGATTCGCGAGAAAAGTGGAATGAAGATTTAAGGCGGCACTTCATCAAGAAAATGGGCGGCGCACGGCTAACGTAGTGGCGACCCCACCCCTCGGCCTCCTCGTTGCGAACGATGTAAATTTTAAGCTAAGGCGTGGTGCCGCAATCACTTAGCCCGACTTCCGCGGCCGAAGGTCATTTTTTCGCTTTTTAGACAGACAAGTCCTCTCGTTTTCAGCCAAACCCTACTGGAAGTCGTAAATAGTGACGAATGTAAATTGTATTTCTCTTGACATGATTGTTGTATATGGTATATGTAGTGTCCTGTGTATCTCCGCAAAACCAGCAAGACTCACAAGGGCAAAACCTACAC
>DATHIB010000012.1:0-3868 GCA_035490055.1 Candidatus Limnocylindria bacterium | reverse complement strand
CAGGATCTTGATTCGTTGGGCTTCCAGGGAATTCAAGGGATCTGACATGAGGTGCCTCCAATACTGAGCTACTACATATACTCAGTATTGTGTCAAAAACCACGCCGTCATGCAATCTTCCCCCTCCAGGTCGCACACCCGATTCTCCCGCTCAACTTGACCGGAATCGCAATGCCCCTTAGAATTAAGATTCACGGTGATGCATTTTTTCAATTTGCTGAAGTTGATTGCCAGCCCAGCGGGGACCCGCTGGGCTGCGCTGCTTTATGGCGCCGGTTGGCGAGCGCCCAATTTTTTTGCGTGAGGCTGGAATGATGGACAGCGTGATTTCCGAGGGTCTTACCTTTGACGACGTGCTGCTTTTGCCGGGCCGATCGTCCGTGCTGCCGACCGAAGTCGACACCACCACGAACTTCGCGCGCAAGCTGAAGATGAACATCCCGCTGGCTTCCGCGGCCATGGACACGGTCACGGAATCGAGGCTGGCCATCGCCATCGCGAGGCAGGGCGGAATCGGGCTGGTACACCGGAACATGCCCATCGACCGGCAGGGCGAAGAAGTCGACCGCGTGAAGCGCTCGGAAAGCGGCATGATCGTCGACCCGGTGACGATCTCCCCGGACATCACGCTGCGGCAGGCGCTGGAGATCATGAACAAATACAAGATCTCCGGCCTGCCGGTGACGCGCGGCTCGCGGCTTACCGGAATTTTGACCAACCGCGACCTACGATTCGAAAAGAATCACGCGCAACTGGTCGGCTCGGTAATGACGAAAGAGAATCTCGTGACCGTGCCGGTGGGCACGACGCTGGAAGAAGCCGAGCGCATCCTGCAACAGCACCGCATCGAGAAACTCCTGGTAGTCGATCAGGACTTCAACCTGAAGGGGCTGATCACCGTCAAAGACATCCAGAAGAAACTGGAATATCCCCGCGCGGCGAAAGATGAGCACGGCCGGTTGCGCGTGGGCGCGGCCGTAGGCGCGACGGGCGATTTTCTGGAGCGGGCCGTGGAAATGTCGAAAGCGAAGGCCGACGTGCTGGCCATCGACACGGCGCACGGCCACTCCGAGCGAGTGATGGAGGCCATCAAGGCGATTCGGCGGCGCTTGCCGGAAATGCAGCTGGTCGCCGGTAACGTGGCCACTTACGAAGGCGCGAAGGACCTGATTTCGCTGGGCATCGATGGGCTGAAAGTGGGCATCGGACCAGGCTCCATCTGCACGACGCGCGTGGTTACCGGCGCGGGAGTGCCGCAACTTACGGCCATCATGGAAGCGGCGAGGGCCGCGAAGGGCACGGACGTGGCCATCATTGCCGACGGCGGCATCAAGTATTCGGGCGACATTTCGAAAGCGCTCGCGGCCGGGGCATCGTGCGCGATGATCGGCAGCCTTTTTGCCGGTACGGAAGAATCGCCGGGAGAAACCATTCTGTATCAGGGGCGCACGTTCAAGTCTTACAGGGGGATGGGTTCGACCGGTGCGATGGAATCGGGCTCGGACCGCTACGCGCTGGTGCAGGATACCGAGGAACGCGGCAAGTCCGTGCCTGAGGGCGTCGAAGGACGGGTGCCCTATAAAGGCCAGCTTGGCGCGCTGACGGACCAGCTTGTAGGAGGACTAAGAAGTGGCATGGGTTACGTTGGTGCGGCGACGTTGAAGGAGTTCCAGGAGAAGGGCCGGTTCGTTCGAGTCACCGCGGCGGGATTGCGCGAGAGCCACGTGCATGACGTCATCATCACAAAGGAAGCGCCGAACTATCGGATGGAGTAAGAGCGGCACGAGCAGAGGCGCGAAATTTAGCGTGAAGAAAGAAAGCGAAGGAGCCGATTCTTAGTGGCGGAACTTCAGCCTTGGCGCAACCCGCGCCCTGCTCCGCATTTGCAAGAAATTCAGGCTCGCTTGCGGCCGCCACGCGCGCCGGCATGGCTGCGCGCGTGGTGGCCTGCTTTACTGTGGGCAGGCGTCATCTTCTCGGTGTCCACGGACACGTTTTCTTCTGAGCACACCGCCTGGGTATTCGAGCCCGTGCTGCGCTGGATGATTCCGTCACTCACTGCAGATCAGTTTGAAACCGTCCATCACGTGATCCGCAAGTGCGCGCACTTCTCGGAATATTTTGTGTTTTGCCTGTTGCTCTATCGCGGCGTGAGGGGCGATCGCCAAGGGTGGCGCTGGACGTGGGGACTAGCGGCACTCTTCTGCGCCGCGGGATATTCGGTGCTGGATGAAATTCACCAGGCCTTCGTAGCCAGCCGCACAGCTTCAGCTTACGATTCCCTGCTCGATTCGATCGGCGCTTTCGCGGCCTTCGGCGTGCTGTGGGTGTGGTTCCGCTGGCGGCGATCCGCACGTGAAGAGGAAATCGGACCAAGCAAAGCTACTTCTGCCTGACGCTCCATTCAGCGGCGAGCAATTCAGAAAAGAACTGCGACAAACAAAAAGCCCGTTCCGGTTTACTGGAACGGGCTGCTGAACGTTTGGTTGAGAACGGACGCTTAACTCTTTACTTCAGCGGCTTCTTCCTTCTTCGGCTTTTCTTTCTTTTCCTTGAGCTTGAATTCGTAGCCGATGAGCTCGAGGATGGCTACCTTAGCGTTGTCGCCGATGCGGTGGCCGGCCTGGATGATGCGGGTGTAGCCGCCGGCGCGGTCTGAGAATTTCGGCGCGATCTCGCTGAATAGCTTCTGAGTGACGGCGGGCAGCATGATGTAAGAGGCTGCCTGGCGGCGCGATTGCAGCGTGTCGCGTTTGCCGAGGGTGATCATTTTCTCCGCCACCGGGCGCGCCGCTTTGGCGCGCGTCAGTGTGGTAGTGATGCGCCCGTGTTCGAATAGATTGGTGACCAGGCTGCGCAGCACCGCGCGGCGGTGAGCCGGCTGCTTTCCGAGTTTTGAACCTGAGTTGAGATGTCGCATCGCTTATGTTGTCCCCTACAGTCCAATGTTCTCTTCTGCAGCCGGTGCGGCGGTTTGGCTGGGGAGCGGCGGCCAGATGATGCGGCCGTGCTCGTCGAACTTCATGCCCAGCGCAAGGCCCATCTTCACCAGTATATCTTTGATCTCGTTGAGCGACTTGCGGCCGAAGTTTTTGGTCTTCAGCATTTCATTTTCGCTCTTCTGGACGAGCTCGCGAATGGTCTGGATATTGGCGTTCTTCAGGCAGTTGTAGGAGCGCACGGAAAGCTCGAGCTCCTCGACGGAGCGGTCCAGGTGCTCAAGGCGCGGATCGTGGGCGATATCCTGCGGGGGTTCGACGGTATCCACGGGCTCTTCGAAGTTGATGAAGATGCTCATGTGATCTTTCACAAGCTTGGCGGCAAGGCCGATGGAGTCCTGCGGCGTGATCGCGCCGTTGGTCCACACTTCGATCATCAGCTTTTCGTAGTCGGTCATCTGGCCGAGGCGGGCGGCTTCGACGGAGTAGTTGACCTTGCGCACGGGCGAGTGAACGCTGTCGACCGGGATGTATCCGATGGGCAGGTCTTCGTCGTAGTTGCGGTCGGCGGCCACATACCCGCGGCCGTTCTTGGCGCGCATCTCGATCTGGAGTTTGCCGCCTTCGCTGACCGTGGCGATGTACACGCTCTTATCGAGGACGGCGAAATCCGCGTCTTCCTCGATTTGCGCCGAGGTGACCGGACCGGCCTGCTCGACGTTGACGTAAATCGTCTTCGGCAGGTCGGTGTTGAGCTTGATGGGCACCTGCTTCAGGTTGAGGATGATGTCCGTGGCATCCTCGACCACACCGGGGATCGAAGAAAATTCGTGCAGCACGCCTTCGATCTTGACGGCGGTGATGGCCGCGCCTTCGATCGAGCTGAGCAGCGCGCGACGCAACGCGTTTCCTACGGTCGTACCCCAGCC
>DATHIB010000011.1:0-13607 GCA_035490055.1 Candidatus Limnocylindria bacterium | reverse complement strand
TATCCATCGCTTTGCAGGTGCTCTCCGATTCGCGTTGGGAGCAACGAGCGCGAAAACGCTTGATCGAGATTCTCGCGCGACTGGCGCAGGGGCGTGGAGTGGCGCTGCTGCCGGCCTTCTCGCCCTAACCAGCAGAGCTCGTTCTCTTCTCGCAATCCTCGATCCTCTTCTCCGGTCAGTGTGGGAGAAATTGTCTGCGGTGCTCCCGAGTTCGGAATGCCGAGTCGCTCTCGCCGAGAGAAAACACTCCGTCTGTCTGGTTTCCGAGAATGCGTCGACACTACGTCAGTTTCTATGCGGAAGAGAGTTCATCGCCCTCGAATAAATTTCGCAGGGGCCGCAACAGCCGCATCGAAACTGGTGGTCGCATGAATACTCCGCGAGAGCGCCCAAATACTGGGGGAGGGCAAGCGCATCTTATCCGTTGACCATCACGGCGAAGGCGGCGATAATTTAATAGTACTCGTGTTACCCGAACCCTAACCGCCGCGCTGCTTTTGTGGGGAAGTGATGCGCAACACGGCAGTTAGACTGATTTTAATGTTGACTGTATAGGTCCGCTGGACATGCCAGATTGTCGTTCCGATCTGGGGGAGCACTAATGGCCTCATTCGCCCGAATGGGACAAGAGATTCCCGTTGCACCCGTGCCTGCGTCTTGGCAGGAACAGGATTGGGCGGAGCGTCTTGAAAAGACCATCGAGCGCGGCGCAAATCATCTCCTTTCCGTCCAGGCAGGGGAAGGATACTGGCAGGGCGAGCTCGAAGCGGACACCACCCTCGAATCCGATTACATCTACTATTTGCACGTTCTGGGAAAGGCCGATCCGGAGCGCATTGCCAAACTTGCAAACTACGTACGCCGCCGGCAACTCGCCGACGGCGGCTGGTCCATCTATCCTGGTGGGCCTTCGGAGCTGAACGCTACCTGCAAAGCATATTTCGCCTTGAAGCTGGCGGGCGACTCCACGGAAGCGCGTCATATGGTGCAAGCGCGCGAGACCGTCCATCTTCTCGGCGGCCTCGAGCACACGAATTCCTACGTGCGTTTTTACCTGGCCCTGATCGGCGTGGTCGGATGGGAGCTTGTTCCATCGATCCCGCCGGAGTTCATGCTCCTGCCAAATTGGTTCTATTTCAATATTTACGAGATGTCTTCCTGGACGCGCGGCATCGTGATCCCCATGGCCATCTTGTCCTCGCTGCGGCCCGCTTGGCGCTTGCCGGAGCGCGCGCGCGTCGATGAATTGTTCAAAGACCCCACGCGAAAGACCGCGGCTTTTGATTGGAGCACGCAGCTCATCTCCTGGAAAAACGTTTTCCTGGCGCTGGACCGCGGATTAAAGCTCTACGAGAAATTGCCCTGGAAGCCGCTGCGCCAGCGCGCGCTGCGCGAAGCGAAGACTTGGATGCTGAATCACATTGAGCGGACCGAAGGACTGGCCGCGATCTACCCGGCGATGATGAATTCGATTTTCGCGCTGATGGCCCTGGGACACGGCCCGGACGATCCGCTGACCTGGCGCGAAATCAAGGTGCTTTCGCGATTTGAAATTGAAGAAGGCGACACCATCCGCATGCAGCCGTGCGTATCGCCGGTTTGGGATACCTGCATCGCCATGGTCGCCCTGGAAGAAGCCGGATTGCCAGCGGATCATCCCGCCCTGGTGAAGGCCGCGGACTGGATGCTCTCGAAGCAAGTGCTCGGGCCGGGCGATTGGCAGGTGAAGAACAAGGACGCCGAACCGGGCGGCTGGGCTTTCGAATTTCGCAATGATTTCTATCCCGACGTCGACGATACCGCATTTGTGCTGATGGCTCTCCAGCGCGTGAAATACCCCGATCCCGAGCGCATGGAAGGCGCCATACGGCGAGGAATCCAATGGTTGCTCA
This sequence comes from Candidatus Limnocylindria bacterium, assembly GCA_035490055.1. Lineage (GTDB taxonomy): Bacteria > Acidobacteriota > Terriglobia > Acidiferrales > UBA7541 > Acidiferrum. The sequence goes on along the minus strand of DATHIB010000011.1, from coordinate 11,715 downwards.
GCATGCAGAACCGCGACGGCGGCTGGGGCGCGTTTGACCGCGATAACGACAAAAAGTTCCTCTGCAACATTCCTTTTGCGGACCACAACGCGATGATCGATCCTTCCACCGCCGACGTCACCGCACGCGTCGTCGAATGCCTCGGCAGGTTTGGCTGGCCCGCGGAACATCCCGCTATTCAGCGCGCCGTGAAGTTTCTGCTGAAAGACCAATCCGACGACGGCTCCTGGTTTGGCCGCTGGGGGGTCAACTACGTTTATGGAACCAGCGGCGTATTGCGCGCCTTGGAAACCGTTTCCCTGACCGCGCGCGATTACTGCCAGCGCGCCGTGCTCTCGCTTCGCACGATGCAGAAGGCCGACGGCAGCTTCGGCGAGTCGCTGCGAAGCTATGAGATGCCGGCCACAAAAGGGCAGGGACCGAGCACGCCCTCGCAGACGGCTTGGGGTTTGATTGGACTGCTCGCCGGCGCGGATCTCCACGAGCCTGCCATCGTCAAAGCGGTTTCCTACCTCGTGCACCAGCAGAAAGAAGATGGCTCGTGGAGCGAGCCGGATTTCACCGGCACGGGTTTCCCGGGCGTGTTTTACCTGAAATACCACCTCTACCGGAATTCCTTTCCGGTCTATGCGCTGGCCCGCTATTCCAACCAGTCGCGCGGCGCGGATGAGTACGTGGCGCTGAAATTCCAGCCCAGCGAATTCCGGCTGCGCCGCGGGTTTTAGAGCGCATGATGCGCTTCCCCCTGCGGCTTACTGCGGACCTCACCATGGCCCGGCTCGCGCAGAAGCTGCGTCTCGCGCAAGGCGCCCGCCCCATCCAATTCGTGGATGCGGCAGAAATTTTGCATCCCGATTCCAGCCATCCGGTTTCACACGAAAAGATCCGCGATATTATTGGCAGCCGCTCGCCGGTCATTTGGATCGGGGGAAGCGAACCGCTGTTTCATCCAGGCATTGCGCATCTGGTTCGCGCCATCACCCAGAGCGGTCATTTTGTTTTCCTCGAAACCGCTGGAACTCTTCTCCGCCGCCGCATTCATGAGTTTCAGCCGGTGTCGCGGCTCTTTCTAACCGTTCGTCTGGAGTCTGGCGCGCCGCATCGCACGTCCAGCGGCCTCCGGCGGGGCGCATCGGAACTTGCCGTGGAGGGCATCCGCGCCGCGAGGCTCTCTGGATTTTTGATTTGCGTTCACGTGCGCGTTACTCCGGAAACGGAAATGAGCGATGCAGCGGAGTTGTTCCACCTGGCGCATTCTCTGGATGTGGATGGATTTGTGATTTCGCCCACCCGTGGCGAATCGAATTCCGCCCTTCCGGCCGCTCAAGATTTGTCGCAGAAATCTACCGAAGCCCGTAAACGGATCGGAAATATTTGGTGGGAGTCCTTTTCACAACTTGCTGAGCCAGTGCTCCTCGGCGAACCGCGGAGCGTGCCGGCAGCCGGCGCTTCAGCGGTGCACCTCGAACACGAAGCAAGAGCGGATGAAGAAGGCATCAAAGTCGGATGAGCACGCTGGTCACAGGCGCGGCGGGCTTCCTTGGCAGCCACGTGACACGGCAGTTGGTGGCCCGCGGCGACGACGTGCGCGTGCTCCTGCGCGCTTCGAGCACCAATCGCGCCATTGCGGATTTGCCGCTCGAGTATGTGACCGGGGATCTGCGCGATCCCGCCGCGCTCGATCGCGCGATGAAAGGCGTGAAGCGCGTTTTTCACGTCGCCGCGGATTACCGCTTGTGGGCCAAGCGCAAGCAAGACATCTACGATTCGAATGTCGGCGGAACAAAAAATCTCCTGGACGCTGCGAAGCGCGCCGGCGTTGAGCAGTTGATTTACACCAGCACGGTCGCAACCATTGCCGTCGACCGGCCGCAGCATCCGAATGAATTCACCGACGCCAAGCTCGAAGAAATGGTGGGCCACTACAAGCGCTCGAAGTGGATGGCGGAAAAAGAGGCGCTTGGCGCCGCGAAGAGCGGATTGCCGGTCATTGTGGCCATGCCGACCACGCCGGTAGGTCCATGGGATTGGAAGCCGACGCCCACCGGAAAGATTATTTTGGATTTTTTGAATGGCAAGATGCCCGGCTATGTGAAGACCGGCTTGAATTTTGTCGGCGTGGAAGAGTGCGCGGCAGGGCACCTGCTGATCGCCGAAAAGGGCAAAGTCGGCGAGCGCTACCTGCTGGGCGGGGAGAATCTGACTCTGAAGCAGATGCTGGACACACTCGCGAAGATAACCGGTCTGCGCGCGCCCATTTTGAAAATTCCTCATGGACTCGCGCTGGGTGTAGCCTATGCCAATACGGCGCTCTCGCGGCTGGTCGGGCGCGAGCCCGGTATACCAGTCGAAGGGGTGAAGATTGCCCGGCACATGATGTTTGTGGATTGCGCGCGCGCCAAGGGTGAATTGGGATTTCAAGCGGGGCCGGTGGCAGCAGCGCTCGAGCGTGCGGTGCGCTGGTATGAAGCCAACGGCTACATCGCCAAGAGCCGCGCCAAGCGCATGGCCCACGCCGCTGCTTAAGGTTTTGTAGTGGCCGGTCTTTAGACCGGTGTTTTTCGAACTTTGAATCAATGCGTATCCTCGTCACATTCGCCGTCGAAGCCGAATTCGCCCCCTGGCGCAAACTCAGGGGGCTGGAGCCAATACACCTCGACGGTCTTGACATGTTTCGATGCCAGATCGGCCGCGGCACCGTCGATTTCGTCGTGACCGGCATGGGAATGGAGAATGCCCGTCGAGGAGCCGAAATCGCCATGGCCGCTCCCCATACGATTTGTATCGCCTCGGGTTTCGCGGGTTCCCTTAAGCCAGCATACAAAGTTGGCGATATTCTCGCAGCTCGCGCAGTTCAACGGCTGGGAAAATCAAAAATCATCGAATGTTCCCGCAACCTTTTCATGGCTGCTTACGAAAACAAAGCGATTGAAGCAAAGATGTTCCTCACGACAGACAAAGTGATTGCCACGGTAGAAGAGAAGCAGCGCATGAGTCCATTCGCTGACGCAGTCGATATGGAGAGCTTCGCGATATTGTCCGTAGCAAAGGAAAAGAGACTGCCCGCTGTAGCAATCCGGGTGGTCAGCGACCGTCTTGATGAGGACATGCCGGCAGATATTGACATGACCGTGGATGACCGGGGACGCATCAAGATCGGCGGAGTGTTCATGCACGTGGCCTCTCACCCGCTGCAATTGCCGGCACTGATCCGGCTGGGAAGACAGAGTCACACAGCCGCAGAAGCACTCTGTAATTTTCTAGAGGCATTTATTAAAGAACTTTCCTTCCGCAGCCACGGTTGGCCTCCCCCGGAACTCCAAGAGGTAGCGGCGAAATGAGTCGGACGGGCACAACCCTGGAGGCGGCGCGGAATTTGGGCCCGATCCCCAAGACCATGCGCGCCGGTGTCTACCGCGAAAAGGGTATCGTCCGCGTCGAAGAAGTCCCGGTACCCGAAGTCGGCGATGGCGAAGTCCTCATCAAAGTCGCCGCCTGCGGGGTCTGCGGGACAGACATCAAGAAGATTTTTCACGCCTATCTGCCGCCGCCGCAGATTCTGGGTCACGAACTAGCCGGCACTGTCGTTGCAGTTGGCCGCGGCGTCACGAAATGGAAGCTCGGCGACCGCGTGATGAGTTTCCATCACATCCCCTGCGGGAACTGCTTCTATTGCGAACGCCGCCTTTTCTCGCAGTGCAAGCAATACAAGACGGCGGGATTGACCGGCGGATTCACCCCCAACGGCGGCGGCTTCGCCGAATACGTGAAAGCCATGCCCTGGGTGGCCGAACGCGGTATCGTCGCCCTGCCCGATGACGTTAGTTTCGAGGAAGCCACGTTCATCGAGCCGATCAACACGATTCTGAAAGCCGTGCGGAAGGCGCGCGTAACGGCAGCCGAAACGGTATTGATCGTCGGCTGCGGCCCCATCGGCCTGCAATTGCTGATGGTGGCAAATCTGCAGGGTGCGAAGCTGTATACCAGCGACCCCATGGCCGTCCGGCGCGCGAAAAGCTTAACTTTAGGAGCGTTGGAGTCCTTTGACCCCAGTGATGGTAAGCTTGTGGAACACATGAAGGCCCGGACTGAGGGTCGTGGCGCCGATGCGGTTTTGGTAGCTGTGGCGCACCCGGCTGTTGTCGTCGATGCGCTGGCAGCGGCAAGGCCCGGGGGACGCGTGCTGTTGTTCGCCGCAAACGACCCGGTAACCAGGATTGAGTTTCCCGCTGCGGCCGTGGGGATCGACGAAAAAGAAATCCTGGGCAGCTATAGTGCCGCCGTAGACATCCAAGAAGCGGGGGCCGACCTGGTGCTGAAGAAGAAACTGCCGGTCATGGATATTGTGACGCACCGTTTTCCGTTGGCTAGAATCCAAGAAGGATTGGATCTGGCCGCCAAGCCGACGGCGGAATCACTCAAGATTTTGATCGCACACGCATGAGCACGACGACGCCAAAGAAGTTGGAAGTAGGCGAAGAAGTGAAAGCTGCCGTAACCCACGCCACGGTGCCCTCGAAGATGACCGCGGCCGTGCTGTATGGCAGCGAAGATCTTCGCATTGAGAAAATCGACGTGCCCGCTTTGGCCGCCGACGAAGTCCTGGTGCGCGTCCGGCTGGCGCTTACCGACGGTACCGACCTCAAAGTCTGGAAGCGCGGCTATCACGCGAAAATGATTCAACCGCCGGCCGTCTTTGGCCACGAACTGGTCGGCGAAGTCGCGGCCGTGGGCAAGCGGGTGGATCCGCGCTGGCGGATCGGCATGCGCGTTATCGCCGCGAATTCCGCGCCGTGTCTGCGCTGCTATCACTGCCGCCGTGGCCAGGAAAATCTTTGCGACGACCTGTTGTTCAACAACGGCGCCTACGCCGATTACATGCGCATCCCCGGCCGCATCGTCGTGGAAAATATGCTGGAAGTGCCGCACTCGGTGGACGATCAGAGCGCCGCGCTGGCCGAGCCCCTGGCCTGCGTGCTTCGCGGAATTCACGAGATGGAAGTGCGGGCCGGAGATACCACTGCCGTGATCGGCTGCGGTCCTATCGGATTAAAGTTTGTCCGCATGCTTTCAAGGCGCGGAGTGCGCGTCATCGCATTAGCGCGCCGCGCGGCGCCGCTCGATATTGCCAAGCGGCTGGGCGCGGTGGCGGTCTTCAACGTTACCGAGACGGGTGATGTCGTATCCGCGGTAAAAGCGCTTACGGAAGACCAGCTTGGACCTGATTCCGTGGTCGAAGCGGCGGGCAATCCGGCCACCTGGCAGCAGGCCCTGGCGATGGTGCGGCGCGGTGGTGTTGTGAATTTCTTTAGCGGCTTGCCTTCGGGCACCCGCGTGGAAATCGACCCGGCGGCGATTCACTACTCGGAGATCAAGCTGATTTCACCCTTTCATCACACACCGCGGTTCTTTCGCGAAGCGTTGGAAGCCATCCGGCGCGGAGACATTTCGGCTCGTGATTTCGTCACCGAAGAAATTCGGCTCGCGGACCTGCCACAGGCGTTTGCGCGCATGAAGTCGCGCAGCGGCGAGATCAAGTTGGCCGTGCGGCCGTAGTTTTCCGGTGCAAACCAAACCCACTCGTCATTTGTGGTTTCCGCATCCCCGATGGTTCTGCGGGACCGAGCGAAGCGTGCCATTTGCGCTCCGGGCGGATTTGCAGAGCGAGGAACCTCTCTTCTGATGTTGCTCCCCGGTGAAATCGACATCATGCGGCACGCGCCGAAGCCCGGCTGCTCGCCCGATGTCGCCCAACGGTACACGCGATGGCTGGCGACGCATCATTACGAGAATTTCAACGTCGTATCGTGGCTTCTCCCTAAAGCGTTGCACCAGCATTTCTACAACGTTTATGCATACTGCCGCTGGGCGGATGATCTCGGCGACGAAGTTCCCGATGCGGCGCGCGCCCTGGAATTGCTCCATTGGTGGGAGCGCGAGCTGGATGCGTGTTACCAGGGAAAACCGTCGCACCCGGTCTTCGTAGCGCTGGGCGCGACGATCGTCGCGAAAGATATTCCCAAGCAGCCCTTCGCAGACCTCCTGACAGCTTTCCGTCGGGACCAGACCGTGAAGCGCTATCTGAACTGGGATGCCGTGCTCGGCTATTGTAGGTATTCGGCAGATCCGGTGGGACGGCTGGTGCTGTACCTGTGCGGTTACCGCGACGAACAACGCCAGCGTTTGTCGGATGCAACTTGTACGGCGCTTCAGCTTGCGAACTTCTGGCAGGATGTCTCTCGTGACCTGGAGATCGGACGGATTTACATTCCGCTCGATGCGGCCGCGGCGCAGGGGCTCTCCGAGAGCGACATCGTCGAACGGCGCTTCGATGAGCGCTACATGCGTTTGATGAAGGATCTGATCGCGCGCACACGCGTCCTCTTTGCGGAAGGCAGGCCCCTTGCAAAAATGGTCGATGGAAGCCTAAGCGTGGACCTCGAGATGTTTACCCGCGGCGGTTGGGCTGTACTCGATGCCATCGAAGCGATGGGATATGACACGCTCCACCACCGCCCGGCCGTCAGCAAAGTGAAGCAAGCGGGACTCTTGGTTCGCACCCTGGTAAAGCATCTACTAAACAAAAATTCTAACTCCGGTGAGAAAGTGCCAGCGTCGGCAATTGCAGGGGAGCAGCATACCGCTCCCCAGTCGAGCGAATCGATCGAAGCATCTTACGAAGCTTGCCATGGCATCGCGCGCGCCTCGCGCAGCAATTTCTACTACGCTTTTTTTCTTCTCCCGAAGACGAAGCGTGACGCCCTGGCCGCGCTTTATGCTTTTATGCGCCTGGTGGATGACGTCTCGGATGAAGATCAAGGGCTCCTTGCGAAGCAGCGCGGACTCGCGAAATGGCGCGCCGCTCTGGATGAGGCCGCTACCGGGCACTCGCAGGTTTTTGATGGCACTGCCGTGATGCCCTTGCCTTCTGAGGCCTCGTATGGCGAAGCCGAAGTTCTGCCCGCGCTCGTGGATACCATGCACCGTTACAAAATGCCCGCGCGCTATCTTCACGACCTGATCAGCGGCGCCGAGATGGATTTGACTGTGCAGACGTATCCGACCTTCGATCGCCTGCGCGAGTATTGCTATCGCGTGGCCGGCACGGTTGGACTCACCTGCACGCACGTGTTCGGCTTCAGCGACGCGCGTGCCTTGGACCTGGCGGAAAAACTGGGCCTCGCCTTTCAACTGACGAACATCATTCGCGACGTACACGAGGATTACAAACTCGGGCGCGTCTATCTCCCTGAAGAAGATCTGCAGCGTTACGGAGTTTCACCGGGAGACTTTGGCTGCGGCGAAGCAACTCTCGGCATTCGCGAATTGCTCCGCTTCGAAGCCGAACGCGCCTGGCAACTCTATGAAGAAGGTTCTGCTTTGCTCGGGCTCATCGATGCGGACAGCCGCGGCGCCTTGTGGCTGCTGGTTCATACTTACAGCGCCTTGCTCGCACGCATCGAGTCGCTGGACTTTGCCGTCTTCGGCGAGCGTGTGCGGCTTCCCAAAGCGGAAAAAATGATGTTCGTTACCAAGGCGCGCTTCGGCCGCCACACGGAAGAGAATATCCTTGAAAAGCGTGATCGTGATCGGCGGCGGGCTGGCGGGACTGGCAGCCGGCATCGCGCTGGCTGAATCCGGCTGGCGCGTACGTCTGTTTGAACAGCGTCCGTATCTTGGCGGCCGCGCAACCTCTTACGTGTTGCCCGACGGCGAGCATGTCGACAATTGTCAGCACGTGACTCTGGGATGCTGCACAAATCTCGAAGATTTCTACACGCGCATCGGTGCCGCCGGCAAAATCAAGTTTTTCGACCGCCTCTTCTTCCTGGACCCCCAGGGCCGCCATGGCGAGATGCAGGCCGGTTTTTTCCCCGCGCCGTTTCATCTCACCGGGTCGTTCGCGGCCTTTGCCCCGCTGGCTTTGCTGGACAAGCTCTCCATCGCGCGCGCCATGCTCGATATTCTGCGGACCAAGGGTAAGCCGCCGGACCTGCACGAAAACGGCGGCATCTCCATGCTCGAATGGCTCCGCCGCCGCGGCCAAACGAAACGTGCCATCGAACGTTTCTGGCGCGTTGTCCTCGTCAGCGCTCTCGACGAGGAACTTGATCGCACCGACGCGCGCTTCGGCGTCGACGTTTTCTGGAAAGCCTTCCTCTCCAATAGCACCGGCTATCGCTTGGGAGTGCCCGCCGTCCCGCTCGCCAATCTCTACGATGGATGCAAGTCGGAAATCGAGCGCCGCGGCGGGGAAGTGGTTCTGCGCGCCCCGGTACGCGGCCTGAAAATGGAAAATGGCGAACTCTCCGGAGTTCGCTTCGACGAAGGGCGCGAAGAAACGGCCGATGCTTATATATTCGCAGTGCCCCACACCGCGCTGTCGGAGCTGCTGCCGGAAAGCGTTAAGCAAAGTGATCCGTCGCTCGCAAATCTGGACAAAATCAAAGTCGCTCCGATCACCGGAGTTCATTTCTGGTTTGACCGGCAAGTGATGACGGAGCCGTTCCTGACACTCCTGGACACCACCACACAGTGGATCTTCAATAAGTCCGCTCTCTACGCCGATTCGAACGGTAAAGAGAAGAGCGCCCCCGCGGGACAGTACTTGCAACTGGTCATCAGCGCGGCTTACGATTTGCTGCAGAAACCTCGCCAGGAGATCATCGACCTCTGTTTAGGAGAAGTCTGGCAGGCTCTGCCCGCGGCTCGTGACGCCGAATTGCTGAAGGCCACCGTCATAAAAGAAGCCGCAGCGACGTTTTCCCCGGAGCCAGGAGTCGATCGCTGGCGTCCCAAACAGCAGACCTCCTTGCCACGTTTGTTCCTGGCGGGCGACTGGACGGACACCGGCTGGCCCGCGACGATGGAAGGCGCCGTGCGCAGCGGCTATCTCGCAGCCGAAGCTCTGCTTCGTACCGCCGGCGCACCCAGAAAATTTCTGCAAGCGGATCTCGAACCTGATGGATTTATTGCCATGTGGCTTGGGAGGCGGAACACAGCGTCAGGTACATGATAACAACAAACCCAGGAGCGAAAAAACCACGGGAATGGGAACGAAGAACAGTAAACGAGAACGCAGTTCAAAACTTCATTCGGCATCTTTCGAATCAATGATTTTAGAAGGGCCAAATGGGAGTTTTGAAATAGCTTCCGACAACTAGTAACTAATAACTAATAACTAATAACTAAAAGCCCTTCCCGATATCCGTTCACGGCCCAACCAGTTCATACCAGCCGATGAGGCGCTCCTTGCTTGTTAGTTCTTCCCCCGCGGCGTCCAGCATCTTGTACCTGTCTTTGTGAGCGGCCATGAACTGTTCGTAGGCTTCGGGCGAATTCCAGAAATCGAGGGTGAGGTAAATCGCCGGACGAACGGGATCGCGCAGAAGACGAGTCTCGCGGTAGTTCGAGTCGCTCTGGAAGAGCCGAGCCCAGTCACCCGCCGGGCCATAGGCGTTCTCGAATCTTTCTTCACAAGCCGGCTTGACTTCGTACTCCCAGAGGGCTACAAACATAGATGTCCCGTCTCCTGCTCGTTGGACTTACGCATTTCTGCAAGCAAACTCTAGGGAATGATTGCGCGGTCCGGCCGAGTGTAACAATCCGATTGGATACAAGCCAAGTTGGCAAGCGCGACAGCGCGTGAGCACGGGTTGTAGTTGTGGCAGTCCGTCGAAACGGGCGGACGGAGGCCTTTGTGGATCGAAAGTACAGTCACCGCGGTTACCGCGACGCGGAAAAAACCGATAAAAAAGACAAATCGCACGACCGCAAGCCGCCCGCCGGCGGTCCGCGCGGCGCCGACCAATTCGGCCCCCGCACACCGCGCATGGTGGGTACCGTCACGCGCGCGCGATGTGCCAATTGCGGCGCCGTTCTCACTCCGGGATTCGATCCCAATGGCACGTGTCCCAAGTGCCAGTTCGAATTGCACTGCTGCAAACAGTGCCGCTTTTTCGATTCCGGCGCGCAGTTTGAATGCACTCAGCCGATCCCGGAACGCATCTCTCCCAAAGATGCCAAGAACGCCTGCACCTTTTACGAATTCCGCATGACTATCGAAAAAGATACCGCCCCAACTTCCTATACTCAGCCGCCAGCTCCTGGTTCCGCGCCCCCTTCTGCACCCCCGCGCCACACGGACGCCCGCCAGGCCTTCGAAAATCTCTTCAAAAAGTAGCTAACCTAGGAATTTTTCCAGCGGCTCCCAATAATTCATTTTCCACCCCTCCGCCAGGTGCTCCGCTTTGCCTCTAGGAAATCCGGCATGGTCAAACACGATCTTGGTTCCGGCCACTTGCTCCACGAGCTGAAATTTCGCAATCGAGTAATCTCCCGGATCCCAGCCTGCCGCTCGAAACGAAGCACGAAACTACGTCGTCCGAGGAAGACCACTCGTCGATCGCGAGTGCACGTTCAAACGGTTGGGCTGAATGCCGAGACAAAAAAAGTGCCGGCACCGAGCCGACGGAGAGAAATGTCTCTTGACATTCCCTTTTATAGGACGTCTTTACTTCCTCTTCCCATCGGAAACAGCATCGGCTCGGCGGGCGGAGTATCAGCGATGGCATCGAGCTCCGGATACTGCCGCCGGAGCGGCTCCGGCACCTTGACTTTCGATCCTTTCAAGATGCTGATGAGCTGCAGGGCATTGACGACGGACTTGCCCTGAAAGTGATTGTTGGTCACTACGAACGTCTCGCGGGCCCGCTCTGTGACTTTGCGGACGCGCGTGACCCAAGGGGCCAACTCTTCGGCGGTGTAGAGATAGTTGTAACGCTCATGCGCGGGGATCGCCGCATCATCAGTAAACCACGTGTCGTAGCGCCGGCCGTGAAGCCGGACGTACCCAACAGGAGAGGTGGCCTGCGCCGAGGGCGCAAGCGATCGCCCGATGATAGGTTGGTCGATGTTGCAGAAAGCGGTACCGTTCCCGTGCAGTAACTCCAGCGTTTCTCGAGAATCCCACGAAGCGTGGCGAACTTCGACGACCAGGGGATAGTCAGCGAAGCGCTTGAGAACGGCGGAGAGAAACGCCACGGTTTCCGTAGTGCGATGAAACGAAAAAGGGAATTGCAGCAGGACCGCGCCGAGCCTCTTCGCCGCGCGAAGCACATCAAAGCCCGCGCGAACGGCGCGCTCATCCGCTGCGACGGAACCAGATGTCGTGGATCTCGTTTCGTGTGTGAATCGTTGCCAGAGCTTTGCGGTGAAGACAAAGCGCGGATTCGCCGATACGCGGTCGACCCATTGGGCGGCCTGGTCCGGACGCAGCGGCTGGTAGAACGAAGTGTTGATCTCGATAGTGTCAAAGAATTCCGCGAGATAAGTCGCCTCGTGGAATCCTTTGGTCCTGCGAGAAGGATAAACGTAGCCGGCCCAGTCGGGATAAGACCAGCCCGCGGGCCCTACGCGCAGGATACCGTCAGGCGCGGCACTGGCCGAAGAATTGGTCTCGTCTGACCGAGGTGTAGTTCGTGATTTGCTCCACGCCATGAAGTGGCGCACGCGATTTGCGCCGACAGCAGAGTAGAGGGAGGGAGGAGAAGTGTCAACGGGCGCAAGGCCAAGTGTCAAAGCTCTTTAGAAATGTCCCCTTTCTTACCTCATTAGAAATGTCCCCTTTTTCGTTTTTGGTTCTGCGTCTTTTGTTGGTCGTTGGCCTTGCCCGGAGCGAAGCCCTGCGTAGCCCGTAGGGCGGAGCGTTTAGGG
>DATHIB010000010.1:0-23661 GCA_035490055.1 Candidatus Limnocylindria bacterium | reverse complement strand
GTTTTAGCGTAAGTGCTTTAAGAATCAAACAGTTTGGCCGCTAATTTTCGGCTTTAGTGGTCCAATCTGTGCACGCGCTCGTAACCTGCAAGCTAAGAATGAGTTAAGCCAGCGCGGGCATCACGATTGGCCACTAAAGCTAACCATCCCGAGTCGCTGGGTGGCCTTCAAGGCCCTACGCTGGGACTATAATTGCCCGCACGAATGGCCCTTATAGCCACACCCCCTCCGGCACAACCAAAAAGGACACCTGCTGCACATTCTCCGGGTCGGCTCTGAATTGCGATCACCATCGGTGGCATCATTGGATCCGGCATCCTACGTGCGCGTAACGCCCTCCCGCCACCCTTCCACTATTTGAGCAGCACCCGTCCCCGGGTGTTAAGCTATCGTCCAACTCGACGTTGCGGGAGGCCGAATGACCGACACGCGAAACATCCGCCCCGATTCGGATCCCTGTCCCTCGGAACCCGGCTCTGATCTTCTGCCCACCATTGACGCGGCCGCCATCACTTCTCTGCCTGCCCCCGAATTGGGCGCCATTGGCGCCTACCGTCTCCTCCGCAAACTCGGTGAAGGCGGTATGGGATACGTCTGGCTCGCGGAACAAACCGCTCCCGTCACCCGCCAGGTCGCCGTGAAAATCATCAAGGCCGGACGCTACGACGCTTCCGCTCTCGAGCGCTTCGAACTCGAACGCCAGTCCTTGGCCATCATGAATCATCCCGCCATTGCCAAGGTTTTCGACGCCGGTTCCACTTCCGAAGGCCAGCCCTACTTCGTCATGGAGTACGTGCCCGGCCTGCCCATCACCACCTATTGCGATCAGAAACGACTCACCACCCGTGCGCGCCTCGAACTCTTCATCCGCGTCTGCGAAGGCGTTCAGCACGCCCACCAGAAAGCGATCATGCATCGCGACCTCAAGCCGTCGAACATCCTCGTCGCCGACGTGGACGGCCATCCCCTCCCCCGTATCATCGACTTCGGCATCGCGAAAGCCACCACCCCGCAGTCTCCTGATCAGACCGTATTCACTCAGCTCGGCGGCATGCTCGGCACTCCCGGCTACATCAGCCCCGAGCAGGCTGACCCCGCGATCCTCGATGTCGACACCCGCACCGACGTCTACTCCCTCGGAGTGATCCTCTACGAGCTGCTAACCTCTGCCCTTCCCTTGGACGCCAACCAGTGGCACACCCAGCCCTTTCACGAAGTCCTCCGTCGCCTGCGCGAAGAAGACCCACCGCTCCCCAGCACCAAAGTCAGCGATGACCAGCAGACCTCCACAGCAGCGAATCGAAGTACCGGGCCCCATCAACTGGTGAGCCAGCTCCGCGGCGATCTCGACTGGATCACGATGACGGCGCTCGAGAAGGATCGCGCCCGCCGTTACGATTCCTGCTCAGCCCTGGCCGCCGATATTCGCCGTTACCTCGAGAATCGCCCCGTTCTCGCTACGCCCCCGTCGTTCACCTACCGCGCCGGAAAATTCGTTCGCCGCAACCGCACCGCGGTTCTCGCGGCCAGCTCCGTCGTGCTGATGCTGTTTGCGCTCGCGATCACAATGACGGTCCAGGCCATCCGCATCGCCAAAGAACGCGACCGCGCCAATCGCGAGGCGGCTGCCGCAAAGTCCGTCTCCGACTTTCTCACTGGACTCTTCAAAGTCTCCGATCCCAGCGAAGCCCGCGGCAACACCGTCACCGCCCGCCAGATTCTCGACCAAGGCGTCCAGCAAATTGACTCCGGCCTCGCCACGCAGCCCGAAGTCCAGGCACGCCTTATGGAAACCATGGGTGAAGTCTATTGGTCCCTTGGCCTCTACCGAGAAGCCGCGCCGCTCCTCGATAAAGCCGTCGCCACTCGCACCAGGCTGCTAGGATCCGATCATCCCGACACATTCGCCTCCCTCTACATGACCGCCAAGAATCTCAACGACGAGGGCCAGTACGCCGAAGCAGAGAAGCGTTTGCACACAATGCTCGACACGCAACGTCGCGTGCTTGGTCCCAAGCATCCCGATACGGTGAAGTCCATGATCGCCATCGCTGGCGTCATCTACGGGCAAGGCCGCTACCAGGAAGCCGAAAAAATGCAGCGCGATCTCCTCGACCTGCAACGCCACCTGCCCGTCCGCGACCAACAGCGCGAGGCCATGACAATGAACAACCTGGCCACCAACCTCAATGCCCAGAACCGCTTCGTCGACTCTGAGCAGCTTTTCGCCGAGACCGTGGAACTCGAGCGTCGCGCGTTCGGAGCCGACAACCCCGTCACACTGCAGTCCATGTCGAACATGGTGCGCGCCCTCATCAGCGCGGCCAAGTTCGCCGAAGCTGAAACCCTCGCCCGTCAGACGCTCGACCTCCAGCGCCACGTCCTTGGCCCCGAGCACCAAGACACCCAATGGACCATTCACAATCTTTCCGTAATCCTGCGCGCAACCGGCCATCGCGACGAAGCCGAAAAACTATTCCGCCAAACAATGGCAGTCCGCCAGAGAACGCTGGGGCCCGATCATCCCGACACTCTGGGCTCGATGGAGGAGTTGGCCGTCACGCTGGACGAACTTCATCGCTACCCCGAAGCCGCCGATCTCTATCGAAAAACAATCGATGCGCAGGGCCGAATTCTCGGCGCCAATCATCCCATCACCGCCAGCACTAAGTACAACCTCGCCTGCAACGCAGCCTTGAGCGGTCGTCGCGACGAGGCCCTGTTGGTCCTGCGCGACGCCGTTGAGCACGGTCTGCCCCCCGACACTGCTGCCGGCATGAGACAGGACGACGATCTGAAATCCCTTCGTGGAGATCCACGCTTTGCCGCACTAGTCGCTGAGGTCAAGACCCGGGAGAGCGTCGTAAAATCCCACTGAATTAAATCCCAGAGGGAGGGGCAAAACGGGAAGAAATACCACCCGACCTGCGCTTCTCTCCCTCATACCAGAACAGGTAGGACCTTTCCAAGGGATCGAATCGCACATACCTTTGGTCATAAGCCCCGCGCGTAGCAGCCCTTTCAAGACCGAAACGTCCAGCGGCAGAGGATCCGCCGGATAGATATTCACCGGGGGTTCTGTCATAGACCAGAACCAGGCCACTACCAAGGGGCGGGACAATGCGTCGATCGGGGGGGGCGGATTGAGACTTATTCGGAGCCAAGGAAGGCGTAGCGAAGGAGGAAGAGGGCGCTGAGGACCCAGATGAGAGGGCTGATTTCGCGGTGGCGGCCGGTGCCGAGTTTGATGAAGGTGAAGGAGAGCAGGCCAAGGCTGAGGCCGGTGGCGATGCTGAAAGTGAGGGGCGTGGCGACCAGGGTGAGGAAGGCGGGGAAGGCTTCGCTGAAATCGTCCCAGCGCACGCGGGCAACAGCGCCGCACATGAGCGCGCCAACAAGGATGAGGGCCGGGGCGGTGGCGTAGTCGGGAATGGCAGCGACGAGCGGCGCGCAAAACATCGCAACGAGAAACAGGGCCGCGATGACGATGTTGCCGAGGCCGGTGCGGGCGCCGGCGGCGACTCCGGCGGCGCTTTCGATGTAGCTGGTGACGGTGGAGGTGCCGGTGAGCGCGCCGAACATGCTGCCGAAAGCGTCGGCGAGCAACGCGCGGCTGGCGCGCGGAAGTTTCCCGTCCCGCAGAAAACCGCCTTCTTCGCAGACGCCAACGAGCGTGCCCACATTATCGAAAAGATCGACGAAGAAGAACACAAAGATGAGTTCGCCAAAGCCAAGTTTTGCGGCCGAGCGCAGGTCCAGCTTGAGAAACGTGCCGGACGGATGCGGCAGCGAGAAAAAATGCGCGGGCCAGTGACTGAGTCCGAAAGGAATGCCGGCGAGGGTGATGACGACGATCCCCAAGAGAATGGCGCTGCCAACGTGCCGGGCCATCAAGATGGCGATGAGAATGAGTCCCGCGGCTGCGAGAAAAACTTGCGGATCCGAAGTTTTGCCCAGTCCGACGAAGGTAGCGGGATTGGCCACAATGATCTTCGCGTTGCGCAGCCCAATGAACGCGATGAATAAGCCGATACCGGCGGCGGTGCCGTATTTGAGGCAATTGGGAATGCCGTTGACGATCTGTTCGCGGATGTTGGTGAGCGTGAGAATCAGAAACAGCAAGCCGGAAAGAAATACGACACCGAGCGCGGTCTGCCAGGGAACGCTGCGGCCGAGGACGATGGAGTAGGTGAAGTAGGCGTTGAGGGACATGCCCGGCGCGAGGGCGATGGGATAGTTGGCCCACAGTCCCATGATGAGGGTGGCGATCGCGGCGGAAATGCAAGTGGCAAACAGAACACCGTCGACGGGCATGCCGCCCTCGGCGAGGATGCGCGGATTCACCACCACGATGTAGGCCATGGTCATGAAGGTGGTGAGGCCCGCGAGCAATTCGCGCCGTATGGTGGTCTGATTTTCTTGAAGATGAAATACGCGCTCGAGCAAGCGCATTCCCCTCAAATAAAAAGGTGCGCCACTATAGGCCGGGAGCGTCGCGACGTCAACGGCAGAAACGCGGAGGTATTGTTCGCGTTCACGGGTCGCAGAAAAAACAGATGCCCCGGGCTCCAGCTAATGCGGAAGCGTGGATTCTCGATCGGCCCAATGTTCGACAATATCCCGCACCACTTTATCGCCGACGGCCTGGGCTGCTTCCAAAGCAGGAAAGTAAGCAGAGTAATTGCCGGATACCATGGTCTTCAGGCTGTCGGCAACGTTCGTGCCCGGTGGCTCGCGATCGTAATTGCTAACCGTGCGAAGGACAAGCACGCGCTGGAGGTCGACACGGCCGGCTTGACTCAAGAACGTGAGCGCCTGCATCGTGCCGGTGTCTTCCATGGCCGAAATCATGTAATTCCCTTTGCCGACGGTGTAGTAGCGCGTCCAGGCGTTGGCCCATTCATTCATTCTTGAACCGTGCCAGAAGGTGCTCGAAGAGAGCGTGTCGCCGCGCGTGACGAACGGCGGCTTCAACGCATTCGGAAATCCGGCGAAGCGCGCTCGCGAACCGCGCAGAGAATCGGAATCGGGAAGCGGCACATCTTTCGTCAGGCGAAATGCCCAGCTGACAAGTTCCGGATTGAGGGTGTAGACCTCGCCCTCAAGCTCTTTGCGTACCGGTTCTTCATAGGGGGTCGCTTTGCGCAACGGCACGTAGCCCGTCGGCCAATTTTCCGGAATTTGGCGGGCGTCGATCTCGTACGCCAGGTCGCCGTCAAGAAGGTGATCCGCCCAAACCGCCGAGCCCAGCGACACGTCCGCGGGATCTCCTCCTCCAATTCCGGCGACAATCCAGTACGCTTTCCTGAGATCGAATCGCGGGTCCAAACCGACGGCCATCACGGAGGCGGCTGCTTTGGCTGTTCCCACGCCAGTCAAGATGCCCAGCACTCCGTCCTTGTTCAGACGCACATGGTGATACGCGGCCGGGAGAGGAATGATTTGATCCAGGTGCTCGCGCTCGACCCAGAGTTGGTATTCCCCGGGTGCGTCCCCGGTGTCCTCGCCGCGTTCGAACATGGCGACCATCACAACCTTGATGCGGATCGGCGTGCCGGAAGTTGTTGCTTGGGCACGAAGCAGAACGGGGAAAATTCCGAGCACGATCAACACCAGCACGAACCGCTTATGAAGCACGCTCATAAAATTTCCCGGCCTCTTGATCTGCTTGATCTGGCTGATATGCTGTGCAGCGCGCGAATGAGACTCTATATCACAGCTTGCAGCTGCACGAATCCGATTGTTCCGTGGCCAATCCGACCGTGCGGCGATTTTCTGGAGAAGACCTGCATGAAAAACTTGAAAATAAATCTTTCGCGAAGCCTCCCTTTCTCCAGGCCGTCCCGGGTTCTAGTTCTTTTGTTACTCTTGGCCTCGCCTTCTTTGGCCCAGACCAAGACCCCGCATTCTTCGGCCGCGCTGGCAAGTTCCGAACAACGCACCGAGCTCGGACTCCAGGCCGCGCGGCAGAATCCGCTTCAGCTCCGTCACTTTCTGCTCGGCATGCCGAAGGGCGCCGATCTGCACAATCATCTGAGCGGCGCTGTTTACGCTGAATCCTGGATTCGCGCCGCAACCGAAGATCATTTGTGCGTCGATATTGCCAAGCTCGCTTTCGCGAAGCCGCAGGGCTCGTCGAGCAGCGGAACGGAGCAACCCTGCGGAGACGGGAAAGTCCCGGCGGCAGACGCTTACAAAGACCAGCATCTCTTTGACGCGCTCGTGGATGCATTCTCCATGCGCGGCTTCGTGCCTTCGCCAGGAGTGACGGCGCACGATCATTTTTTCGACGCGTTTTCAAAATTTGGCGGCACCGATCATCGCCATCTCGGCGAATGGATCGATGAGGTCGCCACTCGGGCTGCTGCACAGAACGAACAGTATCTCGAGCTGATGCACACGCCGGACTTCGGTCACACCGCTGCAATCGCGAGAGAAATCGGCTGGCATGACGATTTCAAGCAATTGCGCGACGAATTGCTGGCCCACGGATTGCGTGACGACGTGGCCCTTGCCAAGACGGGCCTCGACCAGGCCGAAGCTCTCCGACTGAAGCGCGAACGCTGTGAGCAGTCGGATGCGGTTTCCGCCTGCCATGTCCAGGTCCGGTATCTCTGCCAGGTTCTGCGCGGCTTCCCCAAGGAGCAGGTCTTCGCGCAAACACTGCTCTGCTTTGAGACGGCTTCAGCTGATCCGCGATTCGTGGGCATCAATCTAGTCATGCCGGAGGACGGTTACACGGCGATGGCCGACTACGCGCTGCACATGCGCATCGTCGGTTTCCTTCACACGTTTTATCCGAAGATTCACCTGAGCTTGCATGCGGGCGAGATTGCGCCGGGCTTTGTTCCGTATGAAGGTCTCTGCTGCCACATTCGCCTGGCCGTCGAGCAGGCGCAGGCGGAGCGCATCGGTCACGGTGTCGACATCATGTACGAGAATCATCCTCACGCGCTCTTAAAAAAGATGGCCGCGAATCACGTGATGGTGGAAATCAGCCTGACAAGCAATGACGTGATTCTCGGGGTGAGCGGCAAAGATCATCCTTTTTTGCTTTACCGGATGTTCGGCGTCCCCGTGGCCCTGTCATCCGACGATGAGGGCGTATCGCGCATCGACCTGACGCACGAATTCGTCCGCGCCGTCCAGACTTACGATCTTCACTACGCTGACCTCAAGCGGATGGTCCGCACCAGCCTGGAACACAGCTTCTTGCCCGGAGGCAGCTTGTGGAGCGCGCCGGATGTCTTCACCCGCACTGTTTCTGCTTGCTCACATGATTCTCTCGGCGCAGAAAAACCTTCCTCCGGTTGCGCGGCCTTTCTCAAGTCCAGTGAGAGAGCCCAGCAACAATGGGAGCTCGAGCGCCGTTTCCGGGTGTTCGAATGGGAATCCTGATTGTCAACTCTTCGGGCAAGGCAGGAGTTTTCCGTGCCGCGTAGCGTCAATTAGTTACCAATAGATTTTCACTTCCGCTGCGGAGAACTGCTCTGGCTTTCCTTGCCACCACGCCAAAGCCTTTTCCACCTCGGCCGCTTAAATTTTTTCACCGACGAGGAGGCTCCGGCGAAGAATGTGTTACGTGCATGGCAGCGCAGCGGTCAAATTCGAGTTTGGCCTTTTCGGTAAGTCCCTGCTTTCGATAGACGGGGGCCAACATACAGTGGGGATTCGTACTTTGGGGAGATAGGTCGAGGGCTTTTTCCAGTTCGGTTTGCGCCTTCCGCAACTGATCCAGCCGGGCGTAGGCCTTGCCCAAGAGTTCATGGGCCTTGGAATCTCGAGGGGAAATCTCTACAGCCTGGAAAAGATTCGAGATGGCCACATCCGTTTTGTTCTCATCGAGAAGCAGGCTTCCCAAATCGATGCACGGTCCGGGATTCTTGATCAGCAACTGTGATTGCCAGGCAATCGCGGTTTGGTAGGCGGTGGCGGCTTCCTCGTTGAGACCAAGTCCCGCGAACGACAGTCCTAAATTGTCTTCCGCTTTGACGTTCTTCGGATCGAGTTTCAAGCATTGTTCAAACGCGCTGACGGCCTCGGCGAATCGGTTCTCGTTGTAATTGGTGCTGCCCAAGTAATACCAGCTTTCCGAGTCTTTCGGATTCCATGCCAGCGAACGAGTCAACCATTTGTCGGCATGCGGATAGTCGCCTTCTCCTTATCTGGTTGCTTCAGCAAACCACGACATCTTGGGCTTCGCCGGGGCATGCACAGCCAGGGCTGGTGGCGACCTGAAACAACCGGATAAGCAAGAGTCGCCTAGCAAAACATAATCGAGTGCGACGATTTTCAAATCGAGGGCGCTGGGATCATGGTATTTCGCGCCTTCGGTGTATTCCGCCAAGGACGCCTTGGCCTTTGCTTCCCTCGTGCCTGTGTCGGAACCATCCGCAACCTTCTCCGAGTAAGCTGCAGCTGGCGTTCCTGATTTGACGCCGGCGCTCTCCTGGATTTCCCGGAATAAGATGTACCCGAACAAGAAATGACCGAAAGCAGAATCCTTATTCTTGTCTAGGTACTGGCGAACGGCGCGTTCTGCCTTACTCACCATTCCCTTTTCCGCCAATAATTTGGCCTCGGCAAGTTGCTGGTCCTGCTCCTTCAAGATTTCTGCCGAATCTGGGGACTGAGAGGTTGGCTGCGGGGTAGCCTTCAAAGATTCGATGGGGGTCTGTGCAGGCAGTACGGGGCAGAACATTAGGGAAATGAGAAAAAGAGGACTAGACAGGGGGTGGTTAGAGTAGCCCCAGCCCCGCTATGGTTCTTGTAAGTGGGGATTCTAAAGGGCGTGCAGGCGTGTTTCTCGAGAGGGTGGATTCTAAAGGCGTTAGTGAATTTGCTGGAGGTTGAACTAGAGGAACGGCGAGAAACTGGGATGCCCCCGTCTCCCCCATGATTTTTGTAAAAGTCTAATTCCGCGGGGGTTAGGGTGGTGGGGGGGCGGCTAAACGTTTGGCAGCAGGCAAGTTACGCGCTCCGAGAAGGGCCGAGCGGAAATGTGACGGCGCTTTAGACACAGAAACGTATAGCAAGACATCGACAGGATGTCAAGGACTAACTACATGGTAACTAAATTTCGAAAACGAAAGTGGCTGAACACTTGCGTTTCCACAGCTTGCAAAATCTTCGAGCGCACACCCTTTCGCGGGCCCGGGAGGACTCGAACTGCTGACCTTCTGGTTCGCCGTCAATGGGACCAAAATTCTAATGGCCCTATCAAGTGCAGCATAGGAGATGAAGAGGCCATTCTTCTCTCGACTGGCTGCATCCTATGCCGTCACCGGCGGTAAGTGATAGCCTCAGCGCGTTAGGCGGTGTAGTAGCGCGTTTGCGGAAAGAGGCCCGATGCTCACGTCCTCCGATCGGAAAGCGAAGATCTGGTCTGTGATTCGCGTTTCCAGCGGAAATTTCCTGGAAATGTACGATTTCATGGTGTTCGGATACTACGCCTCTGCGATCGGCAAGGCTTTTTTTCCAAGTAGCAGCGAATTTGCATCATTGATGTTGTCGCTAATGACTTTCGGAGTTGGTTTTCTAATGCGTCCGCTCGGGGCCATTGTGCTCGGGGCCTACACCGATCGTCATGGACGCCGCGCCGGCCTCGTGCTGACGTTGAGCCTGATGTCCGTGGGAATCCTTTCCATAGCTTGCATGCCGGGGCACGAGACCATCGGGTTGTTGGCGCCACTGCTGGTGGTAGTGGGCCGATTGCTTCAGGGCTTTTCGGCAGGTATGGAATTAGGCGGCGTCTCGGTGTACTTATCCGAAATCGCGACTCCCGGCCACAAAGGGTTCTATGTGAGTTGGCAGTCGGGAAGCCAGCAATTGGCGGTCATGTTCGCAGCTCTGCTGGGGGTCGTACTGAATTCCATCCTGACGCCAGCAAAAATGGCGCTGTGGGGATGGCGAGTCCCTCTTCTCATCGGCTGTTCCATCATTCCGTGTCTGCTAATGCTCCGGCGGTCCCTCAAGGAAACGGATGAGTTCCTCGCCCGCAAGCGACGCCCCTCGACGTCTGAAATCCTCCGCTCGCTGGCCATCCATTGGCGTGTCGTGTTCATCGGAACCATGATGGTTACGATGACGACGGTTACGTTCTACTTCATTACCGCTTATACGCCCACGTTCGGCGCGGCGGTGCTTCATCTGAAGAACACCGACAGTTTGATCGTCACGCTGTGCGTGGGCGCATCTAATTTGCTGTGGCTCCCTGTCATGGGGGCGCTGTCAGATCGCGTCGGGCGCCGGCCCCTTTTGGTAGGCTGCACAATCTTAGCTTTGATTACGGCTTATCCGGCGATGTTGTGGCTGGTCGTCGCAGCTTCGTTTTCGAGATTGCTTGTTCTCGAACTCTGGCTCTCCTTCCTGTATGGCAGTTATAATGGCGCGATGATCGCCTACCTGACCGAAATCATGCCAGCTAACATACGGACCACGGGCTTTTCGCTCGCTTACAGCCTGGCGACCGCGATTTTCGGCGGCTTTACGCCGGCCATCAGCACGTATTTGATTCACGTAACTAATAATCGCGCGATTCCGGGTTTGTGGTTATCGTTCGCGGCCATGTGCGGGCTACTAGCGGCGATTCTCTCCAAACCGTGCCGCGAGATACCGGAAACCGAAACGGCCGTGGCTTAGATCGTTTAGTTACGACGGCTTCGGCGTTTTGTCGCCGGAAAGGAGGCGCGGCTGATCTTGTTCCGATTGAAACCTCAGTGATCCGTGGGAGAAAAGGACCACACGCAGAAAGTGATGACTTCTACTTGCTCACCTGCAGGGCGATAGCCGCCCCTAGATCCTTGGTCGTCGAGGCACCCCCAATATCCGGAGTACGAACTTTCGATTGCGCCAGAATCTCCGCGATCGCATTCTCGACGGCATCCGCGGCGTCCGGAACGCCTAGTTGCCTGAGCATCATCGCGCCTGACCAAATTTGCCCTATGGGATTGGCTATTCCTTTTCCGGCGATGTCGGGCGCCGAGCCGTGGACGGGTTCGAACATGGATGGAAATTCCTTTTCCGGATTGAGATTCGCGGAGGGAGCAATGCCAATCGATCCAACCACAGCAGGTCCCAAGTCGGAGAGAATGTCACCAAAAAGGTTGGAGCCAACAACGACATCAAACCAATCCGGATGGCGCACAAAATGAGCGGTCAGGATGTCGATATGATATTGGTCAGTGCGGATATCCGGAAATTCAGCCGCCATCCCATGAAAGCATTCATCCCAGAACGGCATGGTGTGGATGATCCCATTTGATTTTGTTGCGGAAGTCAGATGCTTCTTTCTTTTGCGGGCCAATTCGAAAGCAAATCGCAGTACGCGATTTACGCCACGCCGCGTGAAAACTGTCTGTTGAATGGCCATCTCCTCTTCAGTGCCCTCGTAGAGACGCCCGCCAATGTTTGAATATTCGCCTTCGTTGTTCTCCCGGACGATGCAGAAATCAATCTGACCGGGTTTCTTGAGCGGAGTCTCAACCCCAGCAAAAAGACGCACGGGCCGCAAATTTACGTATTGCCGGAAAGTACGGCGGATGGGGATCAAGAGTCCCCAAAGCGAGACGTGATCCGGCACGCTGGGATGCCCAACGGCGCCGAGGAAGATAGCGTCGAAAGGCCGCAACTGCTGCAGGCCATCGGCGGGCATCATCTTTCCGGTTTTAACGTAAGTTTCACAACTCCAATCGAAAGAGTTCCAGTTCAATCGAAAACCAAAGCGCTGCCCCGCCGCTTCCAGGACACGGATTCCTTCGGGCACCACCTCTTTCCCGACACCGTCTCCGGCAATGACTGCGATTTTGAATGTTTTCATATGTGCGGGACTTTATCCTTTTCCTTTTTCGGCTGCCAGCAACGGTGAAAGCGCGCTCACATCCGGGGCCGAATCTATGGCACGGACAAAAGCGATGATTTTCTCGGTCTTCAGCTTAGGCCAATCTGCGAATTCGGCACATCCTCTGAATTTTGCCGCGACTTCTTCAAGTGTCATGGGGTTCGCAGGGCTGCCCTTGCCAAAATCAGCCCGGCCTATGATGATTCGGCCGTCCTTCAAATGAATTTTCAACAAGGAGGTCATTTTGTCGTAGCCGGCGCTCTCAGCCTCTGGGTCCACATAAAAGTTTATCTTGCGGATCATTTCCTGAACGTCGGCGCGCTGAACTACTCTGTCAGCGAACTCGCCCAACCCCGCCTTCCCTTCCAGGAGCAAAATCGCCATGCAGAATTCCATGCTGAATTTGGCTTCCAGTCCTGTCTTCGGCTGGTGGTGGAGAAGAGTTGTCGTCATGTTGTGATTGGCACCGACGTCGATCTTGTCTACTTGAGTTGCTTGAATATTGTTGGTTTCGATCAGACGCGCCACCTCGGTCATCGCGGGATGCGTGAGGGAGCCGGATGGATAAGGTTTTAAGGAGATCCCGGGAGAGACGAACGTCCAAGGTTTTCCCAGACGGCCCATAATCGCCGCCGGATCATACGATCCTCCGAATGCATGGAAGAATCCGCGATCTGCTTCCAGAATTTGCTCCGCTGCGGACCAGCCGAGTGCGACAAGTTCGGCCGATTCCAGCCCGCTTTCTGCTGCGCGCCCGGCCTGGAAAGGCTTGGTCATGGTGCCAAAGTTTTCTCTCAGGCCCCCGGACTGACTGGCAGCGAGACCGAACGCCTTTAGCGTTTTTGAAAGATCGAAGCGAAGCAGCTTTGCGGAGGCCGCCGCGGAGCCGAACGGTCCGCATGTTCCCGTGGAATGAAATCCATCTTGATAATGGCGCGGCGAAATCGCTTCCACAATCTTGCATTCCACTTCGACGCCCAAATGGTAGGCAAGCATCAGCTCTTTGCCAGACACCCCTCCGCGTTCCGCAAGCGCCAGGGCAGCGGGAAGCACGGGCACGGTAGGATGCACTAGCAAGCCATACACGCGGTCCTTGGCAACGGCCAGCTGCGTATCATCGAAATCATCCGCATGAATCGAGACGGCGTTCACGAAGGCAGCGAAGCGCGGAGAAGTTTTCCGCGCCGATCCGATGATCGTGGATTTCCCATCGCAGACGCCGAGATTCTCAAGGTACTGACGACATAAAGCTCCTGTCTGCGCCTTCGATCCGGCTAATGCTAGTCCCAATCCGTCAAGGATAGACTTCTTGCCCAATGCGATGACTTCCCCTGGAATATCCTCGTATCTTGTGGTCGTGACAAATCTGCCGATATAGTCTGTGATGCCAGGGGCCTTGGGAAAATCACTCCTGGCCACGATTTCCGCGCCTTTTGCGGAATTGACGAACACGGTCGAAGCAATCACGCCGAGAGATGCTTTGCCAAAGTCACGCCTGCGCATTTTTCACCTTAAACGATTGCACACTTACTGCCGGCTGCGTCCGACCAGAAACAAGGACAAAAAGAAAGAGCGAGAAAAAGCATCGCCCCGATACGAAGTGATCTGCCGTGCAGCCCATTTGCTCGAGGAATCATTGCCCCTCCCGCGTTTTTGTTTCTGGATTAGCAGGAGTCGTCCTTAGTAGCGTGGCGAGCCCGGCCGCCACTAAAGCGATCAAACCCAGATACGTAAATCCTGCCGGAACGCTGATAAATTTTTTCGGGCTCCAGTGTTTGGCCAGATGCCCGGCGGGAATTTGCAGCGCCAGGTAACCCCAGAAGAAAATACCCGCGAGCGTTCCAGCCTGTTGAGGATCCAAATGCAGATCCCGGCTAATCTTCGGCAGGGCGAGGGATATGTTTACGCAATCGATAATGGAGATCGTGTACATAATGAGAGCGACGGGAATGATGCGAATCCAGCGCTGCGAAATCCGGGATGCAACCATTTCCGTCCGGGAATCAGGTTCTTCCGCTGTTTTCATCATGATAAAGAATTCCCCGCTTCTGTTTCGCCGTTCAACAGCTGCTAGCGGGCGTCAAAGGCGCCGCCAGCCCGCATTTGGCGCCCGAGTGTTGCTTATGGCTGTATCTCATACACCCGCACTTCGGCACCTTTATTCTCGTGATGGGGGACTGCGAGATAGTAGCGGTTCAGTTCTGGAACCAGGATGCCCGTCTTGGCGCGAAAGCTGCCGGGAATTCTCGCCAACAACGCATAATGGTCGGGATCCTTCTGATCGAAGACATCGAGGAATTGATCTCCTGCGAGGTACAGGCGCTTTTGCTTCGCGTCGTAGCTCAAATCGTCAACAAGACCTACGGCCGGCAAATCAGCGATGACTTTGCCATTCTCCGAATTGAGCACAATCAACATTCCCGGCTTGCGCGTGACCACGAAGAGGCGATGATTGGCTTCGTCCAAGGCCATGGCTACATTTTGCGTGTCGCCCGGAGGCAGCCGCCAAGTAGCCGCCAGTGCCGATTCGTTCCGATCGAGAACGCCAACAGCGTTTTGACCTGTAATGTTACAGAACATCCGTGGGCCAGACTTTTCGAGAACGATCGCCTCGACGTGATTCGAGTTAATTTTGATGTCGCGTAACCTCTTTGAGTTATTGGTATCGATGACGCTGATCAGCGAATATGGCGCATGCGCCTCTCTGCCGCCGTTGACCACATAAAGATAGTTCGTCGCCGGATCGTAAGCGATGGAATCAGCGTCGATGGACACTTTGATCTCGCCTACTGCCTGATAGCTATCGCTGTCATACACTCGAACGGCCGAAGCGTCGCCTTCCACGATGAAAAGCTTTTTCAAATCCTGGAGGTAAAGAATGGCGTGGGGCGCCTTCACATCCGCAATGGTGTGAATGAGCTTGTTTGTGTTGGTGTCAAGAACTTGAACCTTTCCATTTTCTTCCGCCGTGAGAAAGAGCCGGTGTCCATCGACATCGGACGCGAAATGGTCAAAATCGCCGTCTTTGAGCCCAGGCAACGGGATCGTCTCTATCAGCTTTAAAGGTGCCTTCTCTTGAGCTTGAAGGCTGACTGCCAGCGCGACAAATAGTGCCAGAAAGACAAATCGCATTTTCTTCATACATACCTTCCTATGTGGATATGGCATTCAGCCGGTTTAACAAGAACTGCAAGCATCATGCAAACCACCAATCAGCGGTCGGATTTCGCACATCATATGGGCGTCTGCGCTTCGACGCTACGTAAACGCCGAGGCGATGGACGCGTAAGAGGATGAGCGTCTTTGCGCCATCTTCAAGACACAATCTCTCTCGCCAGATGAAGATAAGGATCGGAAGATGCCCAAACTTCAGTTGAAAAAAGCGGCTCTCGACCCGGCGGATGGTACGCCACCATATTCGTCGAGTCAACGGCCCATCCGACCGGTGGGCGGGCGCGGGCGGCCCACAATAGGTTTAAGGCGCTTGTTTATCAGGCAAATCTCGTCATATACCGCTTTTCAGCTAAATAGAAATTAACCTTGTTTTAAGTTCGAATAGGAAGGAATCAATTATGCTCTGTCGCGCCGGCATGCGGCTGTGGCCGAGGCGCACGTTGGGGATACCCTTGAAGCGATGGCCCTCGAAAAGGGGAGCTCGAGAATCTATTTGCACAACAAGGCCAAGAGCCAGGTCGATGTGATTGACCGCGAGAAACGCGCACTGATCGCCAGTTGGCCAATCATAAAGGGTAAGGTCAACGTCGCTATGGCCCTGGATGAAGCGAACCATCGCCTGTTTATCGCTTGCCGCAACGGAGAGATCGTCTTGATGGATACGCAAACAGGGAAAGAGATTGCAGCTTTGCCGATCACCAAGGGCCTCGACGATCTGAAGTACGATGCCGGCGGCAAACGGATTTATGCCGCATGTAATGGGACGCGGATGTCTACGAGCAGTCAGACATGGATAACTATAAACTCCTTGGAGGTTCCAACTGGACCGGTCGGGAGGACCGCGCTCCTGGTGCCGAATCTGAAACAGTATTTCGTGGCAGTGCCGCAGCACGGAACCACGAGCGCTGAAGTTCTGATTTTTGAGGTCCACTGAGCGGACTACCGTCGGATGAAGTTGCCGATTTTTTTGCACGAGCAACTCCGCCCGCCGTTATGCGACGATATTAAGCAAAGCCTATGAGGATCCTCTTGGTCGAAGCCGAACGGAAGGTCGCCAACTTTATCGCGCGTGCCTTGCGTGAAAATTCATACGCGGTGGATGTGGCCGAGACGGGTGAGAAGGCACTCGAACCAGGCACGGACGTCAATTACCATGCCATTTTTCTCGATGTCCGATTGCCGGGCCTGAGTGGTATCGAAGTCTGCCGCGAGTTGCGCCAGCGAGGGATAGAAGCCCCGGTCTTGATGCTCACGGCTCGAGGCTTGATCGAACAGAGGGTGGAAGGGCCGGACACCGGTGCGGACGACTACCTCACCAAGCCCTTTGTCTTAGCAGAACTCCCCGCCCGTGTGCGGGCACTCGTTCGACGGGGCTTCCATAGCGGCAACGCCAGACTCTGCTATGTGGACGTCTTGCTCGAGCGCCATCGACGCCGTGCCACTCGGGGCCAAAGCGTAATTCCTCTAACGGCCAAAGAATTTGCGCTCCTCGAGCTTTTCCTGCTCCATGCCCCCGAACTTGTGACGCGCGGTGAAATCGTCAAGCATGTTTGGGACTGCCATTTTGATAGCGAGACAAACCTCATTGAGGTGTACGTCAACCGCTTGCGTCAAAAGATTGACCAAAATCGACCGGCCAAACTGATTCACAGTGTCCGCGTCGTAGGCTATCGTTTGGGAGCCCCGGAAGGATGAAAGCGCACACCCTTCGCTTCCGGATGATGGTTTTACCTGAACGAAGTTCAGGGTTTTGCGGAGTTTTCGATGAACATCATTTGAGAATCGAGCTATACGCTGAGCGTGCTTTCGTATTCTGCGGGAGGAAGATGTGAATTACGCGGTGCTGCTTCAATCCGCCCTAGTGGCGTTGCTTCGGAATAAAATGCGAAGCGTGCTGACGGTCCTGGGGATCACCATCGGGATCGCCGCGGTTATCTGCGTCGTCGCGATCGGCAAAGCTGGACAAGCCCAGGTAGAGCAGCAGTTGAACAACCTGGGAGATAACTTTGTTTGGGTAGAAGCGGGCGGGCGCGCGGTGAATGGAGTGCGCACTGGCACGCACGGGACAAAAACACTGACGTACGCCGATGCAGTTGCCATCAAGAATCAAGTCTCTTTGATCAAGAGCGTTTCACCCAACGTCGACGGACCGGTGCAGATCATTTATGGAAACCAAAACTGGTTTACGTCGTTCCGAGGTGTTTCGCCGGAATACTTCGACATAAAACGCTGGTATGTGGATCAGGGCGCCGCATTTTCCCAGGACGATGTGGACCGAGCGGCGGACGTCTGCGCGATCGGTCGCACCGTGCGCGATCAGCTTTTTGGAGTCGAAGACCCGATTGGGAAGGTGATACGAGTCAAGGACCTTCCCTGTAAGGTGGTGGCCACTCTTCATCCGAAGGGGCTATCCGTTTCCGGGCAGGATCAAGACGATACCATTCTCATGCCGTACACTACGGGTCAGAAGAAGATTAAAGGGGCCAATTGGCTGGACGATATCCTATGCTCGGCGGTATCGCAAGCGGCCGTCAAAGTGGCGGGCCAGGAAGCGGCGGCGGTGCTCCGGGATCGCCATCACTTGCGCCCCGAAGAGGAAGATGACTTCAACATTCGGAATCCCGAGGACATTATTCAAGCGCAACTCGAGGCCAGCCGGACTCTAACGATTCTCTTGATTGCCATCGCTTCCATTTCCTTACTAGTGGGCGGAATCGGCATCATGAACGTCATGCTCGTTTCGGTAACCGAGCGGACCCGTGAGATCGGCGTCCGGGTGGCGGTTGGCGCGACCGAAGAGGCCATCCAGCTACAGTTCTTAGGCGAATCAGTCATGCTGAGCCTGGTGGGCGGAGCGGCTGGAGTGCTGTTCGGAGTCGTTGGGTCGTATTTGGTTGGCCAAACACTTCGGTGGCCCATGCAGATGTCACTTGAGTCCGTTGTGATTGCGGCCGTCTTCTCGATTGCTGTCGGAGTGTTTTTTGGGTATTACCCGGCGAGAAAGGCATCTCTGCTGGACCCTATCGAAGCACTGCGATACGAATGAACCTGCCGGATCTCGGGTCTCAGGAAAAAGGATGAAAACAAAGAGCAAGTGGTACATCGTGGCAGGTCTTGTGGTCTTCGCTGGAGCATTTGTGGCTTTCGGATTGAACCGCAGCGCCCAGCCGCAACACTTCACCGCCAAGGTTGAACGGGGCGACATCCACGATGTGGTGGAAGCCACCGGAACCATAAACGCGGTGATCACCGTGCAAGTCGGATCTCAGGTCTCCGGCACCATCGCGAAGCTGAATGTCGACTTCAACTCCCGCGTCCACAAGGGCGATGTCGTCGCACTGATCGATCCCGCACTGTTCCAAGGGGCGCTGTTACAGTCTTCCGCCGATTTGGATAATGCCAAAGCCAACGTGGCGGCGGCGAAGGCCAACCTGGAAAAGGCGAAGGCCGCCTCGCAGCAGACCAAAGCCGACTACGACCGCGTCGCTCAGCTCACGAAGGATAACATCATGAGCCAGCAGCAACTGGACCTCGCCAAAGCCAACTATGATTCAGCGAACGCGGCAGTGAGCGCAGCGGCAGCGAACGTTACGCAAGCCGAGGCGCAAGTCAGCCAAAAGGCCGCGGCTCTGGCGGTGGCCCAAACGAATCTCAACTATACCGTAATTCGATCTCCGATCGATGGCACCGTGGTGGCACGCAATGTGGATGTGGGACAGACGGTGGCCGCTTCATTGCAGGCGCCAACGGTCTTTACCATCGCACAGGATTTGAAAAAGATGCTGGTATACACCAAAACGGACGAATCTGATGTTGGCAACATCAAACTGGGGAAGGCGGTCACGTTCAAGGTGGATGCCTTCCCAAAGGACACGTTTCGCGGAGTGGTCAGCCAGATCCGGATGAATCCGACCACCGTGCAAAACGTGGTCACCTACGACACGATCATCGAATTCGACAATCCGGAGTTGAAACTGTTCCCAGGAATGACGGCATACGTGAGTATCCCCGTGACGACCGCGCAAAATGTGTTGAAACTGCCTAACACGGCGTTGCGGTACAAGCCTCCAATGGCTTCCGAGGAGGTTCTGGCGCTCTATAGGCGATACGGGATCGAAGGAGACGAGAAACAACGCGCCGGCGAAGACCGCAGCTCGCCAGCCGGCAGTGGAACACAAAATCTGCCACGCGCTCCGAGAGCAGAGAATGCGATCGCATGGAAGCTGCATGCCGATAACACCATGGAGCCCGTCAAGGTTTCACTGGGGATTACGGACCATTCCTATACGGAAGTGACCGCGCTTATTAAAGGGGAACTGAAAGAAGGAGACGAACTCATTATTCGTTCCATGATGCCGAAAACGCCGACTCCGGGAGGCGCGGGGATAAGGCGCTAGTGCTCCGCGGGTAATGAAAGTCCGCTATGTCAACGATTGATTCGATGCCGGCCGTCAACCAAACCGAAGCTGCGCCGATTGCCTCCGCCGGAGCCGCTGTCATCCGCGTAGAAGACGCTCACAAGTACTACGATCTAGGTGAAACACGCGTGCATGCGCTCCGCGGTGTCAGCATCGTGATTGGGCAGGGGGAGTTCGTGGCCATCATGGGGGCGAGTGGAAGCGGCAAATCGACGTTCATGAATATGCTTGGCTGTCTCGACCGCCTCAGTTCCGGGCGATACCTGCTCGAGGGCATCGACGTTTCCCAGCACGACAAGAGGGCGCTGGCCTTGATCCGTAACCAGAAAATCGGGTTTGTATTCCAGGGGTTTAACTTACTGGCGCGCACAACTGCCCTGGAAAATACCGCGCTGCCTACGTTGTACACAAAGATCGATAAAGCCGAGCGGGGAAAGCGTGCCGCGGAGGCGCTGGCGATGGTCGGCCTCGCCGACCGCGCACAACACTTCCCTTCGCAGATGTCCGGGGGACAGCAACAGCGGGTTGCCGTCGCACGCGCACTGGTAAACCGCCCGTCGATCCTGCTGGCCGACGAGCCCACGGGCAATCTCGACAGCCGCACTTCTGTTGAGATTATGGAAATCCTTCAGAGCCTGAACGACAAAGGATTAACCATCGTACTGGTTACGCACGAGCATGATATCTCTCAGTTTGCTAAGCGTGTGCTCGTCTTCCGCGACGGAAAAATCCGCAGGGACGATCCGGTAGTCCATCGGCCCAAGGCCACGGAAGTCCTGAAGACGCTGCCGACCCTTGAAGACTAGAGGGAACGGCAGCAATCGACACCTACAGTTTGAGCGATACGTGAACCACACCATCTACGAAATTGGGGAGGGTGTGTTTTGCAGGCTGGTGATGCGTGCGGTCTGAGGGAGGTCCACTGATCGGGCAAGCACATCGGTAGTTCGCTTTTGCGGACCTGCGGCAGGTTCATCAACAGCTGCATGAAATAGGCGGCAGGCGCTGGTCAAGCTCGCCAGGATGGCAGCCGTCGTCCGCCGCGCGGGTTACCGACAAACATTGAAGTCTTGCCGTTCAGCATCACGCTTCAACTAGCATTCACTGATGTTGTTGTCGATGGGCACCTGTCTCTACTGAACATTCCAAGCCTTACTTGCTTTCGAGGGATAATTGCCGATTGCGACAGAGCTGGTACGACACAACGGCCTGGGCCATCTGGTTATGAAACGAGCCGCGGAACTGGCATCTGCCTCCATGGGGCGGCACAGAGGTGCTGCTCAGCACTAATCTCATTGCCATCGCCGTGCCCAGTTGGCAGCGTCCGTCGATCGTGCTTGACATGACCACGACGAACACCGCTTTTGGCAAGATCAGGCTCCCGAAGCGCGCGAGCGAAGGCTTCCTAGTCCCCATCGGCGGCCCGAAAGGGTATGGGCTGGCGCTGATTGTTTGGTTTGCTGGCCGGAACATTGAACGGAGCCGCGTTTGGCCGGGACGTGGTCGACCACACCGTGGACTCAAAAACACCAAGCAACACGGGGCAGGCCATCGTGGCGGTGGATATCGCGACGTTCGCGGACGTGCAGGCATTCAAGCAGAGAGTCGACGAGATGTGGGCGGTTATGAAGTCGTCCCCGACGCTACCGGGCGTCGATGAAGTCCGGCTGCCTGGAGAGCGCTCGGCGCAGCTTTACCGAGAGCGGGTGACGCATGGCGTTCCGCTAGGCGCGAATTGCGCAAGGTTCTGGATGAACTCGCTGATCGCTTGGACATTCAGCGATTGCGGTAGAAGACTCTTGCACTTAACATGCTATCCGACCTCCTAGTCTCAAGCGGACTACTGCTTCGCGCATTTGATTGATGAACTAGGCAATTTTTGCTCGAACTTGACCGGTGGAAGCGGTCCGAATTTAAAGGATGCGCCGCGGGCGCGTTCGATTCGTTGACCATAACAATTTAGGAGATCGCTGATCATGCTGAACCAGGACGTGACCGGTGCGCGCCCCGTCGATATACACGCGCATTTTTTCCCGCAAGCCTATCTCGACGTGCTCGCGGAAGAGGGGCTGCGCTTCAATGTGGAATATCGCGCGGCGGAGGAAGGTTTTTACATCAAGACAGATGCGCGCTTTCCATCTTGCAATGAAGCGGGCTTCGCCGAGCGATCGGCCAGTTTCCCAGATCCCCGTCGTGCGTAATTCCCATTCACCGGACGGTGTTTAGCGTCATGCACTCTCTTCCGCCGCCAGATTCTTTCGCAGAGTGTCGCGGTCTAGCTCGTTTTCCCAACGGGCCACGACGAGAGTGGCAACCGCATTGCCGGTCATGTTAACAACAGCGCGGCACATGCTGAGGAAACGATCGATGCCGAGAATCAGCGCCATTCCGGCAACGGGTATGGTTGGAATCACCATCATGGTGGCGACGAGCGCGATGAAGGCGGCTCCTTGCACGCCGCTGGCGCCTTTGGAGGTGAGCACCGCGACGCCCAGGATCATAAATTGCTGGGTAAGCGTTAGATGGGTATTAGTCGCCTGAGCCACGAATAAGGCGGCAAGAGTCATATAAAGGCTCGTGCCGTCGGCATTGAAGGTGTAACCGGTGGGCACAACCAGGCCGACGAGGGCTTTGGAGCAGCCGAGCTTTTCGAGCTTGGCCATGAGCGAGGGCAACGCAGGTTCCGAGGAACTCGTGGCCAGCACGAGGAGAATTTCATCGCGAAGAAACCAGAGGAAGCGCAGGATTCCGAAGCCTGCTAGGCGAGCAACGCTCCCCAGCACAAGGATGACGAAGAGTATCGATGTAATGTAGAGCGTGGCCATCAATTTGACGAGAGGACCCAAGGAAGCCAGACCGTATTTGCCGACGGTGAAGGCCATGGCGCCAAAGGCTCCGATGGGGGCGAAGCGCATCAAGATGGCGACCACGCCAAAGACGACGCGGGTCAGGGCGTCCAAGAGGTCGACAAGCGGTTTGCAGCGCGGGCCGGCGAGCGACAGAGCGAAGCCGAACAGAAGAGAGACGAGCAGCACTTGCAAGATGTCTCCCCGAGTGAACGCATCGACAACGGTATTCGGAATGATGTGGACGAGGAACTCCGTAATACTTTGGGTTTTGGCCTGGCCGGCATATTCGGCCACGGCCTTAGTGTCCAGCGTAGCGGGATCGATGTTAAAACCGCTGCCGGGACGCACCACATTGCCCACGACGAGTCCGATGAGCAGGGCAAGCGTAGAGACTGCCTCGAAATACAGGAGAGCTTTGCCGCCGACGCGGCCGACCTTCTTCATGTCCTCCATGCCGGCGATTCCGGTGACTAAGGTACAGAAGATGACCAAGGTGATGATCATGGTGATCAGACGGATAAAGGCATCGCCGAACGGCTTCATGGCCACGGCGCTAGCGGGGCTGACATGCCCGAGGATGATGGCAATGGCGACGCCGAGTAGCACTTGGAAGGAGAGACCCATGTAGAAGGGCCTTTTGCGCGGAGGTGAACTTGTTTCAGGGGCGGTGGCGGCCGGGAGAAGCATCGCTTGGGTTAGCTCCTTTGAAGCACGGGGCAGAGCTCGCGGACTTCGCGCAGAGACTCCAGAGTAAGCAATTCGATGAGAGCCTTCGCGAGACCGGGCGGCAGCGCCACGAGGACCTTGGACACACCGTCAAGCTTGATCAAGCGGTGCCGGGTCGCCATTTTGCAGCCTCTCTCTTCGTGGACATTTTCCTCCAAATGGCGCATTCCTATCCTATTCCGCAAGAGCTTGGCGGCCGGTCCGTGGCGAGCGGCGCAGCATTGAAAGTGCGAGAACTGAGATTATGCTACGAGCAGGCTGGATACCTGAATTCAGCATTAATTTATCTTAATCGCAATTTGTTTTCACACACCGCCAAAAAATCGGCTAAGCCTTCGCCAACGCTTTGATTATGCAGAACAATTCGTTTTTGGCCTCAAAACCACAGCATCATGGCGCCGGCAATGCAGGCGTGAAAACTGGTGGCTTTCGCATGTGCGTTGCCTGCTCAAAACCGAAGGCCGGTTGCCATTCATCTCGCTCTTGAATTAGACCGAAGTTGGACTGAAATGATTGGGGTGAACCCCTTGGATGGCACAAATTATTTGGACACAGTTTCCGCTTTCATAGAAGGATTCTTGCATCTCCTAGCAGGAGAAGGGGTCTGGGGAAGGGGACGGCATTTGAGTCCCTTTCCCCAGTAGCCCTTTAGAAA
>DATHIB010000009.1:0-32898 GCA_035490055.1 Candidatus Limnocylindria bacterium | reverse complement strand
CAGGATCTTGATTCGTTGGGCTTCCAGGGAATTCAAGGGATCTGACATGAGGTGCCTCCAATACTGAGCTACTACATATACTCAGTATTGTGTCAAAAACCACGCCGTCATGCAATCTTCCCCCTCCAGGTCGCACACCCGCTTCCGCGTGTCTGGTAACAGTCCAAGAGACGGCATCTGCTACAATTTTAGGTTGCGATTGGAGTAGCGCGCGACCGTATGATTTCTCTTTTCGGCAAGCCCGAACCAACTCTTGCGGAACGCCTGAAGGCTTCCGTCAGCAAAACCAAGGCGGCGCTCTCCGAGACCGTCGATACGATTTTTCTCGGCGAGCGGAAGATCGATCCTTCGATCCTGAAGGATTTGGAGACGGCGCTCCTCTCCGCCGACCTGGGCGTGAAGCCGACGCGCGAGATTCTAGACGCGGTGCGCGAAAAAATGGACCGCAACGCGCTCTCGGACGCCGCGCAGCTCAAGCGCGAGATCAAGTCGCACATCATTCGCATTCTGAAGGCTCCGGTTCGGCCGGATGTGGCGGCTGGGAGCGGCATTTCCACCTCACAGAATGGCAGCGGCACGCGCGTGATTTTCATTGTCGGCGTCAACGGCGCGGGCAAAACCACCAGCATTGGGAAGCTGGCTAACCGGCTTCGCCAGGAAGGACGCAGCGTCGTGCTTTGCGCTGCGGACACGTTTCGCGCCGCCGCAGTCGAGCAACTGGAAATCTGGGCGCAGCGCAACGGCATCGAAGTCATCAAACAGAAATCCGGCGCCGATCCGGCCGCTGTCGTATACGACGCCGTGGCCGCCGCCAAGGCGCGCTCGGCTGATGTCGTCATCGTCGATACGGCGGGACGCCTGCATACTAAATCAAACCTCATGGCCGAGCTCGAGAAAATGAAGCGCACCGCCGCAAAAGTGATTCCCGGCGCTCCGCACGATGTTCTGCTAGTTCTCGACGCCACCACTGGGCAGAACGGGCTTGCCCAGGCCCGTGAATTCACTTCCACCGTCGCTGTCACCGGCATCATCCTGACGAAACTTGATGGCACCGCCAAGGGCGGCATCGTTGTCGCCATCTCACGCGAGCTTGGCCTGCCCATCCGCTTCGTTGGCATCGGCGAGCAGATCAACGACATGGTCCCGTTCGACGCGGAAACCTACGCCAACTCCCTCTTCGACTGAACCGTGGACGCGCACGCCATCCGCTTCATGGAACACGCGCTGGCCCTGGCCCGCAAAGGGATCGGCCTCGCCAGCCCCAATCCCATGGTGGGTTGCGTTATCGTGCGCGAAGGGCAGATCGTCGGCGAAGGATTTCATCAATACGAATGGCGCGACCACGCGGAAATCGTCGCGCTGAAGTCCGCCGGCGATAAGGCGCGCGGCGCGGCGCTTTACGTCACGCTCGAGCCTTGCAATCACACCGGGCGCACGGGGCCCTGCACCGAAGCGATCATCGCCGCGGGCGTTCAACGCGTCGTCGCGGCCATGGACGATCCGAATCCCGTCAATTCCGGCCGTGGCTTTGAGCGCCTCCGCGCGGCGGGCATCGATGTTTTCACGGGTGTTTGCGAAGAAGAGGCGAGCCGTCTCAATGAGCCCTTCGTGTACTGGATTCGAACGAAGAAGCCATTCGTGACGCTGAAATCGGCAATGACGCTTGATGGGCAGCTCGCGCTGCCGCAATCCGGAAAAAAGAAGGGGAAGGACTCCGGAAAGCGTGATCACTGGATCACCTCGGAAGAATCCCGCGCGGAAGTTCATCGCATGCGCCACGCTGCGGACGCGCTGCTCACGGGAATCGGAACGATCCTGACGGACGATCCACTGCTGACCGATCGCAGCGGCCTCCCGCGCCGCAAGCGCCTCCACCGCGCTGTTCTCGATTCGAAGCTGCGCCTTTCGGCAAAATCCCGCATCGTGAAAACCTCGGACGACGATCTCCTGGTATTCACCTCTTTACCAGTCGATTCATCGAAAGCGCGTAAATTGCAGGACGGAGGCGTCGAAGTTATCCACGCAAAGACAAAGAATGGGCGCATCGATCTATCTTCAGTGCTCGCTGAACTCGGCCGCCGCGAAATTCTCAGTGTTTTACTAGAAGCCGGTCCGCTCTTGAATGGCGCGACGCTCGCTGCCGGCATCGTCCACAAACTTTTTCTCTTCTACGCGCCGAAGATCGCCGGTGAGAGTCGCGTCCCCTTCGCACTCGCTCCGAAGCTCAGTCTTCCGCGGCTAACCATCGTTCGCACGCAGCAGTTCGGCCCCGATTTCGCCATCGAAGCTTATTTGCAAGATGTATACAAGAAATAGACCGGGCTACGCGCCGATATGAAGGACCGCGGCGCCGGGGATGGCATCATTCTTAAGGGCATTGAGGGCACGGTTGGCATCCGCGAGGGGAAAGATTTGTACGTGCGTTCGAATCGGAATTTCAGCGGCAACGCGCAGGAAGTCCTCGCCGTCTTGCCGCGTATTGTTCGCCACGCTACGAATCACGCGCTCCTGATACAACAGGTGGTAACTAAACGATGGAATGGAGCTCATATGGATTCCGCCGAGAATGAGCGCGCCGCCTTTCTTGAGGGCCTTTAGCGCTGCCGGAACGATTTCTCCGGCAGGTGCGAATACGATCGCGGCGTCCAGCTTCTTCGGAGGTTCATCATAGGTGCCTCCGGCCCACGCCGCGCCCAACTCCAGCGCGAGTTTCTGGTGACGAACGTCACGCGTGGAAGCAAATACTTCAACGTTCCAGTGCCGTGCCACCTGAATCGCTACATGTGCCGCCGCGCCGAAGCCGTAAAAGCCCAGACGCCCGCCCGCTTTGATCCCGGAGAGCCGCAGCGACCGGAATCCGATGATTCCCGCGCAGAGCAGCGGAGCGGCCTGCTCATCGGGGAATCCTGTTGGAATGGGGTAGATGAAATCTTCCGGCGCAACGATGTATTCCGCATAACCGCCGTCCACGCTGTAGCCCGTGAACGTCGGGTTGTCGCAAAGATTTTCCGCGTTTGCCTTGCAATATTCGCAGGTTCCATCCGTCCGATGAAGCCAGGCGATGCCGACGCGGTCGCCGATTCCGAAGCGCCGTGTGTTCTCGCCTTGCCTATCGACGATGCCTACGACCTGGTGGCCCAGAATCACCGGCGATTTGCGTGGCGGTAATTCTCCTTCGATCACATGCAAATCGGTTCTGCACACGCCGCATGCCCGCACACGCACCAGCACTTCACCGCTCTTTGGCTGCGGAGCCGCGACTTCCGCAAATTTCAGCGGATTCGTTTCCATCGCAGCCGGCGCGCGCAACAAGCATGCTTTCATCGTGAGACCTCGGCGTTATTTCTGCCCTTCCGATGCGGACCAGTCTAGTGCTTTCTGCCTGGGACGCGAAATACTGTACACTCGGATTCGAGAGCGATCGGAATCACAATGTTCACCGGAATCATTGAGCACACCGGCACGATTGAAGCGCTCGACCTCGAAGACGAGGGCGGGCGCGTCACGATCCATGCGCCGAGCGTCGCGCCATCGCTCGCTGTTTCGAACAGCATCGCCGTGAACGGCTGCTGCCTGACCGTAGTCGCTCTCCACGACTATCGGCTTTCCGCCGACCTATCTGGTGAAACCATCCGCAAGACTTCGTTCGGCGCAAAGGGTGGCGAGATGAAAAACGGTGCACGGGTCAATCTCGAGCAGCCGCTCACCGCGGGCAAGGAATTCGGCGGGCACTTTGTCCTCGGCCACGTGGATACCATCGGCCGCGTAACGCATCTCACCCCCGAAGGAGAAAATTGGTGGCTCGGAGTGCAGGTCCCGGCGGAATTCACCCGCTACGTCGTGCCGAAAGGCTCGATCAGCATTGACGGCATCAGCCTCACAGTGGCCCGATGGCGGAACAACATCGCGGAAGTCGCCGTGATTCCCTACACCTACGAACACACCAACATTCGCGACCGCAAACCGGGCGACACGGTCAACCTCGAAGGCGATGTACTCGGAAAATACGTGGAGCGCTATCTGCAACAGCGCAACTTTGCTGCACGGGTGGATTCGCAACTCACCGTCGCGAGCCTCCTCGATGAAGGTTTCTGAAACCGCGCCTCGATGCTCAAGCCGCTTCGCGGGCCTTCGCGCGAGCGCCGCGCCAATACAGCGTCAATCCGAGCACAATTGCGGCCACGGTTCCACCAACTAGCTTCAATTCGAATCCCAACTTATCCGCCGAATCCCCTGGCGGCACCAGTGAAACCAAAATGCCAATCAATACGATCATCAAGCCCGTTCCGGAGATAATCCATACACCTGCTTTGCCTCCCGGGATAAGCACAGCATCTTTGTTTGCGCGCCGGTCCGGCCGCGGATACAACTTGATCGCCGCCGCAAACATGTAGATGAAGGGAATGAAGTACAGAATGATGGTGGCATCCACGAGAAACTGATACGCGCCGCGTGTTGTCTCATTGACCTGGCTGATCAGCAGAATCGTGCACGATACGATCGCTTGCCCCAGGATCGAAACGTAGGGCGTCTTCCAGCGCGGATGAATTTTCGCGAACGCCGCCGGCAAGTAGCGGTCGATGCCAACCACGAAAGGCACGCGCGCAATTCCGGCCACCGTGCTGCCGACGCCGCCCGCGTTGCCGACGGTCACCACCACTGCGGCAAGAATTCCCAGCGCGCCGATTTTTAGCGCGATCGACCCCGCGGTAATCGCATGGAACACACCGCTGGTGGTGGATACCTCAGCCGCGGGCACCAACGCCAGCACGGCAACCGTCGCCACGATGTACATCCCAGCAATCAGCACTCCTGATGCATACACCGCCCGCGGCAGCGTTTTCTGCGGATTGCGCACTTCCTGGCTCATCGCTGAAACAAGCTCGAGTCCGCTGAACGCAAACGCAATTTGCGACCAGAAGTTCACCGTGTCCCAATTCCAGACCGGCAACATATTCGACCACGTGAAATGGGTCACCGGTCCGTGCTTCGCCCACAAAATCGCCGCGATACCCAGCAGTGCCAGCAACGGCAAATACGTAGACACGCCGCCCGCATTCTGCAGCCATTTGCCGACGTTCAGTCCGATGATATTCAGTCCGACAGCCACCACCAGCATGCCGACCGAGACGGAAAGCAAGAACGTCCGGTTTTGCGAAAGCGCCGCGCCATTTTCTCCGATGATGTACGCGCTCATCGCCGCGCTGGCCAGCAGCAACCCCGGGAAATAAAACACCGTGTAAATCCAGTAGTTCCAGCCAGCCACGAAGCCGTGAAAATCTCCGAACGCTTCTTTGGCCCAGACGTACAGTCCGCCCTCTTCCGGAAATCGCGATGACAATTCATTAATCACCAGCGCCGAGGGCACAAAAAACAACAGCGCCGCAAGAATCCACAAACTGATCGACGAAGTTCCATTGTGCGCTGCCGCCGCCACCCATCGAGGACCTAGCACCGTCGCGATGTTGAAGAGAAGGACGTCCCAGAAGCCCATTTCCCTGCGAAGCTGTTTGATTGGATCGGAAGGACCGTCAGCTGTCTGACTCACAAGGTCACGTCCAGCGCGGGAATCAGTTCATCCAGCAGGCGGAAATTCTTGAGGAAGGGATCGGTTGAATTCTCGAAATCGGCCCAGGGTCCGAAGAAGGTTACGCGGCCTTCCTGGAGAAAGACGACCACGTCGGCGAGCCTTTTTGCCAGATGCGTGTCGTGCGTCACGACGATCGATGTCTTTTGATACGCCTTCTTAAGACGCAGGATCAATTCGCCCATGTGCCCCACCATGATCGGGTCCACCATGGTCGTCGGCTCGTCGAACAAAATCGCCTCGGGATTCTGCGCCAGCGCGCGCCCGATGGCCACCGCGCGCTTCATCCCGGTGGAAAGTTCGCTGGGTAATTTGTCGAGGACGTCGTCTACTTCCAGCATCTGCGCGATTTTTATTACGTATTCTTCGACATCCTCATCGGTCATACCAGGCTGCCCTTCCAGCGGGAACGCCATGTTTTCGGCAACCGTGAGCGAGTCGAAGAGCGCGCCGGACTGAAAGACCATGGTCACCTTGCGCCGCACTTCTGCGAAGTCCGCTTCATTGAATTCGGTGACGTCCTGTCCATCGATGAAAATCTGCCCCGAGTCCGCTTTCAGGAAACCCATGATGTGCTTCAGCGAAACGGACTTGCCCACGCCGCTGCGGCCCATGATCACGCAGGTCTCTCCGCGCTTTACCGCGAAGCTGACGTGATCGAGCACCAGGCGCTCGTCGAAGCTCTTGCACACCTCGCGAAACTCGAAGTAGTTGACCGGCTTCTCTTCCCTCACGGGCGCTCCGCTTCCAGAATCCGCCGCGCTTTCTCGTAATCCGCCGTCGTATTCATATTCCAGAACAATCGCCCTGCGCTATCAAATCGTTTCCAGTCCGCCGCGTCAAGAACTTCCGCGCGGAGCAGTGCGATTCCTTCGGTCACTTTGCGCACGCCGCGTTCGAACCCGGAGCGCAGTTTCGCCGCGGCACTCGTTTGCCAGCAGGCGCAGAGCGGTTCGGGCCCGGACGCCGAGTGCGGAAAAACAACTTGCGCATTGCTTTTTGCCGCGCGCTCGCTAAGAAATACCAGCCACTCGCGCGTCAAGAACGGCATGTCGCAGCTCACGATCAGATTCCATCCGCTATCCGCGGGACTCTTGGCTCCATC
Organism: Candidatus Limnocylindria bacterium; assembly: GCA_035490055.1. Lineage (GTDB taxonomy): Bacteria > Acidobacteriota > Terriglobia > Acidiferrales > UBA7541 > Acidiferrum. The sequence continues at coordinate 26,206 of DATHIB010000009.1, read as the reverse complement.
TTCGAGCGCGGTGATGATTCCACCCAGCGGTCCGTGCCCGGGCCAACCGTCCGCTACAAGCTGCGCTCCAAATTCCACATATTTATCGGGCGTCGCAACTAATTTCAGGTCCTTCGTCACGCCGCGCATCAGTTTCACCATTCGTGCCAGCATCGGCTGACCATCAAACTCCACCAGAGCCTTGTCCCGCCCAAATCGCGTGCTCCCGCCTCCCGCCAAAATGTATCCAGCGACTCTCGCTTCGCTTTTCCCAGCAGTCATTTTCCCGCCTTCTGCTCCATTTCTCTTCTTTGTACCCTCTGTGCTCTCTGCGTTCTCTGTGTTAGTTCTTAGCTCTTAGCCCACCAGAGGACTGACCTTTCAAGCCGTCCGCGCCTTTCTGTTTCTTTTACTAACAACTGAAAACTGACTACTCCTCCTCCAGCGGTTCTCGGCCCGGCCGCCGGATCCCCAGCTCGCGCAATTTCTCCTGCAGACTCTGCCGGTGCAGCCCGATCGTCGCCGCGGTTCGCGAGACGTTCCAACGATGCTCCGCCAGTTGCCTGGTCAAATAGGCCACTTCAAACTTCCGCTTGGCCTCGCGAAAATCCCGTTCGCCAATTCCGTTATCGTGTTCGTCGCCGCGATGCTTCAGCGAGCTCGACTCGCCATGCACCACCTCGCCGGGCAAATCTCCGACGCCGATTTCGTCGCCGCGGGAAAGCACCAGGCTTCGTTCCAGCGCATTCTTCAACTCGCGCACATTGCCGGGCCAGTCATATTTCTCAATTGTGGCCATGGCGTCGCGCTTGAGTCCCGCGGTCCGCCCCAGCCGCGCACCATGCATTTGCAAAAAAGTCTCTGTCAGCAACGCAATATCTTCTTTGTGCGTCCGCAGCGGCGGCAGGTCAATGGTCACCACGCGGAGCCGGTAGAACAAATCCTCGCGGAACTTCCCCGCACGAATCTCCGCCTGCAAATTGCGGTGCGTCGCGCTGATCACCCGCACATCCACTGCGATCGATTGCGTCCCGCCGAGCCTTTCGATCGTTCGATTTTCCAGCACGCGCAACACTTTGGCCTGCGTCACCGGATTCATGTCACCGATCTCATCCAGGAAAATCGTGCCGCCAGAGGCCAGTTCAAATTTCCCTTTTTTCTGCTGCGCTGCGCCGGTAAACGCGCCGCGCTCGAAACCAAATAATTCCGATTCGATGAGCGTCTCCGGCAGCGCCGCGCAATTCACTGCAACGTAGGCTTTGCCGCTGCGCGGTGAGCGCGCATGAATCTCCTGCGCCAGCAAATCCTTTCCCGTGCCGCTCTCTCCCAAAATCAGCACCGTCGAATCCGTCGCCGCCACGCGGTCCGCCATTTCGAACGCACGCCGCATCTCGGCCGAGCGCCCGATCATCTGGCCGAATTGCCCTTCGGTGGTAAGCCTGCGGCGCAGCGAGTCGTTTTCTTTTTCAAGGGTCGCGAGCTTGAGCAGGTTCGACACGCGCTGCCGCAGCTCTTCCAGTTCGAAACCCTTCACCAAGTAGTCCGCAGCGCCAAGCCGCAGCGCTTCGACTGCCGTCTTCGCGGTGTCCAGCGCAGAAACCATTAGCACCGGCACTTCGCTCCCTTGCCCGCGCATCCAGCGCAGGAACGATAGCCCGTCCTGGCCCGGCAACACTACATCCAACAACACCAGGTCCGGTCGCTCGCGGGCAAGTGCTTCTCGCGCCGCTTCGGCCGAATCCGCCTCCGCGATCCGGTACTTGGCCTCCAGCGCTCTCCGCACCCCGTATCTTGCCGCGGGTTCGTCATCCACGATCAAAATGGTCTTCATCATTCTCTTTTCCTTATTTCCTTATTTCCTTACTTCCTTACTTCTTTGCTTCTACCATCGGCAGCGTCACGCGGAACCGTGTGCCGCGTCCATCCCCCACGGGGCTCTCCCAATCCACCTTGCCGCCGAACTCGGCCACGCGTCGTGCCACAATCGCCAGACCCAATCCTGTTCCTTGCGACTTTGTCGTAAAGAAAGGCTGGAGAATCTTTTCTCTCAGCGCTGCAGGAATTCCCGGCCCATCGTCTTCCACCGCAAGGGTACAAGCCCCATCACGCGAAGCAGCAGACACCATGACGTGCCCCCCGCGCGGCGTAGCCTCCAAAGCATTCACCACCAGGTTGGACACAATGTCGTTCACCCCTTCCGCACTAGCCGCCACCAATGCGCTCCCGCCGGAAACTTTTATTTGCATCTGCACGCCTCGCCGTTCCGCCTCGTGCGACAAGAGGCCCGCCACTTCTTCCACGACCACTCGGGCATGGCAACTGCCAATGGCGCTTGCTCCTCGCACCGCTGGCCGGCTGAATTGCAGCAACTGATTCAGCTTCGTCGAGAGCCTGCCCACTTCTTCCAGCAGCATTTTCGTTTCGGCACGCATAGAGTCGGGAAGTTCCGGATTCTCCAATTGCACCTGCAATATGGTCTTCATGGATCCCAGCGGATTCTTCAGGTTGTGCGAAATGCTAGCCGCCATCTGTCCCACGAGCGCCAGCCGTTCGCGCTCCGCCAATTCCCTCTCCAACTGCAGCTTTTCTTCGATTAGCCGGCACAAATCCAGCGCCCCCGGCAGTTGCTCGCAAAGAAACTCCAGCGCCGCCTGCGTCTCCCCCGAAAGCCCAGCGCCGTGCGGCTCCGCTTGCAGCGCGGCCATCAGTTGGTGTCCTTGCCGTAAAACAAAAACTCGGTCGCTCAGCGCTGCGGAGGTTGCCCGTTCCTCCGGCGTTCTCGAAGACGGCCGCAATTCTGCTTTGCTCTGATCGACGAGCGTCAAGTTTACTGCCGCCAGCTCAAACACTTCCTTCACGCGCCCCTCGATGAAACGAACGAGTCCTCGCAGATTTCCCTGCCGCGCTTCCTGCTGAATCTCCGCCGTCAGCCGCTGGACGCGGTCCATTTCTCGGTGAGCCGTCTCCTGCAACCTGCGTCCGAGTGCGCGCTGGAGCGGTTCGATAAAGATCACCAACACGAATAGCAATATGGATGCTGAGGCTTCCGGCGGAAGAAGCGGTTCCAGCCAGGTGCCGACACGGCGGACAAGGCTCAGGTAGAGCAAGGCAAGGAAAGTGGCCGAAATAGCGTACAGAAGATTCTTCTGCCGGCCGATCTGCAAAAAGTTATGCCGAAATACAAGATAGATAAGCCCGCTGAAAGGCAAGATCGGGAGCAGCGAAAAAGCCGTAGCAAGCGCCTCTGTCGTCCGCGCCTGCATAGGAAACGGTCTCAAATGCAAGCCATCGACCGCCAGAAAGGACGCGACGAAAAATGCCAACAGCGCCCAGTGAAAATAGCGCTGTGGCTTATCCGGGGCGGCCGTTGCGAAGCGTCTTTCCCAGCCTCCGCACCACGCCAGCGCAACGGCCAGCGTGATGGCGAAACCCTCCCCCAACGAACTGCCGGGCACCAGAAAGTTGAATTGGGGGTCTTGCATGAGAAGCGGAATCCGGCGGATCACCAAGTGCAAACAAGCAGCATAAAAAAGAAATAATACTGCGAGCTTCCATCGCTTGTTTTTGAGCAGCCCGCGTGTTTCTGCGTATTCCATGTGCAGATGCAAAAGAAGCGCGGGCAACATACACAGTCCGCTGGAAATGATTACGATTGCAAACTGATTGAGCGCCACTGGCGGCTGGCGGTAGTAGATCTGCGAGTTCAGCGCCAGGAGCGACCCGCCATAAAAAAAGAACAATGCCAGACACAGAAAAAAGAAAACGCGCTCAAAATTGCGCTGGCGGCGGTAGCCGAGAATCACCACCATCCAAAAGAGCTGCAGCAGCGTGCCAAAGGTGCAGCCGATAAGCCGGATGTAGACCAGCAATCCCATGAGCCTTCAGCGTGTCGGATTTTACGCCCGGCCCAACTGCAGTACAATCGCCATGTGCAAGATTTTTCTTGCACCACTTAAACTATTCTAAATTCATGGCTTAGCCAGATCGGAAATCCACAAGGGATCAGCCGGTCTGTCCGGGAAATGCTTGACATGACACAAGTTTCTGCTATATTAGCAGTCGGCTGTGAGGAGTGCTAATTCCCCTTTTCCTTGCAGCTACACTATAAACCGCAAGTTCACCTATGGAGGTTTTTCAAGATGGCAGTGAATCTGACTCCGCTCCACGACCGTGTCATCGTGAAGCGCATTGAAGAGAAGGAAAGCGTCAAGGGTGGCATCATCATCCCTGACTCCGCAAAAGAAAAGCCCATGGAGGGCGAAATCATCGCCGTCGGTGCTGGCAAGCGCGAGAAGGGCGAACTGATCCCGCTGGACGTCAAGCCCGGCGATCGCGTCCTCTTCGGCAAGTACAGCGGTACGGAAATCAAAATCGAAGACGAGGAATATCTCATCCTTCGCGAAGAAGAAATTCTTGCGAAGCTCAGCGGCGCGGCGAAAGCGGCCAGGAAGTAAGTATTCAGTTCTCAGTTGTAAGTTCTTAGTTAGAAAGGAGCGGAGAGCTGCTGTGGGTTCGCTCCGAATCTGTAGCTCAGGCCTTCAGGCCTGAGGGGTTTTCCGAGTCACGAAACATTTGGATTGAATATCAGGAGGAATGACCAGTATGGCGAAGCAGATTGTTACAGGTGAGAATTCCCGCCAGGCGATTTTGCGCGGCGTGAATGCCCTCGCCGACGCAGTGAAAATCACCCTCGGCCCCAAGGGCCGCAATGCGGTGATCGAGAAGAAGTTCGGCGCGCCGATCATTACCAAGGACGGCGTGACCGTAGCCAAGGAAATCGAACTCCGCGATCCACTCGAGAACATGGGCGCGCAGATGGTCCGCGAAGTCGCTTCCAAGACTTCCGATGTTGCCGGTGACGGCACGACCACCGCGACCGTGCTCGCACAGGCCATCTTCCGCGAGGGCGTCAAGACTGTCGCCGCCGGCGCCAGCCCGACCGCTCTCAAGCGCGGCATCGAGAAGGCCGTCGAAGTCGCCGTCGAAGAGATCAAGAAGCTCCACAAGGACGTCAAGGGCGACATGATCGCTCAGGTCGGCACGATTTCCGCCAACAACGACAAGCAGATCGGCGGCATCATCGCCGAAGCCATGAAGAAGGTCGGCAAGGATGGCGTCATCACCGTCGAGGAATCCAAGACGATGGAGACCACCCTCGAAGTAGTCGAAGGCATGCAGTTTGACCGCGGCTACCTCTCCCCCTACTTCATCACCGACCCCGAGCGCATGGAATGCGTCCTCGAGGACGTTCGCATCCTCATCCACGAAAAGAAAATCAGCTCGATGAAGGATCTTCTCCCTCTGCTCGAGCAGACCGCCAAGATGGGCAAGCCCCTCTTGATCATCGCTGAAGACGTCGAAGGCGAAGCGCTGGCCACCCTCGTGGTGAACAAGCTCCGCGGCACGCTGCAGTGCGCCGCCGTCAAGGCCCCTGGTTTTGGCGACCGCCGCAAGGCCATGCTCGAAGACATCGCCACCCTCACCGGCGGCAAGGCCATCACCGAAGACCTCGGCATCAAGCTCGAGAACGTCAAGCTTGAGGATCTCGGACGCGCCAAGAAGGTCACCATCGACAAGGACAACACCACGATCATCGAAGGCGCCGGCAAGTCCGCGGACATCGAAGGCCGTGTGAAGCAGATCCGCTCGCAGGTCGAAAACACCACCAGCGACTACGACAAGGAAAAGCTCCAGGAGCGCCTTGCCAAGCTGGTCGGCGGCGTTGCAGTCATCAAAGTCGGCGCAGCCACCGAAACCGAACTGAAGGAAAAGAAGGCCCGTGTCGAAGACGCTATGCACGCCACCCGCGCGGCTGTCGAGGAAGGTATCGTCCCCGGCGGCGGCTCGGCGCTGCTCCGTTGCATCGCGGTCGTCGAAAAGCTCAAGCTCCACGATGACGAAGCCGTTGGTGCAGGCATCGTTCGGCGCGCTCTCGAAGAGCCTTCCCGCCAGATCGCTCTCAACGCCGGCCATGAAGGCGCCGTTGTGATCGGCAAGATCCGCGACTCCAAGGAAGAAAACTTCGGCTTCAACGCCGAGACCGGCGAGTACGGCGACATGATCAAGATGGGCATCATCGACCCGGCCAAGGTCACCCGCCTTGCGCTGCAGAACGCAGCGTCCATCGCGGGCCTCATGCTCACTACCGAAGCCCTCATCGCCGACATCAAGGAAGACACCAAGGCAGCGGCAGCCGGCGGCGGAGCCCCCGGCGCAGGCGGCATGGGCGGCATGTACTAATCCTGCTGGCACAAGCTTCAGCCTGTGCTCCGGGCTCGCTTTACCAGCTGGCCCGTAACCTCAATCCTAAAGGGCGGTCCTCCCGGGCCGCCTTTTTTGTTTGTCGCTGAATCATGCAATTTGAAGAGTCCGTAACAAAATCTTGTGACGCTATACTGGCAACCACGATTTCGGAAACACAGGAGTTCTCTACATGCGAACTCTTCGAAATTTAGTACTCTCCGCCGCTGCCGGCGCATTCCTCATTTACTGTCCGATCTCGGCCCGGGCACAACCGCCGCACGAACCGACAGAACTCGAGCGCCGCTTCGCGCGGCATTTTCCCGAAAGGCCGCCAGCGTTATTTGAATTTGCGGAAGGCGCAGATCACAGACCGCTCATCATCATCACCAACTTACATCAGTTCGCGCTAACCGCTTATGTAGTCCAGACGGAACCAAAATCTGCCAACGACCGCTCACAAACGTTGTTTCACGACGCCCTGACGCGCATGGGAGGCTTGTTTGCCCCTATTCCCAAGGGCCTGAGCCACAAGATCGGCATTCCCCATATCGTGGGCGGGCTCGTTCCCGACGCCAAACTTGTCGCCGCTGTTTGGGAAGATGGCAGCACTTTTGGCCCGGGCGAATTGCTCGCCCGAATCTCCGACAGCCGCAAAACGCTGGCGGATAGCTATGATCTTGCAATCGCTGCCTTGCAGACTGGATTGGATAAGAATTGGACGGCCGAGGAATATCTCACAGCGGCGCAGCAACTCAAGCCCCCGATGCCCCCACAACAGCTGGCCACCGTAGAAGAAGCCGAAGCCGTGTCGCAGAAGCTTATAACGCAGGGCATACCCAGCCGCACAATCATGGACAATATGCAGCACGTGGTCCAGCACGACCCCAGTGCCGGCCGGTTGGCGCAGATTCTCCTGAAGAATTTCGAGCAATCTTGCGACGCTCTCCGGAAGGCCCTGGGCGGACCAACTACCTTCGGCGACCAAGCACCAAACAGGTGACGCCCGGATGATGCGATCCCGAACTCGTTAGAGCGGGCCATCCAGCTCCCCCCCCCTTACTTGCCTATCCTCAACTTGCTCTGATATCGTCCCTTTGCCTCACTCAGACTCTTCAGGGAGAGTCACGAATGCCAGGACTTTTGCAGCGGTTCTTGCCGCGCGAAGAGGGTTTCTTTGACCTCTTTGCAAAACAAGCAGCGAATATCCATGTGGGGGCCAATGCCTTGCATAAAATGCTCTCGCACTACACCGGCGTCCCGGAACAAGTGCAGATCGTAAAAGCCATCGAGCACGAAGGCGACGAAATCACCCACGCCCTCTTCACCAAGCTCAACCAGACTTTCATCACCCCCTTCGACCGCGAAGACATTTACGAGCTCTGCAGCCGCCTGGACGACGTCATCGATCTGATCGATGCGGCCGCCAGCCGTTTTGTGCTCTATCGCGTCGATAGCGTCCGTACGGGAACCCTCGATCTCGTCAAAGTGCTTGTTTCCGCCACCGCGGAAGTTGAACTAGCCGTTGCCGCGCTGGAAAGGCCGCAAGAAGCGCTCAAGCACTGCATCGAGATCAACCGCTACGAAAACGATAGCGACCGCCTCTGCCGCACGCTCATCGCCCAGCTCTTCGATGAAGAGAAAGATCCCGTCCAAATCATCAAGTGGAAAGAAATCTTCGAAGTCATCGAGACCGCCGTCGACAAGTGCGAAGACGTCGCCAACGTCATCGAAGGCGTCATCCTCAAGAGCGCTTGACCCGCCCATGCCCCGATTCGATTCAGTATTTGCCGTAGCGAAGAACTGTCATCCCCGCCAAAGAGCGGGCTCGCTCGAAAGTTCCTCCGCTTCTTTTCTTCCTCTACCTCGTTTACTTCCTATAGCCCATTCATTTCCCTTTCTTCTCGAGGCCTCCGCCCGTGAGTAGCTTCTCCCTTCTCCTCGTCGTTATCTTTCTCACCCTGACCTTCGAATTTTCGAACGGCTGGCACGACGCCGCCAATTCCATCGCCACCGTGGTCTCCACTCGCGTCCTGACGCCCTTTCGCGCCGTCGTCTGGGCAGCTTTCTGGAACTTCATCGCCGCCTTCGTTTTCGGCACCGCCGTGGCCAAGACCATCGGCAAGGGGATGGTCCGTATCGAAATGGTGGATGAAAAGGTGCTCCTCGCCGGCCTCCTCGGCGCGATCACCTGGAACCTGATTACGCTGATCCTCGGCCTGCCCACCAGTTCCTCTCACGCCCTCATGGGCGGCTACGGCGGCGCTGCCGTCGCTCATGCTGGCTTCAATGCCCTCATCTTCGGCGGCTGGACCAAACCCGTTCTATTTATCTTTCTATCGCCGGTGATTGGCCTCGTCGTCGCCGTGGCCGTCACCATTCTCACCAGTTGGATCGTCCGCCGCCAGCGCCCCCTCAGAGTCGACCGCTGGTTTCGCCGCTTGCAACTTCTTTCGGCCGCGGGCTACAGCCTCGGCCATGGCACCAACGACGCCCAAAAGGGCATGGGCATCATCACCACCGCCCTCGTCGCCGGCGGCCTGATGAAGACCTATGACGTCCCTTACTGGGTCATACTTTGCTGCCATCTCGCCATGGCCGGCGGCACCATGGCCGGTGGCTGGCGCATCATCAAGACCATGGGCCAGCGCATCACCAAGCTCACTCCCTTCGGTGGCTTTGCCGCCGAAACCGCCGGCGCTCTCACCTTAATGGCCACCGCGCATTTCGGCATCCCCGTCAGCACCACCCACACCATCACGGGCGCCATCGTAGGTGTCGGCGCAACACGCCGCCTCTCCGCCGTCCGCTGGGGCGTAACGCGCCGCATCGTCTTCGCCTGGGTCCTCACCATCCCCGGCGCCGCCCTCTTCGGTGCCGCTCTCTTCCGCATCATGACGCTCTGGCTCCGCTAGCACGAACTCCGCACAGGTTGGCCTTCGCTCGACTTTTCATTTTTCTCCTTCGATTTTGATTCCACTGTCGGCGGCATGCTGCGCGAGAATATAATTGCCCGCCAGCGGGCGCTCGGTTCGGCACCGCTGCGGTCGCTCGCAAAACGCATAAGGAGGAAAAGGAGAAAATGGCTGACTTTGAGATAACTCGGAGGGACTTTAACAAGGCCCTGGCTGGCGCGGCCGTGAGCATGGTCGCTTCCGCTGGGCCAATCGCGCAGACCGTCTTGGGGGCCAACGACCGTATTGGCGTCGGCTTGATCGGCGCCGGTGGAATGGGTCAATTCGACTTGAGCGATTTCCTGAAAACCGACCAGGTCGATGTCATCGCTATCGCCGATCCGTTCGTACCCAATCTCGACCGCGCTCTCGAGCTTACGGACGGAAAAGCAAAAGGCTTCAAGGACTTTCGCGCCATCCTCGACCACAAGGACATACAGGCGGTGATCATCGCGACCCCCGACCATTGGCACGCGATCCCGATGATCATGGCTTGCGAAGCCGGCAAGGATGTTTACGTCGAAAAGCCTCTTTCGCATACTCTGGCCGAGGGCCGCAAGATGGTCCAGGCGGCGGCGAAGTACAACCGCGTGGTGCAGGTCGGCACTCAGCAGCGTTCGGGCGAACACTTTCAAAAAGCGGTGGAGTTGGTGCACAGCGGAAAAATCGGAAAGGTCACGCTCGCCAAGACGTGGATTCACAACAATAGCTCGCCCGGCGGCATGGGCAATCCTCCAGATACCGATCCGCCGTCTTGGCTGGATTGGGACCTTTGGCTTGGCCCTGCTCCTTACCACGCCTACAACCGCAATCGCTGCATCGGCAGCTTCCGCTCCTTCTGGGACTATTCCGGAGGAACACTGACCGACTGGGGCGTACACCTAATGGACATAGTGCATTGGGCGATGGGAGTTGACGCACCCAAGACTGTGAGTGCCTTCGGCGGTAAATATGTCCTCGATGACAACAGCGAGATTCCGGACACGCTCGAAGTGGTCTTCGAGTACCCCGCATCCCCGGTGAGCGGAAAAGAATTCATTGTCACCTGGAGCAATCGGCACGCCAATTCGCATGGACCCGACGGCCACGGCTACGGCATCGAGTTTTACGGCACGGAGGGCACGCTGTTCCTCGACCGCGATGGCTACACCGTGTGGCCCGAGCGCAAGCCCGTCGGTGGCGAAAGCGTTGTGCCCTTCGGGGTGATCAAGAGCGAAGGCTCCGCGCAGCACTACCCGCACGTGCTCAACTTCCTGGATTGCATGCGGTCACGCCATAAGCCGAACTCCGACATGGAGACCACCCACCGCTCCACCAGCGCCCCGCACGTGGCCAATATCGCCTTCAAGCTGGGCCGCAAACTCCGGTGGAATCGCGACGACGAGCAATTCCTGAATGACCCCGAAGCCAACAAACTGCTTACCAAGCAATATCGCAAACCCTGGAATATGATTTAGCCCGCGCTGGGCGGCGATTTGGAGGTCTCGCTGCTGTTCGGAAACGAAAGCATCGCGAGGTTCGACGCGGGGCTGTCACGTCGGAGCTCAGATGCCATTCCACTATGCGGTCGTTCTTCAACGCCGCAGCGCAACAACTCGGCACTCTTAATTTGCTAGCCGACGAAAACAGCGGTCGAACAGTGGAATTTGCTCTTCGGCTACCGCTCAAGGCGTTTAGCTCTGTGGAGAGCCAATACTCGAAGTCGGATTCCAGGGAAATGCCCATCTGACTTCCAGAGAAATCATTTCGCCCGACGTGTTTGCATACGAGGAACCGGACGAAAACCTCGGGCAGCCTGAGGCAGGATGCCACCGTTCTGCCAATTGCGATTTATTAGAATGTCCGCGGATTTGGCGCGGACAAACTTTTGAGTTTCGGCGGAGAAATAAAAGTCAATCTCTCTTCGGCACAACAATAAGGACGGGCGGGTGGCCGCTTGAATTCCTTTAAGTCGGACAATAACAAAAAAAGCCAGTCCCGCACATCGTCAGGACGATAAGTCACGAGGGTGCCCCACCCTCTCGGTTTTGCTTCTTGAAAGGGTGGGAGACTCTTCGCTTGCTCTTGTCTCGCCGGGCGTACGCCTCGAAACTCCGCGGCTGGCCCTTCTTTTTCCGGTTTCTGCGAAAAGGTGGGGCTCTGCGGGTTCTGTGTCTCAGCGTTATCCCTCTCTTTCTTCCCGTCCCTCGACTTTCAACTGCCGATCGAAGATCCCTACCCTGCCGGGACTTTCGACCTCCTCGCATCTCATTGCTTCTTTACATCGTTACCTCATTACTTCTATCCTTTTCCCATGAGAGAGAACTCTAAAATGTTCGCCACTGTCGAAGAAGCCGTCGAAGAAATCCGCCAGGGCCGCATGGTCGTCCTCGTTGACGACGAGGACCGCGAAAACGAAGGCGACCTCGCCATGGCCGCCGAAAAAATCAGCCCCGACGCCATCAACTTCATGGCCAAGTACGGTCGCGGACTGATCTGCCTGCCGCTCACCGAGGAGCGCTGCGACGAGCTCCACCTCCCGCTCATGTCGCCCATCAACACTTCCGTTCACGGCACTGCCTTTACCGAAGCAGTGGACGCGCGCGTCGGCGTCACCACCGGCATCAGCGCCTCCGATCGCGCCATCACGATTCTCACGGCCATCGATCCGAAAACGAAACCGCAGGATCTCGCCCGCCCCGGACATATTTTCCCGTTGCGCGCGCGCACTGGCGGCGTCCTCGTCCGTGCCGGCCAGACGGAAGCCTCCGTCGACCTCGCGCGCATCGCTGGACTCACCGCGGCGGGCGTCATCTGCGAAATCATGAACGAAGACGGCACCATGTCTCGCGTGCCGCAGCTCATTGAATTTTGCAAGGAACACAACTTGAGGATGCTCACGGTGGCAGACCTCATTCGCTACCGCATGCAGCACGAACGCTACGTCCGGCGCGTGGCGGAAGCGGTCCTACCTACGCGCTTCGGCAACTTCCGCATGATCGCGTACGCCAGCGACGTGGACCACGATCAGCACGTTGCGCTAGTGCGCGGCGATCTGGAAGGCGAGGAACCGGCGCTAGTGCGCGTCCACTCGCACTGCCTCACCGGAGACGTTTTCGGTTCCACGGCTTGCGATTGTAGCGAACTTGTCTCGCGCTCGTTGGCCGCCATCGCCAAGGAAGACCGCGGCGTCTTTCTCTATCTGCACCACACGGGACGCGGCTTCAGTGTTGAAACCGCCGAAGAGCCTGGCGCGCTCCCCCAGATTCATTTCCATAAGCGCGGCCAGCTCGATCGCGAACCTGCGCGCCAGCGCATGGTCCAGCACGAAAGCGGCATCGGCGCGCAAATCCTGATCGACCTCGGCCTCAAGGACATTCGCGTCCTCACCAATCACCCGAAAAAAGTCGTCGCCCTCGAAGGCTACGGCATCCGCATCGCCGACCAGGTCCCCCTCCGCATCGACCAACCCAAGCCGACGCACCAAACCCTATGACTCCCGCCGCGATTTCACTCTTGAGCCGTAGGGGCGGGGCTTGCTCCGCCCCTCGTCACGCGCCTTCGCCATCTGTCATTCCGGGCGAAACGAGGACCGCTTCCTCTCCGCGCGTATTTTGCGGTGAGAATCTCTCTTATAACTTCTTTGGTGGCTTTTTTGTAGGAGGAGTGGACTTCGCCGATGGGGTCGCGGTCTTTCCCGCTGCCGGCTTCCCAACAGTCAAATACTTGCGCATCTTCTCGAGCCGCTTCGCCCCGAGCCCGCGAATCGCCAGCAAATCATCGACGCTCTTGAAGCCGCCATACGATTTGCGCATTTGCAAGATCTTGTCCGCCGTCGCCGGTCCAATCCCCGGCACCAGTTGCAGTTCTTCCGAGGTCGCCGTATTGAGATTTATCGGCTTGGCAGGCTGCTTTTTCCTTCCCGTGTCCACGGACGCGGGAAGGATCAAGCCGACAAAAAGAGAGGAGGAAAGGAGCCGGATTGGAAATCGCCGCGCCATGACGGCAATATAATGCCCCGACTACGTATGCAAATCAATAACAAAAAGGGCGCTTAATCCGCACGTTTGCCTTGCGCGTCGTAAACTTCGAATTCGCCGAAGAGGGCCGCTTGCTCCTCGATTTGCGCGCGGTCGCCCACAACGACGATTTGCATGTTTGCGGAGTCCAGATATTTGCGCGCCGTTGCGAGCAGATCTTCCGGCTTCAGCGCGCGAACTTTCTGGCGATAAGTTTCGAGATAGTCGTCCGGCAATTCGTTCAGCGCCACGGTGGAGAGTTGCGACAGCAGTCCATCCTGCGTCGCCAGCCCCATGGAAAAGACGCCGCTCAGATAATTCTGCGCGTCGGCGAGCTCTGGTACCGGCACCGGGACGGACCGCAATTTGTCCATTTCATAAAACATCTCCGTGAGCGATGCCGCCACAACATCATTCCGCACCGCGGCCGAAACCGAAAAGTAGCCATGCTGCCGCAGCGCATGCACGCCGCTGCGGGGGCTGTAAGTGTAGCCCTTGTCCTCGCGGATATTCATTACTAAACGGGAATTAAACGCTCCGCCGTACAAACTGTTCGTGAGGCCCAGTTTGACCCAGTCCGGATGCTTGCGCGTAATAGCGTGGCAGCCCGCCACGATCTGCGTCTGCACCGCTCCCGGCACGTGCACCAGATACACGCGCCGCCCGTGCGGATTCGCCGGAGCCGCTGCCGCATTTGGCTCCGGTTTTTTTCCGGTCCATGCGCCAAACACTTTTTCGATTGTCATTAACATCCCCTGCGCGTCGAAATCTCCGACGAGCAGCAACAACCCATTCTCCGGCGTATAAAATTCGCGGTAGACGGCCTGCAAGTCTTCGCGCTTGTACGCGGCCACTTGCGCTTCGCTGGGCGACACTTCGCCGTAGGGGTGCGCGCCAAACAAAACTTTACGCAATCGCTCGCTCGCCAAAAATCCCGGCTGCGTGCGCTCGAGCTTTACTTCTTCCAGTTTCTGCCGTCGCTCGCGTTCAAATTCCGTTTCCGGAAACGCTGCTTCCCGCGCCAGTTCATTCACCAACGCCAGCAGCGGCTCCGCAAATTCCGAAAGTCCGGCAAACGAAATCGCGCTGGTATCCGCGCCCGCGCCGGAAGAGAGGTCCGCGCCGATGCGCCGCAAATCTTCTTCGATCTGCCGGCTCGCGCGCTTCTTTGTTCCCGTGCGCACCACCGTTGCGGTCATTTCCGCGAGCCCCGGAGCGCGATGATTCGCAGCTGCGTTTCCTGAACGGAAAAACAGTTCGCCATGAAACTTCGGAATCGAGTGCGCTTCCGCGAGAATGACCTCGAGCCCGTTCGAAAGCCGCGCCTTGGTCCGTTTCGGCCACGTCACCGCGCCTTCCGCCGCGAGTCCAGGCACTCCGTTGGCAATTTCCACAACGCGCGCCGCCATTACGCCGCCTCCTTCGCGTCCGCGTCCGCGGGTACTGCGGCCTTGACCGGCGTGCGAAACACAATCGCGCGTTTTTCGTTTCGCAGATATTTCTTGGCCACGGCCTGAATCTCTTCGCGCGTGACGGCAAGAAACCCATCCAGAATGGTGTTCACCAGTTGCGGCTCGTTATCGAACAGCGTGAAGCACGCGAGGAGATGCATCAGGCCATACTTCGGCATGTATCCGCCGCGGCCACCTTCGAGTGTGGCGTAATAATCCGAGCGCCACTTCACTTTCAATTGTTCCAATTCGTCCGCGCTGATGCCGTTTTCCTGTACTTCACGGATCACGGCATCAAGCGCTTCCAGCGTCGCTTGGCTCGAATGCTCCGGCTTGTGCAGAACGCGCGTGATCATTTGCGTCGGCCCGTTGTAACCGAAGATGTCGTCGATTCCACCGCCGGCCTCGACGGCAATCTGCTTCTCGATCACCAATTCGCGGTGCATTCGTCCCGCGCGTCCGCCGTGCAAAGCCTGATCCAGCAGCGCCATCGCGCACCAATCGGCGGTACGCCTTTTCGGCATGACGTATCCGATGGCCATCGCGGGCAGCGTCCCGAATTTCTCCTCGACGTTTCCGCGCCGCTCCTCTCCTTGTTCGGGCTCGCTGGGATCGGCGAAAGGCGGCGGCGCTCCCGCCGGAATCTCGCCAAAATGTTTTTTAGCCAACGCGATGCCTTCTTCCGCCTTCAGATCGCCCAGCATCAGCAACACGGCATTATTCGGCACGTAGTACGTTTTAAAAAATGCCTGCACGTCGGCCAAGTCCGCGGCATCGAGATCGGCAAAATCACCGTAAAAATTGTGCGCGTTCGCCCAATTGCGAAAAGCCACCGGCGGCATGTCCAGCCACGGGAAGCCGCCATAAGGCTGGTTCATCACATTGACACGAACTTCTTCCTTTACAACGTCGCGCTGGTTTTTAAGATTTTCGTCATCCACTTTCAACGCGCGCATGCGGTCCGCTTCGAGCCACAGCACGCGCTCCAGCGCATTCGAAGGGACAGCTTCGTAATAGTTCGTCACGTCGTAACTCGTCGAGCCGTTCACCATGCCGCCACTGGAATTGACCAGCTTGATGTGTTGCATCTTCGGCGCATTCGCGGAGCCCTGAAACATCATGTGTTCGAACAGGTGCGCAAACCCGCTGCGGCCCTGCGGCTCGAGGCGGAATCCAATTTTGTAGTACACGCCCACGGTGACCACCGGCGCCGTGGTATCCGGCGCGACCACGACACTTAATCCATTGGCCAATTTCGTACTTTCCACCGCAATCTGGAGTCGTTTCACCCTTTGCCCCCTATCGCCTTTGCTTTTGGTTTCTTTTCCACGGAAGTCTTTTCCAATTCAGCCAGCACTCCGGCAGGATCTTTTGCGAGCACGCGCGCGGCCAGATGACTTAGCGCCTCGTAAGCTTGGGCAAATTCCTCCGGTGATTCCTGCAGTGCTTCCAAATGCGCCCGCGCCACTTTGTAATCGCCCCGAGAGAGCGGCCCCGTCCGTCCCGCGCATGGCCCTAACGTTTCGAAATTCTCCAGAACCTGGCGCGTCAGGGGCAACAACGCGCGCACGGCTTCGCTCCCCCTCATCCCAAGCGAGAGGAGCAATTGCGTCGCCGCTTCCTCCACCGCGAGCACATGACCGGCGGCCATCGCCGCTGCCGTGTGGTACAAGATTTTCTTGCTTCCCGAGATGCGCACGGGCAACCCTCCGAGCGACCGCGCGATCTGCCGCGCCACCCGGACCGCCTGTGTTTCCCCTTCAATCGTAGAAACCTTGCCTTCCAGCGATGGCACCGAGACTCCGCTGAACGATTGCAGCGGATGCATCGATCCGACCATCGCGCCCCGCTCGCGCACGGCATCGAGCACAGCGGAGTCCATAGCTCCGCTGAGGTGCAATACAACTCTCCCGCGCAGCTCTTCTTCGCCAATCCGCGCCAACTCTTGCGCAACAACTGCGATTTCGTCATCGGGTGTCGCGATCAAGATCACTCGCGACGCCAGGATCCGCCGCGTCATTCCGGCGCAAGCTTTCCCATCTCCAATGAACCGAACAGCCCGCCGCGCGCTTGGCTCGCTACGGGTAACGACCACGCCAATCCTCCAGCCCAGTTCGCGCAACCGGCGTCCCAGCGCTCGTCCCACGCGTCCTGCCCCGCTGATGGCCAGGCTATTCGGCATCCCGTGTTAGGATAACCCGAGGGCAACGCTGACACCAATTTCCATGCATCTTTTCGGACTGGTTCTCTTTGGTTTCATTGCGTTCTTCTGGCTCACTCACGGCCTCCGCGTTGCCTATGGCGCCGTGCGCCTTCCGTGGATCAAGGATTTCGCACCCGCAAACGACGCGGGTTGTCCGCGCGTTTCGATTCTCTTCGCCGCGCGTGACGAAGAAGAAAAACTGCCCGCCGCACTCGCAACGCTGATGGAAATCGATTACCCGGATCTGGAGGTCATCGCCGCCGACGACCGTTCGCAGGACTCGACCGGCCGCATCCTCGACGAGTTCGCTGCCGCGCATCCGCGGCTTCGTGTTGTCCACATCACGCAACTACCTTCTGGCTGGCTCGGCAAACCTCACGCACTCCAGAAAGCTTACGAAGCCTCCACCGGCGAATGGCTGCTCTTCACGGATGCTGATGTGTGTTTCAAACCCGATGTCCTGCGGCGCGCCATTGCTCTCGCGAAAGCGCACAACCTGGAACACCTCACGCTCATGGGCGATGTCGAAATGGTGGGCTTCTGGGAGACCGTGCTTATTACTTTTTTTGGCATGGCGTTTAACATTGCTACCGATCCCTATCGCGTGGCCAATTCCCATTCGCGCGCCTATATGGGGGTTGGCGCGTTCCAACTTCTCCGGCGCGCTGCCTATGAAGCCAGCGGCACGCACCGCCGCCTGGCCATGGAAGTTGTGGATGACATGAAATTGGGAAAAATCGTCAAGCAATCGGGTTTTCGTTCGGGCGCGGGTATTGCGCAGGATTTCGTCGTTGTCCGGTGGCACGCCGGCCTCGGCAATCTGATTCGTGGCGTCACGAAGAATTTCTTCGCCGGCGTGGGCTACAGCGTGGCGCTCGTGGCGATTGCCGTTACCGGCCTTCTGCTCATGAACGTCGCGCCAGTTTTCGGTATTTTGTTCGGCCACGGCTGGATTCGCATTTTCGCCGCAATCGCGTTGGTTATCGCTCTCTGCTTCCACACCGGCGTGGACATCGGCATGCGCGTCTCGCCGTTTTATGCGTTCACACACCCTCTCGGCGCGCTTCTCTTCAGCTACATGCTTATTCGCTCGACCGTCGTTACGCTCAAGCAGGGTGGCATTGTTTGGCGTGACACCTTTTATCCGCTGGAAGACCTGAAACGCGGCGTTGTTTAATTTGCCGACTCCGCCGGCGCGGAAGTGGCTGCCGTTGAGAACAGTCCCGCCACATCCCTTTGCTTCAATGAACGGATGCGATCGCGCAACTGCGCCGCTTTTTCAAATTCAAACTTTTTGGCGGCCTCGCGCATCTGCGCCTCAAGCTGCTGCAGCATCTCCGCGAGCTGCGCTTCGCTCTTGATATTCGCCGTTGCCGCATCGAGGCTGGCATCGTCCACCGGCACGGTCGCGTAATCCGCCTCGACGATTCTCGCCAGTTCCATATCCACGGACTTAATGATGGACATCGGGATGATGTTGTTCTCTTTGTTGTAAGCCACCTGCTTGGCGCGACGCCGGTTCGTTTCCTCAATGGCTTGATTCATCGAATCCGTCCGCCGGTCCGCGTATAAAATTGCCCGCCCCTCGATGTGCCTGGCGCAGCGTCCAATCGTCTGGATGAGCGACGTCGTGCTTCGCAAGAATCCCTCTTTGTCCGCATCCAAAATGGCCACCAGCGACACTTCCGGCAGATCCAAACCCTCGCGCAGCAAATTGATTCCGATGAGCACGTCAAATTCCCCGCGCCGCAAGTCGCGCAAGATTTTGATGCGGTCCAGCGTTTCCACTTCTGAGTGCAGATAGCGGCACCTGACGCCAATCTCCGTAAAATACTCGGACAAATCCTCCGCCATGCGCTTCGTCAGCGTGGTCACCAGCACGCGCTCGTTCTTCTCCGCGCGCACGCGAATCTCTTCGAGCAGGTCATCCACCTGGCCCTTCACGGGACGAATTTCCACCTGGGGGTCCACGAGGCCCGTTGGCCGAATCACCTGCTCAACGATCACCCCTCCCGACTTCGTCAGCTCGTATGCGCCGGGCGTTGCAGACACGTACACCACCTGATTGATGCGGTGTTCGAATTCCTCAAACGTCAGGGGCCTATTGTCCAGCGCCGAAGGCATTCGAAAGCCGTAATCCACGAGCGTCTGCTTGCGCGCGCGGTCACCGTTGAACATTCCGCGCACTTGGCCCACCGTCTGGTGCGATTCATCAATGAACATCAGGTAGTCCTGCGGCACGTAATCCAGCAGCGTCGGCGGCGCTTCCCCAGGCAAGCGCCCGCTCAAGTGCCGCGAATAATTCTCAATGCCGTGACAGTAGCCGATGGTGCGCATCATCTCGATGTCAAACATGGTGCGCTGTACGACACGCTGCGCTTCGACGAATTTTCCCTGTTTCTCCATTTCTTTCTTCCACCACCAAAGCTCTTCCTGAATGCTCACGATCGCGCGGTCCCGCTGTTCCTGCGGCATCACGTAATGCGTTTTCGGATAAATCGGCACGCGCGACAAATCCTCCTGCCCCGCGCGCACCTCTCCGGTCACCGGATCGATCTGCCGCAGCGCATCGATCTGGTCTCCCCACATTTCGATGCGATAACCCTGATCTTCATACGTGGGATAGATTTCGATCATGTCTCCGCGCACGCGGAACGTGCCGCGCCGCAAGTCCTCGCTGCGCTCGTACTGAATATCGACGAACCTGCGCAACAGCGCTTCGCGCGAAGTCTGCTGTCCCTTTTCCAGCATGACCAGCATGCCGTAATAAGCTTCCGGCGAGCCGAGGCCGTAAATGCAGGATACGGAGGCCACGATCACAACGTCGCGGCGTTCGAAAAGGGAACGCGTCGCGCTCATGCGCAGCTTGTCCAGTTCGTCGTTGATGGTCGCTTCCTTGTCGATATAGATATCCGCGGAGGGAACATACGCTTCGGGCTGGTAAAAATCGTAGTAGCTGACGAAATACTCGACGGCGTTCTCCGGGAAAAATCCCTTGAACTCGTGATACAACTGCGCGGCCAATGTTTTGTTGTGCGCCAGCACCAGCGCGGGACGATCGGCCTGTTCAATCAGCTTGGCCATGGTGAAGGTCTTGCCCGACCCGGTCACTCCAAGAAGCACCTGCTGCTTCTCGCCAGCATCGAGACCGCGATAGAGTTGGTCGATCGCCGCGGGTTGGTCGCCGCGCGGCTGATAATTGCTGTGCAGCTTGAATTTCATGGGAAGGGTCTCCTGCAGTCCTGCTGACCTCTGGCGAAACCTTCACTATACTCCGGCACGCAAACTCTGCCTTTCGATACGGAAAGTACCGGCAGATTCGAATCAAGGTTGATTCAGCGGCGTCTCCGTCACCAGCAAGACTTCCGAGTGACTCTTCGCGTCCACGTTGTAGTGCACGCGGTTCGAGGCGTCGGCCTTGGCCACCACGACGTCCATGAATTGGCTGGTCTCCTCCGTGGCGCGCACGACGAAGCCGCTCTTCAGGGAAATATAGGTGATGATTTCGCCGGCGCCTTTCGCCGTTCCCATGGTCCGCAACTCGTGAAGTTTGAAATCTTCAGGGGTCGCATCCTTCGATGACGATTTCTGTTTGAGCGTTGCCGTCGTGAGCAGCACCGCACAAATATCGGGAGGGCCGCTGGAGGCGGAGACATCTCCCATGATCGAAAGCTGGCTTGCCTGGCATGGCTCATCTCTTACGTAGCTCGACTCCCGCGCCCAATGCAATCCGGCGATCGGCGCTCCCGCCTGTTCCGCTTGCTCCGACTTCCATTTTTCGCCGAACTTCATTCCCTCTGCAGGAAGCGTCCACGCCAGCGCAAAGCGCGCCACCCACTGCTGCCAGGCCTGCTGCTGCTCGGGAAAAAGAGTATCCAGACCTTTTACTTCGTTCACCGAGCCGTCTGGAGAAATCGTGAAGTCGATGCTCTTGCCATAGGGGTCCACACGCTGTTTATCCCAGTCGGGCTTCTTGTCACCCGGCCTCTTCAACCAGACACCGGAGTCCAAAGTCAGAAACCGGCCTCGCGCGTGGATCGCCGCCTTGCTGCCCAGCTGTTGCACATCGAGGATCTCAACCCGCAGCAAACCGTGCGCATCGATCTGAGCCGCATTCGGCGCCATTGGCGCGACAACTTTGCTTTCGGTCTTAACGGTCTTGTCGCTCTGAAAACGGATGAGGTAGGTGATGGTTTGGCCGGGCTGCAATCTGGGCAGGAGATTGGTGCGTTTGTCGCCGGCGGCGAGAGTGGCAAAGGCAAGAAGGAACAACCCGGCAATCCGTTGTAGTTGGCGTCTCATGATATCTGCTACCGCTCCGCGAGTCTTCGGAGACCTCTCCGCGTGTGAATACCGGAAACAAATGGGCTTTCAATTTCCGGGAGTCTTGAAATGCCGATCGAAGAAATCGCTGGCCGCGTGATACGCCGCCAGCCAATTTCTGTGCAGCAGAAAATCGTGCACGTCATCGGGGAAAACGAGCTGTTCGATCTCCACGCCGTTCTCACGGAGCCGCGAAACGAGGTCCACTGTTTGCGTGAAGTAGACGTTGCGGTCGTCGTCGCCATGAATGAAGAGCACCGGTGACTTCCAGGTATTCACCGAAGTCACGGGCGAAGAATCATGCGCGAGCTTGGTCAGCGCCGCGGGAATATTCTTTCCGTCCCAGTTATCCGTCGGCCAGTCGTGCACGCCATGGAGATCGACGCCCGCCGCGAACAAATCAGAATTGCGTCCCAAACCAAGCGCCGTCAGATAGCCGCCATAACTTCCGCCCCACAATCCGATGCGTTTTGCGTCGACATCGCTGCGGCTTTGCAAATATTTTCCTGCCGCCACCACGTCCTGATATTCCGCCGCGCCACGCCCCGCACGGCCTTGGGCTTCTCGAAACGCGCGGCCGTAGCCAATCCCGCGGCGGTAATTCAGCGCCAATACGATGTATCCGCGGTTCGCCAGGTACTGATTCATGGCATAGGAATTCGAGTAGTAGTACATGTAATGCCAGCCGAGAAGCATCTGCCGCATCGGCCCGCCATGCAGAAAAACCAACGCTGGCCGTTTTTCGCCGGGTTTCGCATCTTTCGGCAGGAACAACTGACCGTGAATCTCCAGTCCGTCGCCGGATTTGAACTTCACTTGCTGCGGCTCGACAAGAAAATCGGCCGGAAAATCGCGTGAAAGAGGTATCAGCGCTTGATTCACAGTGGCATGATCGGCGAATGTTGTGAGGAGCGGCGTCGCCGGAACAGTGTCACCGGATCCCAGGTAGGCGACTGCTTTCCCATCTGACAGCGCCACAGGGCTCCACTTAATACCATTCAATTTCTCCCACTGGCTCAGATGATCGCCGTTGATGTCCACACTCCACAAATGCCGGCGGTCCACATCATTGCAATTCGAATTGAAGAGGATAGTTTTCTTGTCAGGAGTGAACGACCATTGCTCCACTTCACAATCTCCAGGCGTGAGCAACTTTGGGACACCGCCGTCTATGGATAGTGCATACAAATGCTGCCAGCCGCCTTCTTCCGAGGCGATCACGAGTTGGTTGTTCGCGGCCCAATTGATCACGCCGCCGCCGGTATCTTCCGCCATGTAGGGAAACGATCCCTGCGGCGTCGCGCTGGTGTGCCATATTTCTTTAGCCGTTCCCGCAGCGGCGTCCGCCACCCAGACGGCCCACGGATGCGGCTTATCCGGCGCAATGAAATAGCCGTGGGGCGCGTCTCGCGTTTCCGCCGGTCGCCGCACAAACGCGATGCGCCTTCCGTCCAACGACCATGCGGGATCACCGTCCGAATCCACCGACGGCGCGACGAATTGCACGGTCTTCGCTGCAACATCGTAAACGCCGATGAATGCGTGATCGTTTCGCTCCGAAACAAACGCCAGCCGGCTCCCATCCGGAGACCAGTGCGGGTCGAGGTCTTGCCCCCGCACAACCAGTTGTTGCGGCTTCTCGGCTCCGTCCAGCGGCGCGATCCAGATCTGCCCATCCTTTGCATAGGCGATCATTCCGCGCGAGGAAATGTCCGGTGAATGGCCCGCGTCGACGCGCTTAGGCTCGCCGCCGCTCCACGCCACCGTCCAGACCGCCTGCTCCGTTCCCGCCGGATTGCTCAGAGGGTTCGGCACTTGTCCGGCCGTGTTTTTCCCACCACCGCGCACATAGACAATCGTGTCGGAGTCCGCGGAAAAACTCAGACCCGATAACTCCTGCCCGTCATCCTGGTTGTATTTTGTAATCTGCCTAGCCGTAAATCCCGGCCCTTCGGCCACCCAGATATTTCGCCGCCCTGCTTGATTCAATGTCCATGCGACGCGGTTGTTCTGTTTCGCCGACGTCAAATTCGCAGGGAACGGCGCGCTCATCACCTGTTCCAGGGTGAACGGTTTCTGCGCGTTCGCCCGCGGCATCACAATCAGCAGAACTGCTGCACACAACAGCGCATGACGCTTCATCGATCGTTTCCCTCCCAGCCTAAAGAATCCCTTTCATTCACAAATCTGACGGTCAATCCGCCGGCTGCCGGACGCCCGCCTTTTCAACCGAGATTTTTGGGCCATCGAGCGGCCCTGAAATCTTGAGCACGTGTCCAGCTCCGAAATCACTCGCGCTGCGGTCTTTGCTTTTTCGCGCACTCGCGGTTTCGATCGACAAATCGGCGTTTCGCCCGAAGCTGAGTGTTCCATTCACCAACGTCAACTGCTTCCCACCATCGAGCCGGAAGTCCTCCAGCAGGATGCTGCTGTCTTGCAAACGAATTGAGACTTCTCCCGTGGGCCAACGCGAGACGCCCGTGTGTACGGCTCCGTCCGCGACGCTCGCGTTTACGTCCCACCCGCGAAACTCCACTTGGTTCAAATGAAACTCGCCGCGACCGGCCAGCTTTCCCAGGAGTTCGTCGCGGCCCACACCTTCAGTTTTCACCTGCAAAGTCCCCGAAGCTATGCCGCCCAAGCGCTCCGCAATTCGCCCCGTCCCCGGCAGTTGCGCCAGGTTCACGCGTTCCAATTCCGCGGCGATCTCGTAGACGGGCCTTGGCAAGAACTTCGCATCGATTTTTGCGCGCACTTTGCCGCCCGCCCATTCTGCCTGCGCTTCACGCACATCGAGTTGGAGATCATGGAGGGACCCCTTGGCCAGCACTTGTTCCAGCTTCAACTTTTCGATCGTCAATTGCGCGATGCCCAGCTCGCCTTCCGCATTCACGCGGCGGACCAGTTCACTCGCAGGCGTGCTCGGCGTCGATCCTCCAAGCAGCGGGGGCAAAAGCCGCTGCAACCAGCTTGGCCGCGCTCTCGGCCCGACCCAACGATCCAGGTCGGCAGCGTTCAACTGGTCCGCGAACAAATGAAATTTCCAATTCGCGCCATTTTCTCCCTCGGCCCTTGCCGTTTCTTCGATGTTGCCCGTCCACGTCCCGCCAAACCCTTCGACTTTCATCACGCGCGCGACGCGCCGCCCTTCGATCCAATCCAACGCACTTTCGGAAATTTTCAGGGGCTGGTTCAACCCTGCCACCGTCAAATTCGCTTTGGTAAAGCCAATCCTGCCATTCCACCGGCCGGTGAGCGGCTGTTTCCACTCCCACTTCGCGATTGCAGTCGCCTGGCCGTTCAATTCCCAGCCATGATTCAGCTGGCGGCCAAACGCCGCAGATAATTTCAGAAAATCTTCTACCTTGTTGAAGTTTCCTTCGACACTGATGCTGCCTGCCCACGTGTTCAGATCGTGCGCAAACGTCAATTCTGCGGCGTTTTCCATGGCCAGCGCCGCGCGCCGCCGCTTCGGCGCCACTACGTCGCGAATTTCGCCTCCAAGAGCGACGCGCACCGGCCCAATCGTCAGCATGCCCCACTCGCGGCCTCCGCTCAGGGGACCGATTCGAACGGGCTCCACAAAACCAGGCACTTTCACGATTCCTCCGCTGCTCGAAAGCGCCATCGACTCCAGCGCGAGTGGCCACCCGCGCACGATCATCCCGCCCGTAAAATACTGTTCCACCGTCACACCCTCCGCCACGTCCGGATGAAACGCGCGATACCAGGCCAACAAGTCCGACGCCTGAACCCCCATCGAATCCAGCCGCAATTCCACCGAGGGTGCAGTCCCGCCGACGAGACGGAACATACCGCGGAGATTCGATCTCGCTCCCTCCACGGCAATTTCCTCTCCGACCACGGTCCCCGCGCCGACGTTCCAGCGGCCTTTGACGCTCACATTCAAACGGGGATTATCGGAACGTTCCGTCAAATCCCATCGATGCATCTGCCCGGCGCGTCCTTGCACCGTGAACCTCCAGTCTCCGGGCGCATCTTCCTTAGCGAGCCCGCTTTTCGCTGTGGCATCCAGCGCAAACACGCCGCGCAAACCGTAATCCTGTCCGCGGAACAGCCGGAAGACGTCCGCCATGGACGCCTCGCTCCAGTGCAAAGTGATTTCTGCAGGCTGAAGGCGCGTCGAAGTCCCCGCCACGTCGCCGAGCACCTTGATCGATCCCACAGATTGCAGCAAAACTCCGCTCCGCCACGGTTGGGCTTCCAACTGCAGTTGCCAGCGCCCGGGGGAGACTTGCTCCACGCTCCCCGAAACAGCCGTGAACGCAAAAGGCAATTTGTCATCCCCGGTCTTAAAGTTGATTCGACCTTCATCGAATTCGATTTTTTCCAGCCGATTCACCGGAGCGACCGGCGAGGGCGGTCCATAGACGCGCCCGCTTTGCGCGGGATTGGCCTTTGCCGACGGCAGCCACCTCTCCAGATTCCAGCGGCCTTCCGAATTCCGAACCAGAATCAGGCTCGGCTGGTTGAGCGACATGGTTCCAAATTCAAAATGGCCTCTCAGCAGGCCCATCCACCGCAGACCGGCGTTCAGGTGCTCCGCACGGAGAAAGTATTCGTGGCCAAACGCGGGGTCCTCACCCACGGTCACACGGTGGGCATCCAGCTGCGGACTCGGCAGAATCCGCACGTCGAAACTGGCGACCTCCACGGGCCGTCCGAATGCTCTTTCCAGGTGTGTTATAAGGTACGCATGCACACGGTGGGTCCGCGCCAGAAGAGACACCCCGGCCTGCAAGACGATGATGAGAGCTACGATCACCAGCGCCGGTTTCCACCACTTTTGCAGCTTGCTCATCTCGCTCGGAAGTTTCGCAGACTCATGCGCAAAAAGGTAGGGGTGTGCCGGTGTTCTGATCGAAGCGAAGAGATTTGTTCGCTCCCTGGGTTCTTTATCTAGCCCGAGTTTACCGCCCTCAGAGAGCGAATACGAGTCTAAGCCGCTACTGGAGCGGTCGCAGCTTATGCCGGGTTGTATGACCTACGGGCTGCGATAACGCTCGAGATCGAGAATCTTGACGAGTTCGCGCTGGG
>DATHIB010000008.1:0-17683 GCA_035490055.1 Candidatus Limnocylindria bacterium | reverse complement strand
GAATCGCTCAATGCCAAGATCCAGTGGGTGAAATACACAGCTCGAGGATTCCGGAACAAGCAGAATTTCATTCACGCGATCTACTTTCACTGCGGTGGCCTGGACCTAGCGCCGTCATCCACTAAATAGCCGGAAGGCCCACATTTTTAGATGGCTTGACGGGTTTTGAGCAGCCTGACGCACATGTGCAAAAAAAGACGTCCCGGACGGGGACATCCAGGGACTTGTGGGCCAGGAGATTTGGCGAGCGCTAGAGCATCTGCCGCAAGACGTATTGCAGAATGCCGCCGTGATGATAGTAAGAAACTTCCTCCGGTGTATCCGCGCGCGCGATCGCCGAGAAGGTTTTTAACTTTCCGTCTCCCGATTTAGCATGCACGGTGATTGGTTTTTTCGGCGCAAGTGACGCGACACCCTCGATCTCGAATATTTCGTGGCCCGTTAAGCCAAGTGATTCGCGGTTTTCTCCCGGCTTGAATTCGAGCGGGAGCACGCCCATGCCGACGAGGTTGCTGCGGTGGATGCGTTCGTAGCTTTCGGCGATGACCGCGCGCACGCCGAGCAGCCGCGTGCCTTTTGCCGCCCAATCGCGCGAAGAGCCGGAGCCATATTCTTTTCCGGCGATGACCATCAGGGGCACACCGGCCTCGCGATATTTCACCGCAGCATCGTAAATCGACATCTTTTCGTCGTCCGGAAGAAAAAGCGTCCACCCACCTTCGGTGCCAGGAGCGAGCTGATTGCGCAGACGAATATTTCCAAACGTGCCGCGCATCATGACCTCGTGGTTGCCGCGGCGCGCGCCGTAGGAATTGAATTCATGCGGCTTCACACCGTTGGCGATGAGGTATTTACCAGCTGGCGATTCGGCGGGAATCGAGCCGGCCGGCGAAATGTGGTCGGTGGTGACGCTGTCGCCAAGAATGGCCAGCACCTTGGCGCCGTGAATGTCCGCGAGCGCTGGAGGTGCCTTCGGCATGTTTTCGAAAAACGGTGGCAGCTTGATGTACGTCGATTTTGGATCCCACTTGTAGATATCACCTTTGGGAATGGGCATGGACTTCCAGTGCGCATCGCCTTCGAATACTTCGCTGTATTGCTTGCTGTATTGCGCCGTAGTAACGGAAGAACGAACGGTTGATTCGATTTCTTGCGGCGTCGGCCAGATGTCTTTCAGATAGATCGGTTTGCCCGCAGGGTCGGTGCCGAGCGGTTCGGTGGTGAGGTCAAGGTCCATGCGCCCCGCAAGAGCGTACGCGACGACCAGCGGCGGCGAGGCCAGATAATTGGCGCGAACCAGCGGATGAATGCGACCCTCAAAGTTGCGATTTCCACTGAGTACGGCAACGGCGATCAGATTGTTATCCTTGATGGCGGCGCCGATGGCCTCCGGCAACGGACCGCTGTTTCCAATGCACGTGGTGCACCCATAGCCGACCAGGTGAAAGTTCAGTTTCTCGAGATAAGGTGTCAACCCTGCGGCTAGCAAGTAATCGGTCACGACTTTCGAACCGGGCGCCAGGCTGGTCTTGACCCAGGGCTTGACGTGCAAGCCGCGCTCGACAGCTTTCTTCGCCAGCAGGCCAGCCCCCAGCATGAGTGAGGGATTTGAAGTGTTGGTGCAGCTGGTGATGGCGGCGATGACCACCGCGCCGCTCGAAAGGTCAAAGGAATCGCCGTTGTTTCGGACGACAACGTGCTTGGCCGGCGTTCCTTCCACGACTTTCGTGAAAGACGCCTTCGCCTGGCGCAGCGCGACGCGATCCTGCGGACGCTTGGGACCAGCGACCGTGGCCTCAACGGTTCCCAGATCCAACTCCAGCGTGTCGTTGAAGAGCGGAGGGGACGTCTTATCTGTTCGAAAGAGCATTTGCTCTTTGCAGTAGGCTTCGACGAGAGCGATCTGTTCCGCCGAACGCGCTGTGAATTGCAGATAAGCGAGTGTTTCCGCATCAACGGGGAAGAAGCCCATGGTCGCGCCATACTCGGGAGCCATGTTGGCAATTGTGGCGCGGTCGGGAACACTCAGGGTGGACAGACCCGAACCATAGAACTCCACGAATTTTCCGACAACGCCTTTCTTGCGCAGCATTTCCGTAACGGTCAAAACGAGATCCGTCGCCGTTGCGCCTTCGCTCAAGCGCCCGTGCAGACGGAAACCAACAACCTCCGGAATTAGCATCGAGGAGGGCTGACCCAGCATCGCCGCTTCTGCTTCAATCCCGCCGACTCCCCAGCCGAAAACGCCCAGGGCATTCACCATAGTGGTATGCGAATCCGTGCCCACTACCGAATCGGGATAGGCTTCAAACCTGTTGCCGTAAGGCATCGCACAGACGACCCGCGCGAGGTATTCCAGGTTCACTTGGTGGCAGATGCCCGTGTCCGGTGGAACGACTTTGAAATTCTGAAACGCCGTCTGTCCCCAGCGCAGGAACGCGTAGCGCTCGACGTTACGTTGAAACTCCAACTCCGCATTCAGGCCGAACGCGTTGGCGTTTCCAAAACTATCCACCTGCACAGAATGGTCGATGACCAGCTCGGCAGGGAACAGCGGATTGATTCGCTTCGGGTTCCCGCCCATGCGTTGCACGGCTTCACGCATGGTGGCGAGATCGACGATTGCGGGTACGCCTGTGAAATCCTGCAAGAGGACCCGCGCAGGCATGAATGTGATCTCTTTTTCCGAAGCACCGGGCCGCCAGTTGGCAAGCGCGCGGATGTCCTCGGCATGGACGAAGCGGCCATCCTCGCAGCGCAGGAGATTCTCCAGAAGGATGCGCAGTGAAAAGGGAAGCTTTGCCAGGTCGGCGACGCCCTGCTTTTCAAGGAACTCAAGGCGGTGAATATCGAAGGTTTGAGCGCCGACGTTGAGTTTGTCGCGTGTGCGGAAAGAATTGCCCGCGTTAATGGCCATCCTGACAGTCCTTTCGCTATGATGCGTAGCCTTCCATCATAACCGAAATTGAATCCGAGCGCCGCGCAGCTATACTGGTATGGCCGTGAACATCGTTCTCATTTCGACCTACGAGTTGGGGAGGCAGCCCTTCGGGCTGGCGTCGCCTGCGGCGTGGCTGCGCAAACGCGGCCATCGGGTCGTAGCGCTCGATCTTGCCCGGCAGTCCCTGGATGAGTCTGCGATTGGCGCTGCCGGGCTCATCGCGATTTATTTGCCCATGCACACGGCCACACGGCTTGCGGCGCAACTCATCCCTCAGCTTCGGAAACAAAACCCACGCGCGCATCTCTGTTGTTACGGCCTGTACGCCCCCATGAACGTTGACTATCTTCGCACGCTCGGCGTATCCACAATTCTCGGCGGCGAATTTGAAGAAGGGCTCGCACACCTGGCGGAACGACTTGCCGCGGGGGGAAAGGCAATCGCCCTGCCTGCTGAGTCCCTGATCTCCATGGCCCGGTTGCAGTTCGAAGTGCCAGATCGTTCCGGAATGCCTGCGATGGAGAAGTATGCGCATCTCATCGTTCCCGGTGACGGCTTCCGGATCGTTGGCTCGACGGAAGCGAGCCGCGGCTGCAAGCATCTTTGCCGGCATTGCCCAATCGTGCCGGTTTACAAGGGAGTGTTTCGAATCGTCAGCCGGGACGTGGTGCTCGAGGATGTTCGCCGCCAGGTGGCCGCCGGGGCGCAACACATCACCTTCGGTGACCCGGATTTCTTTAACGGCGTTCGCCACGCAATGGAACTCGCGGAGGCGTTTCATCGGGAATTTCCTGTCGTGACGTACGACGTGACCATCAAGATCGAACACTTGCTCAAATTTGAGAAGCACTTGCCCGCGCTCCGCGATACGGGCTGTCTCTTTGTGATCAGCGCGGTCGAATCCGTGGACGATACCGTGCTGGGCTTCCTCGAGAAGGGACACACACGCGAAGATTTTCTCCGCGTCGCAAAGACCTTCCGCGACCTTGGCATGACCCTTCACCCGACATTCGTGCCGTTCACGCCCTGGACCACAGTGGATGGCTACCTGAATTTGCTGCGAGTGATCGAGCAACAGGGCGTGATCGAAAATGTCGCACCCATTCAGCTTGGTATTCGTTTGCTCATCCCGGCAGGCTCGCGAATGCTGGAATTGGAAGAAGTGCGTCGCCTGGTTGGACCGTTCGATCCACAGTCGCTGGCGTACCCCTGGAAAAACGCCGACCCGCGCATGGACGCTCTCAGCGAAACCGTGCAGGAGATCGCGGCCGCAGCGGAGCGGCAAAAAGAATCGCGGCCGGCTACATTCGAACGCATCTGGAGGGCAGCCCACGCCGCAGCCGGATTGTCCGCTCCAAAGATCAGCCCACCCACACGATCCCAGGCTGGCGTTCCGTTTCTCAGCGAACCCTGGTACTGCTGTGCCGAGCCGACCCGGGACCAGTTGGTCTCCATTGGCGCCCAGAAGCCCCTGGCGAAAAATGCCGTCGCAAGCGCCGATGGCTTTGTTTGATCCCGGCAAAAAAAAGCGTCACGCATGACGAATCCGTCCAAACGATTGCTGCTCTTCACCGCGAAACTCGGCTATCAAACGCGTAGTTTTGAAGATGCCGCGCGCAAGCTGGGCGTGCAGCTTGTTTACGTCACCGATCGATGCCACCAGTTGGAAGATCCGTGGGGCGATCAGGCCATTGCCGTGCATTTCGAAACGCCGGAGGTGGCCGCCTACACCGTGAGGGAAGCCCTTCGCGGCCAGGATGTCAGCGGAATTCTTGCTCTCGGTGACCGCCCAGCTGCCGCTGCTGCTTATGCCGCGCGCGGTCTGGGAGTCCGATACAACCATCCTGCGGTCGTGGAGGCTTGCCGGAACAAGCTGCGCATGAAAAAAGTCTTTCGAGATGCCGGGCTGTCTGTCCCATGGTTTCGAGATCTTCCAATCGATCCGGCGTCCGAACCTGTGCTGCTGGGTATCTCCTATCCCTGCGTGCTGAAGCCGCTTTCGCTTTCGGCGAGCCAGGGCGTGGTGCGCGCGAACAATCGCGATGAGTTTCTCGCGGCCGCAGCACGTGTCCGGCGATTGCTGAAATCCCCGGAGATTCTTGCCACGCGCGAGGCGAATCTCGATCGGATGCTTGTGGAAGGTTACATACCGGGGATGGAAGTAGCCATCGAGGGACTTCTCACGGAGGGTGCTCTCCGCATATTGGCGATCTTCGATAAGCCCGATCCGCTCGAAGGCCCGTACTTCGAAGAGACGATCTACGTCACACCTTCACGGCTTCCCGAATCCGTGCAGCGCGCCATCGAGAAATGCGCGAGAGATGCGGCGCGAGCTTTGGGTCTGTCGCATGGACCAATCCACGCGGAGTTTCGCGTCAACGACGATGGAGTGTGGCCATTGGAAGTCGCTCCCCGGCCGATCGGCGGGCTCTGCGCCCGAGCCCTGCGATTTTCTCTTGATGGGGCAAATGAACCGATCGGGCTCGAAGAGCTGCTAGTTCGTCACGCCCTGGAACTCCCCGGATGGAATTCGCCGCGCGAACGAATTGCCTCCGGCGTCATGATGCTTCCCGTCTCCCAAAGCGGGATTCTGAAAGGCGTCTCGGGAGAAGATGCCGCCCGTTCGATTCCGGGGATCGCCGAATTGTCGATCACCGCCCGGTTGCACGATGCCATCGCTGCCTGGCCGGAGGGCTCGAGCTATCTGGGATTTCTCTTTGCGCGCGGGGACACACCGGAGAGAGTCGAGCAGGCCCTGCGCGCGGCCCACGAAAAATTATCGTTCACGATTACGCCGGGCCTGCCGGTCGAGCATCCCGCGACGCGCCGAATGACGAACCAGGGGAACTAACCTTTTGCCTTGGGCGCAACGTATCCCTCGGGCAATTTAGCGCCTTCGCCGAAGAAAAACTGCTCCATCTGCTCTTCCATGATTTTCTGCGAGTTGGGATCGAGTGGATTCAGCCGGTACTCGTTCATGACCATTTTCGAGTGCTCCAGCCAGAGCTTCCAGGCGTCTTTCGAAACGCTCTCGAAGACGCGTTTGCCAATCTCTCCTCGCCACGGGATACGATCCAGGCCTGGCAATTCTTTGTCAAATTTCACGCAGTGCACCATGCGCGTGCCGGGTTTCACCTCTTTGCTGGATGCCGGTGTTGGACCGCAAGTCTCGTTAGCCATGCTCTTCTCCTCACGCGCGTTCTTTCTACTCACCTTACTGCAACTTCGTGGAAATTCCTAGTTGCGTGCCGCTTTTCCATGTCGGTCCGCGCAACTCTCATCGTCCCCGGGACCGGGCCGTGCACAGAACGCAAGGAACATATTGAAATAGCGAGCACCGGCAAGAACGGGCGCGGAATCGTCCCGATTTTCGGACGCCCGTCCTACGGGCTCGAGATGCTTCAGCAGGGCTGCTTCGCCGCCATTCTCAAGATGGCTGGGGAAGAAGACCGGGAACTCGGCAGGAGGCACGACGAGTTGCGCGGAGCCGGTGTTCCGATGGTCACGATCGAATTGAACGGCCCCGAGGAATTAGCGGTCGAGCTATTCAAATGGGAGATTGCGACCGCGCTGGCTTGTTCGCAGCTCGGGCTCGATCCTTTCCACGATCCAGACATCCGGGAGAGCAGGACAAGGACCGTGCAAATATTGGAGCAAGCCAATCTCCTGCACCCGCCACTCGCGTGCGAGAAGGAGAAATCGAGCTGTATGCCGGCGGCGAAACACGTCAGCAGACCTCGGCACTGAATATGACCGAGGCACTGCGTACCTTTTTTGGCTTGCGGCATCCGCAAGGCTATATCGCGTTGCTACCCTTTCTGAGCTCTGGGGAGGCCCCCAAAATAGTATTCCGCCGGATTCGTGAGCGGCTCGAATCCACACCTGGGCTGCCGGTGCTGGTAACTCCTGGTCCTTCTTATCTTCATACCATCGGGCAAGTCTACCAGGGCGGCCCCGCGAAAGGACTCTTCCTGTTGCTGACCGCGTCCCCAGCGAAGGACCTCTCCATTCCAGGCGCGGACTACTCCTTCGGGCAGTTGCAACTCGCGCTCGCACAGGGTGACTTCGAATCTCTTGGCCGCCGGCGAAGACCGATAATTACGATTGCATCTGTCGTGCGGGGCCGAACAAGGCCTGATAGAGTTAGAAACCATCCTCAACAACGCGCTCAGGAAGAGGCATTTCGCTGCGCCGTAGCTTTTGGGTCTCTTCACATGCTGGCTAATCGCATAGTATGGCCGGAAGAGAAATGCAAAGACCGGAGGTGTTGCGCCCTTGGCTGAGATCACCACGTTGTTTTGGGACATCGGAGGCGTCGTCCTGACAAATGGCTGGGACCGCGGATCGCGAAAGGAAGCCGCCAGAGCTTTTCACCTGGATTGGGAAGAATTTCAGGACCGCCACGATTTTTCTTTCCCGGCTTTCGACTCCGGACAGATCACCCTGAATGAATATCTCGACCGGACCGTGTTTTATCGCCAGCGCGGCTTCACCCGCGAGGAATTTGCCGCCTTCATGTTCGCTCAGTCAAAAGAATACCCGGAGACGCGCGCAGTTCTTGATAAGGTAGCGGGTTCAGGGAAATACCTTGTCGGCGCCATCAATAACGAGCCGCTAGAGCTCAACCAGTACCGCATTGAAGCCTTCCACCTTCGCAATGATTTTCTCGTTTTCTTCAGCTCCTGTTACCTTCAATCCCGGAAACCCGAGGAAATGATTTTTCGCGTGGCGCTGGAAGTCACACAGCGCAAGCCGGAACAGTGTCTTTTCATTGATGACCGGCCGCTCAATCTGGAAGCCCCCCGGCGCCTGGGGATGAACACCATTCACCATCAAAACGCGGAGCAATTGCGTTCGGAGCTTGGAAAGTATGGGGTTGAGGTATAGTTTTGGGCGGACGCTGAATCAGATACCTGAACAGGGCGCAACTTGGCGGAGGAAGACACCATGGCTGGTGATACGGGTGGTTCTGGTTCAGCGTACGGTGGCGCGGTTGAGCCTTGCACGGTAGTTCTCTTTGGCGCCTCGGGAGACCTCGCGAAGCGCAAAGTCGTTCCCGCCATGTATGACCTGGCCATTCACAATGCGCTGGGAACACGTTACGCCATCGTGGGCTTTGCGCGCACGCCAATGTCCGAAGATGCTTTTCGCACGGCCCTGGGCGACGCGGCCAAGAGCATCTCGGAAATCGGGCCTATCGATCCGAAACGGTGGAACGAGTTCGCATCCAACCTCTATTACAGCCCTGGGGATTACGCCAACCCCGAAGCATTCACGCAGCTTGCCAAGCGCCTCGCGGAACTGGATTCTTCAAAGAACACTGGCGGCAACCGTCTTTTCTACCTTTCCACGCCGCCTGAAGTTTATCCCGACATTGTCGAACAGCTTGGCCGCGCCGGACTCGCTCGTCCCTCCTCGCCGAACGCCTGGGTGCGCATCATCATTGAGAAACCCTTCGGGCGGGATCTGGCGTCCGCCAAGGCCTTGAATCAGATTGTCCTCAACGTTTTCGACGAGAAGCAGGTCTACCGCATCGATCATTACCTGGGTAAGGACACGGTGCAGAACCTGCTCGTGCTCCGCTTTGGCAACGGGATTTTCGAGCCTCTCTGGAACCGCAATTATGTCGATCAGGTTCAAATCACCGCCGCGGAGACGCTTGGCGTCGAGCGGCGCGGCGGTTTTTATGAAACGACGGGTGCGCTCCGCGACATGATTCAGAGCCACGTTCTCCAATTAACATCGCTTGTAGCGGTTGAACCTCCTGCGTCGTTTGATGCCACCGCGGTGCGCAATGAAAAACTGAAGGTGCTGCAATCCATCCGCCCCTTCGATTTGGAAATGGTCGCGCAATCGGTCGTTCGCGGACAATATGCACCCGGGAAAATCGGGGATCAGCCCGTGCCCGGCTACCGCCAAGAGCCCAACGTAAATCCAGCTTCCAAGACCGAAACCTTTGTTGCAGCCAAATTATTGATCGACAATTGGCGCTGGGCCGGTGTTCCGTTTTATCTTCGAACCGGCAAGCGCCTCGCCAAGCGCACCACCGAGATCGTGATCCAATTCCGCCGCGCCCCGCACATCGTTTTCCGCGAAAAAGAAATTGAGCCCAACCGTCTGATCTTGAATATTCAGCCGGACGAAGGCATTTCCGTTTCCTTCGGCGCAAAGCGTCCCGGACCC
Organism: Candidatus Limnocylindria bacterium; assembly: GCA_035490055.1. Classification (GTDB taxonomy): domain Bacteria; phylum Acidobacteriota; class Terriglobia; order Acidiferrales; family UBA7541; genus Acidiferrum. Next base: position 8,559 of record DATHIB010000008.1, on the reverse strand, counting down.
GAAATGAGCATTGGCAACGTCACCATGAATTTCTGCTATCGCGAAGCTTTTGGAGATGCCTCTCGCAGCGCCTACTCCACGCTCTTGAATGACTGCGTGCGCGGCGACGCCACGCTTTTTGATCGCGGCGACAGCGTCGAGGCTGCTTGGTCCCTGGTGGATCCCATCATCGACGTCTGGAGTGCTGCCAAGAGCGCCACCGTGCCACAATATCCGGCGGGAAGCTGGGGACCGAAAGAATCCGATCTTCTGCTCGAACGTGACGGCAGACAGTGGTACAACCCGTAGTTGCAGCACCTGACGTAAAATTTAGATAGAGGCCGGGCTAGGGGGAACAGTTGATCCTTGCAGGGGACGTTGGCGGGACGAAGTGTAATCTGGCGCTCTTTTCGGAAAAACGCGGCATGCTCACGCCCATCTTCAAGCAGCGCTTCGCAAGCAAGGAGTTCGCGCAATTTGAGCGCATCGTCAAGGAATTCTCGCGCCAGGCGGCCGATCATCTCGGCAAGGAACGCATCGTTGCCGCTGGCTTCGGCATTGCCGGCCCGGTGATCAATGGCAGCGTTCGAGCCACGAATCTTCCGTGGATTGTCGATACTGCTTCCCTCATCAGAGAGCTGAGTGTCCCGCACGTCGTTCTCTTGAATGACCTTGGCGCCACGGGCCACAGTATCGAGCATCTTCCGCCGGAAGATTTCTGCATCCTCAATCCAGGTAAACCCGAGCCCGGCGGAACGCGGGCACTGCTCGCGGCCGGTACAGGTCTTGGCCAATCGATTCTGGTGTGGGATGGCGGTCGCTATCGCGTTGTGCCTTCCGAAGGCGGGCATTCCGACTTCGCTCCGCACACCGAGCAGCAGATCGAACTGTTGCGCTTCATGCGCCGCCGCTATCCTCAAGTAAGTTGGGAACTCATTCTCTCTGGCCGCGGCTTCCGCACCATTCACGAATTTCTCGCGCCGAAAGTTACCCATGCTACGTTTGAAGATCCCGACGCCGATCCTGCCCCCGAGATCACGCGGCGCGGTTTGGACAAGTCCTGCCGCGTCTGTTCCGACACCTTGGATCTTTGGACCGCCATCTACGGTGCGGAAGCGGGAAATCTGGCGCTGAAAGTGCTGGCGTTGGGCGGTGTTTACGTCGCCGGCGGCATCGCCGTCAAAATCCTTGAGAAAATGAAGGACGGCACCTTTTTTCACGCCTTCAAGGACAAATGGAAATTCGAAGGCCTTCTCAGCGATATTCCCGTCTCCATCGTCCTCAATGAATCCGCTCCGCTCCTCGGAGCCGCCTACGAGGCGCTGGCCGCCATCGACAAGTAGCGCCGGCGTCCTTGCCGGCGGTTTTGCCTCCGCCAACACTTCGCAAGCCCCTGCGCTACGCCTCGCCTTGGAACTCGACTGCTGATTCCTTTGGAATGTCTTGGAAATGCTTTGAAACGGTGTACGCCGTCTCTTCTGCTCTGTGTACTCTGCGTTCTCTGCGAACTCTGTGTTAATCCTTTTTCCTGACTCTAAGAACACCCACATTCCTTAAGGTGATCCCAAGGAAATCGCAATGTAAAATCCACGCCATTTCTTCCTATTCCGAATCCCGCTTGCTACGCTTGATCAAGTGGCTTTCCTCGAAGACAAATTCGTAGAATGGAAGCCCGTTTCACGCGGCGCGGGAATTGCCTGGCTCTGCTTTTACGCACTCTTCCTCCTTTACGCCTTCACCAACCGCTCCGGATTTCTCTTCCTGGATTTCGTCAATCTGATCATCCACGAGGGCGGGCATTTCTTCTTCAGTTGGTTCGGCAACACCATCATGATTCTCGGCGGAACGCTGGGCGAACTGCTCGTGCCCCTCTTGTGCGCCATCTATTTCCTCTGGCAACGCGAAGCCACCGGCTTCGCTTTTTGCAGCTTCTGGTTCTTCGAAAATTTCCCCTATATCGGCGCCTACATGGCCGACGCCCGCACCGCAGCCTTGCCCCTGGTCGGCTCCGGCGACTCCGACTGGGAAATTCTCTTCAGCCAGTGGGGCCTCCTCGCCCAGGACCAGAAAATCGGCGGAATCATGCGCACCCTCGGCTGGCTCGGCATGCTCGCCACCATGGCCTGGCTTGCCCACCGTCTCCGCCACGATGCGAAGCGCTAGGCGCGTTCCTATCTAGTTTCCGTCATTGAGCAAAACTATTATTGTGTGGCGATGCGGGCACTCTCGATTCTGCTTTGCACTTTCATTTTCTCTTCCTCCCTTGCGCTTCTTGGCCAGACACCAGAGTCGAACAGAAGAACAAGGAAATGGCGGATCGCGGGGTGCCCCACGTGCCGCCTTTGCAAGCGGGTCTCTTGGGTGGACGCATGGCCCCCACTCTAGGGGTGATTGCTAGCCGCTATCCTCGTCGGGGCGCTCTGTATTCAGCTAACTCCCTGCCTTCTTAATCTTAAGCCTCATCGAATCATATCGTTTGCAGACGCCACCCACTAAGCCCTCTCGAATCATATCGTTTCGAAAACATGGGGAGGGGGCTTCAGCCTTCAAACCTGCCAACCTGTGCTCTTCGTTTCGAGCTATCCCCTTTGTATTCACATTCTTCCGCACTCTTTTGCACTCTTTTGCACTCATCAAAAACTCAACTTCCTTCTTTTCAAGCGATTCCGCACTCTGCGTCAAAAAAGCGCGCAGCGTGGGATACCCCCCGTAATTCACCGCGGGGATCAAAAATGAACCAAGCCAGCGCTAAAACTTGTTCCAGCGATGACACCCTGTGTCATCTTCATCGACAACCGACCCGCTCCGGGGCTTCGCTTGGCCCGCGATTGGCCTCTCATCCTTGCCGTTTCTTGGTAAACTACAGCCACCCCATGTCTCAAATGGCCGGTTTAGGGAGCGACATCCCCCTTTTCACGCGCGGGCCAAGGAGCTAAGTATGAGCAGTGCCGTAACCACCCAGGTATCCGATCTACAGAACTACGTGAATGGCGCCTGGCGGCGAGCCGGCGCAACCGAATTCGTGGACGTCACCAACCCAGCTACCGCTGAACTGCTGGCGCGCACACCTCTCTCGACATCCGCAGACGTCGCCGCCGCCGTTCAAGCCGCCGCCGATGCCTTCCCGGCTTGGCGCCGCACTCCTCCCGGCGAGCGCGTTCAATACTTCTTCAAGCTGAAGAATCTCCTCGAAGAGCATCTTGATGAACTCGCCCGGCTCATCACCATCGAGAACGGAAAAACTTTTGGCGAAGCCAAAGCCGAGCTGCGCCGCGGCATCGAAAACGTCGAAGTCGCGTGCGGCATCCCTATGATGATGCAGGGCCACGTCCTCGAGGACGTGACTCCCGGCGTGGATGAAATGCAGATTCGCCAGCCGCTCGGAGTCGTCGCCGCGATCACGCCCTTTAATTTTCCCGCCATGATCGTCTACTGGTTCTTGCCATACGCCATTGCCTGCGGAAATACCCTTATCCTGAAACCATCCGAGCGCGTTCCTCTATCGATGCGCCGCCTCTTTGAACTCCTCGAGAAGACCGGCCTGCCAAAAGGAGTCGTAAACCTCGTCAACGGCGGCCGCGACGTGGTCAATGCGCTCTGCGACCATCCGCAAGTTCGCGCGATTAGTTTTGTCGGCTCGACTCCTGTCGCCAGGCATGTTTATGCGCGCTCGGCCGCCAGCGGCAAACGCATGCAGTGCCAGGGCGGCGCAAAGAATCATGTGATCGTCCTGCCCGATGCAGACATGGAGCTTGCGACGCAGATCATCAGCGACAGCGCGTTTGGCTGCGCAGGCCAGCGCTGCCTTGCCGTTTCCGTTGCCGTCACCATTGGCGAAGCGCAAAAAACGTTCCGCGATTCCATCGCGCACGCCGCCTCCGCAATTCGTGTCGGCAATGGCCTCGACGCCGGCATACAGATGGGCCCGGTAATCACCAAGGAAAGCAAGCAGCGCATCGAATCGTTGATCTCCGCAGGCGTCGGCGAAGGCGCAAAACCAATCGTCGATGGGCGCAACACGAAAATCCCCAAATATGAGTCCGGAAATTTTCTCACGCCGACGGTCCTCGACGGAATGCCGTCCACCAGCCAGCTTGCCAATACGGAAATCTTCGGCCCCGTCCTCAGCTTGGTTCACGCCAACTCCATTGATGAAGCAATGGAATTTCTCCGCCGCAGTCCCTACGGCAACCAGGCGTCGCTCTTTACAACAAGCGGTTCCGCTGCGCGCAAATTCCGCTACGAAGCACCCGCAGGCAACATCGGAATCAATATCGGCGTCGCCGCCCCGATGGCCTATTTCCCCTTCAGTGGATGGAAAGAAAGTTTCTTCGGCATCCTCCACGGCCAGGGGCGCGACGCTGTGGAATTTTTCACCGAGTCCAAGATCGTGATTGAACGCTGGTCGCGCCAGGAAACACGCAAGTTCTGATCATGGCAACGAAACCTCTTCATCTGGACGTCCACGAGCAAATCGAGTGCGCGCAGACGCTCGCCTCGCGCTTTTACACTGACCCCGCCATTCTAGAAATCGAGAAGTCGCGCATTTTCCAGCGCACCTGGCAACTCGTTGGAACACTCACCCAGTCCTGCGGGGAAGTGAATGGAGTGAAACGCACCATCTCCGACCCCGAAAGTTTTTTCACCGCGGACGTTTCCGGCGAGCCAATCATCGTCGTTCGTGGCAAGGAGGGCGCGCTGCGTGCCTTCAGCAACGTTTGCCGCCATCGCGCCGGGCCGATCGCGCTCGGCAGCGGTTGCAAAAACGTTCTGCGCTGCCAATATCACGGCTGGACCTACACGCTGGATGGTCGCCTCCTCGGCACACCCGACGTCGAGGGCGTCGAGTTTTTCGACCGCAGCACCATGGGCATGGTGCCGCTACGCTGCGAGACCTGGGAACAATTCATCTTTGTGAATTTCGATCTGAAGGCGGAGCCGTTGTCGGCTTACCTCGGCCAGATTCCTCAGCAGGCGCAAGGTTTCCAATTCGAGGGTCTGCAATTTGCCGAACGCCGCGATTACGTGATCGATTGCAATTGGAAAGTTTACGTCGACAATTATCTCGAGGGCTATCACATTCCCATCGCGCATCCCGGCTTGATGAAGGAAATCGACTACGCTCAATACCGCACGGATACCTTCCGCTACTATTCTCAGCAATTCGCGCCGATTCGCGCCATAAAAGGAGAAGATGCGGGCGAACGCCTCTACGCGCCTGGCGCCGTCCTGCAGCAGGCTCTCTACTTTTGGATTTTCCCGAACCTGATGCTCAACATTTATCCCGACAACATTTCGACAAACGTAATCGTGCCTCTCTCCCACGAAAAAACGCTCACGATCTTCGAGTGGTTTTTCCACGATGTCGCGGCTGAAACAAATCAAGAACGCATCAAGCGCTCGGTGGCCTTCAGCGATGAAGTTCAGCAGGAAGATATTGGCCTCTGTGAAAATGTCCAGCGTGGATTGCGCTCTTCGACCTATGACCGCGGACGCTACTCCGTCAAGCGCGAAAACGGCGTTCACCATTTCCACATGCTGCTCGGCGAGTTCCTGAGGCAGCCGTAAGCGGCGATGATGTTCCCGTGATCGTTCTCTTGATGGGCCCCGCCGGATCCGGAAAGACGACCGTCGGCAAACTGCTCGCCGCGCAACTGCAATGGGAATTTGCCGATGCCGACAGTTTCCACTCGCCCGCCAACATTGAGAAAATGTCCCGTGGCATTCCGCTCAGCGACGACGACCGCATCCCGTGGCTCCATTCCCTTCGCGAAGCGATGTTGCAATGGGATGCACAGCACCGGAACGTTGGCCTGGCATGCTCCGCCCTGAAGCGCAGCTACCGCGAGCTGCTTCAAATCAATTCCAATGTAAAGCTCGTCTACTTGAAGGGTTCTTACGAACTGTTTCGGGAACGGTTGCGCTCGCGAAAAGGGCACTACGCCGGCGAGCAAATCCTCGCCGGCCAATTCGCGGATCTCGAGGAACCCACGGATGCCATTACGATCGACGCCGCGCAGTCCCCGGAACAAATCGTCGCGGAAATCCGCAAGCGACTCGCGTTATCTTAAGAAGCGCCGCTTGCTGGAGCAGAACTCTAGGGCTTTGCAGGCGCTGGCTTGGGTGTCGTAGCCGGTGCGTTCGGCGTTCCGAAACTCACCTTGGGGACCTGCCGCGCGCCTTCTTCGGTCTTGAAGTAGGCATCGTTCCGAGTAAATCCACTCATGCTCGCCACCAAACTGTTCGGGAAGAGTGCAATAAACGTGTTGTAATCCTGCACCGCCTCGTTGTAACGGCGGCGCTCCACCGCGATCCGATTTTCTGTGCCCGCCAGCTCGTCCTGTAGACGCAAGAAATTCTCGTTGGATCTCAGCTGGGGATAGTTTTCAACGACTACGAGCAAGCGTCCCAACGCAGAATCCAATTGACCATTCGCCGCGATTTTTTCAGCCGGAGAATGCGCGCCAAGCAACGCGGAACGTGCCTTGGCGATATCGCCGAACACGGTTTGCTCCTGCGCCGCAAAGCCCTTCACCGTCTCCACCAGATTAGGGATCAAGTCCGCTCGCCGTTGCAGGACGACGTCCACCTGCGCCCACGCGGCATTCACCGCCTCGCGCCTCACGGCCATCTGATTTCTACGGCTGATAAACGAACTCCCCAGCATCAGCGCGATGACCACCAAAACAATTAAAACTATCAGACCTTTCTTCATATCCGCCTCGAATCAGTTAGATTTACGAATGTGCGTTCTTCACGCGCCGCCATTCCCGCTTGGGAAAGTGATGCTCCAGCGCATCTAGGATTTTCTCCAATGCCTTTAGATACACACCGTACACCTGAACAATTTCGCCGCGAAATTCGCCCGTCTCGCGCAGCTTCAGCATGGGGCCGAATGCCGTCATGCTTGAGCCCGTCAGCGCCGACGCTCGTGCAACGATATCATGCGCGGCCACCGGCGGCTCTTCTCCAAAAGCGATCACCAAATGGCGCAGCAGCGTCAGCACTCCCGAAAACGATTTTCTCAGGATCGGCGCCAGTTTTTTTGCGCTCCCCGGCGCGCGCAGATAATGCTGCCTCAATTTCAGCAGAATCGTGCGCAAGTCATGCTCAATCTGCACGCGATGCAGGTTCATCGGCACTTCAATTTCCGCGACGACGTCCGCTCCGTAGAGCACTCGCCGCCCGTGCTTCATATCTAGAATCTCGATCGCGAAGACATTCGCGGCATCCCTCAGCTCTTCTTTCGTGAAGAAAAGAGGCGCAGGCTCTTTCTGCTCGACACACCACCATTTCACTACGTGTGCGAGGCGTCCCAACTCCTCGATACTCAATGAATGAAGGATGCAAACCACATTGAGGTCCGAGTGTCCTTCGCGAAAGTCACCGCGAGCAGCCGATCCGAACAAAATGACGCATTCGAGGTTTGCACCGGCGAATTCTTTCAGCCTGTTGACCAGTTCCGTCAGTTTAGTTTCCGTGGAGAGCATTTCACATCCGTTCCTTTCATCCCGCGCTACCAGCTTCCTGAAGCGCCTCCGCCTCCGCTGCTGCCGCCGCCAAATCCCCCAAATCCGCCGCCATCGCCGCCTCCCCCGAAGCCTCCCCCGCCCCAGCCTCCGGGGCCGCCTCCCGAACGCCTCCCCGCGCTGTCCGCGAGCATTCCCAGCAGAAACCAGAGCAAGCCGCTTCCGCCCGATCCGCCTCCGCGCCGACCACCGGCGCGAGAAGACAGGCTGCCGATCACCAGAAAGAGCACGATCAAACCGAGCACGAACCAGAGTCCCAGATTCCCGCCGCGCCGCCCGGTGTCTCGAATCCGTCCCGCGGGAGGCTGACCGCTTAGCATTACTCCCGAATCGTCCGCAATGTACTTGGCCAACTGCCAGGCGGCGACCTCGGCTGCTTTGCCGTAGTCGTTCTGACGCAAGAAGGGCACCATCGCGCGGCCCGCATCTCCGGCCCGCGCATCATTGATCACCGGCTCGAGCCCGTAGCCCACTTCGATGCGATATTTGCGCTCATGGGGGGCTACGAGTAATAACACTCCGCGATTGTCTTTTCTACTTCCGACACCAAGCTGTTTGAAGAGGTCCACGGCATAATTCTCGACGCCCTCTCCATCGAGCGATTGGACGGTCACAATTGCCATCTGCGCGCCGGTCTTCTGCTCAACTTCCGCGCATAACGCTTCGAGCCGAGTTCTGGCTTCCGGCGTGATAACCCCGGCAAGGTCACTCACATAACCGTTGGGATGAATCTTCTTGACGTCTTCCGCTGCGCAGAAGCTCGCGCTGAACAAAAGCAGGCAGTGAAGCACTGCGGTTCGAACGAGGTGGGTTTTTCGCATGCAGTGTACGAAGTCGTCGCCAAATGACTATAGGGCCAGCTTTGACCATCTGTAAAGCGGTGTCAGCCTTCTCCTTCCATCAAGCGAACTGTCAAAGCTCTTTAGAAATGTCCCCTTTCTTACCTCATTAGAAATGTCCCCTTTTTCGTTTTTGGTTCTGCGTCTTTTGTTGGTCGTTGGCCTTGCCCGGAGCGAAGCCCTGCGTAGCCCGTAGGGCGGAGCGTTTAGGG
>DATHIB010000007.1:0-81005 GCA_035490055.1 Candidatus Limnocylindria bacterium | reverse complement strand
TTCGCCGTCTGACCGGGTTTCGGAGCCTTTTCCAAAGCGAATTCAAGGTAGTTGGATACAAACAAATCTAGATGTCCGTCGCGGTTGTAATCCACAAAAGTGCAGCCTGAACCCCAACGATGGGTCGACCCGGCCAGACCTGCTGATAGGGTTACATCTGAAAAGGTGCCATCACCATTGTTGCGATAAAGAACGTTACGCCCCCAGTAGGTGATAAACAGATCTTCGAAGCCGTCGTTGTTGTAGTCGCCGACACACACACCGCAAGCCCAACCTGTCTTGAGCAACCCCGATTCCTTGGTGACGTCTGTGAATGTGCCGTCGCGGTTGTTCTTATATAGGCGATTGCTCGTACCTTCGGGAGTGTCCGACAAGCGAACTCCAGAGAGGACAAAAATGTCGAGCCAACCGTCGTTGTCGTAGTCCAGAAATGCGCAGCCGCAGCCTGTCACCTCGATGATGTAGTCTTTGCGGTCAACGCCGCCGTAGATCGTGACGTGACGCAAACCAGCCTTTGCTGTGACGTCTTGTAATCGCGCGTCAAACGGCAATCCGGAAGATTTTCCTCGAGGCTGGACGGCTGCCTTGCGTGTGGCCACTCCCTGGCCAAAACACGCTGAGGCCGCTGTACCAAAGAATCCAGTCAGAAAAAGTCTTCTTGAAGTGTCCATTTTGGTCGCTTTGAAAACGCGTCCGTGGGAACAACTCATTGTGTGGAGATTGACTCGTTCTTGCAATACAAAAAATATTTGCCTATTGACAATCTAATGTTATGCTGCCGGTCGTACGCGAATCGTTCGCAGGCTGCCGGCCTGCGAGGAAACCCTGGTAACCCCGGTGTGAAATCAACTGCGAGAACAGCCCCAACATTTCTCGGTTCAGGGTCAATGCGGACAATCAATTTGTGCTCGCCGTCAATCCGCGGCTCGAAGGAGCAGACGCGACCAAACGAACTCACCCAGCAACTGATCGAGTCGAGTGCCGAGCCGTAGAGCGAAGAAGGGCGTGTCATCGAAAAGCAACTTCAGAGTGAAGAGTACGGGAGATGGTGTCTTGAACCAAAACCAGACTTTACTAAAAGCTAGTTCGGCATTCCGTCGCGTTAGTCTATTTTTGGTGCTTGTCACATTGCATCCGCAAGTGGAATTGGGGCAGGCAGCGGCTTCAAAACCATTGCGACTCAAGTGTGATTCACTGGTGACTCCACTCGGAATCGATTCGAAGACACCTGTGCTTTCCTGGCAGCTTCAGGATGACCGGTATGGTGCGAGGCAGACCGCTTATGAAATTCAGGTCGCTACGAGCTCAGCGCTTCTTGCCGCGGGAAAGCCCGATATGTGGGACAGCAGCCGCGTGGAATCCGACCAATCGGCAGGGGTAACCTACGCCGGTCCGGCACTGCTTCCGGAGAGGCGCTACTTTTGGCGAGTGAAAGTCTGGGACAAAGACGGAAAACCCTATCCCACGAGTGACACGAGCTGGTGGGAGACGGGGCTGCTGGATGCCCAAGAATGGCGCGGCAAGTGGATTGGAGGAGAAGAGCATGAGCACAAGCGCGTACGCGAGGCTGATGCGGCCTGGGTCACCAATCCCAAGGTGGAGAACCTCCAAGCTTCCGGTGACACGCACCACGAATTCCGTTTTGCATTTGAAGTTTCCAAAACTGTAAAGAGAGCGGATCTCTTTGTGACCGGCGAGAACACCGCGGCAGCCTGGTTGAATGGGAAAAAAGTCTTGAGCGCCGACCCGCTGCCTCCGTGGGGACAAATGCCGTGGCTGCACTACGTGCAGAAAAACATCACTGGAGAAGTTAAATCGGGAAAAAACCTCCTCGGGATCGAAGTGACTCGCTATGCTCCCCGGAACCAGCGAGCTCAACCTGGCAGCGGCCAGACGCCTATGAGCGCCACGCTGTACGTCGAAATGACGGATGGCTCAGTCGAAACATTTGCAACAGGAGGGAAGGGTTGGAAGTCGGCGCTGAACGCGACGGGTGAATGGTCTACACCGCAGTTCGATGACAGTTCCTGGGGTGAGGCCGAGGCTTACGTTCCGCCGTCGTCAAATTTTGGTGTCACAAAACTAGGAAAGCCGTGGAACACAGGGCCAGTAGAAATTCTGCGTCGAAGTTTTCAGCTGGAGAAGCCGGCAAAATCGGTGCATCTCTATGCGACGGCTTTGGGCGCTTACAAATTTCACATTAATGGCAAGCCGGTGGGGGATCAAATTCTTGCTCCCGGCTGGATGGACTTCCGCCAACACGTTGCGTATCAGGTGTATGACGTCACGGGAGATATTGCGACAGGGAAGAACGCCATCGCTGCGTATCTCGCACCAGGTTGGTATACCACGCCGCTTCAGTGGTTCGGGCAGGGCTACAACTACGGAACTACGCCCCCCGCCCTGAAGGCCCAATTGCGGATCGAACACTCCGATGGCTCCGTCGAATGGGTTGTCACGGACGAGTCCTGGAAAGCTGAACTCTCCCCCATCTTATTTGCGGAGATTTACGATGGCGAAACCTATGATGCCCGCCGAGTGCAACCGGGCTGGGACGCTGCGCCGTTTGACGATTCGTACTGGGAGATGGCCCAGGAAATCCATCCGCTAGAGCCGGAAATCGTCTCGCAATATTTCCAGCCCATCCGCCAGCAGAAAGTCCTCACCGCGAAGACCATCACCAACCCAAAGCCCGGCGTCTTTATTTTTGATTTCGCGCAGAATCTCAGCGGGGTACCTCGATTGCGCGTGCAGGCGCCCGCAGGCACGGATATTCAGTTGCGATTCGCCGAAGTTTTGAACCCTGATGGGACAATGTATGTGGAGAACCTACGCACGGCAAAGGCCACCGACCACTTCATCACCTCCGGCAAAGGGATAGAAGAGTATCAGCCTGGGTTCACATTTCACGGGTTCCGCTATGTTGAGGTCTTGGGCTACCCAGGGAAGCCAACGCCCGAGTCGTTAAAGGCAGTCGCTTTTCACACCGACGCTCCTTTCACCATGCAGTTGCACACCGGAAGTCCGATGGTGAATCAGCTTTGGAACAACATCCTCTGGGGACAGCGATCGAATTTTGTCGGTGTGCCAACGGATTGCCCGCAGCGCGATGAACGGCTGGGCTGGACCGCCGACGCGCAGGTATTCTGGCGTGCGGCGTCCTACAACATGGATCTGACGGCCTTCTCCAGAAAATTCGGAATTGACCTGCTTGGTACCCAAGTGGGCTCGGACATGTACGGCATTTTTGCTCCAGGCACGATCCAGCCGCATCCCGGTTTTGGCGCCGGATGGAGCGATGCCGGCGTTGTCATTCCTTGGACTTCGTGGATTCAGAACGGCGACAAATCGATCATCGAACAAAACTGGCGCGGGATGGAAAAATATCTCGCTGCCATCGAGAGCGCCAATCCGGATTATTTGTGGAAAAAGAACTATGGGATTCCATTCGGCGATTGGCTCTCGCCGGAGGGTCCGACGCCCGAGGATATCGTCGCCACCGCTTACTGGGCCTATGACGTGACACTGATGAAGCAGATGGCACACGCACTCGGCAAGGATGCGGATGAGAAGAGATACGGAGAAGTCTTCGAGAAAATTCGAGACTCCTTTAATAAGGCGTACGTCCGGCCGGACGGATTTGTTGGAGGCGTGCCGCCACCACCCTTCTTCGCCTCGGGTACCGCTACGAAACTCGGCGATAAGCCAGTGGATACGCAGACCGGATATGTCCTCGCACTGAAGATGAATCTCTTGCCGGACTCCCTGCGTAACGCTGCCGCTCAGAAGTTGGTGGATAAAATCGCGGCGAATCACTGGCGCTTGGGAACGGGTTTTCTCGGCACTCCCTACTTGCTGGAGGCGCTTGCGGATACTGGTCACACCGATGTTGCGTATCGTTTGTTGTTGAGCACCGAATATCCATCCTGGGGATACCTGATCGGCCACGGCGCGACCACGATGTGGGAACGCTGGAACGGCGACCAGATGCGCGGCGATCCCAGCATGAATTCCTACAATCACTACGCGTACGGCGCTGTTGCGGATTGGATCTACCGCTATGCTGCGGGCGTCGACACAACTGTCACCGACCCTGGCTTTCATACCATCTTCCTCCACCCCCACTTCGATTCGCGGCTTGGCAACTTAGACCTTTCCTATCAGTCCAACTACGGATCGATTCGCTCCGCGTGGTCCGTAAACGGAACGGAAGCAATTTGGAGAATTACGATTCCACCCAACACAAAAGGAATTCTGCCGGTCCGTTCCGAAGATGTCAGTCGCTGGAGTCTTGAAACTGAGCCACTCGAGGGAAATTCAAAAATAAAAAAAATCGGCAAGCACGGGACTGAGGAAGAATTCGAAGTTCCGCCGGGGAGTTACAGTTTCAAGGTTAAAACGGCGAATCCTTGAAATCGCCAGGAAAAACGGAACTTTGACAGGCATAAGGGCCACTGGCCGAGCAGATTTGTCTCCGTTCTAATTGTTACAGCAAAGCCTTACCTAATGAGGTGATTCATGAGTAGGACTCGGAAAATTGTGAAACTGGGTTCACTGCTTCTCGTATTGACAGTTTTTCTGATGCTTCGCGCGCATGGACAGTCGAATGATAGTGAATCAGAGGGTGGAGACCGTACGTTCACTCTGCCAGTGGGGCAAGACGAACTGATCCGGGAACTTTCCTCTCAAAACAAAAACACTGCTGTAGTTGTTACTTCTGGCGGAAATGTAGATTCCACCGGCTGGGTCTACGGAGTTCCGGCATTTCTCGAAGCGTGGTACCCAGGGGAGCTGGGAGGCCGAGCTATTGCCGAAATTCTATTTGGAGACGTGAACCCTTCCGGACGTCTGCCGGTCACGTTTGAGAAACGGCTGGAAGACAATCCGTCTTTCGCGAACTACTACGAGGAGCCGGGCACCAACCGGGTTGTTTACAAGGAAGGCATTTTTGTTGGCTACCGTGGCTACGAGCATAACCATACAAAACCACTGTTTCCTTTTGGCTACGGGCTTTCCTACACCACGTTCAAATACGAGAACCTGGGGATCAAAACATTGCCCAGTGTCTCTTCGACGACGAGAGAACGCCCGGCACTCTATGAAATCTCGTTTGATGTCACGAATACCGGCAAGCGCGCCGGCGCAGAGGCCTTACAGGTCTATGTTGGCGAAGCTGACGCTAAGATTTCAAGACCGGAAAAAGAACTTAAAGGTTTCTCCCGAGTGCAGCTTGCCCCCGGCGAAACAAAGCATGTTTCGATCACTCTGGATGGCCGGGCGTTTACCTACTACGACGTCAGCGCGAAGCGTTGGCACGCCGCCTCTGGCAACTACTCAGTCCAGATCGGCAGTTCGTCGGAAGACATTCGACTTCGTTCCTCGATCAATCTCACGGGCGAGATTAATCTGGGAATTGACCAATAAAAAGCAGTTCATTCTGGAAACTGCTTTGGAGGGGGCCGGTCACTTCAGGTAAAACACTTCCTTCATCATTGCGAACTTTTCTCCGGGCTTCAGGCCCGGTACAGGCTCGAAGATCTTGGCCATCTCTTGCTGCCATTCAAGGTTGGTTGGGTCATTATCGAGCACGCGCCACGCGCCTTCAAAATCATCAACCTGCATGACCAGGAACAAATCCTGCTCTCTCCGGAATATGGAATACTCGGAAATACCAACTTCTTTCAATTTGGACAGCAAAGCAGGCCACACATTCCGGTGGGCGGCATCATATTCCGCCTCCTTGCCGGCCCTTATTCGTAATCGAAACGCGACTCTGGGCAACAGTACCCTCCTTGATTTTCTAAACCAATCGAATCGGTTAGCGCATTGTTCGATCACAAGATGATGCTGGCCAGAAAGCATTGTTAAGGGAAAGTAAGAATTCCGACGGAAAAACCGTGGTTCATCAACTTGTCCGAAGCTAACTTGGTAGAAGCAGGAGGTTGAAGTCCCGTTGTAACGTCTACATAGTCGAAGCGACAGCCAGCAGCCCCCGCAATAGATAGATCCAAATTCCTATCCCGCTTGTTCACCAGAAGCATCTTGCGCTTGCCTGCTTTTGTAACAACTGCAAGGCCTGTGAGGTACGGATTATCAACCGCGATCTCCACAATCTTGTCGCCGGGGCCAAAGTGGTCGTGCAAGAGCTTCAATACCCACATACGGGCGTTCGGCTTTCCGTTGTGCCAGTCCACCATAGATACGCTGGGGAACTGTGTGGGATAGCCGACCAGTTGCGATTCTCCAGCTACGTCAATACCCAACCGTGTAAGCTCCGCAAAAATGTAAGCATACTCGGCACCAGCAAGATTCCAGTACGAATCAGGGATGGGTTTTGTGACATGATTTGGATCGACTTGTGCAATGTCATCGGCCGAAATGATCCCAATTTCATTGATCATGGTGCCTGTTCGGGGTGAGAGTCGCTTGCGAATCGTCTCGATATAACGGACCGTGTTGAGGAAGCCTTCGGCGTGCGCAAAGACCGTATGTTGCTGAATGTCTAGCGTTTCATCGGGTGTAGGCACCGCGTAGAAATGGTAGGAAATATAGTCCAGTGGGCTGCCGGACTCGTGGTTCTTGCTGTTCAAAAAGTATTCAAAGAAGTCTGGATTCTGGCCGGGTATGGCAAGGGATACCCCTACAAATTTTAGCTCTGGCTGAACTTTTTTCATCGCCGTCACTATCGCATCGTACAGCTGCGTGTACGTTTGCGGTGTCATGCGATGCTCGAAGTCCACTTCATTGAGAACTTCCCAGTAGGGAATCGAGTAGTGATAACCGGACTCGTGCCGCTTTCCGTACTCGTCCGTAAATCCACCTTTGGTGTACCACGACAAGAGTCGCGCATAGTAATCCGCAACTTCCTGGAACGTGAGGTCTCGCAACTCTGTCCCCTGTTCGTAGTCCCATACCGCCTTATTCGGATCATCCGGATACGCGATGGGTTTGTCGGTCTTGTACATCCATTGAGGGATGGTACTGAAGTTGAGAACGACCGAATGCCCCTCGGTTGCCTCCAAGAAATCAATTGTCATCGGATCGATAAGGGAGAAATCCCAGGACGTCTTGCCATCTTTCGGAGGCTCTAACTCGGCTACGCCTAGCCGCGGATATGGAAGCCAAGGAACGTAACGCACGAAGTCAGCCCCGAGATCATGTAGCGCTTGGAACGTGTTGTCGTGCATTGGGGTTCCCCGGCGAAGCGGTGGATTTACGACCACCTGTAACGTGGGAGTTGTCCTGGATTCTTGTACTATCTTGTCCCAGTGGACTGCAATTTGGACGGGAGCATCTTGTGCTAGGGGCAGTCCTGCGGCGGCGAGCATTAGTGAAGGAACAAGCAGTAACCGAAATAAATCAGAACGCTTCATGAGATGCTCCCTCCGAGAACGTATCAGCGAACGCGCCAAGGTGCCAGGTGCCCGCGAGGCATAAATTAAGCTAGTTGCGGTCTTCTTTCAATAGGTAAATATTTCTTGTTATAGAATCGAACCGCGGTTCTGCGCCGCTTACCGCCATCTCATCACAGGGGAGTGCATGTATACATGAGCGAGAACTCCAGGGTCCACGAATTCACTGTAGGGCTCTTCGGAATTGGGCTGGACACGTACTGGCCTCAATTTGAGGGACTGCAGCAGCGCTTGACGGGATACATCCAACAGCTGGCCGACCGCTTAGAAAAGACAGGCGCCCGGGTTATCAATCTAGGTCTGGTGGATTCTCCCGAAAAGGCCGAGGCGGCGGGCCATTCGTTCAGGCGGCACGATGTCGATCTGATCTTTCTATATGTCACGACATACGCTTTGTCGTCCACTGTCCTTCCGGTTGTAAGACGGGCGAAAGTGCCCGTGATCCTCCTTAATCTTTCGCCCTCCGCGGCAATTGATTACAAGTCCTTCAATCAAATGGGTGACCGAACCAGAATGACCGGCGAATGGCTGGCTTATTGTCAGGCTTGTCCCATGCCTGAAATCGCCAATGTATTTCGTCGCTGCCGGATCCCGTTTTTCCAGGTCACCGGAATCCTTGAGAACGACCCATTCGCGTTGAATGAGATTTCCTCATGGATAGAGGCGGGCCGAGTCGCCCACACGATGGAACACAACCGCCTCGGAGTGATGGGTCATTATTACGGAGGAATGCTTGACATCTATTCTGACTTGACTCAACAGTGCGCTTATTTTGGGGGCCACATCGAAATGCTCGAGGTGGACGAACTAGCAGACTTGCGCCGAAGAGTCTCCAGCGAGGAGGTCAGCAGTCGAGTCCAGTATTTTCGGGACACATTCGACGTTCAACCAGACTGTCTATCCGTTGAATTGGAACGCGCGGCGCGCACCTCCGTGGCACTGGATCGTCTGGTCGAAATCCACAAGCTGGGATCCCTCGCCTACTACTACAAGGGCGTGGAGAATTCTGAAAACGAGGACACCATCAGTTCCATTATCCTAGGTACTAGCCTGCTTACGGCGCGAGGCATTCCCGTGGCCGGCGAATGCGAAGTCAAGAACGCTCAAGCCATGAAGATCATGGATTGCTTCGGAGTGGGTGGTTCATTCACGGAGTACTATGCGGTTGATTTCGACGACGATGTCATTCTGATGGGACACGACGGACCGGGTCACATCGCTATTGCCCAAAGCAAGACTAAGGTGCGCCCGCTGAGTGTCTACCACGGCAAGGTCGGCCATGGGCTCTCTGTTGAGATGTCCATCAAGCATGGCCCCGTCACGCTGCTCTCGGTTGTTCAAACGGCTGACGGACAGCTCAAGTTACTTGCTGCCGAGGGCATCTCCGAGCGCGGCCCGATTCTCGAAATTGGCAACACCAATAGCCGCTATCGCTTCTCCATGGGAGCGAAAAATTTCATGAACGCCTGGAATGCCGAGGGCCCAACCCACCATTGTGCGATCGGCATCGGCCACATCTCCACCAAACTATGCAAGCTTGGCCAACTGCTTGGAATGGAATGCATTGTCATCCGTTGAGTTCGTAGCAACGAGCGCCCCAAACAGGCACTTGCATTTGAGAACAGTTTTTTTGGGACTGATGTGCGACGCAATGAAGAGCGGCTTGCACGAAAAAGGCCGGAATCCTGGGTTCCGGCCAAGAGTTGGCCGTCACGCTACTGTCACGGTATTCGTGGAAAGACGTTGGAAAACCACGAACAAAAAGGGATTACGAAAGAGAAGTTGACTCTCGTGCTTCATCGCAACTGCTTGATTCACCTCGGAAAACATCCGCTCCGGTAAAGTATTGGTAAGCAACTCAAATGGCTGTTGACCGAAGGTGTTTTTTGAGGACACCGCAGCGAGATCGCCATGTGAGCGACGGGACTCGAATCCTTTGACCCTCTGCGCGATAGGCAGACGTGTTCTAGTATCGCTGTGCCAGAACTGTGCCAGAATCCAACGTTTTCAATTCATTCGAGTTACCTTTGAGCGAAAAGCAGATTCCCCGATTTGTTGGAAACGTTAGTAGTTAGAAGAAAGGGATGGAGTGGTTGGAGTCGCGAGCTGTGCGCCCAAGCCAGGCGCGCTACCAGGCTGCGCTACGCCCCGACATAACTAAGTTTTTATTCTAGCTTACATTGCGAGCTTGTGACTACCGCCTCTGGTCTAGATCGTGCCACAAGTGAGTCAGATCCTTGAATCTTCGTGCCGTGCCGAAACGATGTTCTTGATTGCCACAGTAGATGGGGGGGGCAGACTCCTTCCCATGCCGAAGGCCTTTGCCAGGAATTGGCTTGCAAATCGAGCCAGCTCCCATGTTGCCGCTAAGCCAATCGTGACTCAGACGAGCGCGAGGCATGCTGCGGGTCGTTGCTGGGGGCGTGGAAAAGCAAGAAGAGCTGGTGTTTCTTCAGGCTCACCAATGTGACGAGGTGCAAGGGTACTATTTCAGCCCGCCGGTGCTTCCCCAGCAGTTCGCCAGCTTGCTCAGAACCGGCATACCCGAAGCGTCCGTCGTCGCTCACCGGTAAGTATTTTTCTTGTAACTGGACCAGCGGAAATGTTTGCTGGCGGGATTGTCATTCGCTGAATTCACATCGCTTGACTCAGTGGCAGGATCCATCGGTGGATGTAAAAGTGGCAGACCCGCGGCTGGCTGCAAAACGAAAACAAACGGCCCCCACATCGTCGGACAAGCCCGCGTGCAACGCCAGGTTTTCTGCGTGCGAAGGATCTTGCCGCTGCGCCGTCCAACTCCTATTGCGAAGCCTTGAAATGGGCCTGCAGGGCAGAAGTGATGGACGTCTCAAGATTGTTGTTGGATTCCAAATCCCAGTATTCCCGCGGCAGCGCAAACTGATCCGCGTTTTGGCCGTAGCCGCGGAAGCTGGCACGAATCCTGGTGCGTGCGTACCCTTCTGCCACTTGCGCCGTACTGATGTGCAAATGGACTACTCCTGCTGTCCAGGTTACTCTGGCCATGCCTGAGTTCCTCTTGGTAGCGCTCAGCAGTTCCTCTTTGCTGAGCTCCCGCGAGATCGTCCAGGAGTCTTCGGTCACTTGTTCCTGACTGATTTTCCATCGCTGACTCCGGGCGTACGACTGCAAGTATTCTTGAATCTCCAACGGGGGAAATGACAGTTCGATGCAAGCCCCCGCTTTATTTTGCGGCTCTTCCTTTGCATGCTTCGGCGGCTTTTTCTTGGCACCCCGTCCAGCGCTGTCCCACCCTTCCGCGCACGGCCTGGCGGCGACGCTCGCCCCGGTGTTTTGGTGGGGTACAGCTACGGACGTAGACATCAGCAAGGAAAACAGGAGATGGAACATTATCAGCCTTAGTGTAGTGTATCGAGGAATTGTAATCGGCACCTTTCAAAAAAGAAAGCGCGTGCGCTGCCTTGGCTGCTTCTGCAAACCTAAATCGGCGCGTCAAGGGGAGGTGATATAAAGTGACCAGACTAGTCTTGCGATTTTGCCGAAATTGCCCTGATCTGGCAGGGGGCAGTGTGAAAGATGATCCGGTCATTCAGTACCGGATCACAATCGTGGTCCAACCTCTGTACCAGTATTCTCTCCTTCCTGGCCACACCGCTATTTTAGTTGCTCGCAATTAAGGAATTGCTTGACAGCTTCTATCATATGGTGGTACAGCGGCTATACCTATTTCATGGGGGAGGTCCTCATGCAGTCCAAGACTCAGCGGAACGTCATGCCGGGGTGTGTCAGCCTGGCCAAGCTCCTTCGAGTTCTGGCGGGTGTTTGCGCAGCGCTATTTGCTAGTGTTGCAGCTCATCCACAAGGTAGTTCGGGCCGAATTCTGGGTGTCGTCACCGACCAGTCTGGAGGTAACGTTGGAGGCGCGGCAGTAACCATTACGGACGTGGCACGCGGCGTCTCACAAACTCTGACTACGGACTCAGATGGAGCCTATGTTGCTTTGAACCTTCAGCCCGGCACTTATACCGTGCGCGCCGAATTCAAGGGTTTCAAGATTTTTGAGCGCAAGAATATCCTGGTAGAAGTTGGCAAGGACGCGCGCATCGACGCCGTCCTCCAGCCCGGCTCGACAACCGAAACGATCACTATCACCGAAGAAGTCCCGATGGTGGACACCACCTCCACCACTCTCGGCGGCACGATCAGCAACGAGATTATTAATGATTTGCCCTTGAACGGCCGCAATTACCAGAATCTTGTTTCTCTCCGTCCCGGCACCATGATCTACCCTGGCGGCGGACCCTGGACCCAGAGCACCAACGGGATTCGTCCCGAGGACACCAGCTACATCGTCGACGGCATAACCAACGACGAAGCCTTCATGGGCCTGAGCGTCACCAACGCTGCCGCTGTCATCGGTGATGCCGCCACCCTTATACCGATAGATGCGATTCAGGAGTTCAATACGCAGGTAAATCCTAAGGCCGAGTTCGGCTGGAAGCCCGGCGCAGTCACCAGCGTCGGATTGAAATCCGGCACCAACGACATCCATGGAACTGCTTATGGCTTTGGCCGCTCAGACAAATTCGATGCTCGCAACTACTTCAACCCTGTCGGTTCAGACAAGACTCCTGTAGAACTAGAGCAGTACGGCGGGAGCGCCGGCGGGCACATCATTAAGGACAAGCTCTTTTATTTTGGTGCGTATGAAGGCCAGATGTATACCGTCGGCAACTCCCTTCCCGGACATGTCCCAACCACCGCCGTGGTGCCGGCAACATCCGGCCTCCCGTCCGACAATGGTTGCTTGGTCCTCACATTTGAGGACTGCACGATTAGCATCCCCAACGCGATCGCTGATCTTGTCGCCCATAATTCAAGCTTCACGGTGAACCCGCTCAGCAATTACTTGCTGGGATTTTATACTCCTAACGCAGATCAGGGGTCGTTTGTATCGCTCAACTATCCCAACGTTAATAGCTCAAAGAACGCCATAGGGAAAGTGGATTACCATATCAACGACCGTAATGCTCTGAGCGGCTCCTATTTCTTCGGCAACGACACCATCGTGGGAATGGACTTCTTCGAGCTCCTGCCGCAATTCCGCACCAAGGTTCATTCCCGAGCGCAAGACGTCTCCGCCCACTGGGCTTGGACTCCAAATTCCACTTGGGCCAACGAGCTTCGTGGAGGATTCACACACTACGTTCTACAAATCCTCCCTGCCGATATTGGGTTCCCTTATAAGATCAACACAGGCCTCTCCAATCCCCTTTTGAGCGGGATACCCGACCTCAGGATTAGTCCCTTCTCGCAACTAGGCTCCTTCCACAATTTTCCAAAAATTGTTGGGCCCGACAAGGTGTATGACGTTATTGATCAGGTTTCCTATCTGCGAGGTAAGCACGCTTACAAATTCGGTGGCGAAATCCGCGACGATCAGGTCCATCAAGCTACTTTCCGTGCAGGGAGAGGGCGGATTCGATTCCAAGGTGACGGAGTTGCTCCCGGCTCCTCTCCACTCGAAGATTTTCTTGCTGGTGTTCCGGGGGACACCACCTTCTTGGCCGGAGATCCCACCCGTAATATTACCCAGTGGCTCTACGCCGGTTACGCCCAGGATGATTGGCGCATCGCTCCCCGGGTGACTCTGAATCTCGGATTCCGCTACGAGCTCCAGGGTGTTCCCAAGGAAGCAAAAAACCTGTTCGGGAATTTTGAGCCTTCTATAGGCTTTGAACAAGTCGGTAAGAACATCAATTCGATTTACAACGGCGACCACAAGAATTTCTCCCCCCGTCTGGGCGTTGCCTGGGACGTAACCGGCAAGGGCACCACAATCGTCCGCGCCGGAAGTAGTATTATCTACAGCCTTTTGTCCATGAACGCGTTCCTCTCCCAGCAGAACACACAAAACACCGTCACGCTGGGTCTCGGCACCATCCCCACGGGAGCCACCATTGTCACTGGCGATCCCGCGGTCACCACGCCGGGCATCGGAAACATCTTCACCACCGGGGTCACGATCCCCGGATCAAGCCTTACTTGGCTGGATCAATCCGCCGCAATCTATCCGGCTAACGTGACTGGACTGGTTCAATGTGGAGACGGTGCGAGCCATGCAACTGGTCCGGACAACCCGGGTCCTTGCGACACCTTTGCCATGAACCGCAGCTTCCGCACCCCTTACGTTGAAAATTGGACGCTGGGCATCCAGCATGCTTTCTCCGGCAAGCTTTCCCTGGAAGCAACTTACGTGGGTAACCGTGGCGTGAGGTTGATAGGAGTTGTGGATCTCAATCAGCCGGATATCGCAAACGGCAGCACCGCGCAGCCGTTCGCGGCTCAGTATCCCTATCTCAACTACATCAACTACCTCTCTAATTTTTATGGATCAACGTACCACGGTTTGCAGACCACGCTAACGGCCCGCAACTATCACGGCCTGGATTTCGTGGCTGGCTATACCTATGCTCATGCGATTGACGACCTATCATCGAACTGGGTTGCGTATCTCCCCCAGGACAGCAAAAATCCTGGCCGGGATCGTGGTAGCAGCGACTTTGACATCACTCACCGGTTTACGCTCTCTGTGACCTATACGCTTTCAGAAAAGAAAACCAGGAGCCAGCTCCTCGAAGGCTGGCAGCTCAATACCATTGTCACCCTGCAGAGCGGGCAGCCTTGGGGAGTGAACGACCAGACGAACAATTTTGCGGGGGCCAACGAAAATTCGGATCGCTGGGATTTCATTGGCAACCCAGCCGACTTCAAGTCAATCGGTCCCAGTGGGATTCCATGCTTCGGTCCGGGTGGCGGCGGTGCCTGCACAGGCGCAACTGTTCCGGCCGCTTGCTTGAGCGCCGCCGCTGCCGTCGGCCCTGGTGCGGTGACCTCGCTTACGGACCCCAAGATTGGGACCAACTATTGTTATATGGTGGGCAATTCTTTGTTGATCCCGAATGCTGTCGGCCAGTTTGGCACCATTGGCCGCAACATCTTCCGGGATACTGGCTTCCATAACGTGGACCTTTCGATCTCGAAATCCTTCAAGTTTGGGGAGAAAGTAAAAGCTCAAATCCGAGTCGAGACCTTCAACTTTCTCAATCACCCCAATTTCGCGAATCCCTATGGCAGCACGAGTGGCTACGGCCAGGGGGCAACTGGCGATCCGTCACAGGCTGGTGCCTTCGGTTGCGGCTGCGCCACGCCCGACAACGCTTCTTTCAACCCGGTGCTTGGCTCGGGCAGCGCCCGCGCTATCCAGTTGGGCTTGAAGTTCACCTTCTAACGCGCTTGGGCACACTTGGACACAACGAAGAGGCCGGACATGCATCCGGCCCTTTTTTCCATGTATAACCGAGGGAACGAATTCCAGAAGGGACTGAAACCAATGAGACGCCTTGTCACGAGTGTGCTGACCGCCGGGGCCGCGCTCGGGTTCATGCTGGCTGCGCAGTCTGGCTGGCACGCCATTGCTGTCGCCGATGAACCATCGCTTCTCCAGATCGACAAGGAATTTGTCCAGGCCGCCGCGAAAGACGACAAGGCGGCGGTCGGCAAACTGCTCGACACGGATTTCACTTGGACGGACGCAGACGGAAAGACGTGGGCCCGGGCCGACGTCCTCAAGTCCCTGCCCACACCCGCACTTGGCAACGAAACCGGAGCGCAACTTAAGCCGCGCACCTACGGTCAAGTCGGCGCGGTGATGTCCGGCCGCGACAAAGTCCACGTTCTGCGCATTTGGGTCAAGCGTCCGGCAGGTTGGCGGTTGCTCGTATATCACGAGGTCGCTCTGGGCCAGCAGGCCGCGACTGCGGCAGGGCCCGGCGTGAATGACTGCCAGAATCCGTGCAAGACGTTGCCATTCAAACCGAAAACCGATGCGGAACAGGCTATTATCGCTTCCTGGCAGGCGCTGGAGACCGGCGTTACGAACCATGACGCTTCCGCTTGGTCGCCGCATATCGCGGAAGAATTCGTCATGCTCGGCTCGACCAATGACCACCCACTGAGCAAGGCCGATCGCATCGCAACTCTCAATTTGCAAAAGCAGACCGGCCATGGTTCTGCGCCCGCCCCACTGGTATCGGCTCAGATGTTTGATTTCGGAGACGCTGTGGTGATGACCTGCCTCCATCAGCCTTACTCTGGCAAGCCGGTCCACGTGAGCCGCCTGTGGATTAAGCGCGACGGTCATTGGGTCATGTCCATCAGCTATCAAACTACGATTCAGGCGGCTCCAGCCAAAACTTCCTAAAATCATTCGTCGACAGTAACGTCCGTCGCGGCATTCGCAGGCGAGGCGCGGACGGTCTTGCTCGTCAGGCGATCATCGGCGCTATGGAGTGCACCGGCTTCGGCATGCTCGAAAACAGTGAAACCAAAACCGGATGGACCGCGTTACAATTCCAGCGATGCCAATCGCCTCACCTGCCCGCAACCAAACTCGAAAGCAAGAAGGAGGCCCTATGCAAACCACGCTCCTCGATCGCCGCAATTTTCTCCGCGTCTCCGCTGTCGCCGGCGGAGGCATCCTCGTTGCACTCCATCTCGATCCGTTCGCTGAACTTCTTGCCCAAGCGCCTCAGCCCTGGCCCCCCGCTTTCGTTCCCACCGCCTTCATCCGCATTGCAGCGGATGGCATCGTCACCATCATGGGCAAGAATCCTGAGATCGGCCAGGGCGTAAAAACCAGTCTCCCCATGATCATCGCCGACGAACTCGACGTCGACTGGAAAGATGTCCGCATCGAGCAGGCCGATCTCGATGAAACAAAGTATGGTCCGCAACGCGCCGGCGGCAGCACTGCCACTCCAATCAATTGGGATCCGCTGCGTCGCGTCGGCGCCGCGTGTCGCCAAATGTTCGTCACCGCCGCCGCGCAGACCTGGTCCGTCCCCGAATCCGAATGCCAAACCTCTTCAGGCCGCGTGACTCACCAGCCGTCAAAGCGCACCCTAACCTACGGTGCACTCGCGGAGAAGGCTGCCACCCTGACGCCACCCGATCTCAAATCCGTCAAGCTCAAGGATCCCAAAGATTACAAAATCATCGGCCAGCCAATTCACAGTGTCGACAACGCTTCCATCGTTACCGGAGAAAATATCTACAGCATCGACTTCAAACTTCCGGGAATGTTGTACGCCGTCTACGAAAAATGCCCCGTCTATGCCGGCAAATTCGTCAGCGCCAATTTCGATGAAATCAAGGCCATGCCCGGCGTGCGCTATGCTTTTTCGGTGGATGGAACTTCCGATCTGCTCGGCTTGCATTGCGGCGTCGCCATCGTCGCGGATACCTGGTGGCAAGCCAACACCGCGCGGAAAAAATTGCAAGCCAAATGGATCGAAGGCGCGACCGCCCAGCAAAGCAGCGCAGGCTTCGCCACCCGTGCCGATGAACTTTCGAAACAAGCGCCTGCTATCACCGTCCGCAGCGACGGCGACGCGGACAAATCTCTGCAGTCCGCCGCAAAAATTGTCGAGGGAGCATACTCCTATCCCTTTCTCGCCCACGCCCCCATGGAGCCGGAGAACTGCCTTGCGCATTACCACGACGGCAAAATGGAATTCTGGTCGCCCAGCCAGACGCCCGAATCCGGCCGCCAGCTCGTCGCAAAAGTCTTCAACATTCCTCACGACGACATCATCGTCCACCTGAAGCGCGCCGGCGGCGGGTTCGGCCGCCGCCTCACCAACGACTACATGCTCGAAGCCGCCGCCATCGCCAAGCAAGTCGGCGTCCCCGTCAAGCTCCTTTGGACCCGCGAAGACGATTTCCATCACGATCATTACCGCCCCGCCGGCTTTCATTTCCTCAAAGGCGGCCTCGACGCTTCCGGCAAACTCGTCGCCTGGCGCAATCACTTCGTCAGCTTTGGCGAGGGCCAGCAGTTTGCCCCCTCGGCCAACATTCCCAGCAACGAATTTCCCGGCACGTTCCTCCCAAACTTCTTCTTCGGCGCATCGCTGATGCCGCTTGGCGTTCCTACCTACGCCATGCGCGCCCCTCGCAGCAACGCCTTCTCCTGGGTTTTTCAATCCTTCACGGACGAGCTAGCGCACGCCGCGGGAAAGGATCCCGTCCAGTTCCGTCTGGATCTCCTGAGCTCTCCCCGCATCCCGTCCGCAACGCCCTCGGCGAATCCGGCGGAAGCCGATGTCGATGCCGCCCGCATGAGCGGCGTGCTGAAACTCGTCGCTGAGAAATCCGGCTGGGGCTCACGCAAGCTGCCGAAAGAAACCGGCATGGGCGTGGCCTTCCAATTTTCTCACCGCGGCTATTTTGCCGAAGTGGTGGAGCTGCGCGTCGACGCCAACAGCAAAATAAAAGTAAATAAAGTTTGGGTCGCCGGCGACGTCGGCAGCCAGATCATCAATCCCAGCGGTGCTGAAAATCAGGTACGTGGCGCTGTCATCGAAGGCCTAAGCCACGTCATGTCCTACGAAATCACCATTGACCGCGGTCGCGCCCTCCAAAGCAATTTCCACGAATATCCCCCAGTCCGCATGAACCAAGTGCCCCCGGAAATCGAAGTCTATTTCCTCAAAACCGACAACTCACCCACTGGCCTCGGCGAACCCGCCCTTCCGCCGGTTCTCCCCGCCGTCTGCAACGCCATCTTCGCCGTCACTGGCAAACGTATCCGCTCCCTCCCGCTCTCCAAACACCGCTTTTCCTGGGCCTAGAAGCGCCCAAGTTACTTTTACTCATACCGCAGCGCCACCAGTGGATCCACATTCGCGGCGCGCTGCGCGGGAATCCAGCAAGCCAGCAGCCCGGTTATAATAAGTAGCACTGGAACGCACATGAGCGTCCACGGGTCGTACGCTGACACTCCCCAGAGCTGCGTCGCAATCACCTTCCCGAGCGCGAGGCTGGCGATCAGCCCAAGGCCCACGCCAATCCCCACCAATCGCAGCCCCATTCGAATCACCAATACGAGAACATCCGAGGCTTTCGCTCCGAGTGCCAAGCGTATCCCGATCTCTTGTGTTCTTCGCGCCGTCGTGTACGCCAGCACGCTGTAAACGCCAAGCGTCACCAGCACCAGCCCAATCGAACTGAAGATCGTCATCAACAAAAATCCAAACCGCGGTCCCGCATACGAAAACTGGCTGATGTACCCTTCCAGTGTCCCTGTAAACGTCAGCGCCACGTTGCTATCCGTGGCCCAGATTTCCCGCTGCACCGCATTCATCATCGTCATCGGTTCTTTCGCCGTCCGCACCAGGATTCCTCGGAACGCCGAACCCGTCACCGTGTACGGCACCCAGATCTCCGGCTGGATCGGCTCTTGCAGCCCGCGATTCTTCACGTCCGCCACGAGCCCAATGATTTCAAATATCGGCTCTTTCACCGCGTCTTCAAACTCCGCCAGTTGCGCGATTCTTACTTGTTTCCCGATGGGATTCTCGTTGCCCAAATACTTGTGCGCAAACGTCTGGTTCACAATTGCCAGCTTGCGCGCTCCATTCACTTCCGCTTCGGTGAAACCCCTTCCGTCCACGAACTGGATTTTCAGCACTGGAAAATACCCCTCGCCGACCAGTTGAAACATCGAGTTCCATTTTTCCGCGTGCGTCTTTCCGGGAATCTCGATGTCGCTCGGAATCCCTCCATACGGTGGCAGAGTGCTGGTCTCTGTCGCGTCCACGATACCCGGCAACGCTTTCAGCCGCTGCAGCAGCGGCCGGTAGAATCCCGTCACCTGCTCAGCCGTCTTGTAACGGTCCGTCGGCAGCGGAAGCCTTGCCACCAAGATATGATCCGGCTGCAATCCCAGGTGCACTTCCCTCAGCGCCACAAAGCTCCTCATCAGCAGTCCCGCACCCACCAGCAGCGTCAGCGAAAGCCCCACTTCCAGCACCACCACGGCGTCGCGCAGCCGCCCGTGCCGGAATCCGCCGCTGATCCCCTTGCCGCTATCTCGCAAAGGTTCGTTCAAGTCCTTTCGCGCCGCCTTCAGCGCCGGCACCAGTCCAAACACCAGCGCCGTCAGCACGGCGATCGACAACGTGAACGCGAGCACCGGAATATTTAGCCGGATCATCGCTTCCGCCGGTATGATATTTTGCGGTATCAGCGCCACCAGGGACTTCAACCCTCCCCACGCCAGCAGCGTGCCCACCGCCGCTCCCCCAATGGCCAGGAGTAAGCTCTCCACCAAAAGTTGCCGGATCAATCGCCAGCGGCTCGCCCCCAGCGCCGACCGGATCGCAAACTCCTTTTCCCGGGTGGTCGCTCGCGCCAGAAGAAGATTCGCCACGTTCCCGCAGCCGATCAGCAGCAGCAGCCCCACCGCGGCCAGCACGATGTACAGCGTCGTCTTAAACCTGCCCACCACTAGGTTCGTAAGGGAATCCATGAATACCGTAAAGCGTTTCGGGTACTCCGTCGGGTACACCGTGGCAAGATGCTTCGCCACCACCGTAAAGTCCGCTTCCGCCTGTTTCACGGAGACCCCCGGCTTCAGATGCCCCAGCAGGAACCAGCGCTGCTGAAACGCCCCGGCGATGGCTTTTCCGGTCGCCGCCCGAGTCGGCTTTGTCGGAATCCACATGTCTGCGTCGCCCCATCCAAACCGCGGCGGCATAATTCCGATCAGCGTTCTAGATATCCCATTCAGCACAAACGTCTTGTTCAAGATTCCCGGATCGGCGCCGAAGTCCTTGACCCACACTTTGTAGCGCAACACAAAGACTGGCGGCGCTCCCGGCTCGTAATCCGCCGGCTGCATCACTCGCCCCGCAAGCGCCGGCATCCCCAAAAACTCAAACGTCCCCGGCGTTACGATGCACCCTTTGTACCGCTCCGTTCCTTCTCCCGACCGGTACAACACATCGGTCTGGTCATTCGCGATCACCCGGTCAAACACATGATTCTGCTCCACATAATCCAGGAACTCTGGTCCAGTGTACCCTCCCCGTCCCCCGGGCTCGCTCCGTTCCGCGTCATGGATTTGCACTGAATAGAACCGCTGCGCATCCGGGTAGGGGAAAGGCTCCATCATGACGTTATCGATCACGCTGAAAATCGCCGTGGACGCCCCAATCCCCAGCGCCAGCGTAAGTATCGCGATCGCCGCAAATCCCGGCGTCTTGCCCATGTTCCTCACCACATACCGGATATCCTGCCCCAGCGTTCCCATGCGCCCCCCAGTTCGATCGACCCCGCCTCCATCTATCCCTAATTCAGCGACTTCAAGCCCAGTGACCCGTAGTGGCCGGTCTTCAGACCCGTTCTTTCCTCTCTTCCAATTACGCATTCCCTCGCAATTAAGTTCGACGCCATCAACCCCAAAAAGTCGCCAGCCACTCCTCTGTTCGCAGATTTCGCCTGATGTCGTATGCCCACGTCCTCGCCACCACAGAGCGCGTGGAGCTTCCAAAGCCTCTCTGCCTGATGCTGCTGCAGTCCAAATTCCTAAGCCGCATTCGCGGCCGCATCGTCGGCATCGGATTCCGCTCCGAACTCGTGAAAGCCCCCATCAGCAACACTGGCGGGTAGGGCATCCCCAGATACTCGCTCTCATTTCATCTCTTTCAGCTTCTTCAACATGTCCACCGCATTCTGGTTTTTCGGATCAAGCTGCAGCGACTTTTCATAATTTTGGATAGCCAGCTCCTTCTGCCCGGCTTTCATGTACGCTTCGCCCAGACTGTCGTAAACGTTTCCCGACTCCGGGTATTCCCGGACGTTGCGTTGAAGCACGGTAATCGCGTCCTGCATTTGGCCGGAGAACAGCAGCATGTAACCCAGGCTGTTGAGCGTGCGCTCTTCGACTTTGTACTCCGCGGACGGCGATTTTTTGAGTTCCGCGTACCGCAGCAGCGCCGCTTGCGTGCCCTTTGCCTTCGCGATTATCACCAGCATCGGGAACGCCCCCTGCCCGCCGGACTTGTAATTCCAGCCATACTCTTTCGCGACTCTCCGCAACAGAATGTCGCCGACGGCGATCCCATTGTCCGAGTTCGCCATGATCGCCACACCTTTTCCCGATTCCGCATTCATCGTGAGGATCGCCTGAAAGCCTTCGTCGGCGCCGTTGTGACCGAACTGCCCGGGATTGTTTTTATCCATGAACAATCCGAGCCCCGCCTCTTCCAACACCGGCGTAAGCATTTCATTCGTCATTTTCTCGGAGAGCACGCGGTTCGCCTTGCCATGTTTTGACAGCGCAATTTCAATCGCGAACTTGCTCAGGTCCGTGGGTGTGGTCCACAAACCTGCCGCGGCCATTTCCGGATAAAT
The DNA here is from genome assembly GCA_035490055.1 of Candidatus Limnocylindria bacterium. Classification (GTDB taxonomy): domain Bacteria; phylum Acidobacteriota; class Terriglobia; order Acidiferrales; family UBA7541; genus Acidiferrum. The sequence continues at coordinate 59,355 of DATHIB010000007.1, read as the reverse complement.
GTGCCATCTGCCATGCACCACTTTTCCGTCCGCATAAGTTCCGCTGGCCGTCATCGCCGCTCGGGCAGAAGGCAGCGGCTGCTCATAGCTGCTGTCCGTCATCCCAATTTTGTCGAGCACCAGCTCGCGCATCAGCGGGGGAAAGGCCTTTCCCGTAACGTCTATCATGAGCTGCTGCTCGATCGTAACGCCCCCGCCCGAGTAGACTTCCTTTGTTCCCGGCAGAATATCCACGCGGATCGGCGCCGTGTTCGCGGGTTTCTCGCCGTTGAAAATCTGCACCAGCGTCGGCAGCGTGTCGTTTATGTCGTATCCCGGAAAGCCATGAACCGTCAGCCCGGCGGTGTGTGACATCAACCGCCGCAGCGTCACTTTTTCGTTTTTCGTAAAGTCGCTTTCCGGCACTTTCCAGGTTTTCAGCTTCTCATTCACGCCCTCATCGAGCGACAGCTTGCCGTGTTCGACGAGGTAAAGCGCTCCCGTCGCCCCCACTGGCTTACTGATCGAGCCTGCCTGGAACAATGTTTTCGGAGTAACCGGCGTGCTCGATCCGGCCTCAATCACCCCATATCCCTTAGCCCAAACCATTTTGTGATTCTCGATCACTGCAATGCTCAGCCCGGGCACGTTGTAGAGCTTCATCAACTGTAAGAGGTCCATCCGCAGCGGGGCCTGATTCTCCCCCATCGGTATGTCCACAACAGTCGCTTCGACGCGATGCATCCGCGCTTCCTGATCCGTTTGTTTGCGGGGAGAATCTGCGGAGGTCTTGGATTGAGCATCCAACTGCAGAGCGCTGGAGAAAAACAAAGTGATCGCTAAAACGAACCGGGCAGTTCTCATCATGGGAAAAATACCTCTTCCTGGTATTGACGCCGGGACTTCCAAAACGTCGCAAAAGTATTACAACCGGCGTAAAGAGTGGTGCCGGCGTTCGCGAAAGGCTCGCATCTTTAGGTTTACTCCTTCTTGTGCCATTCCGCAGCGACCGCCGGGGGCAGGGAATCGAGGTGCGTTAGAAACGTCACTGCTCTCCAAATTTTTTCATCCGAAACGTTCTGCCCCGACGCATCTTTGCCGAATTGCCCGTCCCACCAGAACATCCCCGAATAGCGCACCCCGCTTTTGATGATCCAGAACAACTGATAATCCGACTTCCGCGGAGGATGCAGCGCAAACACCGGAGGACTGGGATAGAGAATGCTTTCCGCCTCGCGCTTGGCGGCATTATTCGGATCACCATGGCAGCCCGCGCAATCGCCCTTGAACAATTTCATCCCCGACATCAAATTCTCTTCCGTCGGCGCAATCGGATTCGCAAGATGCGGAGCATTCCGCGCCGCCGCCGAATCTAGCGCCAGATGCGCGAAAGCTTTTTCCAGCGCGCTAGGCATGGCCTTCGCGTTGATTCGGCACGATTTCTCCGTGCCCGCGAACCATGCGCCCCTGCCATGTAGTCCTTCTAACGCCTCAAAAATCTCCCCATCCCAGTCGGCTACTCTCTCGCCAACTCCATGCTCCCGTAAGTCCTTTAGTTGCAACGCTTACGCGTCTCCCCGCAAGTGTTGCAAACCAAAGACTTGTGGGTGAACTAACTCCTTTAGATACAACATTTACGCAAAAGGTAGGGGCGTGGATATGGTTAACCGGAATCCCGAATAATGTTTACCTTCTCGCCGGACATCGCGACGACCGACTGTCCCGACAACCTTTTCCTCTCCTATCCTTACCTCTTACATCCTTGCGTCCTTACCTCCTCCTTCCACTTCCAGCTTTCTGACCAGATACGGAATAATCACCTGCCGGAAAATCACCGGATCGGGCCACACTTTCACTTGTCGTCCCAGGTGCCCGCCCTGCGGATTGATCCACGCCTCTTTCGGAACGTCCCCGCTGCTCAAAAGCAAATACGCGTCCGAGACCGGCACCTGCGTGTCCAAAGCTCCCGCGATGATCAGCATCGGCGCCGTCGGTTTCCCGAGCAGCCCCTGCGAAACCAGCGACATCTTCGGAAAAATGTTCGCCAGGTCATCCACCGTTTTCGCGCCTTCGTATATCGACATCAGCGCGGGACCCAGTCCGAAAAGGTATTCACGATTTCCCAGCGTCTTGTTGATCACAAAATCTTTTTGGAACGTCGCGTGCGCCGGCGGCGATTGCGCCACCACTGCCTTCAAGCGTGCGTGCTCCAGAATCGCCAGCTTCGTCGCCCAGTACGCGCCGAAACTCTGGCCGTCCATGCCGATTCGTGTCTTGTCCACTTCCGGCCGCGTTTGCAGGTAATCGATCACGCGCGAAAATTCGCGTTCTGCCGTTTCGCTTGCTTTGATCGGCGACTGCCCTGTGCCCGGGGAATCCAGCCCGATAAATCCAATTCCGTAAGGCAAGATGGCGCCAAAATTTTCGGAAAGATCTTCCTTCCGACTATCGAGTCCACTGATCGCAATCACCAGCGGCACAGGGCCTTTTGCATTTTTCGGCAGTCGCAAATAACCGACAATCTCCCATCCCTCAAACGGAATACGCACGACTTCGAGCGGCGGATCCATCAAACGTCCGTGCGCGAGAAACGCTTCCAGCGCTTTCGCATACGCGCGCTGTTTGCCCGGAGATGCGGGAACCGGCCACCGCCCGAAAGAATACAGCCGCCACGCTTTGACGTACAGCGCACTCGCCTTTGCGGCATCCGTGCCCTCGAGCGCTTTGGCCTGCATCATGTAGCGGTCCGCAACGGTGCTGAAAGCGGTGGCCCACTCGTCGTAGTCCGACGTCTTGATCGCAGCAAACGCCTCACGCACATCCGAGGCATCAAGTCCGATCAGAGGATACATTCCGTTTTCCGCGCGCTTGATCGCTTCGGTTTTGATTTCATCAAGCGTTCGTTCTTTCTGCTGCCCAATGGCGTTTGCTGTCCACGCAAGCGCGCTGAGAATCATCCCCGCAATCCGCAGAGCCCTCACTCGACCTTGCTTCTCCATGAAATCCATTCACTTCGCCCCTTTCAGTCTTGCAACCGCCTCGACGTAATACGAGGAATCGTAGTATTTCTCAGGAGCAGGCGGATGCCCGCCCCACTGGCCTTCCACTTCCGCGCGCAGGTTCAACACGTTCTTGAAGCCATCGAGATCGAAGCGCGCGTCCTCCGCGTATCCGCCGTGACCTTCGATCAAGACCGCGTACGTCTCCCCCGCAACGTCCGCGGGAATTTTCGATTCCTTGATCATCAACTCAATCACCTTCTGTTTGTTGGCCGGGGCCATCAGCCAGCGCTGCGCCTCGATGTACGCGGCAAGATAACGCACCAGCGCATCCCTGTGTTCGCTAGCCCATTTACGCTGCACGAAAGCGCCATAACTTTGATACGGCCCGATGAGCTTCTGCGTCGAGCCGAGGCTCACGAAGCCCTCGCGCTTGGCAACAATCGATGCCGGCGGACCAAGCATCGAACCTGCAAATTCTTTGTGTTCGCGCATGGCCACCAATCGCTGCGGTGTGGCCCCGTAAGGCTTCATCTGGTAGTCCCTCCCGGTTTGCAGTCCATTCAGAAGCAAAATCTTTTTCATCTGGAGGGCGTACGCCGTGTTCACCGCATCGACGATCAGAGTTTTCCCGCGCAATTCCGCGGCCGAATGAATGTCCGGCTGCACGAAAAGTTCGTTCAGGGAGCCTTCCCCTCCTATCACAATGACCACGTCAGCGCCTGTCAGTTCCACCATCGCGACGGAGTTGTCCACTGCTGCGTGGGCAATGTCCGCCTTTCCCTCCGCCAAGGCAGCCCGCATCGCATCCGAATTCGGCGCCGCGTTGACCTCCACTTCGATTCCGAACTTCACGAACGTGCCGTTCATTTCCGCCGCAACTACAGGCAGCGGACGGCCCGGCAGGCTGGTCAATCGTATTTTTTGCGGACTCTGCGCCTGAGCATACCCACCGCCACTGCACAACAATCCGGCAACGAGAATCGGCAGATGGGCCCGTCGTATGGCGTGCATCATTCTTCACTCCTTTGTATGGCCGGGAACTCCATGGAAAACGCCCTCCGGGCTTTCCGCCTCTGTGCTCTCTGTGTCCTCAGCGTTCTCTGTGTTAATTCTTTCTTGCCTGTTTACGGCGCGCCTTCGTTTAGTTTTTCGAGCGACCACTCCGCGACCGGCAGGGGATCGAGAATGGGCTTTCCGAGATTCGGACAGCTCAATGCGTAGAGGCCCGTGTCCGTCGCGGTCCAGATGATGTTACGGTCCCACTCGATAAAAACGTTGTCCACGGTGCGGTCGTAGCTTCCAAATTTTTTCAAGTCGCCGCCCTGTGGAGGAATGAAGTAAGCAACTTCTTCGGGCTTGTAAAGGTCTCCAATGTCGTAGCAGCGGAGTCCCGCGATGAAATAAGAATAAGCAATGAACTCCTGCCGCGGTTTCCCCGGCGCTTTCAGGTGCGGCGGATTATGCGCGCCGAAGCGCCCGCGCTTGAAACAGAAATCGCGGTAGGGTGCTTCCGGAGGAGGCACGGGGCGCGGCAACTGCGCGACTGCGATGGGGTGCTCTTCATCGCGAATATCAATGACCCAGTTCGGCAAATAGATTTGATTGCAATCAGAATTGGTTGTTTCGCCGTTGGTTAGAACCAATCCGCGGTCGAGGATGCCGCAATAAATTGTGTGAAAGGCGATGCCCATACCCGAGTACTGTGGCGGCGGCTCGAACCGGCCAATTTCTTTTTGGTGCGTAGGATCCGAAAGATCAAGAATAATAAATCCGTTGCAGCCGAATGCGCCGTAACCGCGGTTGCCTCCGTCTTCCAGTTTTTTGGGAACGTACACCGGGCCGTGAAGTCCCGCGAAAGGCGTCTGGTCTGCTACGACTCTCGGCGGAACGAGCTTGGACCAAATCCATTTGTTGTATTCGGCTTCCTCGCCCTTGCGTGAGCCGGGAACCCACCACATCGAGACTTCTTTCGCACTGGATGGGTCGGAGGCATCCACGATCATGTTGCCGTTGACCAACTGCCGGAAGTAGGACGGCTGGTGAACGAAAGTTTCATCGGGCGCCGTATCGAGGTAAGCATACTTGCCGCCGTCGTAATAATTTCGGTGCGTGCCCTGGCCGGTGGCACCGGTGCTGAACTCGGAAAGTTTGGGAATTTTTGATGGATCGGTGACATCGTAGAAGCGTACGCCACGAAGGCCCTTGTAATTCTTTCGCTTGTCATCGAGATGCGGGTCGTCGTACTTGCCCATGGGCGCTTCAGGAGTCGAATCGGTGATCGGCGTCTGCGCCCCGGTCATGAGAATCCACTTTTTTAGATTTTTGTTGTAGGCCACCTGGACTTGGCCGCCTTCGAATCCACCCTTGTTGTAAAAGGTGGGCTTTCGAACGTCACTGACGTCGATGACATCGCCCTGCTGGAAAATGTAGCGGCGATTGCCGCTGGACATCAATTGCATCTTGCCATTGCGGACATGGCCGGGCATAAAGTGGGCGAGGAGCTCCATATTGTGGATGTACATCCTGCGATCCAAATACGAGATACTGTTCGGGGTGGGGTGGCCATGATGGTCCGCCCAAGCTGCCACAGGCGAACCAGCCAAAGCCAAGCCAGCGCCCGCCGCAGTTCGCAAGAACTCGCGCCGGGTCGGTAGTCCGGCTCCATCCAGCGTGTTTCGAGACTTCGTAGTCCCGGGATTTGGCATCCTCGCGCCACTCTTGTCCTTCATCTTTAGCATCTCCTTGGGTCATAAACTCTTGGCTCGCAGTTCTTGCGATCGAGGCGATGACTGCGGCTACCTCGTTCGAATCCCCGTGCCCGGTCCCTTCTCGCAACTTAGTATGTGAGAAGCGCAGCGGAGGCCATGATATCCAAAAGGTAGGACCGCTGTACCATTCGCAAACAAAGGCTGTCAAGAATATTCTTCTATGGAATGGAGATGGTTGCAGTTAGTATCATTTGCGAAAAAGTGTTCGGGTATAGTGGTTGGACCAAAACGAGAGACTGTCGGCCATGGCCATTCATCGCTTCGCAATCGTTCGAACGACAAGCTGTAGAGCCGCACACCAGAAGAGATCTGTCTAGGCAGAGGACCAGGGAGGGAGAACAGAAATGGCAATTGCGACCATCAATCCCGCGACCGGTCAAGTGGTCAGGACATTCGAACCGCTATCGGATGCACAGATTGAAGTAAAACTTCAAAAGGCAGCGGATACGTTTCTGAGCTACCGAAAAGTACCGTTCGCTGAACGCGCGCAGAAGATGTTGAAGGCGGCAGCTATCCTGGACGGCGAAAAAGAGACTTTTGCCAAGATGATGACGACCGAAATGGGCAAGACGTTCCGGTCCGCGGTCGATGAAGCCGCGAAATGCGCGTGGGTCTGCCGCTACTATGCGGAAAACGCGGAGCGTTTTCTGGCCGACGAAGTAGTGGAGACGACCGCAAGCCGGAGTTACATCCGTTACCAGCCACTCGGGGCGGTTCTGGCGGTGATGCCGTGGAATTTTCCGTTTTGGCAAGTGCTGCGATTCGCCGCGCCGGCGTTGATGGCCGGGAACGTAGGACTTCTGAAGCACGCGTCGATCGTTCCACAATGCGCGTTAGCGATTGAGAACGTCTTCCGGAGAGCCGGATTTCCCGACGGCGCTTTCCAAACACTTCTGGTGGGCTCGCAAAAAGTGGACAAAATACTGGGGGATCCGCGAGTAATGGCAGCCACATTGACGGGAAGCGAAGGAGCAGGAATTGAAGTGGGAATCGGCGCGGCGAAAAGAATCAAGAAGGTGGTGCTGGAACTCGGAGGCAGCGATCCCTTTATTGTGATGCCGAGCGCGAATCTGGAGGTGGCGGCGGCTACGGCGGTGAAAGCGCGGATCTTCAACAACGGACAATCTTGCATCGCGGCCAAGCGCTTCATAGTGGCCGAATCCATCGCGGACCGATTCGAACGGGTATTCGCAGAGAAAATGGCCGCATTGAAAGTAGGCGATCCTTTTGACGAAAAGACGGAACTGGGGCCACTGTCAACGGCGGATGGCCTGGCCGATCTGGACCGCGATGTGAAAAAGACGGTCGAGGCAGGGGCGAAGGTCTTGACCGGGGGCAAACCGCTGGATCGTCCAGGGAATTTTTATGCTCCCACGGTGCTGACAAATATTCCCAAGGGTTCACCGGCGCACAAGGAAGAACTATTTGGACCGGTGGCGAGCGTGTTCCGGGCTGCAGACCTGGAGGACGCAATTCGAATCGCGAACGACAGCCGGTTTGGATTGGGGGCAAGCGCCTGGACGAACGACAGGAATGAACGCGAGCGCTTCATCAACGATCTGGAATCCGGAATGGTATTCATAAACCGCATGGTGGCTTCCGATCCTCGCATGCCTTTCGGGGGAGTTAAGTGGTCTGGACACGGACGAGAACTGGGGGCCCATGGAATCCGTGAGTTCACGAACATCAAGACGGTATGGATTGAGGAGGCCTCCTAAGTAGATTGCGGAATGGAGGAGGGGGTGGTAGATTGGTCCGACAACTCAACCAGGGAGTGATGAGTCCCGCGTCAAACAACTGGACTTAGGCGAGTTCACTTTGGTACGGCGGTCGTACCAAAGAGCGAAATGACTTCTTTCGAGGAGGATGTCATGTACAAGATCGTGCGTTCTTCTCGCTTATATGAACAGATCGTGCAGCAGGTCGAGGAATCCATCCACAAGGGCGCGATGAAGCCCGGGGACCAACTTCCCCCGGAACGGGAATTGGCTCAACAATTTGGCGTCAGCCGGACGGCGGTACGCGAAGCGGTGAAGGCGCTGCATGAAAAGGGGCTGGTGGAAGCCTATCCGGGCCGCGGAACGTTTGTCACCGATGGCACCTCGTATTCCATGCGGCAGTCGCTCGACCGCATGCTAAAGGTTGGACAGCCCGAGGGGTCTGCCTTTCTGGCGGAAGTACGCGAAATCCTGGAGCCGGAGATTGCCGCGCTAGCCGCAACTCGCGTCGACGACGAAGACCTTGCTTCGATGCGGGAAGAAATCGCGGTGATGGACACCGCGCGCAAGGACCCGGATGCGTTCATTGAGGCAGACCTCGATTTTCACCTAGCTCTCGCGGAAGCCGCAGCAAATCCCCTAATTCTTTCGTTGATCGATTCGATTGTGGGGCTGCTGCGCGAACAGCGGATGGGAATCTTCCACGTGGAAGGCGGCCCGGAGCGCGGGCAATATCACCACAAGAGGATCCTGGAGGCTATTGAGCACCGCGATCCGCTGGGAGCGCGAGACGCGATGAAGGCACACCTGCGGCAAGTGCGAGAGGATTCGCGGCGGGCGCCGAGCGGGCAGGAATCCTAGGAAAAATTGTCAGTTCTAAGTTTTTAGTAAGAGAAGAAAAAGAATTCGATAGTGCTTGATTTTTTCCGGCGTCTGAGTACCAGCAAGGTTGTCGATTGTGAGTCCTAGGTTTTGGCAGGGAAGAAAAGAAGTGTGGAATCCTGGGTTTTCTCTCCGTTCTCTGAGATGCCGGACTTGATTGGTCCGAGTCCATGAGAAGGCCGCGCTCAAGCGCGGGGCAACGCATCAGAAGGGCTGAGAAGCTTACAAAGGATTTTGAAGTCGCCTGTAGCGAGGAGAAAAAGGATTCATGGCGAATCTGGGATTTGTCGGACTCGGAGTGATGGGCGGCGAAATGGTGAACCGGCTGCTCGGGAAAGGCCACAGCGTTACGGGTTACAACCGCACGCGTTCGAAAGCGGAGTGGCTCGTCAAGAAAGGGATGAAGTGGGCGGACTCACCACCCGCCGTGGTTGCAGCAGCGGATGTTATATTTTCCATGGTTACGAATTCCGCGGCGCTGGGAGCGGTAATGAATGGGCCCGAAGGAATGCTGGTAGGAGTGACGCCAGGCAAGATTTTCGTGGATATGAGCACCGTGAGCCCGGCATACAGCCGGGAGATTGCGGGCAAGGTGCGGGAAAAGGGCGGCGACATGGTGGACGCGCCGGTTTCCGGGAGCGTGATCACGCTGCAAGAGGGGAAATTGTCGGTGATGGTGGGAGGGCGCAAGGAAACGTTCGAAAAAGTGAAGCCGCTGCTTCACGACATCGGGCCGAAAGTGACACACGTTGGGGATAACGGCCTGGCGCTGGTGATGAAGATCGGGACGAACCTGAGTCTCGCGGTGCAGATGCTGGCGTTCTGCGAGGGAGTGCTGCTGGCGGAAAAGAGCGGGATCGCACGAGAAATCGCCGTGGACGTGCTGACGCACAGCGTGATTGCGTCGCCGATGGTCCTGTATCGGGGCCCGTTTATTTTGAAGATGCCGGAAGAGGCGTGGTTCAATGTCAACATGATGCAGAAAGACATGAATCTGGCATTGGAGCTGGGACGGCAACTGGACGTGCCGATGCCGACAACGGCGGTCACGAACGAGTTCCTGACGGCGGCGCGCGGGCTGGGGCTAGAGACGAAGGACTTTGCTGTAGTGTTCAATGTTTTGGCGCAGATGTCCGGAGTGAGGCCATGACAATTGCAACGGATCAATCCAAAACCAAAGCGGAAGTGAAAACCGAGCAGTGGATACGGATGTACCGGCGGATGGTGATGATCCGGGAGTTCGAAGACCAGGTGAACGAACTTTATACGCGGGCGCTGATGCCGGGGCTGGCGCACCTCTATGTGGGCCAGGAAGCGGTAGCGGTAGGAATTTGTGAAGCCTTGCAGTCCACGGATTACATCACCAGCACGCACCGGGGGCACGGTCACTGCGTTGCGAAGGGTGCTTCACCGGACCGCATGTTTGCGGAGCTGCTCGGAAAAGAAGCGGGGTATTGCCGTGGCAAAGGGGGATCGATGCACATTGCCGATCCCGCGACCGGCAACCTGGGGGCGAATGCAATCGTGGGAGGGAGCGCGGGAATCGCCACGGGAGCGGCACTTTCGTCGAAGCGGCTGGGCACGGGAAAAGTAGCAGTGTGCTTTTTTGGCGAAGGAGCGCTCGGACAAGGCGTGCTTTACGAGGTGATGAACCTGGCGGCGCTGTGGAGATTGCCGGTGATCTACGTCTGCGAGAACAATCTTTATACGGAATATACGCATTATTCGGAGACAACGGCGGGTGACATCCTGGCGCGCGGAACTGCGTTTGGAGTGCGCGCGGAAGGTGTGGATGGACAGGATGTCCGGGCGGTATATGCGACGGCGCAGAGACTGGTGGAGCGGGCGCGGCAGGGCGAAGGGCCGGCGTTTCTGGTTTGCGAAACGTATCGCTACACGGGACACCACGTGGGGGACATCAACCGCGAATATTACCGTCCGAAACAAGAAGAGCAGGAATGGAAGACGAAACGGGACCCGATCAAGAACTTTTCGCAATGGCTGGTTGAGCAAAATTTTTCGGATGAAGGAAAGCTCAGGCAAATCCAGGAAGAAGTGCGGGCGGAAATGAAGGCGGCGGTGGAGTTTGCGATTGCCGCGCCGTACCCGACGGTAGACCAGGTGGACCAGGACGTTTATGCCTGAAGTGTCGACCAGAGAACTGACGTTTGCGCAAGCAGTCCGCGAAGCACTTGCGGAAGAGATGCGCCGCGATTCGCGCGTGTGCATTTTCGGCGAGGACGTCGCGGAAGCGGGGACGCCCTTTAAAGTGTTGTCGGGCCTGGTGGAGGAATTCGGCGCGGAACGCGTGATGGATACGCCGATTTCGGAGGCGGGTTTCACGGGAATGGGAGTCGGGGCTGCGATGACGGGATTGCGGCCAGTCGTGGACATCATGTTCGGCGACTTCCTGACTCTGACGATGGACCAGATGGTGAATCAGGCGGCGAAGGTGCACTACATGTCTGGCGGGACGTGGAGAGTGCCGATGGTGCTGCGGACGACGCTGGGAGCGACGCGACGTTCGGCGGCGCAGCATTCGCAGTCGCTGCACGCGTGGCTGAGTCACGTGCCGGGATTGAAAGTGGTGATGCCATCGACGCCGTACGATGCGAAGGGACTTTTGAAGACGGCGATTCGCGACGAGAACCCGGTGGTCTTTTTCGAAGACAAGATGATGTACAAGTTGAAGGGGCCGGTGCCGGAAGAGGAGTACACGATTCCGCTGGGTGTGGCCGACGTGAAGCGAGAGGGAGAAGACATTACGATTGTTGCGACGAGCAGCATGGTGCAAGTGGCTCTGGGGGCGGCGGAGTTGCTAGAAAAGATTGGCTTGAGCGCGGAAGTGATTGATCCGCGGACGACGTGGCCTCTGGATGAGAAGACGTTGATTGAATCGGCGAAGAAGACTTCGCGGGCGATGGTGGTTGACGAAGGTTACGGGCGATATGGCGTGACCGGGGAGATCGCATCGGTCATCGCAGAAGGCGCGTTCTACAACCTGGAAGCGCCGGTGAAGCGCATGGGCGCAATGCACGTCCCGATTCCATTTTCGCCTCCGCTGGAAGATGTGACCGTGCCGACGGAGCAGACGGTATTTGAGGCGGCGCGGGCGCTTTGCGGGAAGGCGTAATTGCGCGGAATGAGAGGTGTGAGATGGCGCTGAAGACTTACGGGCCGATGGCTGTGGATTGGGAAAACCGCATTGATTTTGACCGCTTGCGCCGCGAACGGCTGGCGCGGGCGAAAGCGCTGCTGGCGAAATCGGAGATGGGGGCGCTGCTGTGCTTTGACATGAACAACGTGCGCTACCTGACGGCGACGCACATCGGGACGTGGGCGCAGGACAAAATCAGCCGATTTTCGTTGCTACCGCAAAATGACGAGCCGATTCTATGGGACTTCGGATCGGCGGCGAGACATCATCAACAAAATTGCCCGTGGCTTGGAGAACGATCGCGGCCGGGAATTCCGCTGTTGCGCGGGGCGATGTCGCCGGAGATGGGGCGCGCGGAGAACGTCGCTCGCAAAATAAAAGTAGAGCTGGAAAAGCGCGGACTGCACAAAGAGCCGCTGGGGATCGACGTGGTCGAGCCGCCGATCCTTTTTGCGCTGCAAAAAGAGGGAATCAAGATTGTCGACGGGCAGCAGTTGATGTCCGACGCACGGGTGATCAAGACGCAAGATGAGATTTCGCTGCTGAATCACTCGGCGATGATGGTGGACGCGGCGTACGACGAGTTGTACCGCGCGATGAAACCGGGCATGAGCGAGAATCAAGCCGTCGGACTTGCGAGCAAAGTGCTGTATGACCTGGGCTCGGAATATGTGGAAGCGGTGAATGCGATTTCGGGTGAGCGGTGCAATCCGCATCCGCATGTGTTTTCCGATCGCGTGCTGCGGCCGGGGGATCCGGTTTATTACGACATTTTGCATTCCTACATGGGCTACCGGACTTGCTACTACCGGTGCTTCACGATTGGGTATGCGTCGCACGCGATGATCGACGCGTACAAACGTTGCCGGGAGTATTTGGACGCGGCAATTTCGCTGGTGCAGCCGGGGCGCACGACGGCGGAAATTGCTTCGGTGTGGCCGAAGGCGGAGGAGTTTGGATTTCCTGACGAAGAAGCGGCATTTGCGCTGCAGTTCGGGCACGGCATTGGGCTGGCGATTTGGGAAAAGCCGGTGATCAGCCGCATGGTGTCGCTGGAACATTCGCACGAGATCAAGCCGGGGATGGTATTCGCGCTGGAAACGTTCTGGCCCTCGACGGACGGATGGAGCGCCGCGCGGATTGAAGAAGAGATTGTGGTAACGGAAACCGGGCATGAAGTCATTACGCGATTTCCAGCAGATCAATTGATGGTGGCGGGCGCGCACTACTTTACCGTGAATGGGCCGCTCTCCACAACGCGTGAGAATGAGGCGCCGCCGAGCCGACGAGTGAAAGAAATGGTGGCAGCCAGCGCGAAGGTTGAAGGAGTGGCGGCTACGGACTGAAGGTGCGTCCCCCGCTCCTGACAAAAAACTATGGCGATCAGTGTGGTAATGCCTGCGCTCGAAATGGCGCAGGAAAACGGGAAGCTCCTGGCCTGGCGAAAAAAAGAAGGCGAACGCGTCATTAAGGGAGAGCCGCTGCTCGAAATCGAGACGGATAAGGCGGTCGTCGAAGTGGAAGCGCCGGGCGACGGGATTCTTGCGGGGATCACAGCGGATGTGGGAGCGGTGATCCCGGTGGGACAAACCATCGCGTGGATTATTGCTCCCGGCGAAAAACCTCCTGCAATGGCCGCGACGGCAGCACCTGCGGCGCGCGCATCCGGCAGTCCGGAACGCGCGAGCGCAGCTGCGGCGGTGCGAGCGACAGAACAGCGTGTGGAAGCGGCTCCGCAAATTTCACCGAAGGCCCGTCGGCTGGCTAAAGAACTTGGCATGGACATCAGCAAGATTCGAGGAACAGGGCCTGATGGGACGATCACGTCGGAAGATGTGCAGAGTGTCGCCGATGGAAAGAGCACGATTGCTCCCGCGGGAATGGAATCGCTGAGCCAGGTCGCGCGGCTGATGGCCGAGCGCACCACGCAGAGCTGGACCAGCGTGCCGCACTTTTTTCTGGTGCGGTACGTCGACTGTGGCGAACTGATTGCGACCCAAAAACGAATCAGCCAGGAAATGGAGAAGTCGCCGGGCGCGGCGCCCACAATCACGGATTTGCTGATTGCGCTTTTGGCGAAAAGTTTGGTGAAGCATCCACGGATGAATGCGAGTTGGACGGGGGAAGGAATTCGTTCGAATCCGGACATCAATGTCAGCGTGGCGATGGCGGTGAAGGGCGGTGTGGTTGGCGCAGTGATTCACAAGGCCAACACGTTGCAACTTGGGGGAATATCCGAGCAGCGGCGCGAATTGACAGCGCGCGCGCGAGCAGGCCGATTGCGTCCGGCGGACATTTCCGGCGGGACTTTTACGCTGAGCAACCTGGGCATGTACAAGGTCGATGCTTTCAGCGCGATCATCACGCCGCCGCAGGCCGCGATTCTGGCGGTGGGGAGCATTTCCGACCGGGTCGTGCCCGTTGAGGGAAAACCCGGCATCCGGCCGATGATGACGATGACACTTTCGAGCGATCACCGCGTTGTGGACGGAGCCCGAGCGGCGGAATTCTTAAGCGATTTGGCGAACGCCATTCGCGAGCCCGAAAAGGTGTTGTAGCGGTTGTTTTCACAAAATTCCTTGGAAGGGGAATGAATACTTCTCGCGCCGCGTAGCTTCCGGCCCTACTATGACGCCGCCCAATCCGCGCAAGAAGGCTTTTTATGCAAATTCGTCCGTGCAAGTGCTGTCCGCAGTTGCCGCAGCGATCGCGCTGGGCTACTTACGGCTGGCGACGCGGCATCTATCGCTCTGGTGGCAACGATGACGGTCATCCCGACGATTCCGGTGGCGGGGATGGCGCTGATTCTCGGGATCGACCGGTTCATGAGGTCGCCACCGTGGTCGTGTCGCGAGGGGAAAAGGAACTGACCGCAGAGACGCTGAAGCAGAATCTAGCGTGACGGAAGAGTTGGGATCAGGGCACTGCGCCCTGAATCCAGGGGAGCAGGTAGCCCAACCCATTGAGAATCGAGGCGGCAGACTGCAATGGCTGAGCGATTCGATATCGTGGTGGCAGGCGCCGGACACAACAGCCTGATTGCCGCCGCATATCTGGCGAAAGCGGGCTATCGCTGCCTGATGCTCGAGGGACGGCCGATCGTGGGCGGCGGCGTCAAGTCCGCGCAATTGACGTTGCGCGGATTCACGCATGATATTTGCTCTTCGGCGCACAACGGAATCCACGGCAATCCGATCCTGCGCGACGATGAGCTAAAACTTGGAGAGTACGGCCTCGAGTACATCTATCCCGATCCTGTCTATCACATGCCGTTTCCCGACGGCAGTTACCTGACGCAATGGCGCGACCTGGATCGTACCTGCGAGGAATTCGCAAAATTTTCTAAGAAAGATGGGCTCGCTTACCGCCGAATGATCACCGAATACGAGACGGTCAAGCCTCTCTTGAGTGCAGTTGCGTTCACGCCGGTTGGTTTCGGGAAAGCCATCAACGACCGTTTGGCCGAACACCCGCACGGCAAACTATGGCAGCGGCGGCTGGCCATGTCGGCCTGGGAAATTGTTCGCGATACATTCGAGGACGACCATTGCAGAGCCTTCATGTTGGGCTGCCCCTATCCGCTGCAGCCGGTGCAGGACCCGATGACGGGCCGGGCCGCGTACCTTCCTCTTCACCAGCAGCGAGAGAGCCGGCCACTGCCGAAGGGCGGGTCGGGAGCGTTGACGATGGCGTTGGCGCGGTTCATCGAAGCGCATGGTGGCGTGGTTCAGACCAACAAGTGGATCAAAGGGCTGATCGTGGAAAACGGGAAATGCGCGGGCGTGGAGTGCGAAGACGGAAGCTCGTATCGCGCGGAAAAGGCAGTCCTCTCGACGATCCACATTAAGCACTTGATCGACATGGCGGCGCGCGAATTGTGGGGCCAGGATTTCATCGATGGCGTGGACACGTGGAAAGCCGGCCTGACGCTGTTCGAGACGAATTATGCGACGACGGAGCCGCCGAAATATGCGGTAGCCGGCGGGACGCTCTCGCCTGTGCATTCCGGAGTGATGGTCAGCGCCGATCGCGTCTTGCGCATGAGTTATGACTTCGCTCGAGGAGCGGTGAACCTTGAAAACCCATCGATCCATGCGATTTGTTGCAGCATCGCTGATCCGACCCGTGCGCCCGCCGGAATGCACACGATCAAGATCGTTGCCTACCACCCGTACGAATTGAAAGAGGGCCCGCAGCATTGGGACGAAATCAAGGATCAAGTTTCGGACGCGAATTTGAAATTTCTGCAGCGGTTCGCGACCAATCTGACGGATGACAAGATTCTTGCGCGGATCGTCAAGAGCCCGCTTGATCTGGAACGCATGAACCCGCACAACTGGCACGGCAGTTGTCACGCGGGCGGATCGGGACCGGCGCAGTCCGGCGCGATGCGCCCAGTGCCTGGTTGGGCGCAGCATCGGATGCCCATCCCAGGTTTGTATCAGACGGGGGCCACAACCCATCCCGGTGGATCGGTGACCGGTGGGCCGGGGCGAAACGCAGCAATGGTAATGCTGAAAGATTTCGGAACCAGCATCGAGGAAGTGGTGAAGAAGGCGTAAGAATTTGGTTTGAGGGGGCGCTATCATGGGCGCAATCAGTCGACGCGAGTTTGTAAAGGCGACGGCACTGGCACCTCTGGCTGTCGCACCGTTCTCATTAGGTCCGCAAGCATCCAAGGAAGATCGCTTTGACATCGTTGTTGCCGGCGCGGGACACAACAGCCTGGTTGCGGCAGCGTATCTCTCGAAGGCGGGCTATCGATGTCTCGTGCTCGAGGGCCGTCCGATGCTTGGCGGGGGCGTGAAGACGGCGGAGCTGACGCTCAAAGGATTCAAGGACGACGTGTGCTCGACGGCCCACACGTTTCTGCTCGACAACCCGATGATGAAGAACGACGAGCTCAAGCTTCGCGACTATGGACTGGAATATATCGAACCCGATCCGATCTTCCATATTCCCTTTCCGGATGGCAGCTATCTGACGCAGTGGCGCGACCTGGACCGAACCTGCGCGGAGTTCGCGAAATTCTCGAAGAAGGATGCCGCCTCGTATCGCAAAATGCTAGCGGAGTTTGACGCCGTCAAACCGGTTTTGCTCGCGACAAGTTTTACGCCGATAGGATTTGGGAAACCGTTGAACGACCAACTGGCGCAGCAACCGCGCGGCAAGCTGTGGCAGCGCAGGCTGGCGATGTCCGCGTGGGAAATTATTCGTGACACGTTCGAAGAGGAACACTGCCGCACGTTCCTGCTCTACATGTCCCACTTGGCAGCCGAGCCGCCGGATGCCCCGATGACCGGAAGGCTCGCTTACGGCACGGCTCGCCAACAGCACTCCGGCCGGCCCATCCCGAAAGGCGGATCGGGAGCTTTGACCGTGGCGCTGGCGCGCTCGATCGAGGCGCACGGGGGCGTTTTCCTCACAAACAAGTGGGTGAAGCGGCTGATTGTGGAAAGCGGAAAGTGTGCAGGCGTGGAATGCAGCGACGGAAGTTCTTACCGCGCGGAAAAGGCCGTCGTCTCGACGATCCACATTAAGCATCTGGTGGACATGGCGCAGCGCGAATTGTGGGGCGAGGACTTTATCGATGGGGTGGATACCTGGCAGGCGGAGCATGCGATGTTCGTCACGCACTACGCCACGTCCGAGCCGCCGAAATACACCGTGGAGGGCGGAACGCTTTCGCCGGTGGAGTCGGGAATTCTGGTCTCACCGGAACGCGCGCTGCGCTATGCATATGACGATGCGCGCGGAGTTGTCAATCTCGAAGATCCATCGATGCAAATCATCTGCTGTAGCCTTGCCGATCCATCTCGAGCCCCGGCGGGAATGCACACGCTGAAGGTTGTCGGCTGGCAACCTTACGAGTTGAAGGAAGGTCCCGAGCATTGGGACAAGATCAAGAAGGACGTTTCCGATGCGTATCTTAAATACCTGCGGCGATTCGCGCCGAACTTAACCGATGACAAAATTCTGGCGCGATTTGTGGAGAGCCCGCTCGATCTCGAACGGATGAATCCTCACTTCTGGCACGGAAGTGCGCACGCGGGCGCGCAAAGTGCGTCGCAATCCGGGCCGATGCGTCCGATGCCTGGATGGGCTCAGCACCGCATGCCGATTCCGGGCTTGTATCAAACCGGTGCGACGACGTTTCCGGGCGGCTCGGTTACAGGAGCTCCCGGCCGAAACGCAGCGACGGTGATGCTGAAAGATTTCGGGACCAGCATCGAGGAAGTGGTGAACAAGAAAGCGTAGCTGGGGCAAAGAAGCGCGGCAAATCCTAATTTGCGAGGTCAGCTTATAGTGAACAGAATTGGATGGATCGCTTCCGCTGTGATGGCTGCGACGCTGGCGGCATTTTTCTTCCTTGCCGCAGGTCTCACCGCTCAACCAGCTGCATCACCTCAAGCAGAGAAGCAGATGGTTCCGGACAATCCGTCGGAACACACGCCACCGGTGCAGCCCATCCCTTATAGCCACATGAAACATCTTTCTCTCGGTCTGGATTGCAAGGACTGTCACACGAATCCCGAGCCGGGCAAACTGATGACATTTCCGGACGCCAGCAAATGTATGCTGTGCCATGTGACGGTGGCCAACGACAAGCCTTCGATTCAGAAACTCGCTGAGTATGCGAAGTCCAAGCAGGCGATTCCTTGGGTTCGCGTCTATACCGTTCTGCCGGGCGTTGCATGGAATCACCGCGCGCATCTCGATGCCGGAGTAAAGTGTGAGACCTGCCACGGCCAAGTCCGGCAAATGGAGGCGATGTCGGAAGTCACGAGCGTCACCACGATGTATAGCTGCCTGAACTGCCACGAAATGAACCACGCGAAGGCCGCTTGCGACACTTGTCACAAACATTGATCGGGGGGAGAATTTTGCTTAGGAGGAGGGATGATGGCGATCGAACTGGAAATCAACGGCAAGCGATATCCGGTCAACTATCCCGCGGACACGTCGCTTCTCTACGTTCTGCGCGATGAGCTCGGCCTGACCGGCAGCAAGTACGGTTGCGGGGAAGGGCAATGCGGCGCATGCACCGTCTTGATTGGGGGAGCGCCGCGCCGCTCGTGCCAGATTCCCCTCAGCGCGGCTGCCGCAAAGCCCATTACGACCATCGAAGGTCTTGAAAAGGACGGCCGACTGAATCCGGTGCAGCAGGCGTTTCTCGATGCGGGCGCATTCCAGTGCGCTTATTGCACTTCAGGAATGATCATGAGCAGCGTTGGCTTGTTGCAAACGAATCCGAATCCCAGTCAGGCGGAGATCGTCCAATTCTTGCAAGGCAATGTGTGCCGTTGCGGCACGCATCCGCGCATCATCGAAGCTGTCCGCCAGGCGGCCAAAATGATGCAGGAGCACGGGCGATGAGTAACGTTGAAGGAAAATTGTTCATCGAGCCGGAACGCTACGAATTTAGCGCCGCTCCGTTCCATCAATTCGAATTGGCGCGCCGCGACTTTTGTAGAATTCTTGGGGCGGGAATTGCCGTCTTCGCGATTGCGAAAGATGCGCTGGCCGCACAGGAAACGGCCCCCGGACCGCGGACGTTCCACAACGAAGAGCTGCCGAAGGAGATTAGCGCCTGGTTGCACATTGGCGAAGACGGCAGCATTACCGGATTCACTGGCAAGGCCGAGATCGGGCAGAACATCCGCACCGCTTTGGCGCAAACCATCGCCGATGAACTGCGTGTGCCGTTCGAAAGCGTTCGGATGGTGACGGCGGATACCGCGCTGACGCCGTTTGACGCGGGCACGTTTGGCAGCCGGACGACGCCGACGATCACCCCGCAGTTGCGGCGCGTAGCTGCGGCTGCGCGCGATCTTCTGGTTGGAGTTGCGGCAAAGGAATGGAATGTCGCGCCGGCGGGATTAGTCGCCGCGGACGCGAAAGTAAGCGATCCCGCATCGGGCCGCTCGCTGAAGTATGCGGAACTCGCACGCGACAAGACGCTCGCGCAGAATCTCCCCGCGGAAGATCCCATCACACCGGCAGCGCAATGGGCCATCGCCGGGAAGCCTGTTCCGAAAGTAGACGGGCGCGCGTTCGTGACCGGGCGTCACCAGTACGCGCCCGATCTGCGGCCTGCGGGCATGCTTTACGGCAAAGTGCTGCGCCCACCGTCGTTTGGCGCGACGCTCACGGCTTACGATGACGGCGCGGCGAAAGCAAAGCCGGGGGTTTTCGTTGTTCGTGATGGAGATTTTGTGGGCGCAGCGGCGCCGAGCGCCGATGAGGCGCAACGTGCTCTCGATGCGATTCACGCTCAATGGAAAGAAGTGCCGCAGATCTCGAACAAGGAGATCTTTTCGTATCTCAAGCAGAATGCTGCTGCGAAAACGGATGATCGTTTCCGGAAGCAAAAAGGTTCTGTGGAAGAGGGGCTGGCAAGCGCGGCGCATCGCCTCGACGCAACCTACAACGTGGCATACATCGCGCATGCTCCGCTCGAGCCGCGCGCGGCCGTAGCTCAGTGGGCCGATGGGAAACTGACGGTGTGGACCGGCACGCAGCGGCCGTTTGCCAACCGCGACGAGCTTGCAGATGTCTTCCACATTCCCGAGAGCAGCGTACGCGTGATCGTGCCGGACACGGGGTCGGCGTACGGAGGGAAGCACACCAGCGACGCGGCGCTCGAAGCCGCTCGCCTGGCGCGTGCTGCCGGACGTCCCGTGAAAGTGGTATGGACTCGCGAGGAAGAATTCACCTGGGCATATTTCCGGCCCGCGGGTGTCATCGAAATTAAAAGTGGCATTGCCAGCGACGGCGCGCTAACGACTTGGGAATTTCACAACTATCATTCCGGAACGTCGGGGGTCGACACGCCCTATGTCGTTGCGAATCAGCGAACGGAATATCATCCAGTGCCTTTGATCCTGAGGAGCGGCTCCTATCGCGGGCTTGCGGCGACGGCGAATCACTTCGCGCGCGAAACGCACATGGATGCGTTGGCACGTGCGGCGAACATGGACCCGCTCGATTTGCGAATGAAGAATCTTTCTGATCCGCGTCTGCGAGCGGTGCTGGAAACAGCGGCGAAGTCCTTCGGCTGGCCGCGCAGGAAAACGCAAGAGGGACAAGGATTCGGAGTCGCCTGCGGTTGCGAGAAGGGAAGTTACGTGGCGACGTTTGCTGAAGTGGCGGTGGACAAGACCTCCGGCACGGTGCGCGTCGTGCGCCTGGTCGAAGCGTTCGAATGCGGCGCCATCGTCAACCCGGATGGTCTGCGCAACCAGGTGGTCGGAGCGATGATTCAGGGGCTGGGCGGCGCGCTCTTCGAAGCTATCGAATTCAAGAACGGCCGCATCAAGAATCCGCACTTCGCAAGCTACCGCGTGCCGCGCTTCCGCGATGTTCCCGAAATCGAGGCCGTCTTGCTCGATCGCAAAGACATCCCCTCAGCAGGCGCGGGCGAGACGCCGATCATGGCTGTGGCGCCGGCAATCGGCAACGCTATTTTTGATGCGACCGGCATTCGTCTCAATAATCTGCCGATGGTTCCAAACGGGCTTCGGTCCGCGTAAGACCGATAAGAAACCACTCTAGTTGTTCTTCGCATGAACTCATCTACCGGGCGGCGAGCGCCGCTCTTTGAAGTTCAGATCGTCTTGTCTTTCGCGTAGCACAGCGATTCCATGTTGCACTCGATGCATTTCGGTTTGCGCGCGTGGCAGACCCGGCGTCCGTGCCAGATCAGTTGGTGGGAAAACTGGATCCACTTCTCCTGCGGAATAATCTTCATCAGATCCTGCTCGACCCTCTTGGGATCTTCATTTCCCGACAAATTCAGGCGGTTCGAAAGACGCAGCACATGCGTATCCACGACCACTCCGCTGGCGATCCCATACGCCGTGCCGAGCACGACGTTCGCCGTTTTTCGCGCGACCCCCGGCAGCGTAAGTATTTCTTCCATCGTGCGCGGCACTTGTCCGCCAAACTTTTCGATGATCGCTTTGCTCGCCCCCATCACCGATTTCGTCTTGTTCCGGAAGAATCCTGTCGGCCGGATGTCCTGTTCCAACTCGCCTGGTGTGGCATACGCGAACGCCTTCGGATCAGGATATTTCTTATAGAGCGTTTCGGCGACCTGGTTCACGCGCACGTCCGTGCACTGCGCGGAAAGAATCGTGGAAATAAGCAGTTGAAATGCATTCTCGTGCTTCAGCTCGCACGTCGCACTCCCGTACGCTTCGTCAAGTTTCGCGAGGATTGCTGCTACACGCTTCGGATCAGTTCCCGCCGCATGAGCCGGCTTGGCAGCCTTGGCCGTCTTCACGGATTTCGCTGCTTTCGATCTTGCCGGAGCAGATTTCTTCTTCGTCGATGGGTTTTTCTTCGATTTTGTGGCCATAGGAGCCAAAACTATAGCATGGAGGAAAGAGCCGCGAGCAATCTGCGGAAAGCCTTCCCCCGGTGGCTACGCTCATTTTTTTCTTCGGCGGGGAGCTCCGCAAATGTTTTCTCCAGGGCAGGGAAGTAGAACACTGGATCGTAGCCAAATCCGCCCGATCCGCGCGGCGCCTCCAGGATTTCGCCGTCAACGCGATCCGTCACGATCGCCATGGCTCGTCCGCGTTCCGCCAGCGCGATCGCGCAAACGAAATACGCCGCACGCTGGGATCCTGTTTTGTCCCGCATCTCGCTCAGCAGTTTTTCAATCCTTTGTGAATTTGTCGCCTGCGGCCCGGCGTACCTCGCAGAATGAACTCCGGGCGCGCCGCCGAGAGCAGGCACGACCAGCCCCGAGTCGTCGGCGAAGACCAGCCCGTCACCCTGCCGAGAGTAATGCAGCGCCTTGCCTGCGGCATTTTCAGCGAATGTTGGAGCGATTTCCTCGAACGCGGGAAGCGCATCAAAATCCGATAGCAATGCCAGATCAATCACAACGGATGGTGCGGACGGTCTCGCGAGCACGCGATACTCGGCGAGCTTCCCCGCGTTGGATGAGGCGAGAAAAAGCTTAGCGTGCGCGCGCACTGAATTTTACGGGCAGAAGGGCGCGTTGCTCTTCCGTCAGGCGGCGAATCCCCGCGGCGGCGAGCGCCAGAAGATCCTGCATCTCGCTTCCGGAAAACGCGCGTCCCTCCGCCGTCGCCTGGATTTCGACAAAATGCCCGTTGCCGGTCATGACCACGTTCATATCCACTTCGGCGCGCGAATCCTCCTCATAAGCGAGATCCAGCAGCGCGCGGTCGTCTACGATCCCGACGCTCGTGGCCGCCACGCTATCGATCAGCGGCGAATTCTTCAAGATTCCCGCCGCGGTCAGACGCTCGAATGCCAGCGCCAGCGCCACGAACGCTCCGGTGATCGACGCCGTGCGCGTTCCGCCATCCGCTTGAATCACGTCGCAATCGAGCCACACGGTGCGCTCGCCCAGCGCTTCCTGATCCGTCACCGCGCGCAGCGAGCGGCCGATCAATCGCTGAATTTCCAGCGTCCGCCCCGACTGTTTCCCCCGTGCCGCCTCGCGCGGCGTGCGCTCCTCAGTGGCACGCGGTAGCATTCCATATTCACTGGTCACCCAGCCTTTGCCGCTGCCCTTCAGAAATCCGGGCACGCCGTCGTCCACCGTAGCCGTGCAGATTACGCGGGTATTTCCCAACTCGATGAGCACGCTGCCTTCAGCCGTGGAGATAAAATCCGGCGTGATTTTCAGGGGACGCATCTGGTCCGCGGTTCGGCCGTCAACTCTCACTCTTCCTCCTGCCGTCGTCACTGCCCGGAGCAAGAATTCTACGGTTTGCGTTCGGGCTGCGCCAGTTTGCCGGGGGGCTTGTCTGCTGTCAACGGTCCGGGAGCCGGAGCAGGCGCCTTATCCGACGCTGGCGTCGCCGGTTTGTCCGGGCTGGTTTGCGCTGGCGCGGACTTCACCGGCGGTTGAGCCGGCTTCGTGTTGACCACAAATGCCTCCGCCAGATCCAGATGTCCGGCCAGAGTCTCCACTTCCTGCCCATGAATCAGGATTTTCAGCCGCTGTACCTGCGGCACGTTGGCTTCCAGCGTGCGGGTGATGGAATTCACGGCCAATTGCTCGCTCACGATGCCGGACGGAATGGAAGTCGCCAGCGCCTCGGAAAAATCCGCGATCGCCGTTCCATCCGGCAATAGATAAAACGCAAGCAGCAAAGCGTCCGGCGGCAGCGTGCGCAGCTCCGCATCCACGGGCCCCGCGAGCAGCGTATTCAAGACCTGTTTGGATCGCAGCACCGGGTCATTCGAGAGCGGCATCTCGACGGTTACTGGTATCAGCGTGGAATCGATCGTATCCGAAGCCCAGAAGAGTTTAGTCTTCACGCGGGGATCGCCCGGATTGATCGCGATCGGTTGTGTCAATTCGCGCCGCGCCTGTTCCTCGCTCTGTTGCTGGAGCTTCGCGGCGCGTTTCACCCGTCTGCGGAGAATTGGAAAATAGATCGCTGCAGCGAGCACGGCGATGACCAATCCTCCGATCAGCCAAAATTTCCAGCGTGGCGTCATGGCAGCACTCCGCGCGTGTTTGGGACCACGTAAGATGGCTTGAACGCAGCGGCTCCGCGCGCAATGGCGTCCGCCACGCCCGGCGCCATGCGGTCCAAATCGGCGCGGTCCTCCACCGTTACACTGGAGATCTCCACGGCGATTGCCGGCGCTGCCGTAGTTCGAAGCTGGCGCACGGATGCAGTTTGTGCGGCGTCCGGCGAACCTTTGAAACGCTGGGTGAGGTATCCCTGCACGAGATCGCCGAACATCCGGCTCAGTCCAAGAAACGGCCCCTGCGCGCGGTCCCACGGGATCAGGCCATGCGAATCCGCCACCGGCGGCAAATCCGAATTCACGTAGACACGCACTGTGCCCGGCAATCCTGTCGACGAAATGTGCAAGGTTACGAACACGGCTCCGCGCTGCGCGTTGGCGGTTGCCGAGCGGTCATCAAACGAAGGATTCTCATTCCCCTGCCGCGTCTGCACCACTTGAAAGCCTTGCAGCTCCAGCACGCGGCGAACCTGAATCACGAAATCCAGGACGATTTCACTCTCGCGGATGCCGCCTGTGCCTCGCGCGCCGGGGTCCGTTCCACCATGGGCCGGATCCAGCACGACGATGTTAAGCCCGGATTGCTGGGCTTGCGCGCCAAACGGGGCCCCCCCCGACCCTGCCACTCCTCCCTGCGGAGAAGTTGCAGGGGGGCTTGCCGCAGGCGGCGTGCCGGGCGCGGGTTGCTGGGTCTGCGAGGGAGCCTGGGATGGAGAAACCATCACCGTAGCTAGAGGAGCCACTAAGAGCAGTCCAATCAGAGAAGGAAACCTAATTCGCAGGATGTTTCGCACCTAGAGCAGCATACCAAATCTGTCTCTCAATACGCGCCGCTCGAAACCTGCAAACGCAGCGAGAAAGGGAAGACCCCAAACCTGTTCCTTTAATCCTCAATCGTCTCCGGGCAAATGCTAGCGTGCCGCCGGCACATCCCCGTGGATCACAGGAGAAATGACCAGCATCTTTAGTTTCGCTTTTTCGAGCAAAGCATTGACAATCGCCAGGTCGTCCTTTTGGAATGCTTTCCAGCGCGACAGCGTCTCTTGTGCAGCTTCTTCCCACCTCTCGCTCGCCATCGCCGCATCAGCTGCGGGCCCCATTTCGGAGCTGTCCACAATGATCAAGAGACCAGTGAGCGCCGCCGCAACTTTGGGAAGAGGCTCATGCTCCTTGCTCGGCGCGGCGAGTCCAAACAGCCCAAAATCGGCATCACTATCGGGCTCGACCGCCGCTTCAACCTTTTCCTCCACCCCCCGCAAAGCCTTCTGCAGCGCGGCGCCGTCGGTCGCATCCTTCTTGCGCGCTTCAATCTGCTTTCGGAGGTCGCCGACCTGTTGCAACGCCAGCGAAACTTCGCCCAATCTAGCTGCGAGCCTGGAGGCCAGGCCAAACTGCCGCACAAGCGCGTCCTGCGGAGTTTTTACGCGCGGATCCAGCTTGATCGTCAGCGGTTGCGTGCTGCTCTTGCCGTTCGCCGTGAGCTTCACGATGTAGTTGCCTGGCACTGCCAAAGGTCCGGACGGTCCCCAGAAAGAGCTGCGAACGCCTTTCGGCAGCGCGTAACGAAGATCCCAGACGAATCGGTGCATTCCCGCCTCAGCCAATAGTGGTTTCGGGTCGCGCACCCACTCCATTTGAAGCGGGACATCGTTCGGATTTGTCTTGTGCAATACGTCATCGCTTGCGAATCGCCGCACCAGCTTTCCTTCCGAGTCAAAGATTTCCAGTTGGATAGGCGATGACGCTCTATCCTTCAAGAAATAATCCAGCACTGCGCCCTCCGGGGGATTGGGAGCCAACGGCTCATCCATCGGCACCGGAGTTCCTTGGTCCGAGCCCGGCCGCATGCGAATGGCGGTTTGCGGACGAAAGAGCCATGTATCGGCGGCGGCAACATGCGAATCGATCTGCCGCAGTGGCGTCACATCGTCCAGTATCCAAAATGAGCGGCCGAACGTGGCAATCACCAAATCGTTTTCGTGCACCACCAGATCGCGCACCGATGTCACCGGCAGATTCAGTTGCAAGGGCTGCCAAACCTCGCCGTCATTAAAAGACGCATAGACGCCCTTTTCCACGCAGGCGTACAGCAACCCTCTTCGAGCAGGATCTTCCCGCACGCAGTTCACGAAACTTCCCTCGGGAATCCCATTTGAGATCCGTTGCCAGGTCTTGCCGAAGTCCCGCGTTCGATACAGATACGCCTGATAATCCTCAACGCGATGCCTGTCCACCGCCGCGTATGTTGTCCCCGCATCGGAATGCGACGCTTCGATATGCGTCACCTTGCTCCAAGGCGTCAAATCCGGCGGCGTAACGTTCTCCCACGTTTTCCCTTCGTCTAGCGTCAGTTGAATCAATCCATCGTCCGTGCCCGCCCAGATTTCTCCAGCCCGCACAAACGATGGTCCAATCGTGTAAATCACGCCGCGTCGGTTGCCCTTCGGAGCATCCGCTGCAGTCGTTGCGTCCAGATTTAGCGGCACGCCGGGATCTTCGCGCGTGAGGTCGGGACTAATCGCTTGCCAGGAGCCGCCGCCATCGGCCGTTCGAAACAAAACTTGCGAGCCGAAGTACAGCACGTGCGGATCGATCGGCGAAAAAACCAGCGGCAGTGTCCACGTGCGCCGGTAATCACCAGGATGCGCAATCGTCGTCGGCAGTTGCTGGAGCTGTTCGTCGCCGAAATCTTGCCGCGCGACGAATCCACCAAACACCACGCCCGGATTCAGGGGGTCCGGCGCAATGTAGCCATTTTCGTCCCCGGCGTCCATCGGCCGCCAATCATGGAAATTCAACGAACGGTACTTGCTACGGCTTTGAGTAGCCGCCGAACCGCTGTCCTGCTGCGCACCGTACACCCAGTAAGGAAACTGGTTATCTGTCACGACGTGATAGAACTGCGCCGTTGGCTGGTTGTACCAGGAGCTCCACGTCTCACCGCGGTTGCGCGTCACGATCGTGCCTTGGTCGCTGCTGAGAATCATCCGCCGCGGCTCATCGGGATCAATCCAAAGCTCGTGATAGTCGTCTCCGCCCGGCGCGCCTTTGAACGCCGTGAATGTCTTTCCTCCGTCGCGCGACTGGTAGGTCGTGGTGTTCGGCACATACACAGTGTCAGGGTCTTTCGGATCCACGCTGACTTCCCCGAAGTACCACCCACGCTGCCAAATCCTCCGGTCATTCGAAACGCGCTGCCAACTCTGCCCACCGTTGTCAGAACGAAAGAGCCCGCCCTCCTTGGCGTCCGCGATCAGATAAATCCGCCGCGGATTGCTCGGCGCAAAAGCGATGCCGACCCGGCCGAGGCCTTCCGATGGCAGCCCCTGCCCGGTCACGTGTTCCCAGTGATCGCCTCCGTCGCTTGAGCGATAAAGGCCACTGCCCGGTCCGTTCGAAGGAGGGTAAATGCTCCACGGTGGCCTGCGCGTCTGCCACAATGTCGCGTAAATCGTTTTTGGATTTCCTGGCTCGAACGCCAGATCGATCGCTCCTGTGTTTTCATCGTGAAATAGAATTTTTTGCCAGCTCTTTCCGCCATCTTTCGAACGGAAGACGCCTCGGTCCTGGTTCGGCCCGTAGGCATGACCCAGCGCGGCGACGAAGACTCTGTTTGGGTTCTGCGGGTCCACAATGATCCGCCCGATCTGCCGCGAATCATCCAGCCCGATGTGCGTCCATGTCTTGCCACCGTCCGTGGACTTGTACATTCCATTCCCGTAGGAAATCGAGGAGCGCATGTCGGCTTCTCCCGAGCCGGCGTAAATCACGTTCGAATCCGACGGCGCAACCGCGATTGCCCCAATCGACGCAATCGGCTGCGAATCAAAGATGGGATTCCACGTTCGCCCCGCGTCATCAGTCTTCCAAATGCCTCCGCCCACGCTTCCGAAATAGAAAACTTCCGGCTGCCCGCGCACGCCCGCCACTGCCAGTGCGCGTCCCCCACGAGGTGGCCCGATCGGCCGCCACCGCAGCTCTTGAAAGAGTTTGGCGTCGATGTGCTGCGCTGTCTGCGGCGAGGCAGCCACCCGCAAGGCACCATCTGGGGCGAAGAGCAGAAATAATGACAGGGCAGCGAGATGTCGCGCGTTCACGTTAGGATTCTCCTGATGAATATACAGGTGGTCTGTCTCCGAGGATGGTCCCAATTTTGATGCCCGGCCCAGGGCTATTGAGACGATTCTCGGATGAGGACAACGTCGGAGTCGGTATGGCTGCGGAGTATGCAGAGGCTTCTGCCGTCCGGTGACCAACGGAAGTTGAAAATTTGCTCCGAATCAAAGTAGGTGATCTGTCGGCCACGCGAGCCGTCCAGCGGTTGCACCCATAGATTATCCACCCCGTTTTCGCGGATCGCGTAGGCCACCGCCTTTCCATCCGGCGTGAAGTTCAAGCCTCCGCTCGAAATCCGCTCGTCCGCATCGATCAGGCGTGGTGGCGAAGGCTTCGAAGAGGGCTCCAGGAGCGCGACCTTATATTGAGGATACGGTTCCTCCGGTGTTGGCATGGTGGCCAAAACATAAGCGAGAACCTTGCCGTCGGGAGAAGGGCTCAGCCCCGTTCCTGTGGGGAAGGTTCGGGGAACAGCGCTCCCCGGGAACAATTCAGGTTTTCCTGGGCCGTCCATCGGTACCCGCCAAAGTTGTTGCAACGCAAGGTCCCAGTAATATGCCCATTTTCCGTCTGCCGAACACACCGGAGCTCGGTCGTCCTTTCCGTCGGTTAATTTCACGGGATTTGTGCCGTCGGCGTTAGTACGCCAGACGTTCGTTGAGTTTGTGCCGCCATGAAATGCCCAGGAGAACACCAGGTAACGAGTCCCGCAGCCCGCCAATTCCACAATCGCCGCGCTCGAATCGCCAACCAATGGTGTCGGAACGCTCTGGTCTATGCCGATCCTCATCACGCGAATAAGGTCGCTAAAAAGCAGATTCCCGTCCGCGGACCAATCGAATCCGTAAACATTCTGTCCCTGGGGAAGCACTTGCTTCGCCGTCGGCGACTGGCTACCCGTGGCCGGAAGGACGTATAGATTTCTCATCGTCTTAGTCTGGACGGTCGCCAGGGTTTTTCCGTCGGCAGAGAGAGTCAAAGTTGCATAACTATTGGTATCCCGAGTGATCGGCCGGAGTTCCTCAGTCCCCTCCGCAACGAATCCGATCTGTGACCGCTCAAAGTAATCCGGTCCCTTTCGCGAATATAACGCCAGCACTGCACGCCCCTCGGGGAGCCACTTGAAGTCCGAAGTGAGCTTGTCATCGAAGGTAGCGAATCTGCTTATTTTCTTGGTTTCGATATCGAACAGGGCGATTCCTCCGAGAGCCTTGTCCGGCTTGAACAATCTGTACGCCAGCCGCTCGTCTCGCGGGGACCAAGCGATGAACGGAGGGCTATCAGCCGCGGGCGCGACCGCATTCAGAACCTGCTCGTCGCCTCCATTCAGATTGGATGTCATCAACCTGTACTTGCCTGCCTCCGGATCATTCACTCGAGCGAAGGCGATGCGCCGCCCATCGGGAGAGAATGCGATGTCGCTGTCAATGCCCCGGATTATTGTTTGAGGCGTGCCCCCCAGCACCGGTGTCCGAAAGAGGTCGAAGGTGGTACTTATCGCATCCGTCGCTTTGATGAAATAAAGATAATTTCCGTCCGGAGAAAACGTGAGGCTTTTGTAGGAAACTGGCGCAGGCGGAATCACCTGCGAGTCGCTGCTCGTCGGAAGGTTGTGCAGCCACAGGCCCTGCAGTCCTTTGCTGTTGATCACCGTCAGCACATATCTGCCATCCGGCGAAATTGCCGTGAGTCCAGCCTTGCCCGAGTTGGTGACTTGCTTGATCGTGAAATTCTGGAAATGAGCGCCGCTTGGACGATGCAGCAGCGAGTACACTCCGAACACCGCTGCAGCCAAAACGGTCAGTCCGGCCACCGCAATTCCAGTTGCTCCCCATTTGTGTTGTTTCACCGCGGCAACAACCGCGGAACTCCCGTGTTGTTGAGTTGCCGCGGGCGCCAGCGGGGGGGGAGCAACCGCCGAAGACGTCGAAACCACGTGCGGAGTCTGGTTTGAATCGGTTTCGCGCTTCAACCGTTTCAGATCCGCCCGCATTTCCGCGGCTACCTGGTAACGCAGATCACGGTCCTTCTCCAGCGCCTTGTTGATGATCTCTTCTAACTTAGGCGGTAACTCGGGATTGAGCCGCAATGGACGCAAAGGCGGCCGGTTGAGAATCGCATCAAAAATAATCGCAGAAGTATCTCCACGAAACGGCATTGCCCCCGTGGCCATCTCGTACAACACCGCGCCGAACGAGAAGAGGTCGGTGCGCACATCAAGTTGCTTTCCTTTGGCTTGCTCCGGCGACATGTACGCTACCGTCCCCAGCGCCGCGCCCGGACCGGTCAGCTGCTCGGCACTCGATCCAGCCGTCGCCTCGAACCGCACGCCCGCCGCTTGCGCGACCTTACTGCTGATCGGCGTCAGTTTGGCGAGCCCGAAATCCAATATCTTGGCGTGCCCTCTTTTGGTGACAAAGATGTTGGCAGGCTTGATGTCGCGGTGAACTATGCCTTCGCTGTGCGCAGCATCGAGCGCATCCGCGATCTCAATGGCCAGCGCGAGCAGTTTTTCATTGTCCAACGGACTGCCGGTGATGACGTGTTTCAGCGTCAGGCCGTCCAGATACTCCATGGCGATGAACGCCCTTCCCTCCTGTTGCCCGATGTCGTGAATGGTGCAGATATTGGGGTGATTCAGGGCGGACGCCGCTTGTGCTTCGCGTTGGAAGCGGGCCAGCGCTTGCGGATCACGGCAAACCTCCTGCGGCAGAAATTTAAGGGCCACGAAGCGGTGCAGGCGTGTGTCCTCGGCTTTGTAAACTACCCCCATGCCACCGCCACCGAGCTTGTCGGTGATTCGATAGTGGGAGATGGTTTGACCGATCATTGATGTGACATCTTAGGAGTGACCTTGGGCGAAGTCAACGGAAAGACGGGAATTGGAGCGCCTCGTACCAACAGACCTAGGGCCCCATGGTGGGTTCCTTGTCTAGATAAACCTGGCTCCCTTCAAAACTGAATTTCGATTGAAGGTCTTTGGAAGATATTGTAGCTTTGCAGCCAGTGTTGCTCCCGCAAAATCTGGCAAGCCCCAACAATTTCCGAGGTTGGGACTCAAACGAGGGCGTTCTCTTCTACAGCGGACAGACAAGGGGCAAGTCGCGAAGTTCAGTTCCATGCCGCCGCAGTCTCGTCCGTGGGTGACGCGCTCCCTGCCGCTTCTGGATGGTGAGTACCTGCTGAGTATTTCGACTGCGTGAACTTTAAGGAGGCAGACATGAAGTTTTCCACTCTCCCGCCAATCAAAGCCCTGCTCGTTGTGATTTTCGCGGGTCGGATACCCAGAATGTTGAAATTGCCACTACTTCTCGGGATGTTCCTGATTACTCCCAAACTTTGCGCGCAGCAGACCAATGCTCCTTCCGATATGAATCCACAGACGGCGCAGTTGCTCTTGCAGCGCATGGATCAGCTGGAGGCAACAGTAAGGGAATTACGGGCGGCATTGGCGCAAGCCACGGCCGCAATCCCCAAGCCAACGCCTCCCCAGGCCGCCCCGCCCAGTCAACCCGAACCTGAGCCGCAAGCTGAACATCCTATGTCGGAAGGAATGGACCTCAATAAGACGCTCTTGCGCATCAGGGGATTCAGTGACGTCACGCTTCACGGGAGCAACCTGAAAGGCGACAACACCTCCTTCAGCCTCGGACAGGTCGACCTCTTTGTCACCTCGGACGTCTCGGAAAAGCTCAAGTTCCTCAGTGAGGTTGTTTTCGAGGCGGGGCGGGACAATTCGTTTGGCGTGGATATCGAACGCTTGCTGCTCACCTATTCGTTCGGCGATTTCCTGAACGTAGGGGTCGGCCGTTTTCACTCCGCGATCGGCTATTACAATACTGCTTATCATCACAGTACCTGGCTTCAAACGACTACCGGCCGCCCCTTCCTATTTCAATTTGAGGACCAGGGAGGAATTCTGCCCATCCACAATGTCGGTGTGACGGCGTCCGGACGAATTCCTTCAGGAGCTCTTGGTTTGCACTACGTCGCCGAGGCTGGCAACGGCCGTACCTCGCGCTCGCCCATGTTCGAGCCGGTGCAAAACGTCCTTGATGAGAACAACCACAAGTCCGTCAATTTTGCGGTCTTCGCACGGCCGGAGGCGGTCCGCGGATTGCAGGCGGGCTTCTCCATCTACCGGGATCTCTTGGCGCCGCTGAATTCGCCAAGAATTGGTGAGACCATATTTGCTGCCCACGCCGTTTACGCTGGGCTGAGCTTCGAATGGCTGAATGAGGCCCTGCTCCTTCGCCATGCACCCCAGGGAACTTCTCGCGTGTTCGACACGCCGGGCTTCTACACGCAGATTTCCAAACGTTTCGGCTCTTACCGCCCTTACATGCGCTACCAATATGTCAATGCTTCCCAGAGTGAGCCGGTGTTTTCCGACGTCGGCTTGCGCCGCGGCCCTTCGGTGGGCTTGCGGTACGACTTAAGTGACTTTGTGGCTTTGAAGCTGCAATACGATTACACTGCACGAGGGCGCGATCAGGCGATCCACGCACTGGCCCTCCAAGCCGGTTTCACCTTCTAAGGGCGTGCAACGATGCCTCGTTTGACATTTGGTTTATTGATGTTGGCCGCAGCCATCTTGCTGTCCCATCTGCTGCCGGTTGGGACCAGCGAACCCCTTGCATTCGCGCCGCAAGGCCGCCCGGCGGCCGAAGATAGTCTGGGAATTGTCGTGAATCGTTCGAATCCAGTCGAGAACCTGTCTTTCGCTGAGCTGCGCAAAATCTTTCTAGGCGAGCAAACCCATTGGTCAAATGGCCGTCGTATCACCGTGGTGATGCTCGAGCCTGGCAAGCAGGAACGCCAAGCTGTGCTCACTCAAATTTATCGCATGGATGACAAGGACTTCAATAAACACTTTCTGCAAGGGATGTTCACTGGAGAAGTCCATGCGGCGCCTAAGACTCTGGCGACCCCCACGGAAGTGCTCAAGTTTGTGTTCAACGTGCCCGGCGCCATCGGCTACGTGCGTGGCAGGGAAGCGGATGAATCCGTGAAAGTCGTTCACGTAGACAGCCGTCTCCCCGGCGATAAGGACTACAGCATTCGGTTACACCCGAAATCAACCAGATAGCAGGAGCTTAGGCGGCCTCCGCGTTCTCGGTCAGGGGCACTCTGGTAGGCGTCTACGCAGTTTCCCCGTGGTCCCATAGGCCACAAAGCCGGTGACAATGATCAGCGCTCCGAAAGCCAGCCCATTCATCCCCAGCACGCTCTCGTGCTCGCTCTCCACCATCGCCAGGCTCAGGAGCAGCAGCGGGAATATTCCGCAAGTAATCGCACCGGTCAGCCCGCCAGGGACGCGGAATTGCCGCTTCAACTCCGGCTCTCGGATGCGCAGCGCCACCAGCGTTACGAACTCCAGCATCAGGCTGATGCCGTAAAGCATAATGTCCAGCGTTACGAGCCGCTTGAAACCCAGCCCCAGGCATAGCGCCCAGCAGGTCGCGCAGAAGAGGATGGCCACCCAGGCCGCCTGAGTCCTCGCGCTCATCTTGCCAAAAAACTTTGGCAGCATGCCGTCCCGCGCCATCGCCAGCGGCAGACGCGAATAGCTCATCACCAGTGCGTTAAACATTCCGAACGCGCTCATCATGCCGCCGAGCACGATCGGGAACCTGAGCCATTCGAAACCCAGGATCTTTCCGCCAACGAGGCCCGCCACTCCGGCCCAAGCGCCGTCACTCCCGAACGCCGAGGCCGGAATGCCCGTGAAATATACCGCCAGGAACGGGAGCACATAACTCAGCGCAACCAGGACCACCGCTGCAATCATGGCCTTCGGATAAGTCCTCTGGGGCCGCTCGACTTCCTGCGCAATCGTCGAGGCGTTATCCCATCCCATGTAGTTCCACATCGCCACCAGCATGCCGCCGAGCAAGCCCAGCCCCGTAGCGGCCGGCGCGGTATGGGTTTCCGCTAGGGTTCCTATTTTGAGGGGCGCCATCACCACGATCAGCGCGAACGGTGCCGACAGCAGAAAGAATAGCCACAACGAGGTGATTCCCACGACGCGAATTCCTGCAAGATTCAATACTGCGCAGGTAACCACCACGAAGAGCCCGGCGTAGATTCCATGATTCCCAAAGCCAAACCACGGCGACATCTGCTTCAAGTAGAAGACAAACAGCGTCGGGTAGATGGCCATGTCAAAGATGCTTGCGGCCAGCGAGAGCCACGCTTCCTGAAAGCCCCAGAAGTTCCCCAAGCCGCGGCGGACCCATGCGTAGTAGCCACCCTCGTGCGGCAGTGCGCTCGAAAGTTCGCCGATCATGAATGCTGTCGGCAGGCACCACAGCACTGGCAGGAACAACAGTATTAAAATCCCGTGGCCGTAGCCCGCGCCGTGAATGATCTCTTCCGTGCCATAGGTGCCGCCGGACACCATGAAGAAGGTGGCAGCCACAAGCGGCCAGAGCGTGAGCTTGGTGATTCTTTTTTTTGCTGTGGGGGTTGCGCGGGAAGGTAGCCGGGCGGGAAGCGATATAGAACTCAATTTTTACTCTCGTCCTCCTAAACGAAACTCGCTCGCGCCGCTGCGGTAAAGCGAGTTCGCATGTGCAGAATACAAGAGTCGTCACCGCATGCAAGGGAAAAATGCACCCAGGCTAAATTTTTTCTGTCTTGCTAAACGCACTGTCGTGCCAACCGACGCCCCGTCCTGCGAAACTCCCACTGCTGCTCCCCGATTTTCTCCACGCGCCGTCTATCGGAGGACCTGTGTTACGCTTCGCTGTTTGTCTTCTTGCATTCATAACCGTTCAAGAGGTCTTTGCGAATGAAGCTCTCCTTTCGTCTTTCAGCTCTTTCCGCAGTTCTCCTGCTTGCGCCGCTCGCTCTCGCTCAGCAACCTGCTACTGCTTCTCGCCCCATCAAGACCGCCTCGAGCGATACCTCGCCTGGTATGCCCACCGCGTCAAAGGCGACGCGACTCCCGCTCGGCCCGAACCAGCTCCGAAATCTCGGGAATAGCGGAAGGTTCGGATCTCCCCGCCGAACCGTGCTCCAATACCATCTTTATCCTGATCTTACTGGCGAGAGCGAGTGATTGCCGGCGAGGATGAAACGGAATCGCGGGCCGGGGCGTCCCATGTCAAGCGAGTCATTCCCTGGAGCATTTTCCTGGCAATCGAAGGGCGAATAGAACAACAAGGTCGGAGGACGATGGTGCGAAAGGATGCGAGTGTGTTAGCGGTATTCGTGATGTTGTTAGTGGTCTTGCCTTTGGCGGCGCAGTCGCCGAGCCAGGCCGATTTGTACGGCATCTATCAGATCAAGGATGAAGGTTTCAATCATTCGCAAGTGATGGACATCATGGGCTACCTGAGCGATGTCTATGGTCCACGTCTGACCAATTCTCCGGACATAAAGGAGGCGGCGGCCTGGACCACCGGCAAGATGAAGGAATGGCAGCTCGCAAACGTCCATCTCGAACCTTGGGGACCGTTCGGCCGAGGCTGGTCCAACGAACGCTTTTCCGCGCAGGTGATTTCCCCACGGCCGTTTCCTCTGATTGCCTATTCCAAGGCCTGGACACCCGGGACCAATGGTCCCGTAACTGCTCCCGCCGTGTTCGCCCCGATTTTGAAGGAAGAAGACGTTCAGAAGTACCGCGGGCAGCTTAAAGGAAAGTTTGTGCTGACTGCAGCCGTCCCCGAGAATCCCGAGCGCTTCGAGCCACAAGCTCACCGCTACACGGATGCCGAGTTAGCGGATCTCGCCTCGCAGCCGGTCCCTGCCGCGCAGAACCCGGAAGATCGCGCTGCGCAATTCCGCGCGCAGCGCGAGTTAAATCTCAAGGTGCAGAAGTTTCTCGTTGAAGAAGGCGTTGCCGCGTGGATCGAGCCCTCACGGGGCGATGACGGAACGGTTTTCGTCCAGCAGGGTGGCGGGCGGGATAAAGAGAAAGACCCGCCGGCGCCTCCGCGCATCGCCGTGGCCAGCGAAAACTACGGGCGCATCTATCGAATGCTCGAGAAGAAAGTGCCGGTCACGCTGCAGCTCGATATCGAGAACAAGTTCTACGACGACGATCTGAATTCTTTCAACATCATTGGCGAAATACCCGGCACGGACAAAGCCAAAGCCGACGAGGTCGTCATGCTCGGCGCGCACTTCGATTCCTGGCATGCGGGCACCGGTGCGACCGACAACGGCGCAGGCTCCGCCGTGATGCTGGAGGCCATCAGAATTCTCAAGACCACCGGCCTGAAGATGCGGCGCACCGTCCGCATCGGCCTGTGGACCGGCGAAGAACAAGGCTTGCTCGGCTCGCGCGCTTATGTCAAACAGCATTTCGCCGATCCGGAAGTGATGAAACCCTCTTCGGAGCATGCCAGGCTCGACGCCTACTACAACGTCGACAACGGAACTGGCAAGATTCGCGGTGTCTACTTGCAGGGGAATGAAATGGTGGCCCCGATCTTTTCTGCATGGATGGAGCCGTTCCACGGCCTCGGAATGAATTCGCTCACCATCCGCAACACCGGCGGAACCGATCACCTTTCGTTCAACGCCGTAGGCCTGCCCGGCTTTCAGTTCATCCAGGACCCTCTGGACTATGACACGCGCACGCACCATTCGAACATGGACGTCTACGAGCGCATCCAGGAACCCGATATGAAGCAGATGGCCGTGATCGTCGCTTCCTTCGTGTACCTCACGGCCAACCGCGACGAAATGATTCCGCGCAAGCCTCTGCCGAAACCGCAACCCGCGCGTCCCCAACCGTGAGCGACAACTGTAAGGGCGCACTTCAGTGCGCCCTCCCTTCTTCGCGACCTCCGCGACCTCCGCGTCCTCCGCGTTCTCTATGTTGAAATCTTTCCTCGCATTGCCCCAATCACTCTCCTTGCGTTAAGCTCCATCACTTGACGGAGGTACTGGATGCGGATTCGTCTTGGGATCGTTGCAGTCCTGCTCATCACTCCTTTTCCCGCTCGCCCCCAATCTAGCTTCACCGTCGGCACCGCCACTGCCGCCCCTGGCCAAAAAGCTACCGGCTATCTCGAAGTCCCCGCTGGCGTTGACGCCGCCACCAGCATCCCCGTCGTTGTCGTTAACGGGGCAAAGCCCGGCAAGGTCCTCGCCCTCGTCTCTGGCGCCCACGGTACCGAATACGTCTCCATCATTGCCATCGAAAAACTAATCGGCGCCCTTGACCCCGCGCAAGTCACCGGCATCGTCATCCTCGTCCCGCTCATCAATATCCAATCCTTCGAGCAAAAAGTCCCGCACGTCAATCCCATCGACAACAAGAGCATGAACCGCTTCTATCCCGGCAAAGCCGACGGCACGCAAACCGAGCGCGCTTCTTTCCTCGTCACCAAGGAAATCGTCGACCGCTGCGACTACCTCATCGACTACCACGGCGGCGATCTCGACGAAAGCCTCCGCCCCTACGCCTACTGGGGCCCCACCGGCCGCGAAGCCCAGGACCGCACCTCCAAGGAAATGGTTCTCGCCTTCGGCCTCGATCACATCATTATCTGGCGCGAGCGCCCCACCGACCCCGCTGCCACCCGCTATCTCGATAACACCGCCTCCGTCCGCGGCAAGCCGTCCATCGTCGTCGAAGCCGGTCACGCGGGCACCGTCGAAACCGACGACCTCGCTCTCCTCGTCAACGGAACTCTCAGCACCATGCGCGCCCTCAAGATGCTCCCCGGCGATCCGCATCCCATCGAGAATCCCGTCTGGATTGAAAAACTCGTCGATGTCCTCGCCGACGGCCCCGGCATCTGGTATCCCCTCGTTAAGCGCGGCACCTACGTCTCCGCCGGCATGAAGCTCGGCGCCATCACCGACTACACCGGCAAACTCATCGCCGAGCCTCGCGCTCCCGTCTCCGCCGTCGTCCTCCACGTCAACGCCGTCCCCTCCCTCAAAAAGGGCGACAACATCGCCGACCTCGGTGTCCCCGCCGCCAAGGCTCCGTAACCGGGCGCTGACCTTTCTTCTCTTTGTGGCTGGTCTTCAGACCGGTGGTTTTGCTTATAGCTTGCATCCGCGGCTATATTTCGCCATCTTCCTTCTTAAATCTTGTAGCAGCCGCCTTCTCCTCCCCCCACGTACAGGCCCGTCCTCGAGAACGGCTCTCCAATCTCGCAGATTTCCCCATCCCCGCCGTTTTTTTTGCACAGAAGAGTCTTTCGATTAACCTTGACACGCACGTCCGCGAGGAACACGATCATGTCGAAGTTCCGCCCTTTCAGGCGAGACTCCCGCTCCGTAGACCTAGGGCAGTTCTTAACAGTTAAGCTCCGCATCGAGCGCCAAGAGGGCAGTGCGTCCTCGCCTCGTTTTTCTCCGCTCCTGCGGGACCTGACCTTCTGCCCGACGTACTGCGCTACACGCCCAAGACCGTAGTGGTTCCAGGCACAACACTCGAGCTCGACGCGCTTCATGCGAGGCCCGTTTTCGTATTTCTCAAAGAGGAGAACACCAAATGTCTGAACATAATAAAGCTATCGTCCGTCGTCTGTTCACCGAACTCTGGAACAATGGCAATCTGTCGGTGGCCGACGAGGTCTTCGCCCCCAACTACGCTCACTATGACCCTTCGACGCCCGATTTTGGGCACGGCCCCGACAGTGAAAAGAAGAGAGCGGCTCTCTATCGCACTGCTTTCCCCGACCTTCATTTGACGATCGAGGATGTCATTGCCGAAGGCGAAACCGTCATGACCCGCTGGTCCTGCCGAGGCATCCATAAAGGTGATCTCAACGGCATTGCGCCAACGGGGAAGCATATCACCGTCTCCGGCGTGACCGTCGCGCGCGTCTCGAATGGCAAGATCGTGGAAGGCTATGTCAATTGGGACGCTCTGGGCCTCATGCAGCAGCTCGGCGTCGTCCCTCAGCTCGCCAACAGAGCCAAAGCCCTAGCGGCCACCGCCGCAAGGTAACCGTCCCGGCTTTCCGAAAAAACCGGAAGGCCCGATCGATCACGCATCGGGCCTTCCATTAAACGTAAATTCCGAAGTTGGGTAGTGCGAAGAGGAGATATTATTATAGGCCTCCGTTTTCTTGCACGAACACCCGAAGACCGACTCAAGACACGGAGGTTGTCCTTCCCCTTTTGAATGATTTTCCCTGTAGAAATCCAACTTCGCCGATGTCGAATCTTGCGGAATTATGTACTTCGTTACCCGATCTAACGGAGACGTTGCGCATCAGCACGCCTGAGTATAGCGGGTTCATTCAATTACTTCCCGTAACGTCGAAGCAAACCGAATTCGGCGCACCAGGCTGCAACTCTACGAATCAGTGGGCTCTGACGGTTCTTCAGACGGCTACTATGGATGGCGCGGGGAATCCTGTAATTGTGGGCATGACGCAAGTGTTGAAGCAGGTTTATAGCGGCTATGGCAGAAACGCTGGCTGCCATTATGTGTCTCTCCACGGAACAACTACCATAGCGCCATAGGCAGGTGAGTGGGCGCGCCCCAGTCGAAAGCCCAAGTGAGTGGCGGGGAGCGAAGTATGTAATCCCCGGATTTTGTCCCGTCATTTCTCCTTCAGAAGACAGGGAGATCAGCTCAAGACCCGCGGCTTAGGGCGTTTGGTATGTGTCCAACTTCGGAATTCAGGTCAAATCTGTGGGTGCTCCACCCTTTCCGCCAGGTTTCCTTGCGTCGATCCCGCCCACCGTCATTCGCGTATTTTGCGCCCTGGATGGATTTACGGGACCGAAAGCAGCAGGCCGACTTTTTCCTCCCGCTTTGCCGTTGCGAAGAGCTCGGCCTGCGGATGTGAGGAATCACTCTTCCTCTTTCCTCACGCTCTGCAGAGAGGACCCCTGCCACATCATCGTCCGCCGCCACGATTTTTCCGCACCGGCCGCTAGCCTTCGCTCCGCTCTGCGCACCCGGTGCCTCTGTGGCGAACCCTTTTCCGGCAAGGGCGCCGGCAAACGCTACGGCGTTGTTTGCGTTGGAAAGGCTTTGGGCCCGGAGGGCGAGAAATGGAAGCGGATGAGCCATTCGCTGGCGACGCTGTGCCCACCGGCTTCGGGTGAAGCGAATTGCCAGCGGCGGGCGGCTTTCAGCGCGAGGTCGGCGAAATACTTACTGGGGCCGGGAGAATCGAGCGCAGCTTCGGAGACGTCGCCCGTGGGATCGACGTGAACGCGGACGCTGACGCGGACGATGCCCCGAATAGTGGCGCGCGCCTTGTCGGAGACTTCGGGCAGAACCTCGTCGAGGACTTCACCGCGCGCGGGAGAGGACGCGGTAGTGTGTGGCGCGTTTGCGGACGGAAAGGTATCGGTGCGCACGACAGCAGGGGTGCGTGCGGCAACCGGCGAACTCTCCGGCCGTGCCGCAGTCTTTTTCTCTGCGGCGGTTTTCAGCGAGTTTTGCGTCGCGGATGGTGCGGACGTCTTTGGAACTGACGAGGTTTCACGACGCACAGGCTGCTCGATCAGATTGGGCGTTCCTGCGGGCTGAGCGGGGGCCGCTGAAGCGGACGACGAAGAGTCGGAACGATGGCCGAGGATTTTCGGAAGCGCAATGATGGCGAAAATAACCAACAGCACAGCGGCAACAGGAACGACATAGTTGGGAAGAACAAGAGTTTGCTTCCGCAGGTTCGCGGG
The DNA here is from genome assembly GCA_035490055.1 of Candidatus Limnocylindria bacterium. GTDB lineage: Bacteria > Acidobacteriota > Terriglobia > Acidiferrales > UBA7541 > Acidiferrum. Next base: position 18,596 of record DATHIB010000007.1, on the reverse strand, counting down.
TTGCAGACGTGGCGGCTGCGCTTGCGGTCTTGGCGGAGGCACGTCGGACTTTGGCACTGGCAGCTTTGCCGCGGGGACAGCCGGAACCGTGGAGAGCGGGACAGCTAGAGGAGAAACGGATTGGGCGGCGGCCGCGACCGCGGGATTGAAGCGCGCGGCGATTTCGGCAATGGTCCAGCGGCGCCGGGGTTCGCGGCGGAGTGCGTGACGTGCGATATCGAGAAAAGGCTGGGGAAGCGCATCGGGAACGACCGGGTCGGCTTGGCTTCCGGGCTGTAGGACAGGTGCGTGCTGCGTGAGCGTTTCGACCAGTGTCATTCCGAGAGACCAGACGTCGGCGGCTGCGGAGAGCGGAGAGGCTGCGGTTTCAGGAGCGTCGTGAGCAGCGAACTTGCTCGGTGATTTGCGGGATTCGCCGATGGGGAAAAGGGCGTCGCTGGAGAGCTTGAGTTGATCGGTGGCGGCGAGAATATTGGAAGGTTTGATACGCGAATGAACGAGGCCTTTGCCGTGGAGATAAGTGAGAACATCGAGCACGGGTTCGAGCATTTCGCGAGCTTCAGAAGCTGTGAGAGGACGCTGGGGGAGAATTTGGGAGAGGTCTTCTTCGGCATACTCCATCACGATGTAGAGACGATCCCTGTTCTCAAGGCGGCAGCGGCCGATGTCGAAGATGCGGAGCAAATGAGGATGAGCGAGCTGTGTGACGCGGCGCCAAAGTGAGAGCTGGAGATCGGCGGTGGTGCCGGCGGGAATAAATTTGATGGCGGCTTTTTGTGAAGGTGATCCGGCGAGCTGCGTAAGGAAAACGGCGGAGTCGTCCGTACCGCCTAAGTACCGCTGCAGCCGGAATCGATTGTCGATGACCTGACCTTCGCACTGCTTCCAGACGTCACTCATTGTGCACCTCCAACTGTGAATTCTTGTGAGCCGGCCAATGGGGACACCCCATCTGCTTGGCGTGCGACCGCCGAAAGAACACCGCGGCGTCTGAGGCAGGGCTGGATCGTCTAGACTTGTGATTCGCAGGCGCCTGGGGCCGGGCGCTCGTCGCTCACATTCTTGCATGAAATGGACAGGAAGGGGGAGCGTGGTTCCTATCGGTTATTGAGGGCCTACGGGTGGGCGTGTCGAAGGCGTTTCGAACCAGAGGCTTTTGCGGAAGCGGCATGGATCGACCACTCGCTCGGGGTGGTATTGGCGCAGCGGGTCAGCTTCGATGAACGACCGAGAAATGGGACGCGCGTGCATACGTGGGGAGACATCGTCCATACCGGCCTGAAGATCGCAGGACGAACCGTGGGGCCAGTCGTCACCAGCTTCACGGAAACCTGGTACGAGAATTTTCGCCGCGCATACGACCATCTCGCGGAAGCAAGCGGCGATTAACCCGGAAAGCAAGGCGTGAGTTATTTCTAGTGATTTAATTCTTGTAGATTTCTTCGTGGACCTCTCGATAGAGGCTCCGGGTCGTCATTGATATCTCGACTTTTCACATTTCTTTCGTCCGACCAATCCGGCCGCAGGAGCTGGACGAGCTTCTGGAGAATTATCTGGTGCGCCGAGCGGACACTACCGAAGCGCAAGAGAGCACTCTGAGCAAGAAATAACCAGAAGACAGGGGACCCGGACGGCGGAAGAGCGAGGAACTCGGCAAAGGGACGAGAGCGCATTTTGGGATCAGATCAATTTGCCCCGAAAGACGATTTCTTGCGCGGCGTGGCAGGTAGTAGGAAGCGCTTGGGGCCGCTGACAAAGGGATTGCCGCGCTCGTAAAAGCGAAGGAGCTGATCGGCGGCACGGGTAATGCCGATGCGGACGGTTTTTCCAATGGGGCCAATGGGATGGCTGGTTTCGCCCAGCCAGAGCGAGCCGGGGGCGCAAAGGTCGAGGCCGTCGTGGCGGCGATCGATTTGAAAAGCTGCGGCGAGGCGTCCGGGGCCGCGGGTGAGATCGAGAAGCCGAGTGGTCTTGCGGTGGCGCTGCATGATCGCGAGGCCTTCAAGCGGTTCGAGGGCGCGGATGAGGATCGCGGCGGCGGTTTTCTCAGGTTCGCTCACGACGTTGAGCATGAAGTGCGCGCCATAGTTGAAAAAAATGTAGGCGTGGCCATGAGCGAGATACATCGAGCGAATGCGCGGAGTAGGGCCGCGGAAGTGATGTCCCGCGGGATCGCCGGGCGGATAGGCCTCCGTTTCCACGATGCGGCCGCTGAGGCGTCCCGCGGGGAGATCGTGGACGACGACTTTCCCGACTAGGAAACGAGCGAGCATGACGGTGTCCGAGGGAAGTTCAGAGCGGCGGAGACGGCGAATAGCGAATTTGGCAGGAGAGGATTTCAGAGCCGCGCGCGATGGGGACATGGGATGTCGAGTCAACGCGAGAGCAGTTTTTGGAGGTCGTCGGAAGAAACGAGATCCTGATACTCAGGGTGCTTTCGAATGAGACTGGAGACGTAGGGACAGAGCGAAACAACCCGGAGATCATTGACGCGGGCGAAATCGAGCGCCACGCGGGCGAGTTTTGCAGCCATGCCTTGGCCTTCGAGTGGCTGCGGCACTTCGGTGTGGGTATAAACGATGCGGCCGGGGAAGCGGCTATAACTGATAAAGGCGCGAAGGCCGCCAATGCCGGCTTCGAAGCGATGAGCCTCTTCGTTGTGGGTGACGGTTACGTCGTCGAGATTCACGTCCACGGATCACCCAGCGGCTTTGCTGATTTTTTCATTCCGAACATAACTGAGCGCTCCGGAAGGGCACTGCGCGACCTGTTTGATGATGCGATCGCTTCCAGAACCGTCTATGTTGATCCAAGGGCGAGCGTTGACGTTGAAGACTTCGCCGAGGCCCTGCACGCACTTGGCGGAGTGAATGCAGACGCCGGGTTTCCAAGTGACGGTGATTTCGCCGTTGGTGTAGGTGTTCTCGGATTCGCTCATGAGAACCTCCAGGTGACCGGGACAGTTTATCAGGGAATTTGGAAAAACTACGGGGTAGAGGAGTCGAGAGGTTCGTTGTTGAAGAGGCGCGCAAGCTCAGCGTGATCGATGACTACGGCGGGATCGCGCTGGATGGCGTCGAAGTATTTTTTCTGGAAGGCGTCGCCGGATTCCGTGGGAACAAACATTTTCCGGGCGAGAGAGATGGCGCCGCTGGTGTATTCCGGGGTGATGGGCTCCTTGGCAGCCAGAGTTTCATCGATGCGGACGACGAATTCCGAGATGTTGTGCAGCCAGGCGAACTGCGAATGGTCGATGACGAGGCGGAAGAGCTCCCCGGTGTTGACGTAGCCGTGCTCACGCTCGTAGTCGCGGCGTTCCATGTTGAGGAGAGTCTTGTGGAGGCGAAGAAGAGCAACGCGCAGGGAGAGAAGCTTCTCGCGGGCGGGGGAATCGCTGTTCGCAGGATATAAATTTGAGCTCGGAGAATCCATTTTCATGTGACTCCTCTATTCTCCGATAGTCGGCGCGCAATTTCAAAATGAATGCGCGAGAAAAACCACTCAACACAGAGTTCGCGGAGGTCGCAGAGCAGGCAGAGCAGGCAGAGAAGAGCAAACAAAAGAGAAAATGGAAGAATGAACGCTCACAACTCAATACTTAAGACTCAAGACTGAGAACTGAAATCCGTTCATTGGTGATAGCGCTGCTCGCCGGCGGGAAGCGGGATGGGAAGCCGGTTGCCCGGAGGCGGAAGCGGGCAGGTGGAGTAAGGAGTGTAGGCACAAGGGGGATTTTCCAGACGATTAAAATCGAGCACGAGCTCGCCAGGTTTATCGAGGCCGTTGTTGGGGAAGGCGGTATAGAGGAAGCGGCAGGCACCATAGGTGGTGGACGTACTGGTTGTGTCGCGAAGAATGAAGAAAAGTTTTGCGACCGTGAGATCTTCGAGGACAGGCTCAAGCCGAAACGTTTTTCCCGCAAGAGTGAATTCCGCGGCGCCAGGAACGGGCTGACCGTAGCTGGTGCCGACAAGAGTGGCGAGTGCGACGGTTTTGTGCGGGGAATAGGGAATCCATTCGGCGGTGACGCGATAAACGGGGTCCGGCGCGTACCACTTGAGTTCGTGGAAACCGACGATGGCGGGAGAATGAGAATCCTTGATGCGAAGAGCGAAGCGCGCCTCGCGGCGGATCACGTACATGTTGAGGGTGCCGATCGTGAGATGGGGAGAAACTTTATCGTTGTTGGCTTCAACTCGCAGCGATTGCGATTTTGCGGGAGCCCCAGCGACGAGAAAGTCAGGACGGAATCCTCCCGGGGGAGGATTCAGCGTGACGGTCTTGCTTTCGAGGTGAAGGATGGCGAGATGCGCTGGTCCACCCGCAAGATGGATTTTGTTGCCGGCAGCCGATCCGACGGAATTATCTCCAGGTTGGAGCCATTCAAGGCCGGTGAGAGACAGCCAGCCGTCCGGCTTGAGAAGGTCCGCCCTGTGTTCTGCGCGCCAGGCAGCGGTGTCTTTTTGCCAGGGAGTCTCTTGCGACGCTGCGGGCGCGGGTAGCAGCTCGAACAGTAGAGCGATGAAAGTCAGGCAGGTCGAACGGCCCCTGAAGCGCATGAGAAAGTATAGCGTGGAAGAGAACGCGCTGAAAACGAAGTTGAGAATGAGCATGCCCGCTTCTACCGCAGATCATTTGGAGGCGGGGTTCACCCAACCATGAACAGATCGGCGAGCAGCAGAAATATTCATCCTTGGCCCAGCCATTTCCAATCAAGCATGCGGTAAACCATGGAAAATGTATATTTAGATAAATCGATTTTCTAATGCATTCATGCAATTCTTTTGTTCCTGGGAGTGTAACCGGGAGGCTCCTTTTCTTATCAGATGGAGGTAGTCAAATCATGCTTGCCTCCGCGGAAATGAAGGATCTTGATTTGCTTCCGCGAGGCGAGGACAAAAGGAAAAGAGACTCTTATGAAAAATACGAAATTCGGCGCAGGTCTGATGGCGTTTTCTCTACTGCTCGCAGCCAGCGCGATCGCCGGCAATTCGAACAAGGGTACGCTGAATGTCGGCGAGACCGTTACTGTCGGTGGCAAGCCGCTCCCGGCCGGCAAGTATCAAGTGGAATGGGCTGGAAACGGACCGACGGCTGAACTCAGCATTTCCGACGGCAGGGAGACGGTAGCCAAAGTGCCGGCGCAAATTCTTCCGCTAAAGAAAGCCGAGGCCGGAAGTGGGTATTCCACCAACACCGACCAGGCCGGCAACAAGGCGCTGACGGGGATTTTCTTCGGTGGCAAGAAGTATGAGCTGTCCATCGGCGAAGCGTCGGCGGCAATAGCCACGCCTTCCGATAAGATGCAAGGGAGCAACTGACCTCGGCGTTTTTTTTCGCGGAGTTCATAGATGCAAGAAGGAGGGACCGCGGAGCGGTCCCTTTTTTTTCGTCTACGTGCCGAATGGTCACCCGGACTCTGAAGCATAGCCATGGCGCAATAAGGTAAATTCGCGACATCGGACGGCGCTTTGCGATCTGACAAAACCGGCTCCTATGAGTGTATGATCTGGACTGTTTGGGCCGGCGGAGGGTTGGCCTCTTTTTGAAATGGATTGAGTTTATTTCCCTGGATGATTGTACTTCCCAACAACAATTCTGGTTTTTTGCAGCGGAGGAGACTTCATGATCGTTGGTGTGCCCCGAGAGACTTTCCCCGGAGAGCGGCGTGTGGCACTGGTGCCCGCGGCCATTCCGAATCTGACCAAAGCTGGCTTGGAAGTGGTGGTGGAGGCCGGAGCCGGAGCCGGGGCCGGCTATCCCGACGCGGACTTCACCGCGAAGGGCGTGAAGATTGCCGCCGATCGCGCCGAAGTTTTTCGCGCCGCGGACATTGTGGTGCAAATTCTCTGTTATGGTTCCAACGACAAGACCGGCAAAGCCGACGTTCCTCTTTTCCGCCGCGGCCAGGTACTCATTGGATTCTTGAGGCCGCTGGGCTCCATTGAAACCCTTCAGGAAATCGCCGGCAAAGGAGTGACTTCGTTTTCGGTGGAGTTGATGCCGCGAACGACGCGCGCCCAGAGCATGGACGTGCTTTCGTCGATGGCTACGATTTGCGGCTACAAGGCGGTGGTGCTTGCGGCGGACACTTCGCCGCGCATTTTTCCAATGCTCACGACGGCTGCGGGGACGATTACTCCGGCCCGCGTTTTTGTAATTGGCGCGGGTGTGGCGGGTTTGCAGGCGATTGCCACGGCGCGGCGGCTGGGCGCAGTCGCTTCGGCTTACGACCTGCGTCCCGCCGCAAAGGAGCAAGTGCAGAGCTTGGGCGGGCGCTTCGTGGAGCTCTCCATCGAGGCCAAAGATGCCGAGGATGCGCGCGGGTACGCGCGGGCCCAGGATGAAACGTTTTACAAGCGTCAGCGCGAACTGCTGGGAAAAATCGTGGTAGAAAGCGACGTGGTGATCAGCGCGGCGGTTATTCCAGGGAAGAAGCCTCCCATTCTTGTGACCAAAGAAATGGTCGCGAGCATGGCGCCAGGGTCGGTGATCGTCGATCTGGCCGGCGAGCGTGGAGGAAATTGCGAGCTGACGCGGCCGGGCGAGATGGTCGTGGAGCATGGCGTGACGATCATCGGCTGGTTCAATCTGGCAAGCACGGTGCCGTATCACGCCAGTCAGATGTACGCGCGGAATGTGAGCGCTTTTCTGCTGTACCTCGTTAAGGACGGTAAGCTGCAACCGAATATGGATGATGAAATCGTCCGCGAGACGATGTTGACGCGGGGCGGGGAAGTGGTCAACGCACGTGTGAGAGAATTCTTTGGGCTCCCGGCCCTGCCAGCTGAATCGAAGGAGGTGGCGAAGTCATGAAGCTGGATCTGTTTACCAGCCTCTACGTTTTCATGCTGGCCGCATTTATCGGATTTGAAGTTATCCGCCGCGTTTCCCCTCTTCTGCACACCCCCTTGATGTCGTTGACCAACGCGCTCGACGCCATCGCCGTTGTGGGCGCCATCATTCTTGCGGGTGAGTACCACGCGCACAGGGCGACCCTCGCGAAAGTGCTGGGAACGATTGCGATCGTTGCAGCGACCAGCAACATCGTGGGTGGATTCCTGATTACCGACCGGATGCTGAAGATGTTCAAAGCGAGCGGACCGAAAAAACCATGAGCAACGTGCTCGGTTCGGACTACCTCATCGAGATCACCTACCTGATTGCCACCGCGCTCTTCATTCTTTCGCTTAAATGGCTGAGCTCTCCGACGACCGCGCGCCGCGGAGTTCTTGCCGGCGAGCTGGGCATGCTGCTGGCGATTGCCGGCACATTACTGCACCACGGCATCGTGGAATACAAATGGATCGTTATCGGCCTGGTATTGGGCACGATCATCGGCGTGCCGCTCGGCGAAGTGGCGATGACCGCGGTGCCGCAGCGGACGGCACTGAGCCACGCGTTTGGCGCGCTGTGCGTGACCTTGGTCGGCACAACGGAATTTTATTTGCGCACGCCGGATGTGCCGCGCTTCATGATGGGCGTGCTCTCGCTGGAGGTCATCCTCGGATCGCTGACGTTCACCGGTAGCCTGATGGCCGCTGGAAAATTGCAAGAAATATTGCCGCAGCGGCCCATCACGTATAAGGGACAGAACATTGTCAATCTCGGACTCCTGGCTGTCGCGATCGCTGTCGCGGGTATGCTGGTTGCGTACCCGGAAAAAACGCAACTCTTCCCGCTGATCGTCGGTATTCCTCTTTTGTTCGGCGTGATGATGATTATTCCCATCGGCGGCGCCGATATGCCCACGGTTATTTCACTTTTGAATTCCTACGCGGGACTTTCCGCAGCGGCGATGGGATTTGTCCTCGACAGCAAACTGCTGATCATTGCGGGTGCACTGGACGGAGCTTCTGGTCTCATTCTTTCCGTGAACATGTCGAAAGCGATGAACCGGTCATTTTCGAACGTGCTCTTTGGTGCCTTCGGGCAGGAGCAGGCGGCGGTCGCAGGCCAGCAGGAGGCGCGGCCCGTGCGTGGCGCGACACCGGAGGAAGCCGCCGCGATTCTCGCGGCCGCGAACAAGGTGGTCATCGTGCCGGGCTACGGAATGGCCGTAGCGCAGGCGCAACACAAAGTGCGCGAACTTTATGATGCGCTGACCAAGCGCGGCGTGGATGTGAAGTTTGGAATCCATCCGGTCGCCGGCCGCATGCCGGGGCACATGAATGTCCTGCTCGCGGAAGCGGACATTCCGTATGACAAACTGCTGGATATGGACGAAATCAACGGAGATTTCCCGCAGACCGACGTGGCGCTGGTGATTGGTGCGAACGACGTGACCAATCCAGCGGCACGCACCGACACCGCGAGCCCGATTTACGGCATGCCGATTCTAGACGTGGACAAAGCGCGCACGGTGATGGTGATCAAGCGCAGCATGGCCGCAGGTTTCGCCGGAATCGACAATCCGCTCTACTACCTTGACAAAACACTCATGCTTTTCGGAGACGCAAAATCCTTCGTGGGCTCTATCGTGCGCGAGCTCGGCGGCGGTCACGAGTAATTGCGTTTTACCACTAACCGATCAATAGAAATCCGGGCTTGCACCTCACTCGACCGATTGAACACTCTGCTCGTCATTTTGCGTCGTGGAAAATGATCCCCAGCGTGTACCGCGTACCGCGGTGCACGCGGCTGACGCCATGGCGCAGATTGACGCGGTAGTAGCCTCGCGAACCTTTCACGGGCCGGTAGTGCGTGGTGAAAATGATTGCCTGCCCTTGATCGGCGATGACTACTTGCGGCTTGGACTGTGCACGGGGTTGCTGCTCGACGAGAATAAATTCCCCGCCTTCCCAGTCGCGGCCGTGTTGGCCGAGCAGGAATACCATTTGCAGGGGAAAGCTGATCTCGCCGTAGAGATCCCGATGAAGGCAGTTGAAGCCGCCCGCCTCGTAGTGAAGCATGAGCGGCGTGGGCTTGGTCTGCCCGGCATTGTGGCAAGTTTTCAGAAAGGCCGCATGATCGCCGGGATAACGAGGAACGTTTTCACCGAGTGCTTCCGCCCACTGATTGGCTACTTCAGCGAGGTGCGGATAGGCGCTGCTTCTAAGTTCCGCGACCAATTCTGGAAGCGGGTTAGCGAAGTACTTGTAGTCACCGATGCCAAAGCGATAGCGCTCCATAATGACGTGGCTGCGAAAACGGCTCGCATCACTGTATAGAGCGGCGAGCGAGGCGCATTCTTCAGGCGAGAGGATGGAAGCTGTCACGCCGTAGCCGCGCTCCGAAAGTGACTGTTCAGCGGCGGTCCAGTCTAGCGCCTTGATTCGTTGGGCGACAGACGGTGTATTGGCACTCTCTTTTGCTGCTTGCGCCATGCGGCCTCCTCGGATTCGTGATGCTCGATGGAAAGGCAAAAGTTTAGAAACTGCGCGCGCGAGAATCTATCCGATCCTCGCCATCAAATGTTTCGTTGATTGCCATTCAAAATGCAAGGGCGTTCGCCGATCCGTCCGTGTTGCAACTGGTGCTTAAATCCTCCCCCGATTCGGTGCTATAGTGAGGCGTAGGCCGGATGAACCAATCCGGTTGCATTTACTGCCGGAATCACGAAGCAATATCTTTTCAGCGAAGACATTCGCACGTATGAGGAGGGCCGAATGAAGAACAACGAGACACTTTCAAAAGGTTCGCGGAGGACCTTCCTCCAGTTGTCGGCTGCCGCGACGGCGGCGATGGCCTTCCCCATCTCTACCGAGGCATCCCTCGCGGCGGAAGAGCGCAATGTTTTTCATCCGGGAGCCATAGTGATCGACGCGAACGAAAATCCGCTGGGGCCGTGTGACGCCGCGCGGAAGGCCATCGTGGATATGGCGCCACAGGGCGGCCGGTATTCTTACTGGCTGAAGGAAGAATTCGTCAAGACTTTCACCGAGATGGAAGGCATCAAGCCCGAATACCTGCACGTCTATCCCGGCTCGAGCGAACCGCTGCATTTCTCGGTTCTCTCATTCACCTCGCCTGCAAAAAGCTACGTGACTGCCGATCCCGGCTACGAAGCCGGTATGAAAGCGGCAAAAATCTCCGGAGCCCGCATCGTCAAGACTCCGCTGACCAAAACCTATGCGCACGACATCAAGGCCATGCTCGCCGCCGCGCCGGACGCCGGCCTTTTCTACGTCTGTACCCCGAACAATCCCACCGGGACGATGACCCCGCATTCCGACATCGAGCAACTCCTCGCCGCGAAGCCAAAAAGCTCCGTCGTGCTCGTGGATGAAGCCTACATCCATTTTTCCGACGGCGTGAGCGCCCTCGACCTGGTCAAAGCCGATCAGGACGTCATCGTGTTGCGCACTTTCTCGAAAATTTACGGCATGGCCGGCATTCGCTGCGGCATGGCCATCGGTCGTCCCGACCTGCTCGCGAAACTCGAAAACTTCAGCGGCTGGAGCGCCATGCCGATTACCGCCATGGCCGCCGCCACTGCCAGCTTGAAGCACGAGCATCTCGTTCCCGAGCGCAAACAGTTGAACGCCGCCATCCGCAAAAAAACATTCGATTGGCTCGCCAGCCAAGGCTATTCCTACGTCCCCTCACAATCCAACTGTTTCATGCTGGACGCCAAGCGCCCCGCGAAAGAAGTCATCGACGCCATGGCCAAGCGCAACGTGTACATCGGCCGCCCGTGGCCCGTCTGGCCAACGCACGTGCGCATTACGGTCGGCACCCAGCCGGAGATGGATGCCTTCCACGAAGCGTTTCAAGCTGTCATGAAGAACTCAACCACGACGGGCTTCGTCCCTGCGCTCAAGCGCCGCCGCTCCTATCCCGACGGCCAATACTGGCCCGAAATCTCTTCCTAACCTCCACCGCCGGCCCCAAAAAGCCGCATAAATCCTTTATAGAGGCGCAGCACCGCTGCGCCCCGGTTAGCAAGCACCATCCCGTCAGCTTGGGCCTTGCCGTGTTTCAGGTCGACGCATTTGACACGTGAGAATCGTCTTATCTCTAAGACAACACCTGTATCATGCCGGAGAACATTGAAACGAAGCAGTGTGGTCGAATCATCTTTGAACACTTTGAAGAAGTTGTTCATGGATTGAAGCCAGAAGTTGTGGGAACTATGCGGCTCCCAAAACTAAACAAACTGATAGAGGTAATGCAAATCAGGGGGGTAAAAGTATTCGTGCACTGGTCCGTGCTTCTGATTGGAACGATCATCCTCCTCGGCGCAGTTGAGGATGCCCCGCTGGCATTCACGGTCCCTGGCTCTTACTACGGTGTAATTTTGCTCCACGAGTGCGGCCACATGGTCGCCGCGCAACGAAAGGGTTGCGCCGTTTGGTCGATCGAGTTGTACCCAATCTGGGGAATCACACGATTCGGAGAACCATACTCTCGATATGACCACTGCATCATCGCCTGGGGCGGTGTCGTGGCGCAGGCGCTCGTCGCAGTTCCGCTGCTTGTTTGGGTCCAAGTGTTCGGCCACACGCGCTTTCAGGCGGTGAACGCCATACTGGCGATCTTCGGGTTCTTCAGTTTGAGCACTATCGTTCTCAATCTACTTCCCATTCGGCCGCTCGATGGTGCGATTGCCTGGGGCCTTCTCCCAGCATTCTTCAAGCGTTCTGGCGCACGCGCCCCCAAACGCGAGCCAGATCGGAGATCTTGGCGGTAAGGTACTTTTTCAAGTGCGAATATTCTCAGGCGTGCGCTTCCGGTGAGTGCGCATTCGACGGAGACAGTGGCAAGCTGCCATGAAACTGTTCAGCTTCTGTCGAGCCCGCCAGCGCGGCAGTAGAAGAGTTGCCGCTCGAAACTACCCGGGCGATCTCGTCGAAATAACCTGTGCCGACGAAGCGCTGGTGCGTGACGGCACGATAGCCGAGTTCCTGCGATGCGAACTCTTCCTGTTGAAGTTTTGAGTACGCCGTCATGCCAGCCTGCGAGTAACCCCGCGCGAGGTGGAACATCGACATATTCAGCGCGTGGAATCCGGCCAGCGTAACGAACTGGAATTTGTAGCCCATCTTACCCAGCTCCTGCTGGAAGTTCGCGATGGTCACGTCGTCGAGCTTTTTCTTCCAGTTGAACGACGGCGAACAGTTGTAGGCCAGCAGTTTTCCAGGGAATTTCGTATGGATCGCGTCAGAGAATTTCTTCGCCTCCGCTAGATCGGGCGTGGACGTTTCGCACCACAGCATATCGGCATAAGGCGCGTAAGCCAGCCCGCGCGCAATCGCCGCATCGATGCCGCCGCGGAACTGATAGAAGCCTTCCGCCGTGCGTTCGCCGTAAATGTATTCCCGGTCGCGCGCGTCCACGTCGGAAAGCAAAAGACCGGCGGAGTTGGCGTCGGTGCGCGCGATAAGAATAGTCGATACGCCGCAGACGTCGGCCGCAAGCCGCGCCGCCACGAGTTTCTCGATGAACTCTCGTGTAGGAACAACAACTTTGCCGCCGAGATGTCCGCATTTCTTTGCGGAAGAAAGCTGGTCTTCGAAGTGAACACCCGCGGCGCCCGCTTCAATCATCGCCTTCATCAATTCGTAAGCGTTCAATGACCCGCCAAATCCAGCCTCGGCATCGGCGACGATCGGAGCAAACCAATACGTCCCGGACTTCTTGCCCTCCGCGGATTCGATCTGGTCAGCGCGAAGCAACGCGCGATTGATGCGCTTCACCAGATTCGGCGCGGAATCGCAAGGATAGAGACTCTGGTCGGGATAGACATCGCCCGCGGTATTGCCGTCAGCAGCCACCTGCCAGCCGCTGCCATAGATCGCTTTCAGACCAGCCTGCACCATTTCAATGGCCTGATTGCCGGTGATGGCCCCGAGGGCAGGAACATAGGCGTCGGTGTGCATAAGATTCCACAGCCGGTTCGCTCCGAGCCGCGCCAGCGTGTATTCAATCTGGATCGAACCGCGCAGCCGCAAAACATCCGAATACGAGTAGGGACGCGTGATGCCGGACCAGCGGGGATCGGTGGTCCACTGGGAAAGTGCGTTGCGCTTGTTGCCGTTACCGTTGACCCCGTTCGTTCCGTTGGACGACATTGGATGTTCCTTACCTTTCTGTTCTCTTGCGACTGTCAATTGAAAGACTAAAAAAAGTTTCCGGGTCACGGGTGAAGCAAGGCCCGCTTCCACTTAAATCAAAAACTACAAATCAAATCAATCACGAACTGAAAACTGAAAACTCTTCTCACGCCGGATTGAACTCCTCACGCCGAATCATTTCCTCGCTGACGCTGCGCGCCTCCCGAAGCGTCGCGGCCATCTGCGGATCGCTATTCTTTGGTGTTTCGCTCAGCAGCCGGTCGAGTTCCTCGTTAAACAGATCACGGATAAGTTCGGGTGTGTGGCGAACGGGCATGCCACTGTCATCGAGAATTTCAACTTGGCCGGAGTGCTTCATGCGCTGCGCGATCATCAACCGGTAAATGCGATCCGTTGCGAGATCTTCCATGTAGCCATCGAGGAGACTCGCGCCCTTGCCGTTGAGAACGCCGTTACGATAGCGAATGACCGTTCGAACCGCCGCGCGCGTTCCCGCCAGCGTGCGTTTGCCGACTACCGTTGGCAGCGGGCGAAGATCGGGGCGCGCATTGGCGTTTGTCGGCCGCGCCTGAAGCTGGTTCGGAGCAGGGAACTGGCCGACAGCGATTTCGTTCTGATCGGGATGTCCAGTCCACGCGCCGTCCATCAACGAGTTGGCTTCGTTCTTCTTGTCTTCGGCGAGGGCCTTCAACGCGCGCGCGTTCAGTTCCGCATCTTCGCGGCTGGGAAAGAGTGCGGTCATGCCTCCAATAGCGAGCATGCCGTGTTTGTGGCAAATCTCGGGAATGAGGTTGCGCAAGTTCTGGAAGAAAGCCACATTGTGCGGAATGGTGTTGCGATCGGGGAGTACCCACTCCGGTTTCTCGAGATTGAAATGAATCAAACTGGCCATGTAGTCCCAACGGCCGAGATTGAGCCCCACGATGTGGTCGCGAAGATTCCAGGCAAACTCTTCCATCTGAAATGCGAGCGGATGCGATTCGACCAGCGCCATGCACTTGATGGCATTCGTTGGCAGGCCCTTGAGCCGGGCAATTATCTGGAAAAGATCGCGCCACCAGAGCGCCTCGTCGGCGGATTCGGACTTGGGAATGTACACACAAAGAGGATGCTTCAGGGCGCTGAGGTCCACCTGATAAGCCACCATCGCGACGTCAAACAGCGAAGCCGGAAGCAATTCCCCGGGCAGAACACCAGCCTGATGAATGTGCAGGCCGCGGGGCCGCGTGAAAATAACCGTTGCGCTGGAATTGATGCCCACTGTTTTGTTGCGCTTGCGGTCAAAGTACGTGAGCCGGCCGGTGAGCGCTTCCAGAATATTCTTAATCGCTTGCGAATTGTGCTCCCAGGCGTTGGCCGTGGAGTCTTCCAAATCGAGCATGACGCCCGGAGCGCCCGAATTCAGCATTTTCACGACAAGGTCTGCGTCATCCGCAGGGCCGGTCATCTGGTTCCGCTGATCCGCGCACCAGGCCGGAAGCTCAATGCGCCAGGAATTTGTGGTGGCGACCGAGGGCGGCAGGTAATCGGGAACCTTGCCCGCGTGGGCTTCGGCCAGGGCGTAATCGCGGCGCGCGATCAATGCGCGCTGCCGCAGCGTGAGCGCGGCATGAAGCGGGCCGAGAAATTCGAGAAAACCCGCAGGCAGATCGCGTGCCGGGTCGAACTCCGTAGGAGCGGAATTGACCTTCACGATGCGATTCGAAAAGGGCAGGGGAGCGAGCTCCGGATTCGGCTTGGTGGTAGCGGTAGCCATGGTCGAGGTCAGTCCTTTCCGGTACGAATTCGAACGGAAGCTGGCCGGCGAACTAGAAGGGCAATTCGAAGGCCAACCGGCAGCCACGAGCAAACTCTAAGGTCCATTCGCTCAAGGAGATAGGAGGGCCTCGCGAGAGCGCCAAAGATCCTGTGGGAAAACGCGGACAAAGAGTGGAGAAAATTGCGCACCATCGGCGAGTTCGTTCCTCCCCGACTCTCCTTGTTCAATATATCGAACATACGTTCAACTCTCTTTCTCTTCTACCCGAGCGACGCCGCGGCCACAAGGTGATGTTCAATATCCTGAACAATTATTCTATACTTGGGCGATAATTATTTCTTATGGGAGGCGGCCATGGCAGCTGCGGATACCAGTCCCGCGAAAGCGGTGGAACGGGCGCTGAATATTCTGGAGGCCGCCGCGCAACGCCGCGAGGGACTGACCAACGCGGAAATCAGCCGCAAGCTCGGAATACCGAAAAGCTCCGCGAGTTACATCCTGCGGACCCTGGAAAAACGGAGCTACTTGCGGCGTGAAGCGGAAACGGGACGGTATCGGCTGGGCTTGAAGATTTTAAGTCTCGGCGGCGACGCGCAGGCAAACCTGGATATCGCCGACGTAGCGCTTCCGTTTATGAGGTCGCTGGTAGAGAGAATTCATCTGACGGTGCACCTGGCGGTCTTGGACCAGGGCGAAGCGGTTTACATTGAGAAAGTGGAGTCGCCCGGATTTTTCAAGGTGAATACGTGGGTGGGTCGGCGGATGTTTTTGCATTCCACGAGCGTCGGGAAATGTTTACTGGCCTGGCTGCCGAAGCATGAGGTGGAAACAATTGCGAAGCAGCAAGGTCTGAAGAAGAGGACGCCCGAGACCATCACCAGCATGCCAAAGCTGCTTGCGGACCTGGAGCACGTGAAGCAGTCGGGATACGCGGTAGATGACGAGGAAAACAGTTTGGGTGCGCGGTGCCTGGGCGCACCCATCTTCGACACCGTGGGAAATGTAACGGCCGCGCTCGGCGCCAGCGGGACTTTGACGCAAACGGATGACGCCAATATGCCGCGGATCATCGAGGCACTGAAGGAAACGGCGCGGCGGATATCGCGGCAACTGCAGAAAAGCGGCGCAACGGGGGCCGCCCAGTAAACGGCCCCGCGCGCGCGAAGGATTACTTGGCCTAGCCCGCGACGACCAAATTGTTCTTTACCGAGAAAACGTTGGGAACTTGATTGGCTCGCAGGCCCGCGAGATTCTTGTCGGATTCGCTGTCGACAACGCCCTCAAGGGTAACGTCGCCGTTTTTGACGATGATGTGAATGGAAGGCACGGCCTGAATGGAGTAACGCGAGAGGCCGGGGTCCCCATAAATGGCGCGGTACAGGGCATGGCGGAGCTAGTCATCCATCGGCGAGGGTGGGAGAACCTCGATGTTGTTCACGACCGAAGAGACTCCCTCGATGCTCTTCACGGCGGCCTCGGCGTCGGATTTCAAAACCGGCCGAGTCACTTGGCCGGAGAGAATCACCTTGTCGCCCTCCACCTGGTAGGCGAGGGTGTCGAACACGGAATACCACGGCAACATGACGAGCTGGTGCCGCACTTCTTTGTAAAGTTTTTCCCGATACTTTGCATCGCTGCGTTGTTTTTTCTCATCCTGCGGCCGAGCCGCGGCGGAGCATGGCAACGCCACAATCGGCGCGGCGAGCAGAGCTGCTACAAACAAGGCCCGGAGTTCCATTCTCATGATTTCCTCCTGGACAAGCGTTCGATAACTTTTCCACCAGTTAGATTCAAGACGCAGGGCAAATGGGTGCGCGGTTCGGTGCCGCGGGCAGGTGTTAGCATACTCTCTACAAGGGCTGCAAGCAGTGTGGAATTGTTTCGGAGGGGAAAACCTTGTGAGCGCAACGGCGTTAGGCGGATACGTTTTGAGACGTGGAGGATAGTCTGATGCTGGTCATTGCACATCGCGGGGCATCGGGGAACGCGCCGGAGAATACGCTGGCGGCGTTCAAGAAAGCTGTTGCGCTGGGAGCGGCGTTCATTGAAACGGATTTGCAACTTTCGCGCGATGCGCATTTCGTAGCCATTCACGATGCCACGGTGAATCGGACCACCAACGGGCAGGGAGCCGTGCACGACATGAAGCTGGCGGAATTGCGGCGGCTCGACGCCGGATCGTGGTTCGGGAGCGAGTTCACCGGAGAACGCATCCCCACGCTGGAAGAGATTCTGGAGTTCTCCAAAAAAAATGATGTGGTGTTCTACCTGGAGATAAAGCCGGGCGGATCGTGGGGCGGAGAGCACGCGCTGGTGGGAGCGCTGCGCGAATCGGGAGAGATACCGCGGACGGTGGTGATTTCTTTTGACCCGGCGATCGTGCTGAGCGTGCGGAAAATCGAGCCAACGCTGATGACCGGGCTCCTGTACGACGGGCAGCTCGAGAATCCGCTGGAGAAGGCCGTCGCCATCGGCGCGCGGCAATTGGTGGTACGCGGAGATCTGGTGACGCCGGCGCTGATCGCCGAAGTCCGGAGGAAAGATCTGCAAGTGGTGTGCTGGACGGTGAATCATCCCGCGCACATGCGCATGCTCGCCGCTGCGGGTGTGGACGGAATCATGAGTGATTATCCGGACCGGCTCGTGGCGGCGGTGAAAAAAGAAGCCGAGAGCGTCTCTTGAGAGAGAAAAGTCCAGGTAGCGAAATTCCATTCCAAAAATGGAGAGCGGTCGAGCGTCCATCACGAACCAGCCAGATGAGCCTGGAGAGCGGCGAGTCGAGCGACGGGCAGTTGTTCGGCGCGGGCGTCGGGACGCAGATTCAGTGAGGCTAAGGCCTCGCGAACACTATCCGGTTTGGCGAGAGACCGCAGATTATTGACCAAGGTTTTGCGCTTCTGCGAGAAACATAATTTCACAAAATCCAGGAAACGAGATGCGTCGCTGAGGGAGAGCTTTGCGCGTTCGCCGGGCAGGCGGAGCGTGACCAGGGAGGAGGCGACTTCCGGCGGCGGCTCGAATGCGTCCCGAGGAATCTCGAAGACGAATTCAGGGCTCGTGTAGAACTGGGTGACGACGGAAAGATAGCCGTAATCGCGCGTGCCCGGCTGGGCCGCGAGACGACGCGCGACTTCGGTCTGAATGACGATGTGGATTTCGTCGATGAAGTCGGCAAACGTGAACAGGTGATGAAGGATCGGCGAGGTGATGTAGTAAGGAAGATTGCCGTAGATCCGTAGACGGCGGCCCGAGGCGATGACGGCAATGTCGGCTTCAAGAATGTCCCCGGGAACGACCGCGAGATTGGGGAATTGCTTTGCGAGATGGCGAAGGCCCGGCAGGAACGCAGGATCGATTTCGACGGCGTAGACGGGAGTGCCGGCGGCGAGCAGGTGCTGGGTCATCTCGCCGTGTCCAGAACCAATTTCGATCCAGCAATGTTGATCGTCCCGCGGGAGCGGCACGGTGGAATGCGGCGAAACCCGAATGGCGCGCGCAATCTCTTCGCGCCAATGGAGATCGGCGAGGAAGTGTTGGCCGAGGCGTTGGCGTGCCATGGGGGAAACAGTGTAGCAGGCGACGTGGGGAGAGCCGCGAGAGGAGGTAACGAGGTAGGGAAGAAAAGAGTTGGACGTGCAGTGTGACAGCCGGAACGTCGAAGGGCGGAGCCCCCACCTGAGCCCCAACCCCCTGTTTCTTGTAAGTGTCATTTAGGGCCTCCGGCCCGCGAAACTTCATGAAAATTGCGCAGTGTCAGGCAAGTTAGAGCTATCGACGTTAACTCCTTTGATTTCAGCACGATTTTATTTGCGACCAGGGTT
>DATHIB010000006.1:0-37346 GCA_035490055.1 Candidatus Limnocylindria bacterium | reverse complement strand
CGAATCGCACACCTTACGGGTGCGAATTCCTGAGCACGCGTGTTCTCTTGTCGTGGCGGCTTTCACGCCTATCCATGGGCTCTAACACTCGCTTCGCCAGCCACCGGGCTACTACACGTCCTCGTTATCGACGGATCGGGGAAGGGTGGTCAGTTTCCGATTACGCAATCGAGACATAGCCATCCACTTCGCCTCGTTTTTGCTAGGATAACACTTTGCTGTTTGAGTGCGTCTGAACACACAAGAGGTGCACACATGCAAGGCCGCATATTCGCAGGTCTTTTTCTTTTCTTTCTTTTCATCGTTGTTGCTGGAGGCGCTCAAAGCCCAGCAGTTTCGGAAAGGCCGGTTTGGACAATGGAATTTATTAAAGTAAGGCCCGAAAAGTTCGGCCTGGCCCTAGGCTACTTGGACGACCAGTGGATGCGCATACGAGAAGAAGCTAAGCGCCGCGGTGAGGTTCTGAGCTATCACCGTATCCAGGAAACGGCGCTGATAGCTCCTGGCGTCAGAGCAGGCGACCCAAACACCGTTGTGTTGCTGACGGAATACAAGAATCTGGCCGCCTTCTCCGGACGGGAAAAGCTCTTCGCCTCGATACGCGAACATCTACCGAGCGGTACGCCAGGCGTGCTGAGGCAGCAGCGAGAAGACTTGTATGAACCCGTTGGTACAAGCATGTTCATGGAAGTTCCGGACGACGGGAGAACGGGGCTCAAACTTCTCGCCAAGCAGTAGAGCTTTCGTTTTTCTTGCAGATTGCCTTGAGCGTGGCGGCTGCGTCCAAACGCGCTTACCAGAAACTGACCCACTACGGAAAGGTCGGTAGTGACTCATTTTCAAACTGAGTCATTGCCGAAGCTGCTGCCTTCTCGGATGCACGCTTGGATTCTCCTAATTAGGGGGCTGATCGCGATCAATCAACCAACTTCTCACTGAGCCATCGGGCGACGGCGTTGAGGCCGGCCTGTACCAGGCCGGCCGAGCTAGCATCGCTCCACCATTCCGGACTGCGATCAAAATCGGCCAAGGAGGTTTCCAATTCCAACTTTGCGGAAGCGAGTTTCATAGGAAGCGCCGGATCAACCGGCCGAGGCTCGGCAGCTTGTTTGAGCTGGTCGAGCATCCGCTGCGGCTGCTTCATATCGAGCATGGAGATTGGCGCGTGGCAGAAGGAACAGACAGAGTCGGATTCCAGGTTGATGGACGCTCCACAATTGGAGCAATTCACAAACTGAACGTTTTGCCGCAACTCCTTGATCTGCTCAGACGAGAGTGGATGGATGAAATTCTTTTCTTTCAAGAACTCGAGAAAGCCGATGAAGTGACCGTCATCATTCGCGCATCGCCAGTACGTGAACGGCATGTTTCGCTGCATGTTGTGCGCCAGTCGCAGCGTCGTTGCACACCGCGGGCAGTGGAGCGGGTCCGGCAGCGGTGGCTTCCCCGGTGACGAGTGTTCACCGATAAACTTCATGAGCTTCAGTGTGGAGCCGGCAGAGAGCTGCAGGCTTTCCAACCGATCGAACCAGAACGCCTGGCAAGTGGCGCATACATCGATGGCGACCTTTGTGCCTAAGTGGCCGTCTAGCGCCATGGCCGTCATTTCAGCGCTGCAGCCGGGGCACTTCATAGGCAGACATTGTAGCTGGCCGCCTGGACCAATGCCATCGATCGGGCCGAGGAAGTGCAAGCCATTCGCGAATGCGCGAAGAATCGCGCGGTGGCTGCGGACTGGCGCAACGCTTCTAATAAACCAACCTAACGGGTAAGACAAAAACGAAATGCGCGCCCTTTCGGGGGAAGAAGGGCGGGACGGGAACGACGTCTAATCTCGCTTACTTTTCGTGGTTGAAGGAAAGCGGAAATTCAAAGATCACAGCGCCGACAGGGACGCGCAAGATAAACTGGTTTGATTTTGCATCGCGTTCGAACCAGACGGCTCCCGCGGTCTTCTCGTTTGGCTTCAGACTACATTCTCTCAAAGAGAGAGCATTGATTTCCCGGGCCATGTCGACGAGCGCGGCCTGATTTTTCGCGGCGAACTCTTCGAGTGCCTGGTGCTGCGCAAGGTAGTTGGGCGAAGGATCAGACGACGGAAGTTTGCGCCGAGAAGAATGAATTTCCTTGTCATGGTGGCACTCCTTCTCATCCGCAATAGGTTTTGAAAGTATTAAGCTCAGCTTCGATTCACATCTTCGCGGTACGGAAGGCTCACGTCCATAGAGCCTCCGTACCAGAGTACAGGTAATGAATAAGGCACCGGCCGGAAGTGGGCAGTTCTCAGTTGTCAGTTTTCAATTCTTGGTTTTTAGTTGTTAGTCTTCAGATGGAAGAGGAAGGGGAGATCGATGGAGACTATTCTTAAGTTGTCAGCTCGTCTTGTCGTGACGCTGGCCGTGTGTGCCAGCGGGGTATTTGCGCAGGCGCAGACACAAGCGCCGTCGAAGCTGGCAGGAGATTGCCCGGAGATGACGGAAGCGAAGGCGAGGCTGGAGGCTCAGGAGAAACGGCTGAAGGATTGGCCGGATCTCGCGCGCTATCGGGATGCCAATGCGAGGGTGGCGGCTCCGGCGAAGAACGAACAGCGCGTGGTGTTCATGGGCGACTCTATCACGGACGCGTGGGTCCAGCCCCGTTTCGGCGGATTTTTTCCGGGGAAGCCTTATATCGGTAGGGGAATTAGCGGGCAGACGACACCGCAGATGCTGCTGCGATCTCGCGCGGACGTGATCGCCATTCAGCCGAAAGTGGTGGTGATTCTGGCGGGAACGAACGACATTGCGGGGAATACCGGTCCGATCGCGCTGGAGGAAACGGAAGGAAACCTCGCATCGATGGCGGAGCTAGCCCGCGCCAATGGCATTCGCGTAGTGCTGTCCTCGGTGTTGCCGGTGAGCAACTATGGGCGCGACCGCGATGGCAATCCACTCGACATGCGCACCAAACGCCCACCGGAGAAAATCCTCGAACTTAATGCTTGGATCAAAAAATACGCCGCGGTGAACGACCACTCGTATCTCAATTATTTTTCCGCAATGGTGGATGAACACGGCCTTCTAAAGAAAGAACTCAGCGAGGATGGCCTTCATCCCAACGCAGCAGGGTACGCGGTGATGGCTCCGCTAGCAGAAAAAGCAATTCAATTGGCGTTGCACGAAATACCAGCATCGAGACATTTGTTCCAAGCTCCTGTTCCGGTCGCAAAGCAAACAGAGCAAGAGAGGCTGCGCGAACTTTACGGCCTCTACTATGTGGCTTGGGCGAGCAAGGAAGCGGCGAAACCGCGCTGGTTATCAGTCCGGATGGAAAGGCGATTGCGCCGAAGGAGAACGATCCAGACGCGCCAACGGAGCCAGGAATCCACACCAATGGACAGCATTTTAAGTTTGCCTGGTCCCAGTTAACCCTGCAGGACTTTTCGTTCCGCACGGTGAATGTAAACAGAAGCGAATACTCGTTCCAGGGCAAGTTCGGGCGCGAGCGCGTCGACGAAATACCTGACGTGCCCTATCTTGAGGGGGTGCTAACAGAAAAGCGAGACTCTAATATTTTGCGAGCGAAGAAAGTTCACTTCGGGCATGCGGTCATCTTCTAGCGCACCGGCTGAGCCGCCCGTTTCGACCTCGGCAAAAGGTCCGCGTCGATTCGTTCATGAAGGCGTAACTTGACCGCGACGGAGTGCTGCGTTAGGGTGTAAAGAGTTTCTCCCTGAGTGAACCGCAAAGCGGTTACGTGCAAACAGGAGGAATCCCATCGGCCACCCGGTTCCGGTAACAGGAAAACCTTCCAATTGGATGCGACGTACCGTACACATTTCTGGGCAAATCGAACCCTTCTTTGGCACGCTGGATGAGAATGTTCGCGTGCTCGAAGATGCGTTGCGCGTGCGCACGCATCTGCACGACACGCGCCTGACCATCGAAGGCGAGCAGGAAGGCGTCGACCAGGCCGTGAAGATTGTGGAGGAGTACAACCACCTCACCCGGCATGGACGCACGCTTTCCGCCGCGGAAGTGAAATCGCTGATGCGCGTGGCGACGGAAGAACCGCACGAATCGCCGCGCGGGATGTTTGAGCACAGCCGGGTGCGCTCGTTCGGCAAGAAACAGGTGACGCCGAAGAACGCCAGCCAGAAACGGTACATGGAAGAGATCGAGAAGCACGACATGATGTTCGGCATCGGTCCGGGCGGCACCGGGAAAACGTACATCGCCGTGGCGATGGCAGTCAGCGCACTTCTGACGAAGCAAGTGAACCGCATCATCCTCGCGCGGCCCGCGGTGGAAGCAGGCGAGCGGCTGGGATTTTTGCCGGGCACGTTGCAGCAGAAGATCGATCCGTACATGCGACCGCTGTACGACGCGCTCTACGACATGCTGGATGCAGACAAGCTGGAGCGCTTTTTGGAAAAGGGAATCATCGAAGTTGCACCGCTGGCGTTCATGCGAGGGCGCACGCTGAACGATTCGTTCGTCATACTCGACGAAGCGCAGAACACCACCAGCGAGCAAATGAAGATGTTCCTCACGCGGCTGGGCTTCAACTCCAAGGCCGTGATTACCGGCGATGTGACGCAGATCGACCTGCCGCAAGGGAAAAAATCCGGCTTGGTCGAAGCGCTGGAAGTTTGCGGCAAGATCGAGGGGATCGGCGTGGTGCAGTTCGGAGAGAAGGACGTGGTGCGGCACAACCTGGTGCAGCAGATTATCCGCGCGTATGAAGAGTATGATGTAGTTCACCCGCAGCGCGGCGGAAACACCGCGAACGGCAAAGCGGGAACGCCAACGAGACAATCCGGGAAAGAACGCGAAAAAGAAATTCAGCAAGGATGAACATTTCTAAGGGTGACCGCGAAGCGGTCAACAACCGTCAGAGGGCGGCGCGCCTGGCGCGGCGTCCGTTGGAATCGTTTCTGCGCCGTGTGAAAAGCGAGCTTGGACTTGACGAAGCGAGCCTGACGGTTTGCCTGGTAAGCGATGCAGAAATCGCGCGGATGAATGAGAAGTTTCGCAAGAAGAAGGGCCCTACCGACGTGCTTTCCTTCCCCACGGTGGCACGGCGAAGACCGGTTCGCCTGCGGCGCGGTTCGCGCCCGGTAAAGTCCGGCGAATACCTTGGCGACATTGCTATTTCACCGTCGACGGCACGACGCTACGCAAAGAAAAACGGGCGCACTCTGTCGAGTGAACTTCGAGTGCTGATTCTCCACGGTGTTTTGCACTTGCTGGGCTACGATCATGAAACCGACCATGACCAGATGGATAAAATTGAGCAGAAGCTGCGCAAGCGCTTCGGGTTGACGTGATGAATCTAAGCGGGCTCTTCTTGTTCACTGCCGTGCTGGATGGTCTCAGGCTGCCCATTGTTTTCTCTTACTGGCTCTACGTGTTCAGCGTCGTGCTGGTAGCTTTTACCCTGCCCATTTTCTCCTACCTGACGTTGATTTACCGCGAACTGGGCCGCATGACTACGGGCCGCATCCACCAACATCTGGAAATTTTTGAAGCGGAGATCGAGCCAAAGCTGAAGATCAATCGCCGCAGCGGCGGGCGGACATTCCGAATCCTCGGGCACTTTTGGCTGGCGTTCCTGGTGCTGGAGACGACGCGAGGGGTGGTGTACTTCGTCTCGGGTACCTGGGAGTCTTTCGTTGAGTTCTTCGTATTTCTTGTGCTGGAAGTCGTCGTTGCCATGCACTTTATCCCGGACATGTTGTTGTACCGCACCACAGGGCGCTGGCTGCTGCCTCTTTTGCCACTGGTTCGCGGGGCGATGTGGTTCGTCTGGCCGGTGCGCGTATTCCTGGAAGGCGCGGAGTCGCTCGCGCGAATCTCGGAGCACGAAGCCGAGAAGACCGAAGAGCAGCGCACGGAAGAGGGCATCGAAGCGCTGGTGGAAGCCGCGGAGGAAGAAGGCATCATCGAGCCGGAACAGGCGGACTTGATCGAGCAAGTCGTGGAATTCAGCGACAAACGGGTGCGCGAAGTCATGACTCCACGGCCCAGCATTGTGGCCATGCCGGCGGACGCGACGCTCGAAGACCTGCACGCGAAAGTTGTCGAGACGAAATTGAACAAGATCCCCGTGTATGAGGAAACGCTCGACGATATTTTCGGAGTCGTATACTCGCAGGACCTTTTGCAAATCGCGGACCAGGATTTGCTGAAGCGCAAGGTGCGTGAACTGGTCAAACCCGTTCTCTTCATCCCGGAAACGAAGATTGGTTCGGAGTTGCTGCGCGAAATGCGCCAGAAGGGGCAGCCATTGGCGGTTGTGATCGACGAGCATGGGACGGTGGCCGGAATCGCGACCGTGGAAGATCTGGTGGAAGAGATCGTCGGCGAAAGCGGAAACGCAGGAAAGCCTCCGGCGCCGGATGTGGTGCGCGAACCGGATGGCGGATTGGTGATGCGCG
Source organism: Candidatus Limnocylindria bacterium (assembly GCA_035490055.1). GTDB lineage: Bacteria > Acidobacteriota > Terriglobia > Acidiferrales > UBA7541 > Acidiferrum. Next base: position 30,928 of record DATHIB010000006.1, on the reverse strand, counting down.
GCAGCATGCCGATCGGCGACGTCGAGGAATTACTTGGCGTGAAGTTCGGCGATAAAACGGATGAGGCGGTAACCACACTCGCAGGTTTGCTGAGTCATGTTTCCGGCAAAGTGCCCGCGCCAGGTGACAAGATCGAGCTGGCGGATCATCGCTTCGAAGTCCTGGAAGCAAACCAGAGAAAAGTGTTGCGCGTGCGGATTCGCAAGCAGATGAAGGCTGTTCCCACGAAGCGCTAGACTCTCTGGACTGTGAGTCAAGAACAACAGGGCTAAAACAATTCATCGAAGTGCATGGGGAATAGATGCTCGGGGTGACGTTGAAGAGAGTCTGTAAGACTGCAGCCGCATGGGCGCTGCCCTTCCTGCTGGGCACGGTCATCGCGAGTGCACAGCAAAAGCCTGCCGCCGAGGAGCCAAGCATTGACATGCAATGGGCCGTGAAGATTCCGGCGCGGGACGGAGTGAAGCTGAACGCGACGGTGTTCACGCCACACGATCAGAAAGGGCCGCTACCGGTCATATTTACATTTACGCCGTACATCGGAGATTTGTACACGGATCGTGCGGTGTATTTCGCGAAGCATGGCTACGTATACGCGCTAGTGGATGTGCGGGGCCGAGGGAATTCCGGCGGAGAGTTCGAGCCATTTGTGAATGAGGGCAAGGACGGCTACGACGTGGTGGAATGGCTGGCGAAGCAGCCGTATTGCAATGGCAAAGTGACGATGTGGGGCGGCTCGTACGCGGGATTCGACCAGTGGACAGTGCTGAAGGAATTTCCCCCGCACTTGGCGACGATCGTCCCGGCGGCAGCGGCGCATCCGGGAGTGGATTTTCCGTTCCAGTACAACATTTTTGGACCATACGACATGCAATGGCTCACTTTTACCAGCGGCGCAACAGGCAACAGCAACCTTTTTGGGAATAGCGGCTTCTGGGCGGCGAAATCGCGCGAGATGTACATGGCGCACTCGGCGTTTCAGGACTACGACAGACTAGTTGGGAATCCCTCGGCCGTCTTTCAGAAGTGGGTGAAGCACCCAACGGCTGACACCTATTATGATGCGATGGCGCCGTCACCGGAACAGTACAAACGGATGAATGTGCCTATTCTGACGATCACGGGAGATTACGACGGAGATCAGCCGGGCGCATTCACGTTCTACACGCGTCATATGAAATACGGCACGCCAGAAGCCAAGGTAAACCACTACTTGATTATCGGGCCGTGGGATCACCCGGGAACACGCACGCCGAAAGCGGAAGTGGGGGGATTGAAATTCGGGCAAGCGAGCGTCCTGGATCTGAACAAGTTACACACAGAATGGTACGACTGGGCGATGAAGGGCGGACCGAAGCCGGAATTTCTGAAGAGACGTGTGGCCTATTATGTGGTTGGAGCCGAGGAATGGAAGTACGCGGATAGTCTCGAAAGCATCTCGAATGCGGCGAAGACGCTCTATCTTGGCTCGAATGGCAATGCCGGTGACGTGTTTCGATCAGGGGCGTTGACGGAGGTGAAGCCTGGCGCATCAGCGGTGATGGATTCGTGGACTTATGACCCGCTTGATACGAGACCAGGCAGCGCGGAGTCCGAAGACGATGGCAATTCGCTGACTTCTCAGCGGGCGGTGTTGAATCTGTTTGGCGAGGGAGTTGTATACCACACCGAGCCCTTCAGAGAGGCCATCGAGATCGCTGGATTCCCGAAGCTGACGGTGTGGCTCAAGATGGATGTGCTGGACACCGATCTGGAAGCCGATCTCTACGAGATTTTGCCGGACGGCGGATCGGTGGCGCTCACGAGCGCATCAATGCGAGCGAGATACCGCGAGTCGCTGCGCGAAGCGAAGCCGGTGGTGGCCGGAAAGATTGAAAAATATGTGTTGGACAATTTCACGTTTTTCGCGCGGCGAGCGGGAAAAAGCAGCCGGCTGCGACTGGTGGTGCGCAGTATTAATACGACGGGCACTGAAAAGAACTACAACAGTGGCGGGGTGGTTGCGGCGGAGACAGGGAAGGATGCCAAGACGGCGCATATTACCTTGGTGCACGACGCAGAGCATCCCAGCGCACTAGATCTGCCGATCGTGAAACCTTGATGACTGAAAAGAAAAACAGCACGGAAAAACAGGATTTTCGATCCGGGTTTGTGGCCGTTGTGGGGCGGCCGAATGCGGGGAAGTCCACGCTTGTGAATCGGCTGGTCGGGCAGAAGATCGCGATCGTTACTTCGAAACCTCAGACCACTCGCAATCGCATTCAGGGAATTGTGACCAAGCCGCAAGGGCAGATCGTCTTTATTGACACGCCGGGTTTGCATGAAGCCGACTCGGCGCTGGGACGGCAGATGATGCAGGAAGTGGCCGCAGCGCTGGAGGGGATCGACGTATTGTTGCTGATGGTCGATGCCAGCCGGATGCATCCGCATGCGGACGATCTGCTGCTGGAAAAGGCAAAGAGGTTTCGTGGGAAGACGATTTTGGCGCTGAACAAAGTCGATCGTTTGCCGAAGTTAAAGCTTCTGCCGCTGATCGATGCTTTTGCGAAAGCCTTCGAGTTTGCCGCGATCTTGCCCATCTCCGCGCTGAAGGGCGCGGGCTGCGAAGAGCTGCTTGACGAGATCCTGAAGCAGTTGCCGGAGGGTGTGCCGTACTTCCCGGAAGATCAGGTGACCGACCAGCCGGAACGATTCCTGGCCGCGGAGATCATTCGCGAAAAGGCCATTCAGGTGATGTACCACGAAGTGCCTTATGCGCTTGCAGTGGTGGTTGAAAAATATCAGGAGACGCCCAAGTTGTTGCGCATCGAGGCAGTCATGAATGTCGAGCGCGATTCGCAGAAAAAAATACTGATCGGTCACAAAGGCGAGACGCTTAAAAAGATCGGAACGGAAGCCCGCAAAGAGCTAGAGGCGATCCTCAGCAGCAAGATTTACCTTGGACTGTTCGTGAAAGTCAGCCCGGATTGGCGGGAAAATCCCCAAAAGGTGCGTGAACTCGACTGGCGGTACCAATTGGAAGGGCTTGCCAGCGAGTTGGAAGAAAAAGAATAAGAAACACTCGTCTAGGAAGGATCGCGAATTGAGCCTCGCCACTTTCAGGAAGCCCGGGGCTCTTAGATTGCGGCATTAATAGTCCGACGGGGCTCCCTGGTGCCCATATCCGCCGAAAGACCAGCGCACGCCAAAGGTGGCATAGAGACCATTAGGGCCATTGGTGCGGAGGTCTGCCGTGCCCAGCGGCTTGCTATAACGTCCGAGCCAATCCACCTGATGTTGCGTCGCGCGCAGCTCGAAGTTTTTCGGCAATTGGAAACCGATTCCAAGCGAACGATCGTACGCAATCGGCAACATGGATGCGGTGTAGGTGAGCTGCGGGATATTTCTTCCAAAGCTGAATTTGGGTTCGAAGAATAGAAAGAAATGCCGGGCTGGAGTTCGGCCCAGCGGTTGAAACTCAACGTACCCGCTCAAGAGATAGCGTGCGTAGGCCGTGCACCTGGAAGCCGCCCCGCCCGCACTGGCCGGCTGAGGAAACATGCAACGTCCAAGATCCGGTTCGTTGTGCGACGGCGCCACGGAGAAATCCGTATAACCGCGGACCCAGTTATGCGGAAAGAATGTCCGTGATTGTGACGCGAGGCGTGATGCGTGGTCCGATCCGGCAGTGGTGGTCTGCGCATGTGTGGCAAAAATAGTGACACTCAAGAATGCAGTCAAAAGAATAAGAATTCTCTTCATCGGGATTCTCCCAGTTTCCGACTCGCGTCACAAAACAATTGGCCGGCCGGTGAAGATTAGCAAGGAATTTATTGAATGAAGCGGCGGTGGACCAAGAGCGTCCGGGTGAGAACCGCTGATCCAGTCCGTGTTGCGAAATGTGAGGCACCGGTTGGGCGGATTTTACACGAATTGGGGGACGCGGGAAAAAGAGAAATGCACTGAGGTGTTGCACTGAGGTGTGGCGGTTAGCCTACCGGTTCGACAAGTTTTAGTCAGGGGCAGCGATCCCCAGAGACTTCATTTTGCGGTAGAGGTGGCTGCGTTCCAGGCCAAGAGCTGCGGCTGTTTGCGTCATGTTCCAGCGATGCTCCTGCAATTTCCGCAGTATGAATTCCCGCTCATAGGCGCTGCGGGCCTCATGCAGCGTCGAGTAAGGATGGTGAGGGCTTTCCGCGGCGCCGCGGAAGAGTTCGGGCGGGAGGTGATGCGGCTCAATGCGCGCCTGGGGGCAGACGATGACGAGCCGCTCGACGAGGTTTCGGAGCTCGCGAACATTTCCCGGCCAGGGATAGCGGATGAGGATTTCCATGGCGGAGTCGCTTAGCTCGCGCGTTTTCTTTCCGTAGGCCGAGCTGAATTCGCTCAAAAAATATCTTGCCAGCGTGGGGATGTCCTCCCTACGGTCGCGCAAGGCCGGCACGTAAAACGGAATCACGTTCAGGCGATAGAAAAGATCCTGGCGAAAGGCGCCGCGGGCGATTTCCTGTTCGAGATGCTTGTTTGTTGCGGCGATGACGCGCACGTCGACGCTCAAAGTAGCGTTGGAGCCCACGCGCTCAAAGCGCTGTTCCTCGAGGACGCGCAATACCTTCGATTGCGTGCGAAGGCTCATGTCGCCGATTTCATCGAGGAAGAGCGTCCCGCCATCGGCCTTTTGAAATTTACCGATCTTGTCTTCCGTCGCTCCGGTAAAGCTGCCCTTAATGTGCCCGAACAGCTCGGACTCGATCAGTTCCTCAGGAATCGCCGCGCAATTGACTTCTACGAAAGAGCCTTTGCTGCGAAGGCTCGCCGCGTGCAACGCGCGCGCAACTAGCTCTTTGCCTGTGCCGCTCTCACCGTAGATCAGCACGCGGCCGTTGGTCGGCGCCGTGACGGCAATCTGCTGGCGCAGCGCTTTCATGGGGACGCTGTCGCCGATAACCTGGTAGCGGTATCCCAATTCGCTTCGCAGCAGTTGGTTTTCATCTTCGAGGCGGCGCTGTTGAATGGCGTTGCGAACCAGAACGATGATCTTCTCAAGCGAAAGTGGTTTCTCGATGAAATCGAAGGCGCCGAGCTTCGTGGCCCGCACGGCTGTCTCGATTGTGCCGTGACCGGAAATCATGATGACTGCGGGCGGGCGCGGGGACGATTGCAGACGACTTAGCGCTTCGAGGCCGTCGATGCCCGGAAGCCAGACGTCCAGAAGAACGACTTCGAAATCGCCGGCGGCGGCGCGCTCCAGGGCTTCCTCGGCGGAACCCACAGCTTCGACGTGGTAGCCCTCGTCCTCGAGAATCGAAGCGAGAGATTCGCGAATGCCCGCCTCGTCGTCCACCACGAGGAGATGCGGTCCAGGCTTCATCGAGTCGCGTCCGATCCATTGTGGTCGGCAAGGGAGGCGGGCGTCAATTCCGCGACCGGGAGTTCAACGAGGAAGCGCGATCCCACCGGAAGATTGTCCTCGACGTGGATCCTGCCACCGTGTTCGGCCACGATGCGAGCGGCGATGGCGAGGCCGAGCCCGGTGCCACGGTCCTTGGTCGAGAAATGCGGCAAGAAGAGTCTGTCCTTGTCTTCCGGAGAAATGCCCGTGCCGCTGTCCGAGACGCAGATCACCACGGTTTCCGCATCGGAATGGGCCAGCGTCGAAACCACGATTTCCCGGAACGCCAAGTTCTCCAGGGCTTCCGCGGCATTGTCGATAAGATTCACGACGACGCTGCGAAGCAGGCCGCCGTCGGCGCGCACCGCCGGCAGATTCTCGGCAAGCGCCGTCTTGAGCGTGATGCCGTCGAGCCGTCCGGAGAATACTTCCACAGCCTGATGGACGATGGTGTTGGCATTGGTGGGCACAAGCTTGGCTGTAGGGAAGCGCACGAATTGCGAAAACTCATTGACCAGCGCGGCGAGCGTGGAGACCTCCCGCTCGATCAAGCGCGAACATTGCTGGACCAACTTGGCCAATTCCGAATAGCGCGTCGACGCCGATTGAGAGATGTCGCGGCGATCGAGGAATCGCAGCAGCCGCTGGGCTGAGAGCTGAATCGGCGTCAGCGGATTCTTGATTTCATGGGCGATGCGCCGCGCGACTTCCTGCCACGCCGCCGATTTCTGCGCGCGGAGCACTTCCGTGAGATCGTCGAGGACGAGGACGTAGCCGGTGTTCGCCCGGCGCGGTCCCAGGGAACTCACCGTGACAGCAAGGTGCAGCACGCGTCCGGAGGCGACCGTCTCGATCTCTCGGGAGACCACTCCCATGCGCAGGGATCTGCGCATCAGGTAGTGTACGATGCGGGCCGCATCCGCGCCGAGAAGCCCTTCGAGAGAGTGAGTGTCAGAGCTGCCAACGCCGAACATTCTCGAAACCGAAGTATTCATGCGAAGAATGGCGCCCGCGGCGTCGAGCGAAATCACCCCCGTGGGAATGTTCTCCAGAACGGTTTCCATGAGCTGGCGCCGCCGCTCGAGTTCCTGCACCGCTTGCTGAAGATTCCGGGTGAATTGATCGATTTGAGAGCGGCTGTCGCGCAACTGCGTGGTCATGGTATTAAAGGAGCGCACCAAGATTCCCAGCTCATCCTGCGCTTGCTCCGGGACCTGGTAATCAAAGTTGCCGGAGGAAACCTCCCGCGTCCCTTCCGCAAGGGCCTGAATGGGAATGGTGACTTGCTTTGCTAGAAACAACGCCACCCACATGACCGCGGAGAGCAGCAGCACTGTGAAAAGAAGGAGAATCTCAAGCATCTGCCGCTTCAGTGCGCGGAGGTCCTGCTTTTCCTGGTAATACTCGCGCGTCTGGGATTGAATGGCCGTCAGCCGCTCAAGAACGTCGGGGCTGGTACGAAATCCGGCAACGGCAAACCCTTCTGCCTTGCCTTCCTGCGATGCCCGGACGCGAGCGGCAAAGTATCTCCTTCCACCGGCGGCCCAAACTTCCACTCCGCTCTGCAACGATCGCAAGTACTGGCCTGGAACATCGGGCTGCACACAAATCGCGCCGGTGCGATCCTCCGGCCAGTCGTCACAAACGATGCCGCCTCGTATCACTTTGCCGTCGCCATCCAGAATCCAGACCGCATCCGCGCCCTTCGCGAAGACATGTTGCAGGAATTCTGCGCTGGGACTGCTTGACTCTGCTCGTGCCGCCAAAGCCAGCCCGCGAAGCCTTGGCAACTGCGTCCGCCCCAGATCGCTCAGGAGTTTCTGCGTCTCGTCGGAGGCGATCTCAAGTGGTCGGGGGAACCACAGCAACAGGCTGCGATTGATCAACGAGTAGCTGACGATGAACATGAAGATGATCGGCAGAAGGGAAATGGCCATTGCGCCGACGACCATCTTGGTCTTAAAGCGAGCGCCGAGTTGTTCTCTGCGGCGTTCCACCCAGAGGCGCAGGATAGTGCGCGCTAGGATGAGGCCAAAGACGAGAAAAGCGGCGGTGATAAAACTGGAGACAGCGTAGAGCACCATCACGGCGCGCCAGCTCTTGGGCTCAAATGGTACGTTGAGCGATCCGAAGGTGAAGACGGCGGCCAGGAGCAACGTCAGAAGTATTCCGCCGATGGCGAGACCCCAGCGCTGTTTGCTGTCCGTTCGGCTCATCAATTGACCATCATCCAATTACGTGGTGAGCTGTGTACCGGGCATGGAAAGCCGCAAATGCCACTCACACCGTGGACATTTTTCGTCAGCGGCGTCAGCTCATCAGCAGAATGCGTCCCTGTTGCTCGTGCCGACATCTCTTTGGCACGATAGCCAGCGTACAGAGGCAAGTCAAGATTTCTACTTGTCCTCTCCTCGCGGGACCTGCCCTTCCGGGCAGGTATTAGCCATTTCAGAACGGCGGGCGAAATTCTGGCTACCTCCCACTGCTCGATTTGCTAAGGTGAGCGCTGGGTGCAAACCCGCCGGGAGTATTGCGGATGTCCGTCCGTTTGGGCGAAATATTAGTTAAGGAAAGCCTGATCACGCAGGACCAGCTCCAAAAAGCGCTCGAGTTTCAGCGCGCCAATGGAGGCAAGCTGGGAAGCTGCCTGACCAAGATGGGCTTCATCACCGATGATGACATCACCGGCGTTCTCTCACGTCAATATGGCGTTCCTTCCATCAACCTGAAGTATTACGAAATCGATCCCAACGTCATCAAGCTTATTCCGCAAGACACGGCATCGCGCTACCAGGTCATCCCGCTGTCGCGCGTCGGCTCCGTTCTCACCATCGCCATGACGGATCCCACCAACGTGTTCGCGATGGACGATATCAAGTTCATGACGGGGTTCAACGTTGAGCCGGTAGTGGCCTCGGAATCGGCCATCGGTGACGCCATCACGCGGTTTTACGGCGGGTCTTCAACGAATCAGGAAGAGATCAGTAATTTGATGAAGGACCTCGTTGATGAAGACAACGAGCTAGAGTTGGCCGCCGAGGAATCGGAGCTGGACACCGCCACGCTGGAGAAGGCCGCGGAAGAAGCTCCCATCATCAAGCTCGTCAACCTGATCTTGACGGACTCCGTCAAGCGAGGCGCAAGCGATATCCACATCGAACCTTACGAGCTCGAAATGCGCGTGAGGTTCCGCATTGACGGACAACTTGCCACGGTGATGACCCCGCCCTTGCGCTTGAAGGACGCTATTACCAGCCGCTTGAAGATCATGGCCAAACTGGACATTGCCGAAAAGCGTTTGCCGCAAGACGGCCGCATCATGATCAAGTACAAGGCCGATGGTAAGAAAAAGGAACTGGACTTCCGCGTTTCGACCGTGCCCACCCTCTACGGCGAAAAGGTCGTTATGCGGTTGCTGGACAAGGAAAATCTCCGGCTGGACATGACCAAGCTCGGCTTTGAACCTGAGTCGCTCAAGAAATTCGAACGCAACATCTTGAAGCCCTACGGGATGGTGCTGGTGACCGGGCCGACGGGTTCGGGTAAAACCAACACCCTGTATTCCTCGGTTGCAACGCTAAATACGGTTGACACCAACATCATGACCGCGGAAGACCCGGTCGAGTTCCAATTGGCGGGCATCAACCAAGTGCAGATGAAAGAGCAGATCGGCCTGAACTTTGCCGCCGCGCTCCGGGCTTTCCTGCGCCAGGACCCCAACATTATTCTGGTCGGCGAGATTCGCGACTTTGAAACGGCGGAAATCGGGGTCAAGGCCGCGCTCACTGGCCACTTGGTGTTATCCACGCTGCATACGAATGATGCGCCTTCGACCATCAGCCGCTTGATGAACATGGGTATCGAGCCTTTTCTCGTGGCCACCTCGGTGAACCTGATCTGCGCCCAGCGTCTTGTGCGCCGCATCTGCGGGAGCTGCAAGGAAGAGCTGGAAGTCCCGCACCAGGCGCTCATCGACGCTGGCTACACCACGGAAGAGGCCAAGACCACCAAGATCTACCACGGCAAGGGGTGCACTACTTGCAATAAGCGCGGCTACAAGGGCCGCACAGGTCTCTATGAAGTTATGGAGATTAACGATGAGCTCCGCGAATTGATTCTTGTTGGAGCCTCCGCCTTGGAATTAAAGAAGAAGGCGATCGAGCAGGGCATGATCACGCTGCGGCGCAGCGGTTTGATAAAGGTTGCGCTTGGACAAACCACCATGGAAGAAGTCCTGCGCGAAACGGTTTTGTAGCATTGAAGGTGACCGATGGCCGGAATTACGCTGAGCGAATTGCTGAAGAAGATGATCGAGCTGGGAGGCAGCGACCTGCACATCACCACGAATAGCGCGCCGCGCGTGCGGGTGCACGGGCGGCTCCGGCCTCTTGACATGCCACCTCTCACTGCGGCGGATACCAAGTCTCTTGCTTATAGCGTTTTGACGGATGCGCAGAAACACCGCTTCGAAGAAAACCTGGAGCTGGACTTCTCCTTCGGTTTGAAAAACTTGGCCCGCTTCCGAGGCAACGTTTTCAATCAGCGGGGCGCGGTCGGCGCCGTCTTCCGTACGATTCCGTGGGAAATCAAAGGCTTCGACGCTCTCGGATTGCCGCTGGTCGTGAAGGGATTGTGCGACAAGCCCCGCGGACTCGTCCTCGTGACCGGACCAACGGGCTCCGGGAAGTCCACCACGCTCGCGGCCATGCTCGACAAGATCAACAGCGAACGTGAAGAGCACATGATCACCATCGAGGACCCCATCGAATTTCTTCACAATCACAAGAAGTGCCTGGTGAACCAGCGCGAAGTTCACGCGGACACGCATTCCTTCGCGAATTCACTACGGGCCGCACTCCGCGAAGACCCCGACGTCGTTCTCATCGGCGAAATGCGCGACCTCGAAACGATTGAGTCCGCCCTGCGCATTGCGGAAACCGGCCACCTGACGTTCGCCACCCTGCACACCAATTCTGCGTCTTCCACCATCAATCGTATCATTGACGTTTTTCCCTCACACCAGCAGCCCCAGATTCGTGCGCAGCTTTCCATGGTGCTCGAGGGCATTCTTTGTCAGGCGCTTCTCCCGCGCGCCGATGGTCGCGGCCGGGCCATGATCATGGAAGTGCTCATGCCGACGCCCGCCATCCGCAACCTGGTCCGTGAAGACAAGATTCACCAGATCTATTCCGCGATGCAGACCGGGACGAGTCAAACGGGTATGCAGACCTTTAACCAGGGGTTGGCGAACGCTTATTTTCAAAAGATGATAACGCTGGATATGGCCCTCTCGCGTTCATCGAATGCCGATGAATTGCAGGACATGATCAATCGAGGAGTATCAACACCGGGAAGCGGCAATAAGGCTCCGGTGGCCAGCAAACGCTAGGAGAAACGACATTGGCTGAACGGCCATATGCCCAAGAACTTCAAGGACTAAGGAGGCAATCACATGCCGGATTATAAATATCAGGGAACCAGCCGCTCCGGCGGCAGCGTCAGCGGGGTGATGACCGCTTCGAATAAGACCGAACTGGCGAGCCTGCTGAAGCGACAGCAGATCACTGCGACGAAAATGACCGAGAAGGGCAAGGAATTCAATATGCCCCAATTCGGCGGCGGCGTGAACGCCAAGGAACTGGCGATCTTCACGCGGCAGTTCTCGGTCATGATCGACGCCGGTCTGCCGCTCGTCCAGTGTCTTGAGATTCTGGCCACCCAGCAGGAGAACAAGTTCTTTCAAAAGGTCCTGATAAACACGCGTGCCCAGGTCGAAGGCGGCGCGACGCTCTCGGCGGCAATGCGCGGCTCGCCGAAAGTATTCGACCCATTGTACGTGAACATGGTCGAGGCGGGGGAGACCGGCGGTATTCTCGACACCATTCTGCAGCGCCTCTCGACTTACATCGAAAAGAACGTCAAGCTGCAGCGCGCCGTCAAGTCCGCCCTCGTCTATCCTGTGGGCGTCTTGACCGTCGCCGGCGGCGTCATCATCCTGCTGCTCTGGAAAGTCGTGCCGATTTTCTCCACCTTGTTTGCGGGCCTTGGCGTGGACCTCCCGCTGCCCACGAAAATCGTCATCGCTCTCAGTAATTTCGTCGGCAGCATTTTTGGTTTGCTCATCATCGTGGCCCTCGGGGGCGCTATCTTTGGTCTGAAAGTCTGGTATGGCACTTCGCAGGGACGCTTTGTGCTCGATTCCATTATCCTGAAGCTTCCCGTCCTTGGCATCTTGATGAGAAAGATTGCCGTGGCCCGCTTTACGCGAACGCTTGGCACGTTGATCTCCAGCGGCGTGCCCATCCTTGAGGGCCTGGACATCACCGCCAGGACCGCCGGCAATGCGGTCGTCGAGAGGGCTTTGCAAAAGGTGAGAAAATCACTCGAGGAAGGCAAGTCGCTCACCGAGCCTTTGAAAGAATCCGAAGTGTTTCCGGGCATGGTCACACAGATGATTGCCGTCGGCGAACAAACGGGCGCGATGGACGCCATGCTTCAGAAGATCGCTGATTTCTATGAAGAAGAAGTTGACGCGGCGGTGAAAGACTTGCTGACCGCTCTCGAGCCCGTCATGATCGTATTTCTCGGTGTGGTGGTCGGCGGCGTGGTCATATCCATGTACTTGCCACTGTTCTCGCTCATCGGCAAGCTGAGCTCGATGCACTAATCGGACTTTCGTCCGCTCGGCACTGTCCTCTTTGCGGAGGACGGAGAAGTTTCTCTCCGTCTTCCGTTTTTCCTGCCTGGACTTGGGGATCCCGGGATGCCGGGACAAAGGCGCGGGCGAGCAATGGATAAGAGCTTCGCAACAAGGGAATGGCTGGACTGGTTGACGCGTGTTCGTCTGCTGACGATCACGCTTATCCTGACCATTGGGGTGGTCTGGCCACAGTATATTCCGGGCTTCAGCACCAATCGTTTTTTCCTGCCGCTTATCATCTTCTGGATCACACTCGGAATCCTCTTTCTCATCCTTCTGCGCTGGGTCCCGCAAGCGCGCTGGCATGGCGGATTGCAGGTTGCCGGCGATGTGGTGATGATTTCGCTGCTGGTTTATTCCACCGGCCTGCAGGAGAGTTATTTCATCTTGCTCTACCTGCTGGTGATCATCGTCGCGAGCATCTTGTTCTCCCGGCGGATCGCTTTTCTAGTCACGGCCACCTGTTTTCTGCTCCTTGCGGCAATGACCGTGCTTGCTTATGCGGAAAAGATTCCGCGCACCTTCTCCACCCTGCCCACGACGGAGAGCCTTCGAACGTGGCTGGTCATGAATCTTCTGGGGTTTCTTGCCGTCGCCTATCTGGCCAGCCTCCTGGCCCAGTCTCTTCGCAAAAAGGGCGTGGAACTCGAAGAAAAGCGCGAGGAACTTCTCAGCCTTCAGGACTTCACCGAAGACATCATTCACTCCATGCGCGGTGGTTTGATCACCACGGACCTGGATGGACGCATGCTGCTGCTGAATCGCACCGGCGAGGAAATCCTCGGACATCGCTTTGCTGATTTGCGCGGCAAGAAGCTACAGGAACTGAATGAGGATTTCTGGCTCCCCGGTCAATACGAAAATAGCGAGAGGCTCTCCCTCAGGAAAGAAATTGACTTCCGCACGCCTTCCGGGGAGGTCCGCTATCTGGGCGTCAGTATTTCGCCGCTGCGTTCGCGCGACTCGCAACGCGACGGCTACGTTTTCAATTTTCAGGACCTCACGGATCTTCGCCGGCTGGAGCAGGAAGTAGCAACTAAGGAGCGCATGGCCGCCCTGGGGCGGCTTTCCGCCGCCATCGCGCACGAAATTCGGCAGCCTTTGACGGCCATGGCCGGCGCGGTCAAGGAACTGGCGCGCCTCGTACCGCTCGAAGAAGACGAAAAGCATCTCGTCAATATTGTCAGCAGGGAATCCGAGCGGCTCAACAATATCATCACGGACTTTCTCAACTATTCTCGAGAGAAGACCTACGAATTTCAGCATGCCGATGTTCGCGGCCTCCTCGATGAAACGCTGATGCTCATGGAGAAGAAACCGGAGATAGGCTACAAGTACCAGATTGTCCGCGCATTTAATGGAAAAGAATTGCATGCGCGCGTGGATGCCAACAAAATCAAGCAGGTCTTCTGGAATCTCTGCGACAACGCCCTCCGGGCGATGCCCGATGGCGGCACCCTGACCGTGAAGCTGGAACAACGTCCGTTCTGGCTGCGCATCGCCTTTCAAGACACGGGTATCGGCCTTGACCCAAAGCAAAGGGCCAAGATTTTTGAGCCTCTACAATCGGGTTTCGATGGCGGCACCGGGCTGGGGCTGTCCATTGTCTATCAAATTGTGCAGGCTCACAGTGGAAAGATCAGCGTGATATCCGAGAAAGACCGCGGTGCTGAGTTTATCGTCGAACTGCCGCGAGTTGCGTGAGGCGCCATGCAAGGAACCAAAGCCGCAGTCAAGGAAACGTCGCGAGAAATGCCCCACATCCTCGTTGTCGACGATGAGAAATCGATCGGCGAGCTGCTGGAGATTACCTTCCGCAAGGAAGGTCACCGGGTTGAAGTGGTGCACAGCGTGGAGGCCGCGAAGCGCAAACTGGAATCGCAAATCTTCGACATCATCATTTCGGATGTCCGTATGCCTGGGGAGAGTGGAGTGGATCTCCTAAAATTCGCCAAGGAAATCTCGCCGAGTTCATTCTTCCTGCTAATGACGGCGCTGCCTGCCCTGGATACCGCCATCGCGGCACTCAATTCCGGCGCCGACCGTTACGTCATCAAGGGCCACTCGCTAGTCGATCAATTGCGCCTCGCTGTGTATGAAGTCTCCGAGAGCCTGAAATGGAAGAAAGAAGCCGGATATCTGCGTCGGGAGATCCGGCGGCTTACCGGGCTTGACAACATCATTGGACAGAGCCCGAACATGCGCGCTATCTTCGACATGATTCAAACCGTTGCTCCTCAAACGAGCCGTGTTCTCATTACCGGGGAGAGCGGCACCGGTAAAGAGCTAGTGGCGCGCGCCATTCATGAAAACAGCGTCCGGGCCCAGGCCCCTTTTATCACCATCAACTGTGGTGCGTTTCCGGAGACTCTCCTGGAGTCCGAACTCTTCGGTTATATGAAGGGAGCTTTTACCGGGGCTAACGAAAACCGCCAGGGCCTCTTCCAGGCCGCCCACGGCGGCACGCTCTTCATGGACGAGATCGGAAATATGAGCCTGACCATGCAGGTGAAGCTCTATCGAGTCCTCCAGGAAGGCAAGGTCCGCCCGATCGGCAGTACCGAAGAATCGGATGTGGATGTCCGCATCATCGCCGCCACGAACAAGGAGTTCGAAAAGGAGATTGCGGAAGGCCGCTTCCGCGAGGACCTCTATTATCGCCTCAGCGTGATTCCCATACAGGTGCCCCCCTTGCGCGACCGCCGGGACGACATTCCGCTCCTCGCGCGCCACTTTCTCGAGCGCTTCTGTAAGACCATGGAAAAACCCATCCAGGGGATCTCCCCGGAAGCGATGACGCGCCTGGAATCCTACGATTGGCCTGGAAACGTTCGCGAGCTCGAAAACACCATGGAACGCGCCGTCGCCCTGGAGACTGGCAGGGAGATCTCTTTGAAAGTGTTGCCGGATCGCATGGCCGGATATTCTGGATCTTCCATTGGTGTTTCAGAGGGTCAGGCGGCGGATTTTCCAGTCAACGGGGTAGATTTCGAGAAAGAAATTGCCGCAGCCGAACGGCGGTATTTGCAAGCCGCTTTAGAGAAGGCGGACGGCGTCCGGACCCGGGCCTCGGAGCTCCTGAAGATTAGTTACCGCTCCTTCCGTCATTACGCTAAGAAACATAACCTCTAGGCCGAAACAGAGGAGTACTTTACAGAGTTCAATGACTTCAACCGTTGAGGCAGGGGGCATATTCTAGTGACGATAAATGCTTCTAGCGATGGACAAAAAAGGGCAATCTCTGAAGGTTTTGCCCGTTTCTGGGCGGCGGTAGATGAAGGCTCATTCGGGATAAACCCATTAAACCTTTTATTGTCAATGCGCTACGAAAGAGGAGCGAAGGGCAGACGCAGTCTTAGGATTGGTCCCTAGCTTGCCATAGGTATAGCGTGCTCTGGCATCATAAAATTTCTCAAGGAGATCTAGCATCATGAAGAAGCAAAAGGGTTTCTCTCTTATCGAGTTGCTGATCGTCGTGGCGATCATTCTGATCATCGCGGCCATCGCCATTCCGAACCTCCTCCGGTCACGTATGGCCGCGAACGAGGCTTCGGCAGTCGGCTCTCTCCGCACCATCAACACGGCGGAAGTGACGTATGCCACCTCGTATCCGTCGGAGGGTTTTGGGGCTACGCTGGCCGCCCTTGGCGGCGCGGCACCCTGCACCACCGCAACGTTGGCGGCCGCTTGCCTGATTGACGAGGTTCTGTCAGTAACGGGGAAGAAGAGCGGCTATACCTTCCTGGCCCCGGGTACGGGCGCTCTGCCAAGGGTTGCCTATACTGCGACAGCGGTACCGACCATCGTAGGCTCGAGCGGCCAGCGCGCGTTCTTCAGCGACCAGTCTGGCGTCATCCGCTACGACACGACTGGCGCCGGTGCCACGGCCGCGAGCCCGGCACTCTAAGAGTCACAGCCTGCGTCCGGTGCTTGGCCGCAGCGAGAATAAAATGGCACGGGATACGAGTCCCGTGCCGTTTCATTGGGCGACTCAAAAGTGCATCCAAGACATATCTCGTTCAGTTATAGTTTTGTTCGTTCGATACGCCAGGGAAGGACCGTTATAGATTTTTCCAAATTTTCACCTGACTGGGCGTTTTGACAGTATGCTGTTAGACCATAAAATTTCTCAAGGAGATCTAGCATCATGAAGAAACAGAAGGGTTTCTCTCTTATCGAGTTGCTGATCGTCGTGGCGATCATTCTGATCATCGCGGCCATCGCCATTCCGAACCTCCTCCGGTCACGTATGGCCGCGAACGAGTCTTCGGCAGTCGGCTCTCTCCGCACCATCAACACGGCGGAAGTGACGTATGCCACCTCCTATCCGTCGGAGGGTTTTGGGGCTACGCTGGCCGCCCTTGGCGGCGCGGCACCCTGCACCACCGCAACGTTGGCGGCCGCTTGCCTGATTGACGAGGTTCTGTCAGTAACGGGGACGAAGAGCGGCTATACCTTCGCGGCCCCGGGTACGGGCGCTCTGCCAAGGGTTGCCTATACTGCGACAGCGGTACCGACCATCGTAGGCTCGAGCGGCCAGCGCGCGTTCTTCAGCGATCAGTCTGGCGTCATCCGTTACGACACGACTGGCGCCGGTGCCACGGCCGCGAGCCCGGCACTCTAAGAGTCACAGCCTGCGTCCGATGCTTGGCCGTAGCGAGAATAAAAAAGCACGGGACGCGACTCCCGTGCCTTTTCATTTGCAATTCCGCCATCCACTTTCCCTCGCACCTTGTTGAAGATAACGGAGAACAGGTGCGCCACTTAGTGTCAAGTATTCTGTCTCGATAGACACTTTTTGTCTTCAATGACAACGGGGAGTCGCGAGTGGTAGGTATATTTGTCTATCTTCTTGAATATATAACTGTTAGATAGGGCACGCCAGCTGACTTGTATTTGGCCCCCAAAATGCCTCGTATTTGCATGTGAAACTGTCCAGTGAGGTCGTGCGGCGAAGGACTATTGTTGATTGCAGCCCTCCGATGAGGAAGAGGCAGGCAGGTTTTTCACTCATTGAACTTCTAATCGTTGTCGCGATTATATTGGTCATCGCCGCGATCGCCATTCCGAGTTTCCTGAGCTCGCGCATGGCTGCAAATGAGTCTTCTGCCGTTGCCAGCGTGCGAACCGTGTCGACTGCAGAAACCGCTTATGCGGCTTCCTTTGCGGCCATCGGCTATTCAGTAGCTCTGACGGATCTCGGGGACGGCGGATCGAGTAATTGCATAGCCAGCACGACGCAGGCTTGCCTCATCGATAGCCTTTTGGCGAGCGGTATAAAGAGCGGCTATTCAATCACGTACGCCAACGATGGCAATACGCCTTCGGTCGGATACACGATTAATGCGGATCCGCTCACCCGTGGACAATCGGGCCGACGGAGCTTTTTCAGCAATCAACCGGGCGAGATCCGCTACAACCTCGCGGCTGTGGCATCCGTCACGGACCCGGTCATCTAGGCGTTTTATAGTTCTTATCGCTCCGGTTTTCACCGCGATTACCTCTTCTCAGAGAACTTCACGCGATCAGCCAGGGAATGTCCTGATAGACTGCTTGCATGTGTGGATACATTCCTACGCTGGTTTTTCTTCTTTTCGTTTTCCCCGGCCGCGCCGACACAAAGTCGAGCGTTGCTCGCTTGGAGGCGAGATATCGTACGCCCAAGACGCTCGAAGCATCGTTTCTCGAGCGCTACACGGAAAACGGCCGTTTGGTTCGTGTTGAAGCCGGAACCGTTTATTTTAAGCGCCCAGGGAAAATGCGCTGGGACTATCAGGCGCCGGAAAGGAATCTGTTTCTCGTCGACGGCAAGACGGCTTGGTTCTACGTTCCCACCGATCACACCGCGACACGGGTCCCGGCGAAGGAAAGCGCCGACTGGCGTACGCCGCTGGCGCTACTTGTCGGCGATATGAAACTCTCACGAGTCTGCGAACACGTCCTGCCCGCGCTCGATGAAAGGCCTGAGAACCCGGAACACGCCATGCTCTACTGCCAGCTGCGCGGCGCGGCATCCAAATCTCCGAAACGAGCCTTGGGAGACTCCCCATCCCAAAAACCTTTGAACGGCGAATCGGTCTTCTTTGAAATCGACACGAATAGTGGCGACCTGGTGCGAGTCCTCGTGCGCGATCCGGGAGGAGTCGGAATTGAGTTTTCTTTCACCAACTGGCGGATGGATCCCCAGGTGCCAGATTCACTCTTCCGTTTTGACGTCCCAAAAGGCGTGGCCATCGTGAACGGAGAATTAGCCAGCGGTCAGGGCGGGGTAAATCGCTAGGCAGCCAGGCATTCCGGTCCCCTTTCCTACGAAGAACAGCCAACCTCCAGGGCCTTCCCCGCATATCAACTAGATGAGGTAAACTAAAGAGGCTATGGGTCAATTTCACTGCCGCGTGGCGGATGCCGATGGGCGTGTTTTTTCGCACGTCGAACCCGCGAGTTCACTAGAGGAAGCGCGCCAGAAGCTCGTTGACCGGGGATTGTACGTCTACTCGGTGGAATCCCGCGGCGGCCGCCTCGCCGGGCTGGTTCGCCGAAAAAGCGGACGCCAGATTGGCGGTTCGGAATTCCTCATTCTTAACCAGCAATTCAACACCCTCATCAAAGCCGGTTTGCCGATTTTGAAATCCCTGGATCTTCTCGCCACCCGTGCCTCCGCGCCCAAACTTCGCCCGGTGATCTCCCAGATACGTGACCGCGTACGGGAAGGAAAGTCGCTTTCGGAGGCGGTCGCGGAAGCCGGAGTGTTTTCCAAGGTCTATTCGACGGCCATCCTTGCGGGAGAGAAGAGCGGGAATTTGCCGGGTGTCCTGGACTACTACATTGCCTATCAACGTGTGAGCACGGGCGTCCGCAAAAAGATTCTGGCCACACTGGTCTACCCTGTTTTATTGATCAGCGTAGCGACCGTTATCGTGACCTACCTGGTCACCGCGGTGATTCCAAAGTTTGCTCTGCTCTACCACGAACTAAACGTGGAGCTCCCCACGCCCACGCGATTGTTGATTGCCCTGACGGTCGACTATCGCTTTGTTTTTCTAGGAGTTGTCGCGCTGATGGCGGTGGCGGCAGCCGCCATTTTTCTTTGGTCTCGTTCCGAAGAAGGCGGAACGGCTTTCGATCGGTTCAAGTTCCGTTTGCCAGTGATTGGTGACACGCTCCTCAAATTTCAAGTCGCGCAGTTCTCCCGCACGCTTTCGACGCTGCTGACGGGCGGCACGCCGCTGGTGGCGGGACTTCAGACCGCCAGCGATGCCATCACCAGCAAATTGCTGCGCTCCACGGTTGGCCAGGCTACCCAGATGGTACGCGAAGGGGAATCCCTGCACGCGGCCCTGGCCTCCAAGGGTGTCATGCCGGAACTGGCGCTCGATATGATTGAGGTGGGCGAATCGAGCGGTGCGCTTTCTCCCATGCTGAACAGCGTGGCAGAGTTTTATGAGGAAGAGGTCAGCTTGCGCCTGTCCGCGCTCGTTTCCCTCATCGAGCCAATTCTATTAATCTTCATGGGCTTGTTAGTTGCGTTTATTCTGATTTCACTGTATCTGCCCATCTTTTCTTTCTCCATGACGGGGGCGGTAAAGTAAAGGATTATGGCCACCATAGAACAACTTCCTCCTGCACCCGGGCTGCCGGGTGACGGTGACGAACAGCACGAACGCGAGTTTGCACGCAAACTTGCAGAAAGATACCGCTACGCTTTCATCGATCTCCGGGAACAACGGATCGATGCGGAATTGTTTCGTACCATCCCCGCAGACTTGATGTTTCGCTACAACTTCGTGCCGCTCGAACTGCAGAACAATGTTTTGGCCATCGCGGCAGCGGACCCCGGCCAGGTGCAGATGAGCGATGAACTGCCC
Organism: Candidatus Limnocylindria bacterium; assembly: GCA_035490055.1. Taxonomy (GTDB): domain Bacteria; phylum Acidobacteriota; class Terriglobia; order Acidiferrales; family UBA7541; genus Acidiferrum. Next base: position 10,992 of record DATHIB010000006.1, on the reverse strand, counting down.
CTCCTGCTCGGCAAGAAACTTTTAATCCGCGTCGCTACCGCCCGCCAGATCGGCGATATCCTGAAACGCACCGAGCAATCCCAGCGTGTGCTCGAGCAAGCCACGGAAGCTTTCACTCTTCAGACTTCCAAGGATGATGAGGATAGCGACGAGACGATTTCCGGCGACCGTTTGACGCGCGATAGCACCGCCAGCCCGGTGGTGCGCCTCGTCGAGACCATTATCTTCACCGCACTAGAGCGGCGCGCCAGCGACATCCACATCGAAGCTCGCGACTCCGAAGTTGCCGTCAAATACCGTATCGACGGCGTGCTGCAGCATGCTATGCAGCCCATCGCCAAGGAATGGCATTCCACGGTGCTCTCACGCATTAAAGTGCTCAGCGATCTAGACATTGCTGAGCGTCGTGTTCCCCAGGACGGCCGCTTTCGCGTGAAATACAAGGGGCGGTACATTGATTTGCGCGTTTCCATCATGCCCGCCAGTCACGGTGAAGATGCGGTCCTCCGCGTCCTGGACAAAGAAACGCTTTCCGAGAAATTCCAGAGCCTTACTCTGGACGTCGTGGGTTTCTCCGGGGAAGAAACCCGCCGCTTCCGGCGCTACATTCGCGAACCCTATGGCATGGTTCTCGTGACGGGTCCTACGGGTTCCGGCAAGACAACTACGCTCTACGCGGCCATCAACGAGATCAAGACCGACGAAGACAAAATCGTCACCATCGAAGATCCGGTCGAGTATCAACTCCGCGGCATCACGCAGATTCCGGTCAACGAGAAAAAGGGCCTCACTTTCGCGCGCGGGTTGCGCTCCATCCTGCGCCACGACCCCGACAAGATCATGGTGGGCGAAATCCGCGACCAGGAAACCGCCCAAATCGCCATTCAGTCGGCGCTCACCGGCCACCTCGTTTTTACCACCGTCCACGCCAACAACGTGACCGACGTCATCGGCCGCTTCATCAACATGGGTGTCGAGCCGTACAACTTTGTCTCTGCTTTGAATTGCATCATGGCGCAGCGGCTCGTCCGTGTGATCTGTGCGAAATGCACGAAGCCCAAAAAATATTCTCCCGAGGAATTGAAGGAAGCCGGCCTCGATCCGGTTGTGTGGGGAAACGTAACGTTTGCCGAGGGCGCCGGCTGCCTGGAATGTTCGGGTACTGGTTATCATGGCCGGACGGCGATTTGCGAATTGCTCGACCTGACCGACCGCATCCGGGAAATGATTGTGGATCGCCGTCCGACTTCGGAGATCAAGCGCATCGCTTGCGAAGAGGGCATGATCACTCTGCGCGAAAGCGGGCTGGCCAAGATTCGTGCGGGCATCACGACCGTGAAAGAGATCAACAAGGTGACTTTCGTTGAGTAGTACCACTGCATTCCGGCAGGGAATTTACCAGTTCGACTGGGCGCGCCGGGTTGTGCGCTGGCTCGACGCCATGCCGAACGCCGCTTTGGCCGTTGAAGTTGCGCCGGACCGTGTTGCTGCGGCCCGCTGGAGCCGCACCGGTTCGCTCGATGGCTACGCTGTCGAATCTCTGCCGGTGGGAGCGCTAGCTCCGTCGGCCGTCGAAGCCAACATCGTGAACGGCGCCGCCGTTAAAGCCGCTGTAACCAATGTCTGCAATCATCTGGACTGCCGGGATGAAGATGTTGCCATGATCCTTCCCGACACGGTGATTCGCGTCTTCGTTCAGCACTTTGAGGAATTCCCACGCTCGGCAGCCGAAGCCGTTCCGATGTTGCGGTGGAAGTTGAAGAAGAGCGTGCCCTTCGAAGTCGACGAGACGCTCATTTCCTACATGCGCCAGGCGCCGCGCGAAACCGGCATTGACGTCGTCACGGCTCTCGCACGGCTGCGCATCATCAGGGAGTACGAATCCCTCGTCGAGGGAATCGGGCTGCATCCCGGCGTAGTGTTGAGTTCTTCGCTCGCCGCCATCTCGCTCGTCGAAGATGAGAAGCCGACGCTCCTCGCGCGCGTCTCGGGCTCCACCCTGACCACCGCGATCGTGCGCCGCGGAGTCTTGTGCGGCTATCGCTGCACTGAACTTCCGGCGCACGGCGTGAACCTCAAGCCGCAAATGCTTCTCGAAGAGATTTTTCCGGTGGCGGCATATTATCAGGACACTTGGCAGGAAGCCATTCAATCTGTCTGCGTCGCCGGGCTGGGCACGCGCCTCGCTGAGTTTGTCCGGCCACTCGAGGAAGAATTCCATTGCGACGTGCGGTCGTTGTTACAATCCGCGGTCTCTGATGGACGCATCAAAGAAGATGCCCGTCCGCTGGCGGAGCGCGACTTGGAAGGTTTGATCGGTTGGATGCTGCAGCGGGGCTAGAATCAGTTTTTCGGGATGGAGGCAAGAGAGGGCATGAAAGTTCGGCTTAATTTAGCGACCAAGGCGCTGGAGACCCACCGGCGGTTCCTGGTCGGTGCTGGGCTAACCGCTGTCGTGGCGGGACTCCTGTTTCTCGCGTTAGGTTGGCACGTGCATTCCGCGCGCAAAGTCGACGCTGAGCTGCGCGCTCGTACGGGAAAAATGCGCCAGGAGATGGCCAAGCTGGAAGCGCAGCGCAAGGATCTGGAGCGTTATTTTAGTCAAAAGGACATCGCCAATTTGCACGATCGGGCCGCCTTCATCAATACCATCCTCGATGCGCGCAGCTTCAATTGGACGCTGATGTTTATGGATCTCGAGCACCTCCTTCCTGACGGCGTACGCGTCATCAGCATCGAGCCCAGGCAGGTTCCAGGACACGTCGAAGTGAAATTGAGCGTGGGCGTCACGAGCGACGAAGCAGAGCTCAAGTTTGAGCGCGCCCTCGAAGAATCGAAAGAATTTACCGAAGTTCAAGTGCAGGGTGTTCACCCCGCCAATCCGAGCGGGAACCAAAGCGGCGATCAAAAGGTCGTCCAATTGACCGCGGTCTATTCGAGAATTTGATGCGGCGCGATTTCACATTACGGAAACGAACGATTCTCGGCGGCGTGATTCTTCTCGTCCTCGCGGATGTGGCCCTTGCTGCCTACAGTTGGCGACTTTCTTCCGCCCCGCGCGCGCCACGAGAGCAACTTGCAATCGAAACAACGCAACATAGTATCTTGAAAGCAGATATCAAGCGCGCCCAGGACATCCGTGAAAACATTCCCGCAATCCAGAAAGATTGCGATCAGTTTGAACAGTCGCTCTTTCCGGCAAGCTCGCACAATTCCTCCATCCAGTCTGAACTCGGCGCCACTGCCAAGAAGAATGGAATTCAGCTTGAGGATCAAACTTTTAAGGAGACGAAGATTGCGAACCGCGGAATGACGGAAGTGGCCATCGACGCCACCGTCACTGGGGATTATAAGAGCGTGGTCGGGTTTCTGAATGGTTTGCAGCGCTCCAGCAATCTTTACCAAGTGGATTCCTTGTCCCTGGCTTCGGAGAACGCGAATCAGGCGTCCGCAAATGTCATTAAGGTCGCGCTTCACCTCAGAACTTATTTCCGGACGGGCACATGAAGCAGAAGAGACAACTTGTCGTGCTCGCCGTACTTCTAATGACCGCCGGCGTTATCTGGTTTTTTTATTTCGACCGTGGCAGGCCCATTGTGACTGCCGATGCCGGCTCCGCGTCCCAAAATCCGCCGCTGCTCTCCGTCGAAAACCCCCAGCTCCACACCGACAGGCTGAAAAGGGCCCGCGAGACCGAATACAAGAGCACCGGCCGCAATATCTTCAGTTTGACTCCTCCGCCCCCGCCACAACAACCGCCTCCCACGCCCCCGCCTGACCCGTCGGGAGTTACTTCCGATCCTCCGCCACCTCCAGAACCGCCGAAGCTGCCATTGAAATTCTTCGGTTACGGGACCGTCCCCTACGGTAGCGCCCGCCGCGCCTTCTTCACCGACGGCGAGGAAGTGCATGTCGTCGCGGAGGGCGAACTTCTGCTTAATCGCTTTCGCATTCTGAAAGTGGGCAACGCGAGCCTCGAATTTGAGGAAGTCTCCTCGGGGCGCCGCGGCACTGCCATCCTCGAGGAGCAAGGAGCGCCACCATCCTAATGAACGCCCGACCCCCACAAACGGTACGCAGGCGCAGCGAGCGTGGATATGCCTTGCTCGTAGTCATCTTCCTCGTCACCGTTTTGTTCCTCTCCACGATGGTCGTTGTGCCAAACATTCTGACTGAAGGCCAGCGCGAAAAAGAAAAAGAGATGATCTGGCGAGGGAATCAATATGCCCGCGGTGTGAAGCTCCATTTCCGCAAGACGGGGCGGTTTCCGACCTCCCTCGAGGACCTCACCAAGCCGAAGGTGGGTTCACTCCGCTTCATGCGCCAGGCTTACAAAGACCCCATGAACAAGGAAGATGGTTCCTGGAGGTTCATCTATGTCGGCCCCATGGGGCAACTCATTGGCAGCCTGAAGCCATCGCAAAACCTCCAGCTTCCTCACCTAGGAGGCATTGGCACTCCCGCGAATGCGTTGAACGGGCCAGGCACCCCGGCACAGCCCGGCGCAATTGGTCAGCAAGCCCCAGGCGGGACACAGCCCGCTGGAACAAATCCACCGGCTGCTACGGGAACGCCCGTGGGGACCGACCAGAGCGACTCGGGATCCAACTCACAGCCGATTCCAACGGGTGATACGTCCGCCATCATCGGCGGCAACATCATCGGTGTCGGCAGCAAGATCAACAAATCTTCCGTCATCGTCTACGATAAAGCCAAGAATTATCACCTCTTCGAATTCATCTGGGATCCGTCGAAGGACAATTTCGGGGTGGGACAGCCGGGCATGCAGACGGGAACGGGATTAGGAGGCCAGGTGAACGGTAGTCCCGGCCTGCAACCCGGACAGAACCCCACTGCTCCACCGCAGAATCCACCGCCTCAGCAGTAGTTCTTATGGAGACTGACCGGTCCGATGCCGGGTAGTCGCTGCCATTGCTCCGGGCGAAGCCGGTTTTTTCGCGGAAGCTTTGGATTTGCTCTTCTCATAGCTGCGCTTCACACGGCGGACATACGAAAGCGTTTCCGCAAAGGGCGGAACCCGGCCATATTGCTGCACGCGCTCCGGCCCCGCATTATAGGCGGCCAGCGTCAGGGCGAGATCGTTGTTGTACATCTGCAGCAGTTCACGCAGGTAGCGTGTTCCCGCGTCGATGTTCTCCTGCGGGTCGTAAATGTTTTGAACTCCCAGCCGCTCCGCCGTCTCCGGCAACAGTTGCATCAGCCCGCGCGCATTCTTGGGCGACAACGCTTTTGGATCGAAGTTGGACTCCACGGCAATTACGCTGGTGATGAGGTCGGCATCCACCCGGTATCGCGCCGCCGCTGCTTCGACCAATTCGCGATAGGGCGCCTTTACGATTGGCTTCGCAGGCAGAGGCGTAAAAACCTCTTCCGGCTCGATGGTCACAACGTCCTCGGCGGCAATCTCCACCGTGCCTCCGCCCATTTGCAAGCGGTACTTGTCTCCCAGAAGCTGGTAGCCCGTTACCTTCAGGCGCTGGCCGCTGCGAAGCACCACGTATTCCGCCCGCAGAGCCGGCGCTGCCACCAAGCCGAGCGAGAGCAAGAGTGCCGCACGTTTCAGACGCAAGGCGTAGCCTCCCGCAATGCGAATTGTTCGATCGCCAAAGCCACGCCGTTCTCGTCGTTCGTGCCGGTTTCATGCCAGCCATACGTTTTCAACGATGGCACGCTGTTTCCCATCACCACGGGAATGCCGGCAAACGAGAGCATTTCCAGGTCGTTGTGGTTGTCTCCGATGGCCATCACTTCGTCGCGCGTGAATCCGCGCAATGCCGCCCATTCCGCCAGCGACGATCCTTTCGAGCACACCGGGTTAATCACATCGATCATCGCGAAGTCTTTGCTCTCGTAGCACGTCACCGCCAGCGCAAATTCTTCCACGAAGGGAGCGCCGCGCAGGGCAGCCTCCGCCTTCCGCATCGGCTCGACTTTGCCGGAGAGCATCACCTGAATGGGATCTTCCGTTAGGCAGTTTTCCAGTGGTTTCGCCAGCCCAATGAACTCCAAGTTCCGCGAGTAGTACGCGTATCGCATCGAATCGTCCGGGTCCAGCACTTCAAGCATAAGCTGATTCTCGAGCGGCCGGTCGAAAATCGCCGCCGCGCCTTCGCGCCACGGCCGGGTCAGCTCTAGAACCTGTTCCGCCGTGCTTCGCGGCAAGAGATGGCGCAGATGCGTCCGGCCTTCTTTCGAGCGGATCAGCGCGCCGTTGTTCACGATCATGGTCAGGGGAGAATCCAACTTGCGCGCCACGGGCATGGCAAAATCATAGCGCCGCCCGGTGACCAGCGCCACCTCGATGCCTCGGCGCGTCGCTTCCGCAATTGCCGCGCGATTGGCCTCGGGAAGCTGCCAGCGGCTATCCAGCAGCGTACCGTCAATATCTAGCGCAATGAGTCGCACAGCCATCCCTCAATTGTACCGTGAAATAGGATACGGTTTAGCCAGCAGCTCTGACAGGGTAACTACTCCGAGGGCAGGATGCCGTCCACGCAGCTCGAGGTACTCTGGCTGCGGATTCAATGCACGCAAGCAAATTCATCCAATAACTGCCCCAACGACTTGCCTTCGCTCTCTCGTTCCTGTCCCCAACGATCAAAAGGCTCAAAAGTCTTGGTCTCGCCAAATTGCAGCACCATCTTCGCACGCGGCATCCAATTAGTGCATTCGTTGTGAATGAGATGGCCGACGACATCGAGCACGCTCCAAGTGCTTTCACCTTCATTTCGGAATGTCCAAGTTTCCGGTAGATCACGCAGAAGCGCATCGAGAGCAGCAGGAGTGCGGGTGAGAAGCGATATTGTGTTGTGCAAGTTATGTTCCATCATGCTCCTCAATTCGTAGTCAGCGATTTTCCAGAGAGTCTGATTGTTTCTGTTGTGCGTCGCATGCGTCAGCGGTCAACTCTAGACATAAGCCATAATCGATGCAGGCTGATTGCTGCCATCAAATACAGATGAAGGATGGTTTACATTCGGGGCATCTTGAGTCACGCTGATTACGACGAAAGGAATGGCAAAGATGATGATGGGAGTACCCGAAAAATACGCACTGGAGGTTAGCTCGCCGACTCCGATCGCATCCAAGCGCGTACCAGAGCAATGGGCTAGAATTTTGGAACGAGGAGAAGAGGTCGGCGGTCATCCTTGTTTTCTGGCTCCCCTGTGAAATGTGACCTTGGTATCGCCTCAAATATAGGGTTGTCACGACTCTCTTTTTACGAAGGCCTCGTTGAAGCAGAGGCTGTGCTCACCCCAGCCAAGTCCTAACGCGGTTACCGCCATGTTGGTACGGGCCTTGATACTGGCTGCCACTTTTCCGGTTTGCGTGGACTACCAGAACTGATGAGAAGGCCGGCCTCCACGGGATTATGCCGACTTAATCAAGCATCGCTGAGCAATAGGCAAAAAGGCGTGTGCTAGACTCTTACGGTGATGACCAAATCGTTGAATGTCCTTGAGCTGGAATGCTCGGCTTGCGGCAAGAAATATGACCCATCCGTTGAACAGCACCTCTGTATGTGCGGGAAGCCTCTCCTGGCGCGGTACCACCTGCGTCGCGCGGCGGCTACGCTGAACCTTGAAAGCCTGAAATCGCGGCCACGTACGCTGTGGCGCTACGCGGAAGTCTTGCCAAACGATCCGGCGGTTTCTCTTGGCGAAGGCATGACCGCCCTGGTCCATGCCGAACGCCTGGGCGCATCAATACACTGTGGACAGGGGGGCATGCAGCGCCTCTACGTCAAGGACGAGGGCTTGAATCCTACGGGTTCCTTCAAAGCGCGTGGCATGACCACTGCCGTTTCTCGTGCCAAACAGCTCGGCGCAAAGGCTTTGGCGGCTCCCACGGCCGGCAATGCCGGCGGTGCGCTCGCAGCGTATGCCGCGGCTGCGGGGCTCCCTGCGGTCATCGTGATGCCCGCGGACACGCCGGCGGCGAACGTGATGGAATGCCAAGCCTTTGGCGCCAAGGTCGTCAAGCTGAACGGCCTGATCTCGGATTGCGGCAAATATGTGGCCGAGCACAAGGACATCGAAGGCTGGTACGACGTCTCTACCCTCAAGGAGCCGTACCGCGTCGAAGGTAAGAAAACCATGGGGTACGAATTGTGGGAGCAGTTCGGAGGAAAACTGCCCGACGTTATTCTCTATCCCACCGGAGGAGGCGTCGGGTTGATCGGCATGTGCAAAGCGTTTGACGAAATGCAGGAGATGGGCTGGGTTGGCGCAGAGCGGCCCCGTATGGTTGCCGTGCAGGCCGAAGGATGCGCGCCCATCGTCCGTGCGTGGGAAGCTCACGAGAGTTCGGCTCAGTTCTTCCCGAACGCCGCGACCATCGCTTCCGGCTTGCGCGTGCCCGGGCCGCTCGGCGATCTAATGATTTTGGGCATGCTTCGCCAAACGAAAGGCACTGCTCTGACCGTCACCGACGAAGAGATGCTCCACGCGGGAAGGGAACTCGCTTCTCTCGAAGGCATCTTCGCCGCTCCTGAAGGCGCCGCAACCGTGATCGCAACCAGAAAGCTGGCCGCGTCTGGTTGGATTCGGCCGGAAGAAACCGTGGTGCTCTTTAATACCGGCACGGGCTACAAATACGCTGAAGCCTGGCAGCGCGCGCTCCAGTCCGCCGGTGGAGGAGCAGTGTGACCACGCGCAGACTGTATTACGACGACGCATTCACAACGGAATTCACCGCACGGGTCATAAGTTGTGAGTCGGCTTTGATTCCTTCCTTCCCTGAGGCCAAAGCCCCCGCCTGGGAAGTCGTTCTGGATCAGACTGCCTTCTATCCTACGTCCGGAGGCCAGCCACACGACCTCGGCAAGGTGGGCGATGCCAACGTCATCGATGTCCGCGACGCCGAGGATGGAATCATCCACATGGTGGATCAAGCCGTCGAACTCGGCGAAGCCAAGTGCTGCATCAACTGGCCCCGCCGTTTCGACCACATGCAGCAGCACACCGGCCAGCATCTGCTGTCCGCCATGTTTCAGGAACGCTTCGGCCTGCCCACGGTTTCGTTCCATCTCGGAAGCGAACTGTGCACCATCGATTTGCGGGGCCCGGAACCGTCCGAAGAAATCCTCGAAGGCGCCGAGCGGGCCGCAAATCAGGTTGTCTTTGAAGATCGGCCGGTGAACGTCCGCTACGGCACCGCGGAGCAATTGGCACAAGTCGGCGTGCGAAAAGAAGTCGATCGCGACGGCATCCTCCGTGCCATCGAAATAGAGTCTGCCGATTTGCAACCCTGCGGCGGCACCCACGTCAAGAACACCGGGCAGATCGGCATGCTCCTCGTCCGCCGCTGTGCGAAAGTCCGCCAGGATTGGCGCGTCGAATTTCTCTGCGGCCGTCGGGCGGAACGCTTCGCGCGGCGCGACTTTCAACTCCTGCGACGCCTTGCCGAAGAACTGAGGTGTGCTCCTGAAGAGGTTGTGGCCGCTTCGGAACGCGCGCTTACCGAGCGCGACGCGCATTTCAAGAACGCCAGAGCGCTGCTACAGCGATTAGCGGTAGCAGAGGCAGTGGCCGCCCTGCAATCCACGAACATCAGCGCGAACGGTATCCGCGTGGTCGCTCGCGTCTTTGGCGAAGAGACTCAGGAGGAATATCTGGCACAGTTGTCTATGCAGCTTGCCAAGTTCGAAAAGACAGTCGCGCTTCTGGCCCGATCGGCGTCCGGCCAGGTGATTTTTGCGCAGCACCCGGGCGCCGGAAAAGATTTAAATGCCTTACTGAAGCAAACCTTGCAACGATTTCCGGGCAAAGGCGGCGGTACGCCCGATTTCGTTCGCGCGCGTCTGAACGAGAACGAACGCGCCGAGGAAGCCATATCGTTCGCCAAAGGATTGATTTCCGCCGCGTAGTTTCTATGAACTGAATCAGGGCGCAGCTAATCGCAAGCTTCGCAGAGTGTTTGGTTCTGGCGCGGTGCGTTTCTCCCAAGCCGTGCGAACCTTACTTTTTGAGCAAAGAGCGGACGCGGGCTTCGTCCGACAGTGGGAGCCAATCGCCGGGCTCTAGGCAGGTATAGGCGGCAACCTGATAGCCTCCCAGGGTGGCCGTGGGATCACCGGAAACCTGATCCCTCTTCAGGAAAAATATCCCCTGCTGCTGCTTCTGGAACTTGGGAGAGTTTACCCAGGCTACATCTCTGGAGAGCGGAAAGCGCACGGCCATCTTGCCCCCCTTGGGTTTTGTTCCTTTGAGGATTGACTTGATTTGGAGAACGGCTTCATGCCAGTCCGCGCTGTGTTCGGAGATGGGATAGCGCGCGGCGGCGGATTTGGGGATGGTCCAGCGGTGGACATCCGTAATGCGGCCGATGACAACCAAGTCAGACGATGCAATGCGGTTTTGGAGATCTCCATCGCTGATTTGCTCTTGCACCTGGCCGAGGGCGGTTTCGGCCGTACGGGCTCCCTCGGCAGGTGCTCCCCCGCCCGGGTTGAAGTCATGCCCCAGTTCCTTGACGGCCACACCGGAACCAAAGATCCAACCTTCCGCGTAGAACGTTGCTTGAGCGCCTTGTTGGAAAGCGGATGGGTCCTTCACCTCGACGGTGATGTTGTCGCCCTTCTTCAGAGAAACAGCCGGAGGCTTTTTCAAGACGGAGTCCACACGAACGACTATCGTCTGCGGCGATTGAGGGACGCCGACAAAGGAGACTGCGCCAAGCTGGCTAACCGTGCCCGAAAAGATGATGCTCGATTGTTTGGCCAGAGCAGACTGGTTGTTCTGTCCTTGCGGGAACCCGGCGCCAGACGGTGCAAGCAAGGCAGTCGAGAGGATGCCGGCAAGGAAGCTTAACAAAGAATTCATGTCTGCCTCTCCTGTGCGCCGGTTAAACCGGCGAGGTGTAGTGAATGCAAAAGTCATACGAATGTGAAGTAGCGACCCACATCGGCCCCGAGTCATGCGGAGCTGCTCGCAAGGGCGGCGTCGAAGCGTTGACAGGGGAACGTGCGGG
>DATHIB010000005.1:0-19578 GCA_035490055.1 Candidatus Limnocylindria bacterium | reverse complement strand
CGGGGCATCTGCCTCCCAGAAGCCTTTTGCGCGAACCGTCCTGGCGGACATGGACCCGACCCAGCGCGAACTCGTCAAGATTCTCGATCTCGAGCGTTATCGCAGCCCGTAGGTCATACAACCCGGCATAAGCTGCGACCGCTCCAGTAGCGGTTTAGACTCGTATTCGCTCTCTGAGGGGGGTAAACTCGGGTTAGGCTGACTTATCAAGAAATCAATTCAGAGAATCAAAATTCTGCGTTGTACATCCACTCCCTACCCGTTTAATAAACTGGTATGTACCATCGGCATGGTCGGGGCCAAAGCGGTCATCAGGATGCGCGATCCCACTCGACTCGGGGTCGTCACCCTAACTGGGGCCACCCGGACCACGACGCTTGCGGTACAGGTTTCATTGCCCGCCTGGGTGGTACCCCCAGCTACGACATCATCCAGTTTGCTTTGACGGCTTTAGAGCGCCTCACCCACCGCGGAGGCGTCGACGCGGATGGAGCCAGCGGCGATGGCGCCGGTTTGCTCACTTCGCTCCCACAGGCCTTCTTCCGTGCCCGCGCTCAAGAGCAGGGAATTGAGCTGCCCGAAATGTTCGGGGTCGGCTTCGCTTTTCTTCCTTCGTCCGTGGTTGAGGAAGCCCGCGCGGCCGTTGAGGTCGCGGCGGACACCGAGCGACTGCGCGTCATCGGCTGGCGCCGGGTGCCGGTGAATACCAATTGTTTGGGGCGCCGGGCGCTCGAAACGATGCCCGAAATTTGGCAGTTTTTTGTCGAACCCTTCCATCCGGCACGGGGAGCCGAGCGATTCGAGTGGCGTTTGGCTCTGTTGAGAAAGCGCGCGGAATCGCTCTTACCGCCGCGATGCTATATCTGCTCGCTCTCCTCGCAGACCATCGTATACAAGGGACTGCTTACGCCCTGGCAGTTTCCCCAGTTTTACGAAGATTTGCGCGATTCATCGTTCGCGACCACATTTGCCGTTTTTCATCAGCGCTATTCAACGAACACACAGCCTTCCTGGCATCTGGCGCAGCCCTTCCGTTACGTAGCGCATAACGGTGAGATCAATACGATTGTCTCGAACCGGCGCTGGCTTCGTGCCAAAGCAGCCGAGACCCGTTCGCGGCTCACGGTGGGATCGTGGTTCCCCCTCCTCGAAGAGAACGTCAGCGATTCGGCGAGTTTCGACAACGGTTTCGAGCTGCGGCTCCTCGAAGGCCTGTCCTCGGAAGAAGCCATGCTCGCCATGGTTCCTCCGGCTTTTCAAAAAGATCCCCTGCTTTCGCGGGACGTGCGCGGTGCGCTGACCGCGCTTTCGCAGCAAAGCGAACCCTGGGATGGCCCCGCGGCTCTGGTTTTCTCAGATGGCCAGTTTGTCGGAGCGAAGCTGGACCGCAATGGACTGCGCCCGCTGCGCTACACCCTTACGCATGATGGCCTGCTGATTGCCGGGTCCGAGACCGGTTTGGTCGACCTGGAAGAATCGCGTATCGCTGAGCGCCAGCGGCTCGGTCCCGGAGAAATGATCCTTGCCAATCCCGCCACCGGGCTCTTTTTGCGCTGGCGCGACATCCTCAAGCGCCTTGCGATCCATCAGGCGCGCAACGCCATTCCTCAAAGAATGCTGGCTGCTCCAGTTGCCACACCGCTGGTCCCCATCAATGATCCAAAGCGCGTCGCGGGCGCTGCCGGCTGGACCGATGATCAATTCAAGATTCTCTTTTCCGCGCTGACCCGCGGCAAAGAAGCGGACTGGAGCATGGGAGACGACGCGCCGCCCGCATTTCTTTCCGCTCTTCCAAGGACTTTGTGGGATTACTGCAAGCAACGTTTCGCGCAGGTCACCAACCCGCCGATCGATCCCTTGCGTGAGGGTCACGTGATGTCTCTCGATGTTCACTTGAAAGATGGAATCACGCTTCCCAGCCCCGTGATTTCGGCTGGTCAGTTGTCGCAACTCTCCGCGATTCTTGGACGCGAGCAACGCATCGATATTACTTTTCCTGCCGCAACTGGAGTCCCGGGGGCGCGCTGCAGTTTTGCTCAGCTTTCTACTACCCCTCTGAGCGGCAGCGGGCGCCCGGGGCTCTTCCTCCTTTCCGACCGTGCGATCGATGCCCATCGCGCGCCTCTGCCTGCGCTGCTTGCGACCGCGGCGGTGTGGAAAGCGATGGTTCGCGAAGGCTTGTGGGATGTGCCGCTAATTGTCGAATCCGCACAGGTCTTTGACACGCATCATGTGGCTCTGCTTGTGGCGGCTGGCGCCAGCGCGGTGGTGCCCTATCTTGCCGATGAGTTTGCGGAATCCCTTGAACCGGGTGGCTTGGAAAAAGCCCGTTCGGCCATCAATGCCGGGCTGCGAAAAGTTCTCGCCCGCATGGGCGTCTCCACCCTGGCTAGTTATCGCAACAGCCATCTCTTTGAGATCGTGGGCCTCTCCGAAGATCTTTGCGCGGAAGTGTTTGAAGACGCTGCGGATTATCCTGGCCAGAAATCGCTGGACGATCTCCTCTCGGATTATCTGCGCCTGCACAAAGCGGCCTTCTCCGGCGAATCCGATGAATTGACCGATTCCGGTCTTTACCGGTTCCGAAAGGGAGCGGAACTTCATGCCAGTTCGCCCGAGGTTGTCCGCCGGCTTCACGCCCATGTGCGCGCGCCCGGAGTGAAGTCTTACTCGGCGTTTGAAGAGCTGGCGGAACATCAGGGCTCGGTTTTTCTGCGGGACTTACTCGACACCGTTCCGGACACGGCCGTTCCTCTGGAAGAAGTCGAGCCGCTGGAGTCCATCGTCAAGCGTTTCAGCACCCAGGCGATGTCTCTTGGCTCGCTCAGCCCGGAAGCGCACCGCACCCTGGCACTCGCTATGAATCAGCTCGGTGGCCGGAGTAATACCGGCGAAGGCGGCGAAGATCCGAACACCTATCGCTTCGAGCCAGCCGCGGCCAACAAGATCAAACAGGTCGCCTCGGGACGTTTTGGAGTCACGGCGGATTATCTCGTCCATGCCGAAGAACTCGAAATCAAGATGGCGCAAGGCTCGAAGCCTGGTGAGGGCGGACAATTGCCTGCAAAGAAAGTCAGCGAATACATCGCGCGCATCCGGCACGCCACGCCGGGCACCCCGCTGATTTCACCTCCGCCGCATCATGATATTTACAGCATCGAAGACCTCGCGCAATTGATCCACGACTTGCGCGCCGTGAATCCGCGCGCGCGCATCGGCGTAAAACTTGTTTCCGGCTCTGGAGTCGGCATCATTGCTGCGGGCGTAGCCAAGGCGGGCGCGGATGTCATCACCATCAGCGGCCACAACGGCGGTACAGGCTCTTCGCCGTTGACCTCCATCAAGAACACTGGTCTTCCCTGGGAAATCGGCTTGCGCGAAACGCATGACACGCTGGTTCGCACGGGCCTCCGTTCGCGGCTCTCTCTCCGCGTGGACGGAGGCCTGAAATTCGCACGGGATATCGTGTTGGCCGCCATTCTCGGCGCCGACGAATTCGGTTTTGGCACGGCCTCCCTGCTGGCCATCGGATGCGTCATGGCGCGGCAGTGCCATCTCAATACCTGCCCGGTGGGGATCGCCACGCAAGACGAAAAGTTGCGTGCCAGATTTCAAGGCAAACCGGAGATGGTGATCGCCTACTTTAGTTCGCTGGCCGAGGAAGTGCGCAACCGGCTTGCCCAGCTTGGCGTGCGTTCGCTCAGCGAGCTCACGGGCTGGTACGACCGGCTCAGTGCGCGATCGGGAATGGATCCCTTCCTGGTCGTGCCCATCTCTCCCTCAAATCGAATGGCTTCACAGCAGGAGCCCGGCCTCCATGTCATGGCGCTGGAAGATTCCGTTCACTTCAATGCTTCGCTGACGATGCAAAATGAGTCCCAGCCGGTTCAGAACTCCGATCGCAGTGTTGGCGCCGGCCTGAGCGGGGAACTGATGCGCCGGCGCAAGAACGGCCACCCCGTGGTTGGCGAAATCAGCCAGGAATTTCACGGCGCGGCCGGTCAGAGTTTCGGGGCTTTTCTTGCCGAGGGGGTGACACTCAAGCTTAACGGCGAAGCCAACGACTATGTTGGAAAAGGACTGTCCGGTGGGACCATCGCCATCACTGCGGGACTTGCTGCCTCAAGGCGTGGTGACGTCCTGGCCGGCAATACCGTGCTCTACGGTGCCACATCGGGCCAGCTCTTTATTGCCGGACGCGGCGGAGAGCGTTTCGCTGTCAGAAACAGCGGCGCACTTGCCGTAGTGGAAGGGGTCGGCCAGCATGGATGCGAGTACATGACCGGCGGCGTGGCCCTCATTCTCGGGCCCCTCGGCCTGAATTTCGGTTCCGGCATGACCGGCGGGTTGGCTTATGTGTTGCGCGCCGAAGCCGAGGATGTGCTCCACCGCGATTTCGTGACGCTCGCCGAACTCGATTCTGAGGAAGAGAACTGGTTGCGGCGCACCCTGGAGGAACACGTTCACTTCACGGCCAGCCCTCGCGCGGCTCGCTTGCTTTCACGGCGGGGGGCGTTGCCCTTGCTGCGTGTGCAACCGGTTCATTTTCAGGGTACGGTTGAGGCCACGTGGAGCCCCATTCTCTCTCAATTCAAACGCCGTCACGCGATTTTGCCGGCGGTTACCGCGCCGATTTCGCAAGCTGCGTTTCATGCTTGAAAGAAAAGATATTAACTCCGTATCCGGCTAGCAGAATCCGCTATAATTCTCGCCGGACGTTCTGACTATGGACTTCGATCAACTCGCCACTTTTGTTTTCGTTGCCAAACTGAAGAGCTTTTCACGTGCGGGCCAGAAAGTCTTTCGCTCGCAATCCGCCGTCAGTGCACAGATTCGCCAGCTCGAACAAGCCTACAAAGCCAGGCTCCTCGACCGTTCCGCCAAGTCCGTCGAGCTGACTCCGGCCGGCGAAGTTCTCTTCGAGTACGCCGAAAAGTTGCTTCGCATGCGCGACGAATCCGTTCAGGTCGTTGCGGACCGCGGCAACGTTGTTCAGGGCCCGATCGTCTTCGGCGCCAATGAAGCCACCTGCCTTTACCTGCTCCCCGACATTTTTGCCGAATTCCAGCGGCGTTATCCGCTGGTGCACATCAGCATCTACCGCAACTTCAGCCATAAGATCCTGCAGCGCATCGAGGACGGCTCGGCAGATGTGGGCATCGTCACGCTGCCCATCAAGTCGCCTAATTTGAAAATGCACCACATTTACAAAGATCGCCTGCGCTTCATGGTCAGCTCGCGAAACCCGCTCGCTCATCGCTCGAAGATCACCCTCGCGGAAGTCGCGGAGCAGCCGCTCATTTTTCCGAGGACTGGTTTTACGCGCCAAGTGCTCGATAAACTCTTCCGGCCATATCGCTCGCGACTTCACGTCACCATGGAATTGCCCAGTATCGGCATGATCAAGCGTTTCGTCGCCGCTGATGCCGGCGTCTCCTTCATCAGCGAGAGCTTCGCGAAAGACCAGGTAAAAGCAGGCGAAGTGAAGCTGCTCAACGTTGAAGGTGTGGATCTCTGGCGCGAGCTCGGCCTCGTTTACCGCCGCGACCGCAGTCTTCCGCGCGCCGCCCAGGCCCTCATCGTCATGATCCGTGAACACCGCAAAGCCGCTGAGCCCGCCGAAGCCGCCGCCAGCTAGCATCTCGTTTTCACACCGACGCCGTTTAAATCCGGCTAGTGCGCGTTGAAGTCCAGGCTCGCAATCGCCCGGGCAATCACGTTTTCCTGAATCTGAATGAGGTCGCTGTCCGCATAGGTCATGGCCAGCACCGTAAACATGTCCTTGCCGCGCGCAACAACCACCAGTTTTCCCGACCAGTCGTGGTCGTCGGCCTTCCCGCGATATTGATACTCTACCGCAGGTAATCCGCCGACCACCGTTTTGCGCTCCGACAGTCGCTGGTAATTGGTGTAGACGTCGTGCAGCCGCTTCTCCACCGCCGCGGCCGCCGCATCCAACGGTTCTTTCGTTTTCTCCTCGCCGACCACCATCAGTGTTGATTCGTTGGAAGTGCCCATCGCTACGATCGCGTTCGGAAGCGCGCCGCGCGCTTCTTCGATCAAGCTCCAGCTCGGTGCTTTGTACATCCGGAAGCCATGAGTGTAATTCGTGTAGAGATTTCCCTGGACCTCTTCGCGGTTTGCGGGAACTTCAGGCTCCTTCGGGGGAGCAGGGGATGCCGTAGCCGGTGCCAGTCCGGTCGTCGTTGCCGCCGGAGATCCTTTGATGCTCGGTGCCGCCACATTGGCCGCTGCAGTATTCGTCGGAACTTCCGGTTTCACAGCCGCGTTCGTTATTTTCGGCGCCGTTTTGCCGGTTTTCCCCGCCGCGCCTGGGTCTACGGTCCTGGCGCTGACGTTCGTTGGTGTCGCCGAAGCATCTGACGAAGATGCGACCGCTGGCTCAGCCTGTGGTTGCGAATCGGCCGCTGGTTTTGAAGGATGCTGGCTTGCATCTTTCTTCGCCGCGGATGCCGCTTCCGGCTTTCCCGCCAGCGTCGATGGAATTATGGACTCGATTTTGTCTTTTTCGACGAGCTCATATCCATAGTCAGTTTTGACTTTGAACATGTTGTCTTCATAGGCGACGATTACGCCGTACAGCTTCTTGCCGCCCTTGAGCCGAATCTCATCCGCCCGCGCCGAAACACCGATCGCGGAGAATGTCAGAACAATCATCACAAGCAGAAAGGGGCCGCGCTTATTGGGGACAGCCATATTGAAAGTATCCCGCCGCTGAGTGTGGCCCGCAACCTTCACACGCGCGGCGGTGTCCGTCGTGCTACCTCTGCCAGCAGCGCCCTCAAGCGGCCCGCCAGCCGTTCCACTTCGTCCATTGCTGCGCTCAGCCGCGCTCGCACCGAATCTGGCAATTGCGCGTGCATCTGCTGCAGTGCCAGCGCCTCGGCAATCATGCGAATCTGTCTTCTGCTGCGCGGATTCAATCGCTCCCAGAGCCGGCGCTTGCTGCTGCGGTTTCGCCCCAGCCACTCCTCACCCGTCCCCGCCGGTCTCCCGGCCACCGGCGCGGGGGTTTCTTTTCTCGGCTGAATCATGATGCTTCTATCGCTTTCGCCGCCATTCGCAAATAGTTTCTTCACCAGTTACCAGTCACTTCTTCAACGCCTCCAACTTCTCCCCCTTGATCTGCCCATCCTGCTCGACCCGCCCGGTCACGCGCATTAAACGCGTCTCAAACACCAGGCCGCCATATCGGTCGTAGGCGTCGGGGAAGAGCACCACTTCATACACGCCGCGCTGGTCCTCGAGCGTGACGAACATCATGTTGCGATAATTTTTTGTTCCGACGTGACGGTAGGTCACCACCCAGCCGCACAAGGTCACGCGCTTTCCGCGCAGCCCCGGCAGTTCACCGCTCCAGGCTTCGCCGTTGCGCGGCAAAAAATCCAACGGGTGCCCGCTCACGCAGATTTCCAGAATCTCTCGTTCGTAACGCAGCTTCTGTTCCAGCGTGTATTCCGGCATCTGCATTTCCGCCAGCGCTACGCCAATGGCATCCGTAGCGCTTGCTTCTGGAAATAATCTTTCTGTTTTTTCCGGCAGCACGAGCCCTTGTCCTGAGCGCAGTCGAGGAGCGCCCGGCTGCGCGCCTCTGCCGGCCGCTTGCAGCATATTCCACCGCCACAGCAGTTCCGGGCGCGTCATTGTGCATGCTTCATCGTTCATTTCATCAAATGCGCCGCACTTGATCAGCGACTCGATCTCATCCCGTTCGACCGGCACGCGGCTCAGGAAATCTTCGAGTGATTGAAACACGCCGCCTTCTCCACGCGTACGCAGAATTGCGGAGATCGTTTCCATTCGCAGGCCTTTTACCTGCATCAGTCCAACACGAAGCGTATGTTTTCCGTTTTCGCCGGCCTCGGCCGTGTATTCCATCCGCGAGCAATTCACCGATGGCAGCTGCACCGCGATGCCCCAGCGTTTTGCTTCTTCCACATACGCCGACACGTGATAGAAACCCGCGCCCGCGCTGCACATTGCCGCCAGAAATTCCGCCGGATGATGTGTCTTCAAGTAGGTCATGCGATATGAGATGTCCGCATACGTCGCGGCGTGCGCTTTGCAGAAGCCGAAGCCCGCGAACTTTTCCACCATCATCCAGGTTTCTTCGCGTTGCTGGCTGGTCAGTCCCATCATTCCTGCAGCTTTCAGAAATTTCCCGCGCAACCGATCGCGGTCACTCCGGCCGGAGAATTTTGCGGACGCCCGCCGCACAAGATCGGCTTCGGCCAGCGACATTTGCCCAAGCGTTTGTGAAATTTGCATCACTTGTTCCTGGAAAATACATACGCCAAGCGTGTCACCAAGAATTGTTGCGAGTTCCGGATGTGCGAACGTGATTTTTTCCTGTTTGCGCAGCCGCTTCAAAAACAGCTCTTTCGATCCATACTCCGCCGCGCCTGGCCGGATCAGCGCCAATGCTTGCGCTACTTCTTCAAGTGTCCGCGCCTTCATCGTGCGCAACAGCCCGCGCATTGCCGGCGATTCGATCTGAAACACTCCCATCGTTCGTCCATCTGCGATGACATCGCACGTGGCGGGATCGTTTTCCGGTATGGCGTCAAAATCGATTTCCCGCGGCTTCGGGCACGGCGTCACTCCATCCGGTGCGACGTTCGATGCATCAGCAGCGGGCGGGGCAAGCCCCGCCTCTACAGGTCGAAGGGTGCGTTCGATGTTGTCCAGCGCGAGCGACATCGTGGTGAAGCCGCGCTGGCCGAGCAGGTCCATTTTGATCAGGCCCAGTGCTTCAATGGCGTTCATGTCGTATTGCGTGACGACGATGCCTTTTGTCGCGCGCTCCAGTGGCGTCAGCCATGTCAGCGGACGCGCGGAAATCACCGTGCCGCAGGGATGAATCCCGAGATGCCGTGGCGCGTCGTCGAGCCGCAACGCCACTTGCAGGATCGTTTTCCAGGGCTCGTCGTCGATCGGCAGATCGCGGCATTCCGGCAAGCCGCGAATGGCCTGCAAAATCTCGCGTACCGGGCGATGCGGGAGTCGCTTCGTGAAGCGATTCACTTCGCCCGGTGGGACGCCAAAAACTTTGGCGATTTCGCGCACGGCGAGCCGCGCATGCATGGTGATGAAGCTGCCAATCATTGCCACATGTTCGGTGCCCCAGTGTTCGTAAACGTAATCGAGAAGCTCGTCGCGCCGCGCACCGCAAATATCAATGTCGATGTCCGGGCAATCGCCGCGCTGTTCGTTCAGGAAACGCTCGAAGTACAGCCCCCAGCGCAACGGACACACGCAGGAAATTCCCAGGCAATACGTCACGATGGAGCTTGCCGCCGACCCGCGCGCCACCGCGGGAATGCCGCGGCGCCGCGCTTCCTCCACGATGTCCCATACCAGCAGAAAATACGGCGCTAGGTGCAACTTTTCGATGACTTCGAGTTCGTGCGTCAGCCGCGAAAGCACTTCCGGGCGCAGCGGTTTGTAGCGTTTGCGCGCGCCCTCGAAGCTCAGCTTCCACAAATACGAAAAGGCGGATTCGTTATCGGGAACCGGGAATTCAGGGAAGATCAGTTTTCCCAGTTCGAGTTGCAAATTGCAGCGCTCGGCGATCTCCAGCGTTGCTTGCAGCCATTCCGGATGATCGGGGAAACATTTTTGCATTTCTGCCGCTGGCTTGAACCATGCCTCGCCCGTGGTGATTTCTGGTGGTGCCACCGTCGTCAGCAATCCGCCCGTGCGGATCGCGTTTACCGCGCGATGATGCAGGTGCTCCTCGGGTCGCGGAAAATGAACATTGTTTGTCGCCGCCAGCGGCACGCCTAGTTTGCGGCCGATGCGTTCAGCTTCGCGCAATACGCGCCCGTCTCGCGGCGACAGGTGCTGCACCTCGATGTACAAGCGGTCGCCGAAAATTTCCTTGAGTTGGGAAGAGTGATTGGTAACTGATGATTGGTGACTGGTGACTAGTGACTCGTGACTCGTGCCGGAGCACAACGCGATCACGCCGCGGCTGTGCTCCGCCAATTCCTGCAAGGTTACAGGCCGGCCATCGATTTCCGCGGCAGCGGCATTTTGTGCCAGTTTGGTCGTGCCCAAATGCCGCAGCGTCACGAGTTGGCATAGATTGCTGTAGCCCTCCATGTCTGCCGCCAGCAAGACTAATGTGACGCTTGGCTTATTTCCGTCATTCCGAGCGAAGCGAGGAATCTGTCTTCGATCTTGTGACCATTCGAAGTCCAGCACCACACCGACGATGGGCTTGATGCCCGCTTTTTTCGCCGCCTGATAAAACCGCACCGCCGCATACAAACCATCCGTATCCGTCAGCGCCACGGCCGGCATTTTCTGCTCAACCGCTGCGGCGACGATCTCTTCCGGCGACGCCACGCCTCGTAGAAACGAATAGTGGCTATGACAATGTAAATGTACGAACACGTGATTGGTGACTCGTGACTGGTGACTCGTGAAGCCCGGATCGCGAAGTGGATGTTCCACGAGTCACGAAATACGAGTCACGAGTCACGCCGCGAGGACGTGGCCCCTTGGATTCAGTAAAACCAGGCAGAGGAAGGGAAGGAAAAACTCAGCAAACTACCGCGATAAGCATGGCGTCGAGAGCACCAAACCGTTAGGTTTGGTCGCGTAATGTTCGCGTAGCTCGAGGCCTTTGCCGTAGAAGACGGCGTTCCAGCCATAGCGGCCGCGCACGGAATCGAGGCCGCGGTTCAAGTACCAGCGGCGATTGGCGCTGGTGTCAAAAAGTTCGTGCTGGCGTTTGTCGGTTTCGAGGTTGGTCACGCTGACGCCAACCAGGCGGACGGCCACGCGCCGCGTGAACAGTTTGCCGAACAGATCTTTTGCCGCGGCGAGCAGTTCGCGCTCGTCGTTGGTTGGTTTGCTGATCCGCACCGTCTGGTGCGCCGAAAAGTGATCGACATAGCGGATGCGCAGGCCGATGGTGCGCGCCTGCTTGCAGTATTCGCGCAGCGTTGAGCCGATGCGCTCGCTGAGATACTCGATCAGGCCGCCGAGGAATTCCATGTCGATGGTATCGCCTTCGATGGTCGTTTCGCGGGAAACGGATTTCGGCGTGGAGGGCAGCAGCACTTCGCGGCCGTCCAGCCCGCGGGCGCGCTCCCAGATTTGCTGGCCGATGGCTTCGCCGAAGGCAGCCTGCAGCGCGGGCTTGGGCACCCGGCGCAGTTGGCCGATGGTGGCAATGCCGCGTTCGGCGAGCGCTCCCGCGTGCACGTGGCCGATGCCGTGGAGTTTTTCCACCGGCAGCGGCGTCAGGAAATTTTCTTCTTCGCCGGGCGCGATCATGCGAAACCCGCGCGGGCGCTCCAGCCGTGAAGCGATGGAGGCGACCACTTTTGTGCGCGCCGCGCCCACCGAAACACTCAAGCCTGTGCGGCCGCGTATCTCCGCCTGCAAACGCCGCAGCGTGGCTTCGTAATCCCGATACAGCCGCTCGGTGCCGGCAAAGTCGAGGTAAAAATCATCCAGCGCGGCGGTTTCCACCGCGGGCGTGTACGTTTCCAGGATGCGCCGCACACGCTCCGCAAAATCGGCGTAGTGCTCGTATTGCCCGGGCACGACGATGGCTTTCGGGCAGATGCGCAGCGCTTCGCGAAAACTCATCGCCGTTTTCACGCCGCGGAATTTCGCTTCGTAGCTCGCCGAAGCCACACAGCCGCGCCCCACCAGCACAGGCTTGCCGCGCAGCTTGGGATTCAACACCTGCTCCACCGACGCGAAAAATGCGTCCACATCCACGTGAACAATGTTGGGAATAGTGTTGAGAATTTTGCGGCTGGAGTTTTTGCACAGTCCCAGCCACGCCCAGGCAGACCACGGGTTTTTCTCCGCCGCCGTTTCCGTCCGTGGCGTTTCCGATGAACCCGCAGGACCGGCGCTGGCCCCGGGATCGTCCGAAGGACTCTGCGTCACAGCTTCCTGCCCTGCGTCTTTGTAGCGCGAGGCTTCAGCCCCGCGGTTTTCCTCTTCCGCGGTTGCTTGAATCACATTGGTTGCTTCGATGGCGGGGGTGGAGAATACGTTTTCGACACAGACGTCCATGGCGGCTCCTGAAAGGGAAGCGGGACGCATATACTGTCTCCCGAGCGAAGGAGCCGACTCGATCGGCTTCCGGAGACGAGGGATCGTCTTGCAAGTCGACCCCTCACCCCGCTTACGGCTCGGAACTTTCAACGGGCGGCGACCGACTCGTGAGAGCCTAGTCGGCAATGGAGCCGGCACGCCACCCGTTTCCCGTTTCCTCTACCGCCCCGGACTATAGGCGAACAAAAAGCGAAAGTCAACACATTTCATCGCCATTTCATTGAGGCTGAGTTCGCACCGTGTCGTAATACAATTCACAACATGCCATCAGATCCAAATCGTCGTGTTCCTCCTCTCCATGCATGGCTCTGGGCGATTGTATGGAGCACGCTATTTACGGCGTTTTTCCTGGCTATGCTCAGTTCTGATAGCTGCTTTTTCTTGATTAACAGCCGGGAATACGTTCTGGACGATTATGGGTCTTGCGTGGATTTGGCTGTGTCTATTTTTCCTGTTCGGCAATCGTGGTCGCTTAGGTTTGCCAGCTTGCTCAGTGCTGGTCGCTTTCCCGATTTGGCAAGCAGATCGGTTCCCATCAGCGGCTGTGGAAGCCCGAGCGGTCGTTGAATTGCGCTCCATGGCACAGGCAGCAGAAACCTACAGAACTGCCGCCGTTTTGCTAAAGAAGCCATCCGACTCTCTTAAAAAACTCTACGAAATTGAATATCAGACATCGCGAACGAAGGTAGATGGCGCGATTGACGTCTTTCTAATTCAAGTCACACCAACATGGAGCGAATGTGTCGTCAGGAGTTTTGTCGCCGCGGAGGACGGTCAGATCCATTTCGTAATTAACCGACGTCCAGCTACGAAGGCCGATCCCGTACTCTAGATTTAATACGATAGAATGGATACGACAATGACCAAGACGAAGACTTACCCGCTGCGTTTGCCGCGTTCGCTAAAAAAAGCAGTGGAGCAGCAGAGCAAAGAAGACGGGACGAGCATCAACCAGTTCCTGGCCACGGCCGTTGCGGAAAAGCTCTCGCTTTGCAGACGGCAGAGTTTTTCGCCAGCCGCAAAGCCCGTGCTGACTTCAAAGCTTTTGACAAGCTCATGAGCCGCCGCGGCAAGCGACCCCGTGCTGGCGATGAACTGC
The DNA here is from genome assembly GCA_035490055.1 of Candidatus Limnocylindria bacterium. GTDB lineage: Bacteria > Acidobacteriota > Terriglobia > Acidiferrales > UBA7541 > Acidiferrum. The sequence goes on along the minus strand of DATHIB010000005.1, from coordinate 6,374 downwards.
CACCCCGCTAGAGTCTTGCGCCAATTTATCTTACCCGCTCAAGCCCTGCTCATTCTCAGAAAACTCTGCCCAGTTGGAAAAACCATTTGCGATGGCCGGAGTCGCCGACGCTACCGCCAATGAAGAAGGGGCCGAGCGCGGTCTCGGCCAGGAAGCCAGCGGCAATATCGTCGGGGAGCTCGCTGCCAGTGGTCACACCATACATCTTTCCGATCTCGTAGGCTCCGACGGCATAAACCTTCTTGCCCAAAAAGGGAGGAAGGATAAGCAAGTCACGCAAGAATCCCGCGCGAAATAGATAATACTGATTGCCCCGAAACTCATTCTGGCCGTAAGCGCTGAGGCGCACCGGCCCGCCGAGAAAGAATTGAGGTACTCCCGTGCCGGTCGAGCCGAAGGTGGTACCGCCTTCACTCTCCAGGAAAAACGACGCGGACCGCGCGATGGGCTGAAAATATCCCAATTTCAGGTCCATGGACGGAAACGCGCCGTTGGCACCCGGGCTTTGGTCAAACCAGCGGAAATTTGTCTCCGCGCTGAAACCGCGGCGGGGAATCACGGGATCGTCGGTGTGATCCAACAGGTAACGCAGGCGCGTCTGCCCGACGCGGCCCTCGACCGATGGAATTTCCGGCGAGCCGAGGCGCAGCTTAGTATTCAGCGAACCAACCTCATATCCAACGCGAAGTTCACTGGAGCGTCCGAAGCTGTATCCCAGGTCGCCTCCGATATTGATGCGGTAGATGCGGTAATCCGCCAGCGGATCATTCTTCGCGTAGATCTGAAACGTCGTATCGCTGGCATCCGCATGTGGCGCAAAAAACCAGCGGCTCTCCGCGCGGAACGGCCGATAGAGTTCGGTCTGGATTCCGTAGGTATTTCCGAGCAGCAAATCGGTCCGCCACTCCGAGCGGAAGCCGGCCACATCCATAAATGTGAAACGCGTCCCCATCGTGAAATCAACGTTGCCGCCCTGCGAGCCATCCACTTCAAAGGCCGGCTGGAACATGGGAGGTGCATCGCTTTTCTCGGCCACTTGGACGAGCAGCCCGGTCTGGCCGTTTTGTTCGGTGAACCGGTATCCGGCCGAATCATAGCGGCCCATTCCTTTGAGCCGCGTCAAAACATGCTCGAGCTTTTCCCGGTCGAGCGGCTTGTCCTGAAAAGACTTGAGGTAACGCCCGACGTCCGTCGCCCCATTCTCACTGGTTCCCTGAACCTTGATGAACTGCGGCACCGGAGCCTCGGTCCGTCTCCGTACCGCGTGCTCCCGGAGGTACTCCTGCCAGTTGGCATCGTCGAGAGCGAAGGCCGCGAGCAAGCGTGATCTGTCATTTGCCGCTTCATAACCCCGCTGCATGATCGGCGCGCTTTTTTGATAGTCCGTTGAGCCGTATTCACCGAGAGGCACGGAGACGACGGCATCCGCGCGGGCCAGGCCTCGCACCTCGTTCTCCGCGATGACTACACGCACCGATTGTTCCAGCACTCTGAAGATCGACTGAATGTCATTGGCCTCCATGGGGGCTCTCTCCAGATGGACTGCAATCACGATATCCGCACCCATCTGGCGGACCACATCCGTGGGTAAGTTGTTTGTCAGGCCGCCGTCCACGAAGACGGTTTGCCCGTCATGCACCGGTGAGAACGCCCCGGGAATCGACATCGTCGCGCGCAGCGCTACCGCAAGCGAGCCGTCTTTGAATACATAGGGCTTCCCGCTGACCAGGTCCGTCGCCACGCAACGGAATGGCACCGGCAGCTCATCGAAAGTTGGCAGACCGTAGTAGGGAAGAGCCACGCGATCGATCAGCAGTCCGATCTGATGCCCTGCGTTCAGCCCCGCAGGCACGGATAAACCATGGCGCAAACCAAAGATGAGGGAGTTCGGGTACGCGCGCTGATCTTCTTTCCTGCGGAACGACAAGTCTTCATACAGCGGGCGGTCGCCAAGTATCTTCCGCCAGTCCAATCCTTCGATGAGTGTTTTCAATTCATCAGGATTCATCCCGGCAGCATAGAAGCCGCCAACTAAACCGCCCATGCTGGTCCCCGCGACGTAATCCACGGGAATGCGATGCTCCTCAAACCATTTCAGGACGCCGATGTGTGCGAGTCCCAACGCGCCGCCGCCTTCCAGCGCCACGCCGATTTTGGGTCGCGGCCGCGGCGCGGTTTTTGTCTCAGCGACAACGGGACTGCCAGGAGCTTGCGGGGAGGCTGGGTTCGGATTGTTCTCTTGCTGCGCGCGCAGGCAAAAAGGCGCCAGAAGCAGCACTAGAATGGATAGAGCACGGCGCATCGAGAGCCTCCTCAGCGGCAGATCGAGCATCTAGACTTTGATAAGCTCTTCCGAGTTTGGCGCAGCGCCTGGATTCCGGCAAGCGGTAAGCAGCTAATTCAGCCGCCCTTATTCTCCTGGAGAATGTTGCCTCCATCGACCACCAGGACTTGTCCGATGATGTAGGAAGCTTCGGGCGAAGCGAGGAAGCATACCGCGGCGGCGACTTCCTCCGGCGTACCGGCGCGGCCCAGCGGCGTATGAAGCCCTGCGATTTTTTCGGACTCCGTCGAGGACGCCGTTGCGATCCAGCCGGGAGCGACGCCATTGATCGTGATCCCATAGACGGCGGTTTCGATGGCCACGGCGCGCATCATGCCGTCCATGGCCGCTTTCGCCGCGCCATACGCCGCGGAACCGGGGTTGCTGACCAGCGGTCCCGTCACCGACGTGACATTCACAATCCGGCCGTACTTTTGCTGCGTCATTCCAGATAACACCGCGCGGGTCATGCGAAAAGCGGTGTGCAAAGTGATGGCAATCTGGTTTTGCCACTCCGCGAACGAAGTCTCCATCAGCGGCTTGCTGCCCGTTGGCCGCCCGGTTTGCGCCATGCCCGCGTTGTTCACCAGGATGTCGATCCGGCCCGCGCGCGAGAGCACGGAATCGACAAATCTCTGCACCTCGGTTTCGACGGTGAGATCAGCAATGAAAGACAGAACTCCTTCGCCACCGGCGTCGAGTTCGCGAGCGCGAGTGTGAATGCGATCCGTGGTGGAAGTAATCACCACGCGCACGCCCGCAGCATACAGCCGCCGCGCGATGGCAAAACCGATTCCTTCAGCGCTTCCCGCGCCGGTAATCACCGCCGTCTGCTTGTTCAGGGGCAGATTCATGGAAATGTCCGCGGAAGGCATCATACCTCGTTCACGAAAGATTGCGATTCGCCCGGTTGGATGAGAGTTCCTTCTGATTGCGAAGCGCCGAGGCACCCCCAGTGGACAGTTGCCGAATTAGCCTCCACCGCGCGCGGTTTTCTTGTCGCGGACGCTTCCGAGGTCTACGGTTTCTTTGTAGCGTGAAAACGCGGTCAGCCGCATCGCCACGGCACGAGAATTCTTGCAGGAGGGAATCATGACGCAACCGGCTCTCCCAGCGGAGCAGAATGAATTCGCCCATGTCGCTAAATCACCCACGAGCCCGTGGAAGCGCATCTTCCGAGTTATCCGCTGGACGACCTACGCGTTTGCCATCGTCGCGCTCGTTCTGCTGTTCCATAAGGCGCCGCCACCGCTGGTGGAGACCAGCCCGCAGGCCGCTGCGCGAGCGGAAGAAAAATTTGCACAGGTGGAAAAAGCCGTCGCGAACGGCCAACCCGCGACGCTGCGCATGGACGAAACGGAGTTGAATTCCTACTTGGCCTCCCACCTGGCACTGGCCGGCAATGGCGCGCCGAATCCGGCCCCCGCCGGAGGCGCGCAGAGTGCTCCCAATGGCGCGACCCCGACGCCGCAAGAAGTCGAGCAGATGCGCTCGAACGTGCGGGACGTCAAGGTGCAATTGATCGACGACCGAGTAAAGGCCTACGTCGTCTTTGACGTGCACGGAAAAGACATGACGCTGCAATTGGAAGGGCGGCTCGGCGCGCAGAACGGCTATTTGCATTTTGAACCCCTCGGCGGACAGATCGGCTCGCTGCCGATTCCTCAGTCCACGCTCGAATCGGCAGTGCAGCGGCTCATGAACTCACCCGAAAATCGCGAGAAGCTGAGACTGCCGTCAGAGATTTTCGATTTGCGGATTCAAAACGGCGAAGTTGTGGCCAGCTACAAGTAGCTGGCCGTTCCATGGAAATGATGCGGCTCCGATTCTTCAAGCCTGGACGCCAAGCGTAATCGATGTTGTGTACCCAGAACCGGAGCTGGCGGATTTCAAACTCAAGAGGGTCTCACTGTTGTAGATATTGTCCGTGGCGTTGGTCGTGTCCGGATTCCCGCGGGTGTTGTATGGAGCTTTCGCCATCACGGTCAGGGTAAGCGCCGGATCAAAAAAAAGCTGCGTCGTGAATTCAAATGTTTTTCCGCCGGAAGAGGAATACGTTCGAATCATCACGTGGATATGCACGGTGCGGCCGGAATACCAGCCCGGGAAAATGGTCTTGAAAGCCGCAAGACCGTTGGAGTCCGTGAGCTGATAACCTCGCAAAAAACCCTGCCTCACGGTGTTCTCCACGCTTTCATCGGAGTAGACACCGGCGGCGTCGGCATGCCACACGTCCACCTGCGCTCCCGCCAGAGGTGTGTACGCGCTACTGCCGTATTCCATGATGTAAATGCTCAGCGCCAGCGGAGCGCCGTTCGTCACGTTGGTGTCCGTGGTATTTGTCGTGAGATCGGAACGATTCAGCCTCTCATCGACGAAATAAGGGCCCACGGTCAGTTCTGGTGTCAACACGCATGCCGCATCACCGGTACTGCCGCCGCTCGTTTCCGCACTCGTCAAACCCCCCGCGCCGCAGCCGACCAGACTTCCCACTCCGACGGCTGACAAAATTGCGAGCGCTTCCCGGCGGCTGATTTCTTTCCTGCTTTTTTTCTGACTCTTCAAAAATTTCCCCATTTCTTTTCTTCGCTGGCCGCGGTGGCTGGGCAGATCCGGGGCGAAAGCTCAGTGCACCTCACTCGCTGTACTATCGATCGCAAAGGAGCCGTTGAATCCCAGTTGGTATCCCTCGCGGAAGGACTCACGGTCGGCCGTTGTACTCCACCTACCACTGGCAATGTGCTGCTCACTGTTGCTCGCTGCGGCCAGTTGTCCTTGAAAGAGGCCGTCGCGAAACGCGGCATTCGTCACCTTGACCAGGGCTAGGTCCTCCATCTGTGCCTGCGTGGCGCGCGCGTTTTGATCCAGGCCCTCCAGGAGCTGGTCGTGCGATCCCACGACTCGAGCCGTGAACATGATGGACAAGAGAATCGTGGCCGCCCAAAACGCGATTCCCACCCGTCGCGCTCGAATGGCGCGTCGATCGCGAGAGACGCATCGATGGATTTTGAAGGCATCCAAAGAAAAGGCTGGCTTGCGTGGGCCAGTATCACTCTCCTGGCGGTCCTCTGCGGCGTTCTTGCAGTCCTGCAGTATCGCTGGATTGGAGAAGTGGCCAACGCAGAGCGCCAAAGACTTCGGGAAGATCTGCAATCCCGATTGAATCTATTGCGGCAGAGTTTCAGTGAACAGATTTCCGCAGATTGCCGAGCCTATGTGCCGGTGTCGTCAGAGATCGATCAATTGGGCAGGGAGGAAGCGTATCTCGTACGATTCCGCCGCCAGCGTCAATCGCAAGACCAAATCGTCCGTACCATCGCATTGGCGATTCCCCAAGAGGGCGAGCTCGTTTTCCTCGTTCCCGATCGGGACGGACGCCATTTTTTACCAGCAGAATGGCCCGCCGGCTGGAGTCCAATGTTGGATCGGCTGCGCGCTCGCTTGAATGGCGGGCCCATGCCGCCCAATCGCTCGCAGGCTCTGACATTGATTGAATTCCCACGATTTGGATCGGATCCGAAAGTGTCCAAGAGTTCCAGTCCTCCGCGTGAGCAGGAGTGGCTCATCCTCGATCTGAACAGCGACTTCATTGCGCACTCGATTCTACCCGGATTGCTGAACCGCTTTCTGGGAGATCCAGGGAAGCTTGACTACGATGCGCAGGTAGTCTCCTCGGCGAATCCTACCTACTCGATTTATCGGTCAGACTCCGAGCGAGGTCCTGGAGTCGCATGGGAAGCGGACGCTTCCGTGAAGCTGCCGGACGTGGTGCCTTCATTTCCGGCACTCCGGGAACCCGCACCAGCGAAGCCAAACCCGGCCGGTGCGCAAGGCTCTATGGCCGGTCCGATAGAGGGCCCGGATTCGGCGCCCCCGCCGAACGGCGGAGCCGGTGGACTGAACCCTTAACTTCAGAACTCCTGACATACCCCTAAAGAGCGGCCAGAATTGGGGTTTTTCGAGAGTAGGGTGCGGACCTAAACCTGTCCGCTTTTTGAGTCTGCAATTGTAGGTTCCAGGGTTCCCGATTCCACGGAAATCTGAACGAAGA
>DATHIB010000004.1:0-24918 GCA_035490055.1 Candidatus Limnocylindria bacterium | reverse complement strand
CTAGCCCCAGTTTACGAGTTATTTCAAGGGTGCCTAGGATCTAATTGATGACCAACGACTTACAGCTTAGATGTTCTATGCCCTAAACCGCGGTTTTTTGAGATTGGAGTCCGAATATTTCGATCAGCTTCTCCTGGGTCTCATCTCGTTTGGTCAGCACCACTTGTTCAACGCCGGGTTTGCCGGCGCGCTTGGTCGGGTAGACGTTAATCACCTGGCGGATCTGGCCCAGGTTTTCCAACAAACCTCTCATCGATAAGGGCAAACCGGCTTGGCGTGCTCGCCGCCGCAGCAGCGCTCGGAGCAGCACCGCAATCGTGCAATACAGTCCGTGGACTTGGATTTTGCTGTCTGTCCAGTGGTGCAGCGGCCACCAGGCGCCAATGTGCCGGTCTTTCATCTCGTGAAAAATTTGCTCGATCACGAACTGGCTCCGATACGCCCGAATGACTTGGGCATCGCTCCATTCCTTGTGACCAGTAATCAGCAGGGTTTTGCCCAGGTAAGTATCCCTTAATTTCTGCTGCGCGGCGGGAGCGGCTTGATAGCTCAACTGAGGCACAGCTGCCGGGTTCAGGGTGACGGTGGTCTGAACCAGTTGGCGCAAATGCTGCCGGTGAAGAATCTGCTCGCACTTGCGCTGCACCGATTCCCTGGTTGGTGCGATGCCTCCCTTAATGAGGCCGACGGCTCGGTCTTGGAGCTTTCGCTGCACGGAGGCCAGTTGGCTCAGCGCCTGGGCCAGATCGTTCTGCACGGTCGCCCATTGGCTATCATACAAGTTCTGGTTGTACGTCATTACCAAGGTGCGCTCCTTTCCATACACCACTTGCTGGGTACGCCAGCTTTTGGTCCCTTCCCAGCCGGGCTCGGTAGCCGGCTGCCAGCGGGCATCCTGGTTGGAAACAGTTGCCAAATCGGGATGCTCATCCAGTTTGACCGAGTCCACATACGGCAGTTCCAGTGTGTCCAGCAAAGCGAAGTTGTCTGCGGAATTATTTCCTTTGTCGAAGATGAGCGTCGGTTTAGTCGCCGCCCACGAGGAACCCGCCCGCTCTTTGAGCCAACGCTGAAATTTCCCCAACACCTGCGGAAACTCTTTGGCATCGTTGCGATTGCCCTCATAAACGTCGTAAAACAGCGGCAGGTGTCCATCGGTGGTGCAGAACAGCGCATAGCTGACTTGCCGAAGATTGTACCGGCCTTGCTTGTTCTTGCCGCGTTTGGCCACCGGGCATTTGAGATTGAAAGTGTCGATGAAGGTGTAGAAGTTGGTGCCGTCATAACAGACCTGTGACAACTCGATCTTCTCCCGTTGCAAGACCGCGGCGATGAGTTGCTGCCAAATGGCCTGCGCGGTCTCGGGTGGGATACGATCCATGTGATCCCAGAAATGCTGGGAAGTCAGTTGCGCCGCCGAAGCCTGGGGCCAAACGCGCGGCAGGGAGGTGCGGGAAACCCAATCCCACATCGATTGTTTGTTGACCGGTTGGCAAGCGCGGTTGATCGCGGCCAGACGGATGTAATCACCGGTGCTCAGCCCCTGGGCGCGCTTAGGGCATAGTTGATCGACGTGCTCGACGACTTGGGCTTGGTCCGCCTCGCGCCAGAGGGCCTGCGGCAAGCCCCAGTCCAGGACCACGGCGTATTCGGGAGCGGGGCCCGTGCCCTGAACGGCTTGGGCCAGATCTTCGAGTTTACCGAGGTATTTTTGGGAAAGGCGACGGCACTTGCCGTTTTTCCAGCCCCACTGAGAGAGGTAATAATAGGTGTGGCCATGGATGGATTTGGCTTCGAGTCTTTGCATGTTGGGCCATCCATATTTAGGGCATAGCCTAGCAAAAAGTCAAGCAGAAAAGCGCATTTTATTGGCAAAACATGCAATTCGTAGAGCCGGATCTTAGGGCATAGCACCGTGTGCGAGTAAGTGCCTGGATTAAAAAGACTTACGCGGAAAGGGCTACGATAACTCGTAAACCGGGGCTAGAAGGTGGCATTCAGATTTGGGTCCGCATCACCGGCAAGCGCATTCGAGAAGCCGATGCCCCCTGGCTACGCTGCCCGCTCGGCGAACGCGGCTGCAGCGCACGAATACCGGGTATCCAGAGGTCGTTCGTGTCGAGAGCAGCTCGCGGGTGGCGCTGGTCAGCGCAAGCTAGGCCGCAGGGTTGATTGGGCGCGCTTTCGTCCCGGCGAAAACCGGGATTCGGATAGAAGGATCATGGTCGAGGTTTAGACCGTATCGATGGTTAGCGGAACGATCCGCCGAAAGCTGATTCACCGTGAGAGTTTCAGAGCTTCGGTTCTCAACCACTCTGGCAACCAAACGGTGCTGCAAAGCATGGCCAGGGAAAAGTGTCTCTTCACAACGCCTTCGCTCTTATCGAGCGGCACCCAATTCAAAAGCCTGGCCCACCCGCTCGTTCGGCAATGGCGCGGCTACGTTTGGCTAGCAACGCGCGGCCTTACGTCAAGAACCTTGCGCTTTTTTGGCCTTCATCGCATACATAGCCACGTCTGCCTTCCGTAAGAGGGCTTCGATTCTTTCCCCGTCATGGGGATAGACTGCAACGCCTATGCTGACGGAAAGCTGCGGCACCATCCCATCATCGGCAATGCTGTCGCAGATACGTTGCGCCACCTGGCTGGCCGCCTCTGCGCCTGTTTCCGGCAACACGACCGCAAACTCGTCCCCGCCGTAGCGCGCCGCCGTATCCATGTCCCGGCAGAAGCTCAAGGCATCAGCCACCCGGCAGAGCGCATGGCTTCCTATCAGATGGCCATGGCGGTCGTTGATTTGCTTCAATCCATCCAGGTCAAATAACAGCAGAGCAAACTCCCGCGCTGTACGCTCGGAACGCTTGATTTCCATATCCAGCACTTCCGCAAGGCGTCGGTAGTTGGCTAGTCCTGTCAGTGGGTCGCGGGCCGCCTGTTGACGCAGATGATTCTCCAACTGACGCTGTTTGGTGACATCTTCAGTGATCACCTCGTAGGCGTCCAGCCCGCCCTGCTCACCCATGACTTCTTGTCCGCTGACCCGGATCTTCAGGGTTGCGCCGTCCTTTCGCTTGCATTCTATTTCGATGGGATCGGCTAGACCTTGCTGGCCCGATCGCCCCAACAATTGCGCCCGCTTGTCAGCATCTTGAATCAGGGCACTCACAAGGTTTACGGCCAAGAGCTCCTCTTTTGAAGCATAGCCGAGCATTTTCACCATGGCCTCATTCACTTCGAGAAACTTGCCGTCGAGGCCGCAGCGGCAAATTCCGTAGCTTAGATTTCCTGCCAAGGCGCGGTAACGTGCTTCTGAATGCCTCAAGCCGTTTTCGGCTCGGTCGCGGTCATCACGCAATGCTTTCTCATCCAGAGCCCGATGAATGGCCACCGGAAGATGACCAATGTGATCCATTTCGATACAATCGTAGGCGCCTTTTGTAATGAAGTCAGCCACCGTCTCACGTTGCAAGGAGCTACTGACAAAGATAAGGGGGATCTGCCTGTTCGATAGGTGCAGGAGTTCCAATGCCTGCGTTTCCCGCCAGTTGGGGCTGGGGTGCTCGGCGACAACAAGGTCACAGGCGCCCCTGCCCAGCCGTTCGGTAAACTCCTCGGGAGTTACAACTACTTCTGCGTTGACCGTGAAATGCAGCTTGTCGAGCACTTTCAGGCAGCGCTCTACTTCCGCTAGGTGACTATGAACAAAGAGGATGTGCAAAGGCGGATGTCTGCCTTCCGCTCCGCTCGGAGCGTCTCGCTTGAGGCGGGCTGGAGGGGTGGAAGCCATTGGGACCCGGAAACATTCACGGGGGCCAGTCCTTCCCATTGCCATGCTGGCCCCGTGAATGTTTCGGTTCTAAGCATCTAAAACCTACGACAGGAGGGCACCAGTGTCTGTTCTATATTAGACAGTTTGCATTTTATGTTAACTTTTACAGCACAGCTGTGGCGCGCCAACAGCTGTACCCGGAGACCTGGCATGAAGTCGCGTGATTCACAGCCTGAACACTGTGCCACTAGAATTTTTCCGCAAACTGCCAGGAGGGCTTGATCGCAAAGAAACTGAAGCCGGTGCATCCAGGAGAGATCCTCCGCGAGGAGTTCATGACCCCGCTGGGTTTGAGCATGAACAAGATGGCCATGGCTTTGCGGGTCCCTGTGACGCGGATCGCGGATGTCGTGAACGAGCGCCGCGGCATCACCGCCGACACGGCGCTGCGTTTTGCGCGTTATTTCAAGAACCCCGCTACTTTCTGGATGAATCTCCAGACGCGCTACGACCTGGAAGTTGCCGAGGACGAGATCGCCGCCAAGGTTGCGAGAGATGTGCAACCGCTAGAAACGGTCACAGCGCGCGAGGCCTAGGCCGTCTTGATTTTGCTTCCGCAATTGGCGTGCCCCAGCCGCGTGCTCTTTTTCATGACGATTTCTTGCGTTCAATGCGCTTCTGAGGGCGCGTTGGGACTTCGCAGCGGGATGAGGGCATGCAGCCGGTCCTCGCGCAGGTAGAGTCCTCCCCAGACGAGCACGCAAAAAATGATTGGGAAGTAGAAAGGTTGACCAGCGCGCAGGTGGGTAACAGTTGCGCCGCCAAGATAGGCTGCCAGCAAGATGGCGCCGAGGATCGAGGTAGACGGAATCACGTAGAGGATCGTGCAGGCAAGCAGGACGGCTCCGATGGGAACTGCGAGGCTGGTGGAGAATCCTAGCTGGGTGAATGCCTGAAGGACAGGAGCGATCTTCATCAATTTGGCGACGGCGTCGAAGAGCAAGAACAGTACTACGAGTGTGCTGATGATGCGTCCGGCCCAGAGGCTTGTCTTCGAGACCGTTTGAGTAGCTGATGCCATGAATTTCCTCCAGATGTCTATTCGTGAAAACTAACAGATGCGTGAAATCGTTTCCAGTGTATGTCGACGCCGAGGTGTGGATCAGCCTGAGAGCGCGCGCTTGCGTCGTGATAAATCCGGGCTAGCCGCCGGCAATCGCCCCGATGATGAGAAGGGGCTCTTTCCCCGATGCGACGGCGTCGGGAAGCGGGGTATCCGGCGGCTCAAGGGAATAGTCTTCCTCGCAGGCGAAGAAGCGCAAGAACGGACGGCGCTCCTGGGTGACATGATCGCGGATCGTGCCGCGCAGCATCGGATACTGGTCCTCGAGGGCGTCTAGCACTGAACGTTGCGTGACGGGACCCTTGATGTCGAGCTGCACCTCGGCGCTGACGCGCGCCAGCGCCCGCAAATGTCCGGGGAGCATGACGCGAATCACGGCAGCGTCTGGACCTCGACAGAAAGCACGGCCGGAAGGTCACGGACGATGGGGGTCCAACTGTCTCCGGCGTTGGCCGAGGCGTATACCTGGCCGCCGGTGGTGCCGAAGTACACGCCACATTTATCGAGCGAGTCGACGGCCATCGCATCGCGCAAGACGTTCACGTAACAGTCGTTTTGCGGGAGGCCTTTGGTAAGCGCTTCCCATTCGTTGCCTCCCGAGCGGCTGCGGTACACGCGCAGCTTGCCATCGAGCGGAAAGTGCTCCCCGTCGCTCTTGATGGGGACGACGTAGATGGTCTCCGGCTCGTGCGCGTGAACGTCGATCACGAACCCGAAGTCGGTGGGCAAGTTGCCGCTGACCTCTTGCCAAGAATCGCCGGCGTTGTCGCTGCGCATGACGTCCCAGTGCTTCTGCATGAAGAGCACATTCGGGCGCGAGCGGTGCATGGCAACGTGGTGAACGCAATGGCCGATCTCGGCATTCGGGTCGGGGATGTATTGGGAATGTAGTCCCTTATTGATCGGCCGCCAGGTCTTGCCGGCGTCGTCGGTACGGAAGGCGCCTGCGGCCGAGATCGCGATGTAGATCCGGCCGGGGTCCTTCGGATCGAGAATTATGGTGTGGAGGCACAGCCCACCGGCGCCCGGCTGCCACTTGGGCCCTGTGCCATGGCCGCGCAGTCCGGCGAGTTCTTGCCAGTTCTGCCCGCCATCGGTCGAGCGGAATAAGCCGGCGTCTTCTACTCCGGCGTAGACGGTGTCCGGATCGGTAGGCGACGGTTCGAGATGCCAGACGCGCTTGAACTCCCACGGATGCTGGGTGCCGTCATACCATTGATGAGTGGTGAGGGGTTTGCCGGTTTGCGCGGAGGTGTCGTAGACGAACTTGTTGCTCTCGCCTTTCGGCATTCCCTCTGGCGTGGTCCGTTCGCCCGGCGGAGTTCCTGGCTGCGTCCAAGTTTTGCCGCCATCATCGGACCGCTGAATGATCTGCCCGAACCAGCCGCTGCATTGCGACGCATACAGCCGATTGGGGTCGACGGGCGAGCCCTTGACGTGGTACATCTCCCAGCCTGCAAAATGGGGGCCGCTAACATCCCAGCGTTCGCGCTTGCCGTCCGACGTCAGGACGAACGCGCCCTTGCGTGTGCCGACCAGAACCCGTACTCCGCTCATAACTTACTCCTGTAAGCCAGACTAAGGATCGCTTGCATAGCGAGATGCAGTGTGCCCATCTTACTTGTGAAATGCAAGTTAAAATATGCTACCGTCGAATTATGCCAAAGAAGAAGCCGAGTCCCAAGCGGCGGTCGGGGTGTCCGCTGAATGCTTCGGTGGAGATATTGGGCGATCGCTGGTCGTTGCTGATCATCCGCGACATGATGCTCCGGGGATTCCGGAGTTACAAGGAATTCCTGGAGTCCTACGAAAGAATCGCGACGAACATATTGGCAGATCGCCTGCGGAAGCTGGTAGCTCATGGAATCATCACCACCGAGCAAGATCTATCGGATGGGCGAAAGCTGATTTACTCGCTCACAAGGAAAGGAATCGATCTAGCGCCGGTCTTCACGGAAATGGTCCTGTGGGCAGCCGGGCACGAAGATACCGGTAACCAAGCGCTTGTCCGGCTAATACAAAAGGACAAAGAGAAATTTCTGGCTGAAGTGCGGCAACGCTGGGCGGAAAAGAGAGTCCGTTCAACGGCTAACTAGGTCCGCATAGAACAGACGGGTCAGGATCGCGCGCCAGGTGAGATCGGCAAGCGCCAACGGAACTCTAGTCGTGCCGCGCCCCGTGGAGGACTTTCACCGCGTGAGGCAACAGGTGAGCCACCGCCTCAAGAGATTCCACCGCGCCTTTGGGGCTTCCCGGCAGGTTGAGAATGAGCGTCTTGGTTCGCACGGCAGCCGTACCCCGCGATAGCACGGCCGTCGGCGTGTGCTCCAGGCCTTTGCGGCGCATCTCCTCGGAAAGTCCGGGGACGATCCGGTCGGCCACCGCCTGGGTCGCCTCCGGCGTGTTATCCCGTGGTCCGATCCCCGTACCGCCCGTTGTCAGGAGGACGTCCACGCGCCCGGAATCTGCCACGGCGCGCAACTGCTCGCGGATATTTGCGGGATCGTCCGACACGCGCAATGCCGAGGTGACTTCCCAGCCCAGCCCGCGGCAAAACGCGACGACGGCGGGGCCGGACAAATCCTCGCGCTCGCCCTTGGTCACGGAGTCACTGATGGTAAGGACCGCGACGCGCATTAGGAAGGTTTCTTCGGGAGACTCACGGCGTCTCTACCGTATCGCGATTGGCCTCATCCATCAGCCGCATCGCCTCCATCAACAGGCCGGTCGTGTTGCGCGTGGTGGTCGTTTTTGTCGAGGCGTTCGCAGCGTTGAAATCGATCTCAAATTCTCCCGCCGTCCACAACACAACTTTGTAAACGGCTTCATCTCCCTCCACCGAACCGATCTTGGCGTCACGGCACTGGCCACTTGCAAAATACAGTTCACACTGAGCGCCATTTTGCCGCACGATCAGCCGGCACGACTTCTGCCCCATCTCCAGCGACTGCATCAGGTCGATCATGCTCATCTCTTCCAGCCGTCCTTGAATGACTCCCGGCCGTGACGCTTTTTTCTGCAGTTTTTCGAGGTGCAAGCGATCGACAACTTTTTTGGTGATGCGTACCAGATCTTTAATCAAAAATGGTTTGGTGATGAAATCCTCGACGCCATCCACCAGCGGCCTTAGACGCTCCTCGATGTCAGGGCGGCTGGCCATGAACAAAAATGGAATGTGCCGCGTCGACTCGCGCGCGCGCAGTTTCTCGAAGAGTTGCCGGCCGTCCAGGCCGGGCATTTTGTAATCGCAGAGAATCACATCGGGGGGCGCATCGACAACCTTCAGGAGGGCGTCCGCACCGTCCGTGGAGGTCTCCACCTCGCAGAACGGCTCTAGCCCCTTCACGATCAACTCGCGCACGAGCGGGTTATCATCCGCCAGGAGCAGCTTAACCGTTTTGTGCGCTGCGGTGCTCATCGCACGCGCTTCCGCGCAGACTTCCGTCGATGGAAGTCTCCACTCTTCCCCCCGGTCTTCTCGGTGAGAACGATATCCGTGATTTCCATCCCTTTATCGAGGGCTTTGCACATGTCGTAGACTGTGAGGGCCGCGGCGGTAACGGCGACCAGGGCCTCCATCTCCACGCCCGTCTGGGCGGCCGTGGTCACTGTGGATCGAACTTCCACGCCATTTTGGCACAGCCGTGCGGTCACATCAATGTGCGTCAGCGGCAGTGGATGACAAAGAGGTATCCATTCCGCAGTCTTCTTCGCTGCCGCGATTCCGGCGATCCGCGCCACTTCCAGCGGATTCCCTTTCGGGTTTTTCAGCCGCCGGACCGCGCTCACGACGCGCGGCTTCATCTTCACAAAACCCCGCGCCGCCGCCGTTCGCGTCGTCACCGCTTTCTCCGACACGTCGACCATCCGCACTTCGCCTTTCTCTCCGTAATGCGACAGCTTTGCCATGTCGATGAGCCTAGACTATGTCCTTCCTCAGTAACACGGAAACGCTCTCGCCATTCTCGATCTTTTCTCGGTCTGCCGGCACCACCAGAAAGCAATTCGCCTTCGATAGCGCCGCAATATCTCCGGAGCCTTGCCACTTCAGCGCCTTCACTTCCGGCGCCCGTCCGCGCCACTCTAGGCGCGCTGGCAAAAAATGCGTCAGCCCTGGCTTTTCCTTCAATGCCTCCGCCAGCCGCGCCTCGACCAAAGGCAACGCGCGCGCCTGCGCACCGCTCAACAAATCAATCGCGGGCGCCACAAACAATTCGAACGTCACCATCGTCGAAACGGGATTCCCCGGCAAGCCGAACACCGGTTTGCCCTGGCACACTCCAAACACGGCCGGCTTCCCCGGCCGGATCGCCACAGCATCGAAAAGGAATTCCGCGCCCATGGCTTTGAGCACACTTTCAACGAGGTCATACTTTCCCATCGAGACGCCGCCCGACAGCACGAGCGCATCTTCTTTCAGCCCGCGTTCGATTTTCTCTCCCAAATCCTCGATGCGGTCCGCCGCATTCCCCAGGACTACCGGCTCGCCGCCCGCGATTCGAACTTGCGCGGCAAGCGAGACGCTATTGCTGTTTCGAATCTGAAACTCTCCCGGTGTTTCGTCGATCAAAACTACTTCGTCCCCGGTTGAAAGAATGGCCACGCGCGGCCGCGTCGCGCATTGCAAGCGCACGGCGCCGACTTGCGCTGCCAGCGCCAGCTCCGCGTAACCGAGCCGCATGCCCTGGGTCAAAATTGTCTGCGCTGCCGCGGCCTCGCTTCCTCTTGGCACGATGTTCTGCCCAGGTTGCGCCGCTCGTTCGAATCGCACGACATCGCCTTCGCGGCTCGTATGCTCAATCATCACGACCGCATCCGCGCCTGCCGGAACCGCGGCGCCCGTCATGATCTGCAGGCAGGTTCCCGTGGCCAGTGCTTCCCTCACCGTGTCGCCGGCTTTGATTTCTCCCACGCACTTCAGTTGCACGCCCGGCGCAGCTTCTTTCGAGCGAACCGCGTACCCATCCCGCGTCGAGCGGTCAAATGGCGGGTATTTGCGGTCCGTCCGAACTTCCTGGGCAAGCACCAGTCCCAGCGCATCCCACACGCTCACAACGGCGGTTGCGCGCGGTCCTTTCCTCTTCCCAACTTGTTCGACGACTTTGTTACGGGCTTGCTCGTAGGTGAGCATTGTGTGGATCTTGGGGCGCTGGCTATAACCAACGGGCGAGCAGCGTACCTGCAGGCACAATCGTCGCGTCGCGTTCGGGTCCGGTGGAAATCATTCCAATCTCGACCTGCAGAAAATCCGAAACGAAGCGCAGATAGTCGATCGCCGCTTTTGGGAGTTTTGCGGCTTCTTTCAAGCCGTAAGTTGTTTCATTCCACCCGGCGAGTGTGTGGTATTCGGGCGTGACGTGCTCGTATTCTTCCGCGAGCGCCGGCATTTCCTTTAGCGACGTTCCTTTGTACTTGTACCCCACGCACACCTGAATTTCCCGTTGCGGATCGAAAACATCCAGTTTGGTGACTACCAGCGAATCGATCCCATTGATCATCTTGGCGTATCGCAGCACTTGCAAATCCAGCCAGCCGCAGCGCCGCGGCCGCCCTGTAACCGCGCCAAATTCTTTCCCGCGTTCGCGTACTTCTTTGGCATCGAGATCGGGCATCTCCGTGGGAAACGGTCCGCCACCTACCCTGGTGGTATACGCTTTGGAAATTCCAAGTACGTGCTTGATCTTTGTCGGCGGCACGCCCACGCCCGTCGCCGCACCGCCGGAGGTTGCGCTCGAAGAGGTTACATATGGATACGTTCCATGGTCGATGTCCAGCATCGTTCCTTGCGCGCCTTCGAACAGAACGGACTTCCCCTCGTCCAGCGCGCGGTTCAACAGTTCCGCCGTATCGCAAATGTAGCCGCGAATCTTTTCGCCCAGTTTCAGGGTTTCTTCCACTTCAGGCGAAAAGTCGATTTCCGCGCCGTAGGCACCCTTCGCCAGCCGGTTCTTCTCCGCAACCACGTGCGCGGCTTTCTTTCGAAATAACTCCGGCTCCAGCAGGTCGCACATGCGCAGTCCGCGCCGCGCCATTTTGTCTTCGTAGGCCGGGCCGATGCCGCGGGAAGTCGTGCCAATCTTGTTCGCGCCGCGCGCGCTTTCCGCGGCTTTGTCCAGCTCCCGGTGATACGGAAAAATCAGGTGTGCGCGATTGCTGACGTGTAGGCGTCCCTTCACGTCTATCCCGGCCTTGGAGAGGGTCGCCATCTCCGCTACCAGCGCTGCCGGATCCACGACCGTGCCGGTTCCGATCACCGCTTGCTGCTTCGGCCGAAGTATGCCGCACGGAATCAACTGCAGCACGTAACGGTCTTTCCCAATGATGACTGTGTGCCCCGCGTTGTGGCCGCCCGCGACGCGCGCGATGTAGTCAAACGATCCCGCAAGATAGTCCACTACCTTGCCTTTGCCTTCGTCGCCCCACTGCGCACCCACCACGACCACCGATTTCATGCAGGCTCTCTCCTCAAGGTGGGACAGGCATTCTTGCCTGTCTCTGTCCTCTCCTCAGCCACACTTCCGCGTCGCAATCATCACTTCGTTTTTACAGCTTTGGAAAGCACTAAGAAACGGCAGGTTCTTATCGTAAGCTCGCCTTGCCCCATACGCAAGTAAGCCCTGCGCTCACTCCTATTTCGACAAATCTCGGTAGCGGAAACAACTCACCAGATGATCGTTGACCATTCCCGTCGCTTGCATGAGGGCGTAGCAGATGGTTGAGCCGACGAAGCGAAAGCCGCGCTTTTGCAGGTCTTTGCTGAGGGCGTCGGATTCCGTGGTCTTTGCAGGGAGGCGTTTGTGGGTTTTCCAGGCGTTTTGTTTGGGCTGGCCGCCGACGAAGCGCCAGATGTAGGCGTCAAAGGTGCCGAATTCTTTCTGCACTTCGAGGAAGGCGCGCGCGCCAGTGATGGTGGCGTCGATTTTAAGGCGGTTGCGGATGATTCCGGAGTCGCGGAGCAATTCGCGGACTTTCTTTTTGTCGTAGCGCGCCACTTTCTCCGGATCGAATCCGTCAAACACTTCGCGATAGCGCGCGCGTTTTCTCAAAATCGTGTCCCAGTTCAATCCTGCTTGCGCCCCTTCCAGCACCAGGAACTCAAACCATTTGTGCTCGTTGTGCACGGGCACGCCCCATTCCTCGTCATGATAGGGAATGTTCAGTTCGCTTTTCGCCCAGACACAACGCACTCTGGTTATCTCCTGGCTCGCCGTCATGGTCTTTGTGGTTCTCCTCCCACCACATTCTTCACTTTCGTTCTGGAGCCGCGATCAGCCACGGTTGCTGCCAGATAAAATAATGCGTTCCCGGAATCTGACGCCAGCCGTCCTCGGGATCGACGGCGCCTGCATTCCTGGTAATGACGGCTCTAGCCCCAACGGAGGAAAACAGCGCGAAAACCTGCTGCCTTCGCGCCGCATCCGCCGCGATGAAACGCGGTTGTTCGGCATCCGGAATCTCCGCAATGATCCGCACACCCGCCAGATGCGCCCAATACGCACCAAGCCCCGTCCCGATCGATCCCAAATCGCTCCCCTGCGGAATGCCCATTTCGTGCAGCCCGCGCGCCACTTCCCATGGCTCGAAAGTCGCGGGCCTCGCCATGTCCTTCAAATTTTTCCCCGTTGAAAAAACAATCGCCAATGCGGGCGCAAGAATGATTACGGAAGCCAGGCCACCCAGCGCCCCTTTCCCCGCCGGCTTCGCAAACCTCACCCCCGCGAGGAGTCTCATCAGCAGCATGAGGCCGAATCCTCCCACAAAGCGCGGCTCCACATGCACGAGAGCAAACATCCCGAATGCCGCAGCCAGCGGGGCCCAGACAAACTTCTCCTCCATCCATCCCCCGCCCCAGCTTCCAGACTTCCTCACGAGAAAATAGAGTGTGACGAAAACGGCGTAGAGAGTCCCGGTAACCGAAAAGATCCTCAGATAGCTGCTCGTGGTGCGGTACAGCGCCATCAGTTGTCCTTTGAGGGAAAAGTGCGGTTTGATTCCTTCATACCAATAGGAAGGATCGTACCAGAGCGGGAAACTTCCCCCGATTGGCGCAGCGAACTCGTATACCGCAGGTTCATCCGCAAGTTTGCGCTGCGGATTAGCCGGGATTCCAGTGCCGGGAGGCTGGCCCTCCCAGTGCACATATTTCGGAGCGCCGTTCACAAACTCGGCGTAGTTGATCCTGCCGCTGTCTCCAAACGTCATTCTTCCTTTTGCCCTGGACAAAGAAACTGCTAAGGGCGCCGCAATCATAAAAAAAACGAGTACCGCAAGAGTTGCGCGGGTCCAAGCTCGCCTATCCGAACTCACGGCCAGAAAACCACAAATTAGAAAGACAAAGGCCAGCGGAAACATCGGCGCTTTTGCCAGGTACCCAAGCCCAAGTACCGCTCCAAAAAACACAAACGTCGCCCAGCTTGCCTGGCCTCGATGAATACGAATGAGCGCTGCTGTCGCCAGGTAGCCCAATCCGGCGGCGCACAAATCCGGCGAAACCCAGCCAGGAGTCACCCAAAACTGCCCGGCCCACAGAAAAAAAACGTACCCGCAGATCCACAGGGTTCGCGAGGAAATGAGGAAGCCTCTCTCAGCCGGGCGATCAGAAGCGTCCCGCAGCAGAATCAACTCCCTGAAGAACCACTCGAAGCAAGCCAGATCGGCCAGATAGATGGCAAGATTCGCGAAAATGACAACCGTCGACTCCCAGAGAGGACCGGGATCGAAAATTCGAAAAGCGTTGGTTAACAAAAAAGGGTAGAGGGGGCTCCAGTATCCATTCACGTAACTCTTCCAGCCGTCCTCCCGGGCCGACTGCGCAATTTCTATGTAGGAGATGCTGTCCGGATTGATGTTATGACGGTGCGCCCACACCTGGATAAGACCAACAACGGCGGCCGCACACCAGAAAAGGACTCGCGGCGGCCGGCTGGAGAGTTCTCTGCTCATAGCCCGAAGATCAGTCGCGTCAGAGGGGCTGTCATTCTTGAGCTCTTATCTGTCAATCAAAAAGGCGCGTCGCGATCTTACCCGCAACGCGCCTTCATCGAAAAGCCTGGTATGCTCCCGGCTTTACGCGATATGCCGCTCCAGCGCCTTGGTGATCTGCTCTTTCGGCACTGCTCCCACGATCTGCTCGACGACCTGTCCGTTTTTAAACAGCAGCAACGTGGGAATTCCTTGAACGCGATACCGGCCCGCTGAATTCATGGCCTCATCGACGTTCAACTTCATCACTTTGAGCTTGCCCGCATAGTCGTGCGCGATCTCCGCCACCGTCGGCGCTAGCATGTGGCACGGACGGCACCATTCCGCCCAGAAGTCCACCATCACTGGTTGCGAATTGCTCGCCGTAAGCACCTCGGCTTCGAAATTTCCATCCGTTGCCGTTTGAATTGTATTGTCAGCCATGTTCTTTGTCCTTAGCGGCTTGCCAAGCTGGGCGCCGCCTCTGTCTCCTCATTCAGCTCAATTAGATGTTCCAACAGGTCTTTGGTTTCTTGCGCCTTTCTCCGAAGCCTGCGGGTTCTGCCCCGCCCCGCGGCCCGGTTGTCCAGCGCCTGGAGCGGCCTTTCCTGAACTTTGTGCGGCTGACGACAATCCGCGAGGGGCTCGCGCGGCCTCATACAGCTTCGCATACTCCGCCGCAGGCGTCTTCCACGAAAAATCCTTCGCCATCCCGTTCAACTGGATGCGCTTCCAGATCCGCTCATCCATGTAATGATGCAGCGCCTGCCGAATCGCAAACAAGAGCGCCTCGCCGGTATACTCCTTGAACTTGAACCCGGTCCCTGTGCCGTGCTCCACGTCGAATGGTTCGATGCTGTCGTCCAACCCGCCGGTGGCTCTCACAATCGGCACCGTACCATACTTCAAGCTGTACATCTGATTCAACCCCGAGGGTTCGTAGCGCGAGGGCATCAGGAACATATCGGCCCCCGCCTCGACTTTGTGCGCCAGCGCGTTGTCGTAAGCGATCTTCACGCCCACGCGGCCCGGATAGGCCGCCGCCAGCGCCCGGAACAAGTCTTCATATTTGCGCTCGCCCGTTCCCAGCACCACCAACACCAGATCTTCGCGCATCAGTTCGTGCGCTTTTTCCGCAATCAAATCGAAACCCTTTTGATCCGCGAACCGCGACACGATCCCAATCAGCGGGCGTTCCAGGTGATCGTGTGACAATCCGAACAATTCCAGCAGCTCCTGCTTGCATACCTGTTTCCCGCTCAAATCCTTGGCCGAGTACCTTGCCGCTATGAGTTTGTCCTTCTCCGGGTTCCACGCCGTGTAATCCACGCCGTTAAGAATTCCCACCAACCGGTCGGCGCGCCCTCTTGCAACGCCATCTAATCCATGTCCATTTTCCGGCGTCTGGATCTCTTCGGCATATTTCCTGCTGACGGTCGTCAAATAATCCGAATAAACCAATCCGCCCTTCAACAGGTTCACCTTGCCGTAAAACTCGATACCACCGGGATGAAAAACGCTTTGCGGAATTCCCACTCGGTCCAGCGCATCCTTGGTGAAAAGACCGTGATACCCCATGTTGTGAATCGTGAACACGACAGGAATATCTTTCACCAACGGGTCATCGCCGTAAGACGTCCGCAGCAGCACGGGCACCAGCGCCGTTTGCCAGTCATGGCAATGAATCACATCCGCCGGCCAGACATGCTTCGTCACTTCGATCGCCGCGCGGCAGAACTCCGTGTACCGCTCCGCGTTGTCCGGATAATCTCCGCTGCCGCCGCCATACAATCCGTCACGATCGAAATACTCCGGGTCATCCACAAAGTAGTAACGCACGCCATTCAGTTGCGTGCCATCGGCTAACGCCGGAAAGCGCAACCGTGTCCCGCCCATGGGAATCGTCAGGCTCGGCATCACCACTGCCGTGGCCTTCGTCCCGCGGTACCGCGGCAACACCACCGCCACTTCATGGCCCTGCACCACCAGCGCCTTCGGCAGCGCCTCCACGACGTCCGCCAGGCCGCCCGTCTTTGAAAACGGCAGCCCTTCCGATGCCACGAACAGAATTCTCACGGTGTTCTCACCAGCGGCTCAAAAGGAGCCACGCAATCATTTTACGCTATCTGACGCTACCAACGCCGTCAAGGCGTGGGGCTTGGTTGTCGTTGAGCTGTAAGTTTTTTTCCGGTCAGACGTGCTTTGTGTTACGCCGGTCCGAGACGGCGTAAATGGCGGCGGCTCCGAACAAACCCGCCGCGGCCATGATTTCCCATGCCAATTCATAACTGTGCTGCGAATCGAAGATTCTTCCCGCAATCCACGGCGCTCCCCACTGACCGAGCGAGTATCCCATGATGATCAGTGCCAGCAGTTTGCCGAGCGACGCGGTCCCGAAGCACTCCGCGGTGACGAGGGGAATCAGCATATAGTCCGCGCCCATGGAGAAGCCAAATATCAGCGCGAAGGTCCCGGCAGCAACAGGCTGATGGGCCATACCGAGTAAGAGGAGCGACGCGCTGAGCAATGCGTAGAACAGCGCCATGGTGTTCTTCTTCCGGAAGCGGTCCGCCAGATAGCCCGCCAATACGCGGCCGCCGAGGCCTACCGCAAGCAGGGCTGTAAAGTATCGAGAGGCGGTGGTTGCCGAGTAGCCCTGATCTTTGAGGAAGAGGATGAAGTGTTGAGTCACCGCGCCTATGGCGCCCATCACCAGCGTGGACCCCGCCAGGATAAGCCAGAAATTCGCCGTGCGAACCGCAGCCCCGACTCCGCTCGCGGGCGAAACCGTGGCGCTGTTCTTTTCTTCCTGCAAAGCGCTGCTTATCGCCCCATCCGGCAGAAGCCCCATTTCCGCAGGAGTGGAGCGCGTGATCCAGATCCCCACCGGAAACAACACGATCAATATCAGCAGGCCCACGATCTCAAGGGCATGGCGCCAACCGAAGCTTCGCGTCAAAAAATGCACCAGCAGCGGCGAAACGACTCCGCCTAGCCCTAACCCCAGATACGCGTAACCCATCGCCCGGCCACGTCGCACTTGGAACCATCGGGCCACGAGGACTTGATTGGCGATTGGCCCCGCCAGCACGTAGCCCACAACCTCCAGGATGCAGAGCAGTTCGTAATGCCACAGCCTGGTCATGGACCCCATGAGCACTAGGGAAATGCCGACGAGTCCGGCTCCCGAGAGAATGACCCATCTCGCGCCTATCCGGTCAATCACCGCTCCCGCCAGCAAGCCAAACGGCAGGCCCGCCACAAGAAATCCGAGGAGGAAGCCCTGCGTGACTTGCGCACGCGTGAAACCGAGGGACTCCACAAACGCGGGATAAAAAACCG
Organism: Candidatus Limnocylindria bacterium; assembly: GCA_035490055.1. Classification (GTDB taxonomy): domain Bacteria; phylum Acidobacteriota; class Terriglobia; order Acidiferrales; family UBA7541; genus Acidiferrum. Next base: position 7,723 of record DATHIB010000004.1, on the reverse strand, counting down.
GGAATCCATAAAAAATGATTCCGACGGCGAAGAAGAGATTCAGGAACGCCGCAACAACAATCCACCACCCGTAAAAGATGCGCGTTGATCGATGGTCCGCCATGAATGAGCCTCGTGTCTCCCCGAAAACCGAAATCTACGTCTGAAAAGAAGAAGGAAATTGCGCATCCGGTGGCCAAACATTGTCAGCCGAATTCCGGGCCTAGAATCGCACAAAGGAGTTCGGGTCGTCCCGGGTGCTCATTCGATCCCCGGTACATTCGAGTGAGCACGCGCGAATAGCTGAACCCGAAGGACCTCAGCAGGCCGCCAGCGATGGCGTTTGATTTCAAATAATCCACCAACACGAACTCACGCGAAGAGTGCGCGAGGAATGTTTCGAGTAGCTGGCGAGCTGTGCCTGCGTCTCTCGCCATCCAGGGACCGAGATGATCCGCGAAAGAGCCCCGCCGCCCGAATGCGTAACCCTCGATCACGCCTGCATTCCAAATCCCCGCCGTGAATTCGGGCGCATCCTCATGGAGAGACCTAAGCAGCAAACTGCGGTCTGCGCCAAAAATTTCTTGATCCGCTTTGCAAATCGATTCCAAGAGTCCCGCAGATAATGAATCGCGCGCACCGGAACCGGACGCTTTCGCCACCTTGGAGGAAGATCTTCGCAGAGTCCATCGTTTGATCTCGTATTCGGACACGAATTTTAACTTTTCGTAGAGCGGTTTTCCCTGCGGTGTCGCGTCGAGCTTGATGGCGGGAATTCTCAAGTCATCGAGGTGTTCGATCGCTCTTTCAAGAAGCCGGGTTCCGATACCTCGACTGCGGTATTCCGGGTCCACCAGCACCATCCCTACCCATGCGAATCGATTTTCAAACGAGACCGTCGTTGCCGTGCCGCATACCCTCCCGTCTTCTTCCGCGGCGAAGCAACCTCCCGGGCTGGCTTCGAGAAACCGTTTCCAGTCTGCCGTGGTCTGATTCCAGCCCGCGATCTCCTTCAGCCGCATTCCCGCCGGGATGTCCGCCATCGTCATGATGCGCAAGCGCATGGCTGCTGAATTCCTCGGGGGAGATTGTAAACCCATTCGAATGGTCTCCGGACAAATCTGGACTGTAGAAAAAAGTCTGAAAAGGCGCAGACAAAGACGGAAGCCATGCCTCGGCGATTCGAGTACAATCGCACTCGCCGACTTTATAGGCATCCAATCGCCGCTGCTTCGAATGAATTGAGAGCAACGAATGGCAACATCACGCCAGAAGACCTCCGTCCGCGATATCGAAGAGCTGGATGAACTTCTCAGCGAGCCGACGGAAGCCGTCATTCCCACGCTCGGTGCCCTCGATGGCGACATTGTCATCTTGGGCGTGGGCGGGAAGATGGGGCCGACTCTCGCCTGCATGGCGAAAAGAGCATCGGACATCGCGGGAGTTTCGCGGCGTGTGATCGGCGTCTCCCGCTTCTCATCCTCCAAGTTGGAGTCGCAGTTGCAACTGTGGGGTGTGGAGACGTTGCGCTGTGACTTGCTGGACCCAAAATCGCTCTCCGCTCTCCCGGATGCCCCCAACATTATCTATATGGCTGGCATGAAGTTCGGGACGACAGGGCAAGAATCGTTGACCTGGGCCATGAATAGTTTTTTGCCCGGCCTCGTGAGCGAGCGATTTTCCAAGAGCAGAATCGCGGCCTTCTCCACAGGCAATGTCTATGGGCTCTCGCCTGTTTCCGGCGGCGGCTCGCGAGAAGATGACCATCTGAATCCCTTGGGCGAATACGCCATGAGTTGTCTCGGCCGAGAACGCATCTTCGAGCACTTCAGCCGCACGAACCACACCAGGATGTCCATACTCCGGCTCAATTACGCCACGGAGCTCCGCTATGGCGTGCTGGTGGACATTGCGCAGCGCGTTTACGCTGGACAGCCGGTTTCGCTCTCCATGGGCTATTTGAATGCCATCTGGCAGGGAGATGCCTCTGCCATGAGCCTGCAAGCTCTTGGCATCGCGTCAGTGCCTCCCTTCGTGATCAACATTGCCGGACCGGAGTTGCTGAGTGTGCGCCGCGTCGCCGAGCAATTTGGTGAACGCTTGCATAAGCCCGTGCGCCTTGAAGGACAGGAATCGGCCGACGCTCTCTTGAGCGACGCAAAAAAATCGTACGAGCTCTTCGGCCATCCCCGTGTCGACGCCAATCAGCTGATCGCCTGGATCGCAGACTGGATTAGCCGGGGCGGAGTGACATTGGCAAAACCCACACATTTTGAGGAACGCGCGGGACGCTTTTAGAAAGAACCAGCAGCGGAGAGCGAAGACCAATTCCTATGGCACGGCAACTGGATCCAACGATTCGGCGCGTCTTGGCGCGAGGCGCCGTGATCCCGGCGCATCCATTAGCACTCACGGCAGACCGGCGGCTGGACGAGCGGCGCCAAAGAGCCCTCACGCGTTATTACATCGCCGCTGGCGCAGGCGGCCTAGCCGTGGGCGTTCATACCACGCAGTTTGCGATCAGAGACTCACGCATCGGGCTTTTCGCACCCGTCCTAAAATTGGCGGCGGAAGAAATGGACTGCGCCGATCGCGGTCGCGCAGAGCCGTTAATCCGCATCGGAGGCATCTGCGGAGCGACATCGCAAGCCGTCGCGGAAGCGGAGTTGCTCGCGAGTTTGGGCTACAGCGCGGGCCTGTTGAGCTTGGCCGCCATGAAAGTTGCGGAGGACGCGACCCTCATTGCTCACTGCCGAAAAGTGGCGGAAGTCATACCGCTCGTTGGTTTTTACCTGCAGCCGGCCGTGGGCGGCCGCGTACTTTCCTACAAATTCTGGCGCGAGTTCGCCGAGATTGAAAATGTTGTCGCCATCAAGATTGCGCCATTCAACCGTTACCAGACGCTGGATGTCGTCCGCGCCGTCGCCGAATCTGGGCGAGACATCGCGCTCTACACCGGTAATGATGACAATATCGCCATGGATCTTCTCACTCCCCATGTTTTCCAGGTCAACGGACGCGCGCGGGAATACCGCATTGTAGGCGGCCTTTTGGGCCACTGGGCGGTATGGACTCGCCGCGCCATCGATCTCTTACAGGAGTGCCATGCCGTTGCGCACGAAGCGGGAGGCGTTTCGAAAGATTTGCTCCGAAGAAGCGCCGAAATCACAGATACCAACGCGGCCTTTTTCGACGTGCCGAACAATTTCGCCGGTTGCATCGCGGGACTGCAAGAGGTCTTGCGGCGGCAAGGCCTCCTGGAAGGTATCTGGTGCTTGGATCCCCACGAAACCCTCAGCCCTGGACAACGAGAAGAGATCGATCGCATCTACGCCGCCTATCCCCATCTAAACGACGATTCCTTCGTCCTCGAACGCCGCGACCAGTGGCTGAAGCCCTGAGAGCGCATTCCGGCAACGCTTTTTTCATTCTGGATAAGCGCCATCGGTGCGCCACCGCGCCTACTTTCAAATGGACTCGTGGTTCAACGGCCCTGGATCAACGAACAAGCAGCCCTTCGGCCGCGGCCAGTTTCGCTTGCCGCGTGTCGAAGGTATGGAAGGTGTCCGCCTGCAGGGCGAGTGCGGAGGCCACGTGAAGTACGTCGAGTGTTCGGGTACCCAAACGAGGCGTTTGGCTTCGCGCGATCTGCTTCGCCCGTTCGAAGGCGCTCGCGGGTAATGTGTTGACCATTAGAACGCCGTCTTCCAGGTCCTTTCTGATCAGCGCGTGCGCGGCCTTCACTTGAGAGGCAGAAAGCTCTTTCCGGAAAAGCCGCAGAGCGACGGCGTTGGTAAGCTCGAGTTCGCCAAACGGGGTAATCAGCAGGGGAAGTCTGGCGCGCTTCATCCGGGCAGCGGCCATGGCCGAGTTGCCGTCCAGAACGTACAGTGATGCCAGAAAGCTCGTATCCGTATACGCGCTCAATAGCGGCCCCGCTCCGCGGAAAAGAGCTCGGCAGCAGTCACTTTCAGCGGCTTTCCGCGGTACAGCTTTTTCAGCCGCGCCAGAAAATCAGGCCGCCTTGCCGGCGCCGAAGGCTGAACGGGCAGCAATCGCGCGATGATGCGCTTGCGTTTGGTAATTTGCACCTCTTCGCCTTCGCCCAACAGGTCTTCCACCACGGAAAACCGGTAGCGCAGGTCACGCACCGTTGCTTTTCTCATGTGATGCATTTTAGCATCACTCCAGAAAAGACGCAACACTAACATCTCCGAGGCGAAGAATCGCCCTGCCCTTTTTCTGGGAAATGAAAATTTGCTTCGAGTGCGCCACAAAGACCCTATCTGACTCCAGGCGCTCAATTTTCGACGAATGACTTTAGCCTCGACAGCGCCTGATCCCGCTGCTTGGAAACGAAATCGAGGTACTCCTTAATTCCTTCCATCGGCTCCGGATCGAATTCGAATCGGCTCTCGCGGCCCGTACGGACGCTGCGCACAATTCCTGCACTCTCCAGCACTCGAAGATGCTTGGTGATCGCCTGCCGGGTCAGCTTCGAACCCTCCGTTAGCTGAGAGATCGAATAAGGCTGCCCGCCACAGAGCTTCGCAACCAGCGATAGCCGCGTCTCGTCGGCGAGAGCGGCAAAAACGGGTGCGCGAGCCCGCCCTTTGGCCGTCCAGCGGCTATGGCCTTTGCGCGACATAGCTCTCAATATTCTTCATTTGTTCGGTCCAGCCGCCGTCATTCCTGCGGAAGGCCTCGAGCCGGAGGTTGTCGGGGAGGTTTTCAAAGCCCGCTTCGGTGAGAGTTAAGAGTGTGCCGGCTTCTATCCTCTACAAGGGTGGTTGGTTCTTTGAAGATGTCTGCATTGGGATCAAGGGAGTGGTGCCAGGTGAAGGAAAAGAGCCGTTCGGGCTCCATTTTCTGCACCACCGCCTGCCATTTAACATGCTCGTAGCCAGGATAGTTAATCTGGCCACGCGAGATCTGACCGGCTAGGAATGGTCCATCCAATTTCACGCGAACCACTGGCCAAACTCCCGGTAATCCGTCAGCGCACGCCAGACGCGCGGAACTGGCGCCTTGAGTTCCATGCGCTTCTCAATACGGTTGTTCATCTTAAGCAACCTCCGGGTTGCATATTAGCTTAGCGCGCGACAAAAGAGCAACCTTTTGGTTGCTCTTTCTGGTAGTGCTGGCAAAGGCGCCATAATTATTTACTTTACAGCTAAAAGTACTTTTCATAGAATAGCGCCCATGACCCAGCCGCGCACCCTATCCGGCTCCGCAAATCCGCGCCGCAAGTTTCCCGCCTTTGCCAAGCGCCTCATCAAGGGCCTCGCGGCACTGGCCATCTTCGCTGTCGTCGGACTGACGATGCTGCTCACTTTACTCTGGTGGGAGCACAAAACAGAAGTCACGTTGCCGGCGCCCGCAGGCCACTTTGCCGTTGGGCGGACGACGTACGCGTGGGTCAACAACACCCGGACGGACGAATTGGCGCCCTCTTCAGGAGCGAAGCGGGAGGTAGTGGTTTGGATCTGGTACCCGTCGGCGGCTGTGACATCCGCCGTACCGGTGGAGTATCTGCCCGCGCCTTGGCGGTCAGCCCTCGCACAGCACTCAGGCGCCCTGATGAGTCAATTCTTTACGCGAGATTTGTCGCTGGTTCGGGCCCATAGCACATCCGATCCGGAAGTCTCGCCGGAGCGGCCCTCCTATCCAGTCGTGATCATGCGCGCTGGTGGCGGAGCCTTGACCACAGACTACACGACACTCACTGAGGATCTGGCAAGTCACGGCTACATCGTCGTGGGCTTCGACGCGCCTTACAGAACCTTCGTCGTCGTCCTTCCGGACAACCGCGTCGTCATCAGACCTCCAACGAACGATCCCGAGAATCTGCAAGCGGACCAGGCGAATGGCCTGATCAACAGACTTCTGCCCATGTGGAGCAGCGATACGGCGTTTGTTGTGACCCAATTAGGGCACCTGAACGCCGCTGATCCATCTGGCAAGTTTACGGGCCGGCTGGATATGCAGCGGCTCGGCATGTTTGGGCATTCGTTCGGCGGGGCAACGGCGTTGCAATTCTGTCATGACGATTCCCGGTGCAAGGCGGGGATTGATATGGATGGCGCTCCGTTCGGCAGCGTCGTTCAGGAGGGCCTCAAACAGCCTTTCATGTTTATCTTCAGCGACCATAGTCGTGAACTGTCAGATCCGGCTAGCAGGCAGATCCTTGCGGACATCCAATCCATTTACGGCCGCCTTCCGAGCGGACGGCTGCTCATAACGATTCGCCGGGCAAATCACTTTAGCTTCAGTGACCAGATGCTACTGAAGAGCCATTACGTCATCGGGCTGCTGCGCTTATTTGGATTCAGCGGCCTGGACGGGCGCCGCGGACTCGCCATCACTGCCGAGTATGTGCGCACGTTCTTCGACGTCTATCTGAAGGACGCACCTATCGCCTTGCTGAACAAGCCGTCTCAACTCTATCCCGAAGTTCAATTTGTCCTTCAGTAGTAGGAGTCCGCAGTAGGAGCCCGCGCGGCCGCGACTCGCTTAGAACGAGTCTTTTTGCTTTCCTGCAAGCCGGGGAACAAACCAATCGTCTGGCATTCGGTCTAGGGTCTCAGGAAGCTCGGCCCACTCTTCGACTTGTGTCCACCACCACAGTTAATCCCTCCTTACTTGTCGTTCACTGCTCGCTTCTCCCGTTCAGTCTCAGTTGAGTCTCCGTTGAGTCTCCCGTTTCTTTGCTAATTAAGCGGGACCGTAGTAAGATGTGCGTCCTTGCCGCAGTCCGGCATGTCCCTTGCTCGCTCGGGGCAGCCTACCCAGTCCTATCCAGCCGCAACTTATCTCCGTGGACTTTCCGCGGGCCGACACGTCTCATCACGTCGGCGTCGTGGGAAAACCAGGAATCGACGTAGGATGCTGCTCCGAGTGAAGAAACAAACAAAGGTCGAAAATCCTAGGGGTTACATCGCGAAGGTCGTTGATGAGCTTCGGAATTTGCTAACCGCGGGCGCCCGGGCGCGCCGCGACCCGAGCCGCGAGAATTTCTATGAAGTAGAAAATGCCAAAAGCGTCTTTTACATCCACATTTCGCCGGTCACCGGCAACGTAGTGTTGCTGGCCAAGTGGCCGGGGCAATCCCAAGGCGCGAGGGAAAAGGCCAAAAATGCCACGGCTTGACAAGTCTCTGGGACGGGTGGCACAGGCCGATCGGGACCCTGTCGGGGAGAAGTTCGGCGATTCTCTCCAAACAACGCGCCTTACGAATTCCTGACAAACGGGGTTCCCGTAAAGCTCAAGGAGCCGTGCAAGACAGTGGTCGCTTTCAAAGCGTTCCAGGCGCTCCTCATCACGAATATCGGCAAGATTGCGTAGAATCGAGGTGCCAGGATAAACGTAGGGATCGTCCTCGATGTTACTTTGCTGGTTCACCAGCCGCTGTGGAGCCGCCGAACCGCGGCCGTCAGTTGCTTCGCTTCCAGACGGCCTTCGATATATTCGTTGGCAAGTGCCAGGACTTCTTTGCCGGGTGCCAAATCTTCCAGGCGCAGCGTCGCCAGCGCCTCGCGCACATACTTCTCGCGTTGCGCGCGCCGTGCCGCATCAGAAGATTTGGGAGAGGTAGTGATAGTACTCAGGCTCGAAAATCACTGCGCTAGTGCTTGGCTGGGTTGAGGATTAGGTGTTTCGATCCGATAGCCTAGTCTTCGGAGTTGTCGGATCATTCTCGCAGTGCGGACTTGCTTGCTCTTTTTGCTGACCGCTGGGCCCCGTT
>DATHIB010000003.1:0-5911 GCA_035490055.1 Candidatus Limnocylindria bacterium | reverse complement strand
CTCCAATTCTTGTTTACCGGAACCATAGAAACAAAACGCAGCGTGACCACACTACCGTGTGACACCCACGAGTGTCGGCGCACCATCGTGTTCGTAGCGATTTCACTACGACATCCTGCGTGTATCTGGTTTAACGCTTACAGAGGAAAAATGAGGCATGCAAGAGAATTGTTATTACTACCTCAAAGCTCCCTCGTTTTTCCCGTTCACTTAGGTTCCAACGACGTGCAATTTCCATCCAAGGCTTTAGCGAAGCTAGACCGGGAGTCGGCTTCCCCAATTTCGCGGTGCGGATGGCAGGCCGACGGCCGTCTAAACGAACTCGCTTACTTTTCAATATGTCGAATTCCTTTCACGACAGCACCGGAACGTGTGGATAGCATTAGCTGCTGCGAAAATCGTGGACTTTCCATTGAAAAGGACGGAACTCAGCGAGTCGCATGAAATCCCGCGCGTTCGTGGTGATCACAGTGATCCCCAGGCGGGCGGCGCTCATTGCAATCAGTGCATCATTCGTCAGTCGGCCCTGTCCAATTTTCTCGTAATCATACTTGGCGGCCAAACGGGCCAGTACTTTGCCGGTCTGCGTCCAATCGTTGAGGTTCGGTACGAGAATTCGCCTCGCCTTCTCGAAGTCACGCTCGAATCGTTCCAGCACATGCCGACCGCGAGGGGCAATTCCGGCGTATAGCTCTTCGAGTACGACCGCGCTCAGATCGGCGAGTCGACGGCCAACCGCCTCAGCGACAGGGCGGCCTCGTCTCCAGTTCGTAAAGAGGTAATGTAAATGGAAGAGTCAAAGAGGACCGGCTGCATCTACGTGTCCAAGGTGCCGTATGCATCCCTTATATCGACGCCACTTTTGACGAAGCGGTCGTTGGCTTCGACCGTTAACCGGTTTCTCGCGTGTTCGGTGATAACAATGTCGAGCGCACGCTCGATAGTTTCCGTTTCTGTCTCTGCCCGCAGCGCCCTCTGGGCGCGCTTCAGCTTTCCCGCGTCTAATTGAAAATGCTTGTGGGACCTCGTTTTAGCTAAGGCCATACGCTCATCCTTCTATTTTGAGCATAGCACTTATGTTCACAATATGGAACTCTATGAACATTCAGCTTTTCTTCCCTCAACGTTCCCACAGCTGGCGGAATAGTTCGAGAGTCGCTGACCCGCTGTACTTTCACCGGATTTGGTATAGATATTCTCTGGCAGCATGGCCGGCGCGCTCGCGTGCAAAGCTGAGTTAACAACGAAGCAAGCTTGGTATGCAACGTATCTGTTAATCAGATTGCCGCACTGAGCCTACAAAATCATGGATTCTACTATTGTAGATATTAACCAAGAAGAAATAGAAAAAGAGTGGGGCTCTGGAATCAAACTGAGCTGTCAAAAGTGAAGTTGCAATCACTGATCGCGGTGATCTGTAGGAGTAATCCCACTGCCGCATTGAGGTATGCCTGGGGGCCAAAAAGAAAACATTATCCCGCTTGATAGGCCGTGCTTCGACCAAATAGCCGGTTTCCTCCGAGAGGTTCCCTGGCCTGATAGCCTAGCGTCGAATTCCCAAGATACTTCAGAGATTCGGGCCGGTCATGATGGAGAGCACTGTCAAGCGCAAAAACAACTCTTTGTGGGCATCCAAAATGGGGAATTCAGGGCGCACAGAATCAGTCACTTGCGACCCGCGTAGAAGTGGGGTTTCTGGGCAGCCATGGCGCGATGGACGTGTCTATACTACTCTTGCTCAACTTTCTCGCGGGCACAATCGAGAGCGACGCCGCCAATCAGGGCTTGACGCGAAGTACGAACTCCTAGAGGGAGTAGGCTGCCCGACGACAGCGGGTGCACGAGTCGTAGCACCAGCGAATCTAACGCGGCTGCACTTCGACGGGGTCCGGCAGGTGCACGGAACCTTTCATTAGTTCTCCAATCGTGAGGTTCTGCCCATGCTGGACGTACCGCCCGAGCACACCGGGTTGCATCCATTGAAAGCCCCAGGCATCTTCCACCGCGACGATGGTATACAATCCGGGGATTACGCCGCGAAGAACGAAACTGCCATCAAAGTCGCTCTGGTCCCTGCGGAACATTTCGAGGTGCGATTCGGGATCTTTCGGCACTAGGGCGACCATCACGCCAGCAACGGGTTTGTCTCCTCGCTTTGCAAATCCCTCCACGGTCACGACGCCACCAACCAAGAACACGGCTAAGTTGAGAGACGCACCTGGCGTTACGTTAAGTTCGTGTCCGGAGATTTCGACTCCCTCAGACCAAGCTCGAGCAACGGAATATGGCTTGGTGGGAGAAAAAACGAGGATTGTGTATTTGCCCGCAGGAATGTCCTCGAAGGTCGCTTCACCCGCCACCCCGACAGACTTGAAGGCCACCGTTTGCCGCCGCGAATCCTGCAGCGCCAGGGAGAACTGCTTCGGGAAGGGTTCCTGCCGCGGCATCTGCACCGACAGTTTGACCGTGGCGGTCGGTTCGCTGCGGGAAGTATCCAATTCCTGGCCATCCTTGACCAGATTCATCTCACTGGATTGCTGGAGTTGGCCAGACTTCGGTTCCTGTAGCCGGACGGAGTATCTTCCCGCGGGCACTCCGGTCAACTCGTAAACGCCAGGAGCCACAGATTGCGCGCCTTCGCTCTGAACATATTCCATGGAGTCAAAAACACGTTTCTGAAACACGGGCATACTAAAGCCTTGCTGCCCGTCGTTGGGAACATGAAACACTAAATGAAGGGCTGGGACAGGATTGACGTGGATATCGGCCTGCAAGTGATCGCCACCCTGAATGGAGATAGCCGTGGCACCATCGGTATCGGTGGCGCCGTTGTAGTACGTGGTCGGATAGGCAACGTCCAGAGATCGGGCAACACCGGGAGGAGAATTGCCCGCGCCTTCACCAGGAGAAGAAACAGGGTGCACGGCATACCATGGTTTCGCTGCAACCGACAGGTAGTAGTTCCCGGGAGTCAGAGTCGCAAACTCGTAGGAACCCTGATCGTCAGTCGAACCGCCGCCGGCCGGCGTAATCCGGTTCATGCCAGCCTGGTGGTTCTCCACGTAGAGCATTACACGTGCATTGCGGACGGGATCGCCCCATTCATCGATGACTTTGCCGCCAAGGAGGGCCAGCGGGGTAAGACGCAACACCAGGTTTCCGGTGTCAAAGCCGGCACCGGTCACAATTGCCGTTGAGAACTGTTCATGCTGCTCGTAGGCGGCGCGGATAAATCCACGCTTCGCTCCTTGCAACGAGAACTTGCCCGGCTTAAGCGAACTAAACTCAAAATGCCCATTCTCGGCGGTGATCATCCACACTACGTTGGCGGGATTTCCAATGTCGAAGAGTGAAACGCGAGCTTTCCCCAGCGGGGTCCCGGTCAGTGAGCTCACGATCGTGCCGGCGATCTTGAATTTCGTGTCCGGAGTTGCGCTTCGATCAGGGGGCGAGCTCTGCGCGCGAAGAAGCGCACACGAGTGCAGCAGGGTAATCCCAAGTATCGGAACCATAAATCGAATCGATGGTGCGAACCTGAACATAGTTACTCGCTCGCGGTAATCAGTGGCAATCGCAAATGCTCTTTTTGCCCTGAGACCACGCGGATGACCCGCGCCTTCGAATCATATTGACCCATGATTTCGTCGCTCGCGTACTCCAGGTCCGGCTGTTGGCGATCGAAGGCAAGTACGCGGTAGGCACCTGGGGGTAGCTGCTGAATCTGAAACTTCCCATCCGGGGAAACCCAGGCCACGCTGAACTGGCCACCGCTATCGGCCATGGGCACGAAATAAACATTACCCGGGGATTGGCCAGGTGAGTTGAATCCCGCACTACGAACGTCCGCGGTAGTTGTGCCCTCGATCGTGCCTTCGACCTGAGCACCGTCGTCGCGCACGGTGATTTCAATCGGCGGCGACGACCCTCCCAGGCCAACCACGAGCGGCTGGCGTTGCAAATCCGTACCTCCGCAAGTAATCGATGATACGAATCCGATCGATGTGCTTATGCGCACGCGGTAGTGGCCAGGCTGCACATTCTCAATGACCAGCGAATCGTCTTCCGGACCCGTAGGCGGACGCAGCGAAGCGCCTGGCGCAAAGCCGAACTCCTCTGATGACACCAACGTCACTTGCAGATAATTGGGGCGTCGTCCGCTTTCAGGAGAGGGACGAAGGCCGCGAAATGTTAGCGTCCCCTGAGTCACGGTTTCTGTGTGCTGAAATTCTTCCTTCACGGTCACCGTAAGCGAACTGTTGGGTAGCAACGTGACGGCCGGCCCGGAAAGGGCATCGCCGCTCACAGTGAAGTTCAACATTCCTGTCATCGCATTCGGCCCGTGAGTCGTGACCTGGACGGTGTAGGGGCCATCTGGCAGCAAACCTTCGATCAGCTCATCTCCGGGGTTGTAGCCGAGAGAGTACCCAGGCCCTGGGTGTCCTTGCGGCCATACCTGAATTCGAGCCTGGAGGCTTGCTGGGGCGTTCTTGACTGCCAGCTTCACCGGATAATATTCTCGCTTTGCAGGCGAAACTTTTGGCTGGTAGGTTTCACCCGGCGATAACCGAATAACGGCGGCCGTTGCAAAGTCTGGCGCCGCAGGATAGTAGACCGGTGGGTAGCCAAATAACTGTCCGCGAGGGTTAAAGGTTAGGGGATCACGATCGAGTAGTTCGTGAGTGAGCAGTTTGTAAGAACCTGGGGAAAGCTCAGCAAAGCGGAACTCCCCGTCTGATCTTGACATCGCCATTCCTGCCGGATCCCAATGCTCGCGGCCCTCCCGCACCTGGCGTCGATAAAGCTCCACCTGGATTTTGTCGGAACCATCGGACCCCGGCAGAATAATGTGGCCAACGATGCGAGCTTCCGGCATGAGAGAGATTGTGAGTTCCTGCTGCGCTGGGCCTATCTGGAATCCCTCCTGCCCGTTACTGCGGGAAAGAAATCCCGTTTTGCGGGCCATCAACATGGTGGGACGATTGGCTCTGGCGTGTTGGAGCTGAGATGGTTCCAGAGAGCGTACCTCTGAGGTACCGGCAAACCCGGCAGTCTTTTCGCTTTCCCCGCGCGGGAATGTCAATTCAAAATGGCCTCGATCGTCTGTCATTGTGGCATAGCGGTTGTCTGGTGAGAATACAAGTGCACGGCTAATTGGTTCATGCGTCGCGCTGTTCACAACCGTGCCGCGGAGGCTGTCTGTGTGTTCGATGCCAGCTGTGCTGCTCTGCGCGGACAATCGCGCAATGCTGCTGCAACAGGAAAGGGCTATACCCAAGGCAAGCGCCTTGAGAGAGCGTGGCGAATGCATATACTTCTCTGTCCACTCGAATTCTCCAGAGCAGACGGCCATGGTCGGGATTCCTTCGCCCCCAATTATGGCATGTTTCGAACATCACTTGTCTCCAGCCGTGCCTTTGCATCGAGCTTTCGCTATCCGTAGAAATCGTGGTACTCGGCATTTCGATTCGAGCCACTACGCGATAACTCCCGGATGGTCGCTAGCCTTGATTGGAAATACCTCGAGCAGAAAAACAAGAAGAGCCTACAATCCCGACCGCAACCCAATGGACACTGGACGCCGCCGGTCCAGCTCAGAGGACCGCCATTGGGTCCGTGTTTCTAATGCATTGTCCCAACGCCCGGACTAAGGGAACAGGTTTCTTGCTCAAAAACGGTTTAGTCGTCACAAATGCCCATTTGGTGGCTGGCTGCGATGCGCAACAGTGTCTTGCCTCAGCTGGAACTGGAGAAGGCGTTCTTCCGTTAATTATAAGATAACGGAGAGGACGCATGAGAAAAGAGCGAAAGCACTACACCGGAGAAGAGAAGGTTGCCATCCTGAGGCGGCACTTGTTGGATAAAGTGCCGGTTTCCGATCTGTGTGATGAACTGGGACTACAGCCAACGGTAT
>DATHIB010000002.1:0-84051 GCA_035490055.1 Candidatus Limnocylindria bacterium | reverse complement strand
AAACTCATAATAGTTTCAGATAAGGCTTCTCGTCAAGAGGTTTTTAGATTTGCAAAAATGATCGGGAAAAGACTTAACTCACAAAGGCGTGCATCCAAACGTCTTCCGGCTACTTCCGTCCCTGCTTTGCGAAATCGCTGGTCCTGCATGCGCAAAATTGCACACTTTGGGCTATGTCTCTGATTCAGGCAAGATCCATTCCACGCAGTCGACGAATTTCGTGGTTCAGCGCTCCGTCAACATGCGCGTGAAGATGTGCTTCACTTTCTCCTTGTCCCGCGTGGCGTAGTACCAGTCAATGGTGCGCTTGAGGCCTTCGCGGAAGAGAACTTTTGGTTCCCAACCAAGAAGTTTCTTGGCGAGAGAATTGTCAGCAACCCGGTTCAGAGGGCCTGTGGGCATATCCGGGCGGAGCTTGATGTCGGCTTTATGTCCGGTGAATTCGCACACCATTTTGGCGCAATCGATAACGCGGATACGTTCCATCGTTCCGAGGTTAATCGCCGTGCCGTCGTTGATCTTCTCCCCGGCCAGGATCGTGCCCTCGACGATGTCCTCAATGTACGTCCAGTTGCGGATCTGTGTGCCGTCGCCCCACACTTCGAAAGGGTTCTGCCCGAGAAACGCGCGCGCAATCATGGCGATGACGGCGTGATTCTCGACCCCGCGCGGGCCATACACCGTGAAGTAACGGCAGGAAGCGGCTCCCATTCCGTGCTCCTTCGCGTAAGCCTGCAGCGTGAACTCTCCCATCAACTTGGCCCAGCCGTAGGTATTGTCGGCATCATTTGGGCCTTTGGTGAGGTCTTCCGTGAGGTAGAGCTCTTTCTTGGTGTCCGATTGAAGAAAATTCGGATACACGCAACCGGAAGAAGCGAACACCACTTTTTTTACGTTGGCTTTGAGCGCTTCCGCAAACACCAGACCGTCGAGGAAAAAATTCGACGCGGGGCCGGCTTGGTGGAGATCCACGTAACCGCGCCCGCCGTGATCCGCGGCGAGATGGAAAACGGTATCGACGTCCTGCATCGCGGCCCGGGTCACGCCGGGTTCCCGCAAATCGGCTTGCAGAAGATCGACCTTGCCCGCGCCGAGATGCTGGCGAATGTTGTCGAGATGACCGCTGCTCAGGTCATCCACAATGCGAACTTTTTTCGCGCCTCGCGCCAGCAGCTGATCGGTAAGCGTCGAGCCGATGAACGACGCTCCGCCCGTTACAAAAACGGTTTTTCCTGCCCAAAATCCATCCGCCGTCTTCACGCTTGTGTTTCCCCCTTGATTTTCTAGTCGACCGTCAAGTGATCGATGATTTCCACGAATTTTTGCAATTGCTTGACTCTATCATAATCAGGAGCGGCGGCCCGCGCCGCCTCGCCCATGGCCTTTAACTTATTTGGGTTGGAAACCAGCGTGCGCACTGCCTTGACAACTTCTCCGGGGCGGTCGGGGTCCGCGGCTACCGCGAAGCCGCGCTGAATTCCCAGCGACACGGCATCCGTCTCTTTCGGCGCCACCGCGACGATGGGTTTTCCCGCCGCGAGAATCCCGTACATTTTGCTGGGCACCACCACGCCTTCCAGGCCGCGCTTCACGGTAATCACGTGTGCATCGGCGGCCGCGAGCACCGACGGAATCTTGCTCGCCGGGAAAAACTCCAGAAAACGGATATTGCCGGAACCCTCGGCCGCAGCTTCGATTTGCGAGCGCTGCGCGCCGTCGCCCACGAACACGAGGCCCACACCGTCGCCCGCCAGCAGGCGCGCGGCCGTCACGAGCGTGTTCCACGCGCCGTAGAAACCAAGGTTCCCCGCGTGCACCAGGACAAACGAAGAATTCCCGCGGATCGCGCTGACAACTTCGGGATCCGGTGTTGGAAGCGGCGGGAGGATGTCTGTTCCATCGCGGACGATCAGTACGCGCGAAGGTTCGACACCTTTGGCGACAATTCGTGCGCGCATGTCTTCGCCAAGAACGATCACGCGCGTGGCGCGGCAGAGCGCCCAGCGATGGAGTTTTTCCCAGATCCTCACGATCCTGCCGGGCTCAACGATCGAGCCTCCCACGGCCATGTCCGGATACACGTCGCGTATGTTGTAGATGTACGGCTTGCGTTTCAGCATGGCGACAATCGCGCCAACGATGCCCTGAAACGGCGGATCGGTCATGGCCACGACGGCGTCGCAAGGCACAAAGAGCGCACCCGGAATCGCCAGCGCGACGTAGCTGAGATAATTCAGCACCCGTTTTTTCATGTCGAAGCGCGGAAAGTCCGTCGAACCCGCATGGATGATGCGCGCCCGGCCCGCGATTTCCGTTTGGTACGGCCGCCACGCGCGGCGTTCCGTCGGATCGTAGCAAGGCCGCCCGCACAGCACCGTCACGTTGTGGGAAATGGAAACGGCATCCACGACGCTCTGCGCCATCTTCGCGGTCGCGGAAGTGTCCGGAGGGTAATAAAGATTGAGCAGCAGAATGCGCACGGAAAGATTGTACAGAGTTCCGGCTCTCGGCGGAGCGCGGTCGCCTAGTGGTTTTCGGCAGGTTTTTTGAAGATCGGCGCAGCGGCCCGATTCAGTTCATGGGCGGTTGGTTTCTTTTTTGGCGGCTTCTTGACTTCGCGTTTTCGTGCGTCTTTGTTTCCCATGCCCGATAGCTTGCCACAGTTCGTTAACTCTGGCTAGAGGCGTGAATTCCAAACTTGACGATCGAAAGCTAAGGGCGCGAGACGAGGAAGTCGCCGAGGACCAGTGCATCCATCTGCGTGCGCAAGAAGCAATCGATCGCTTCTTCGGGGCGGCAGACGATGGGCTCGTTGTCGTTGAAGGAAGTGTTGAGCACGACGGGCTCGCCGGTGAGATCGCGGAAGGCGGAAATGAGCGCGTGATAGCGCGGATTGGCCTCGCGCGTGACGGTTTGCAGCCGGCCTGTGCCGTCCACATGCGTCGGCGCGGGGATCTTGTCGCGTTTCTCTCGGCGCACGGAGTAGGCCAGGGTCATGAAGGGTGAGGGGTGCGACTTCTCGAAGTATTCCCCGGTGTTTTCCGCGAGGATCGAAGGCGCAAACGGGCGAAAAATCTCCCGGTGCTTGATCCGGCGGTTGAGAATTTCCTTCATTTCCGGACGGCGCGGGTCCGCGACGATGCTCCGATTACCAAGCGCGCGCGGACCCCATTCGGCGCGGCCCTGAAACCAGCCGAGAATTTCCCCGTCCGCGATGATCGCGGCAGCGCGGCGGGACAGTTCTTCTTCGGGCAGTTCGGCGATGGAATATCCACTTTGTGCTAGGCCATTCGAATCGATGGCACGGCGAATCTCTTCACGCGTGTATCCGGGTCCCCAGTAAGCATGATCCATCACGAAGGAGCGCGGTTTGCCGAGTTTCTGATGCCAGACGTAGTACGCGGCGCCGACCGCTAGTCCCGCGTCTCCCGCCGCCGGATGCACGTACACCTGTTCGAACGGCGTGGCGTCAAAGATTTTTCCATTCGCGACGCAATTGAAAGCCACGCCGCCCGACAGACAAACGGCCTTGAGCCCTGTTCGCTCCGCAAGTTTTTTCAACATGCCGAGATAAACTTCTTCGAGCCGCGCTTGCAACGAACAAGCCAGATTGCGGTGCCGCTCCTCCAGCGCTTCTTCGGGAGCGCGAACCGGCCCCAGGCGCTTCGCCATTTCATCCGAAAACATTTTGCCGAGCGCCGGCGTCTTGTCGGCTTCGGCCCAGGACATCTCCGGGCCGGTGCGGTGATGCGAGAAGTAATCGAGCTCCAGGCGGAAACCGTTGCCGTTGGAGCGGCTATCAAAACGCACGATGTCGCGAAACGCACCGAGTTGCTCCGGCTGGCCGTACGCGGCCAGGCCCATGACTTTGTACTCGTCGCCAAATTTCAGGAAGCCGAGATACTGCGTCACCGCGCTGTAAAACAGTCCAAGCGAATGTGGGAAAGCTACCGACCCGTCGATGCTCATGCGGCTGCCCGCGCCGGCGCCCCACATCGTGCTGGCGAAATCGCCGAGTCCGTCGGCGGAAAGCAACGCGGCGCGTTCGAACGGCGAAACGAAAAAGCTGCTCGCGAGATGCGCCAGGTGGTGCTCGATGCGGTGGAACTTGGAAGCAAGCTTCTTGGGATCGGCTTCAAAGGCTGCCGCCAGCGCTTCGGGAATACCCGTGAATTTCGCGAGAACTTTGACGCGTTCCCGCGCGAAAGACGGCATGCGCAGCGCGTAAAAAAGTTTTGTGCCCAGCCTCGCGTACGGATTTCGCGGCACAGCAACGTGATCGACGTCCGCGAGCGTGAGGCCTGCCTGCTTCAGGCAATAGCGAATCGCCTGCGCGGGAAACCCCGCTGCGTACTTCACGCGGCTGAAGCGTTCTTCCTCGACCGCAGCGATCAGACTGCCGTCGCAAACAATCGCTGCCGAAGCGTTCCCGTGGTACGCATTGATCCCAAGAATATTCATCTCGCGATTTGTCAGTGTACCTCAGCCGGAAGTTTATGCGGCGAGGTGTTGGCGGCACCACTCGTTCAGGACGTACAAGGACCAGGGGCGCGACCAGGTGGTTTTCCCGGCAAGAAAATCCGTCCAGACCGAGCGAGCGCCTCCCGGTCGAAGATAAGCCGCCAGCGGCGGCGCAAGGTCCGCGAAGCTCGCTTCCATCCGCGCGCGCAGCGGCCCGCGCAGCCACTCCTCCCACGGCAGAGTAAACGTTCGTTTGCGCTGCGTTAGAATTTCCGGCGGCAGCAAATCACCGAGCGCTTCCACCAACAGCGCCTTTTGTACACCGGGACGGCGGCGCGCCGCATCCGGCAGTGACCCTACAAATTCAACCACGGGCGTGTCGAGGAGCGGCACGCGAACTTCGAGCGATTGCGCCATGCTCACGGCATCCGTGTCGCGCAGCAGCGTGCTGGCCATGTAGGTGCGCATTTCAAGCCAGGAAACTCCGGCGACCGGTTCCATCTTGCGCGCTTCGTCGGCCGTCCGTTCGAGCCAGCCGAGCCAAGTAGGCTCGAGCGTGACCCCGTCGGCGTTCACCGTGCTCGGGCGAAATCGCGGCTCGATGATTCGTTCGAGCTGCCCCGGCGGGAAAAGCGTTCGCGCGAAAAAATAGGGATGCGGCAAAGCCTCTGGATGGGCCCACGCGGCCGCAGCCTTGCGCGCAGCATCCGGTGAACCTAGGCGTGCCGCGAGACTGGCAATGAGTGGAGCGCTCATTCGCCGCATCGCTCGAGGCACATACCGAGCGCATCCAATCAGTCTCGAAAGCCGCGGCGTATCTTCAAAAGTTTGATAGCCCGCAAAAAGTTCATCTCCTCCCAGCCCCGATAACGCAACTTTCAGCCCAACTTCTCTAGCCGCCCAGGAAACAAAGTACGTATTGATCGCGTCCATGGTGGGCTGGTCGAGGGCGGAAAGAGCTTCATCCAGACGCGCCAGGACCGACTCTCCGCTTAAAGGCACTTCGGTGTGCTTCATCTTGAATCGATTCGCTGCCAACCTCGCCAGCGCTGCTTCATCGAACGCCGTGCCCGGGAACGTCAGTGTGAAGCTCCGAATTCCGCCCCGCGCCTGAGTTGCGAGCGCCGCAATCGCTCCGGAGTCCAGTCCACTCGAAAGAAACAAGCCCACGGGCACGTCGGCGATGAGATGCGCGCGCACGGCGTCTTCAAGAAGCGGCCGCAACGGTTTCCCCGCCGAAGAAAGATCGCGCGGCTTACGCGGTTCTCGTGCCGCGGGCGAAACCGCGGGGTCCCACCAGGGCCGCGCGCGCGGCGTGCGCCGCCGCTCCGGCACGTGCAGCAGCATTCGATGTCCCGGAGGAAGGGAAAACACTCCCTCCAGAATCGTTACCGGCTCCGAGACGCTGCCAAAAAGCAGAAAAGCGGTGACGGCATCCTGCGACAGGTGTTTGGGCACAGCGCCGGAGGCGAGCAGCGCTCGAACCTCCGAAGCGAACGCAAAACCTTCCGACGTCTGCGTGTAATAGAGCGGCTTGATCCCCAGCGGGTCGCGCGCCAGGAAGAGAATCGGCGCGGTGGCATAACGCTTGCGAAGATCGAGTAGGGCAAAAGCGAACATGCCCCGCAGTTCGGTCAGGGAGTCTTCGCCCCACTCTTCCCATGCATGAACCAGAATCTCCGTGTCCGATTGTGTGGCGAAGCGGTGACCGCAGAGCGACAGCTGCTCGCGCAGGTCGCGATAGTTGTACAGCTCACCGTTGAAAATGACGGCGACATCCTTGGTTTCGTTCCAGCTGGGCTGGTGGCCGCCGGCCAGATCGATGATGCTCAGACGGCGCATCCCCAGCGCGAGTCCCGGCGCCCGCGCATCGCCGGTAAGAAAGCCTTCTTCATCCGGACCGCGATGTTCCATCGCCGCGGTCATCGCCCGCACGTGCGATTCGGCATCTGCGTTGCGCGAAGCGAAGGCGACGCCGCAGATGCCGCACACGCTACTCCTTGATCTCCGGGGCGGAGAAGAAGGCGGCGCCCGCACGGAGGGCGTTCTGCCGCAGATGGAAGCGCTGGATTCTCAAACGGCGGTCCGCATACCAGGCAAGCAGGACCCGCAACAACAAAAATAGCAACGTCGCCGCAATGGAGATCACGAGATAGAAGAAAGATTCGCGTTCCAGGAGCAGGCTCCAGTCGACCGACTCATCCCAGCCCGGGTAAACGGTGTCCAACAAGCGCCGCAGATGCAAACCCTCAAGCGGCAGGCGGGCCAGACGCACATGTGCGAACTGGTCGTAAGAGTACTCGTGCGGATAGTTCGGGATGGCGCCGGCGGCCTCGGAAAACACGGCAGGATTCCGCAGCTCGCTGCGCGTCAAATAGTGGCCCCGTGCATCCTTCATGATGACCCGGAAGGTTGGATCGACGATGATCCAGCGTTCGTCGATCAGAACTTCGGCAACCACATGTTTCGTCCTGCGATCGGGAGTCAGCAGGAGCAGGCGTCGCACCCGCAGATCGGAGCTTCGCGCAAGATTCAAGAAGGCATTCGTCGCTGTACCGCAGACGTTCAACAGTTGGCGGTAGGTGAGCGTCATCTCCGGATCGCGTTTCGCAAGTGATTCCGGATTCGTCGTGTTGGCTCGCGACGGCTCGGCGCGCATCCAGTTCAAAATGGCTGCGACTTTTTGTTCGGCGGGCAAGCTGTTGGGCACAATCGCGTCCGAGAAGCCGTCGAGATACCGGCGCACGGAATATTCCCGAACGCAGGAGTAAAGCATCGCCACGAACGCAGTGGCCAGCAGCACATTGCCGCTCCACCAGATGACGCGAAAAATTCGATGTTGGCCCGGCAGCAAAAATTACTCCACTCGCTTGGATTCTGCGCGCGGCGCTTGCCGTGAGGCAAGCGTAGCGTATAACGCTTCCATGTCGCGAACGGGTTCCTCCCACCCCAGACGTGAGGTGACCGCGGCGCATCCGGTCGCGAGCCGCGCCCGTAGTTCCGCTTCGCCGAGGATCCGCTCAAGCGCTCTCGATAGTGCCGCCCTGTCGTGGCGCACCACCAGGCCAGCCTCATCCGCAAGTCGTGGCGCAATCCCGCATTGTTCCGTCACGATGACCGGAGTCCCCGCGGCCACCGCTTCCGCCGCCGTATTCCCAAAGTTTTCATTCTGCGACGGAAGCACGAAAACATCCGCATCTCTATAGGCCGCCCACTTGGCCTCGCCAAAAACCGGACCGGTGAATTGAACCTTCGTTCGAACGCCCAACTGCGTTGCCATTTGGTCGAGTTCTGCTACGACGCCGCTTTCGTCAGGTCCCGCGAAGACCAGTGTCATTGGTGTTCCCGCGGAGCGCCCTGAAAGTTCCGCGAACGCCCGCAGGAGCAAATCCGGGCTCTTCTTCGAGGAGAGCCGCCCCAGAAACAGGACCAGCTTCTCCTCCGGCGAAATACCGTGCGTTTTCCGGAACGTGCCTCGTTCGGGCCACGATGCTGGGGCTTCTACACCGTTCCTCCGCACCACCACCCGCGTACGAGGAAGACCACCCGCGACCAGTTCCTCGGCTTCCTGCTCCGAAGTGGCGATGACCGCGCTTGCCCCCTCGAGTAGCCGCCTTCCCCAAACTGCATGATACATCCGTTTCAGCCAAAGATTTCGCACAATTGGCACAAACATACCGATGGGCTCGAGCACGTACGGCAGACCTCGCTTGCGGCTGGCCGCAGCCACCGCCGGACCCAGCAAGTCGTAAAGCCCGAAAATATGCACGATATCGAAATTCTGCAGCCGCGCGCGGCAGTAACGCTTGACCGCCGGATTCCAACTAACTCTACGGTATTTAAACCATGTAGGTATATAAATGGACTGCACGCCATTTTCTTCGCAGCGCCAGCCAAAGGGTGATCGCTCTGCCGTGATTTTCGCTTCCTGCGCTTGCAGGCGCTTTTCCAGGTCCCAGTCGGCCGTGAGAACGGTGACCTGGTGGCCGCGCCGCGCCAGGCCTTCGGAAAGCGCGCGCACTTTCACCGGTGGGCCGCCGAATTCGAGAAAGGGAGCGTACGTTTCCGTGACGTTCAGGATTCGCATTGTTGGCGCAGGATTTTTTTCAATGACTTGGCGAAGGCATTGAAGCGAAACTCGTGCTCGGCGCGTTGCCGCCCGCGCGCGCCCATCTCCTTTGCATGCGCGGGGTCCGCCAGCAGCGCTTCAATGGATGTAGCAAGTTGGATCGTATCGCCGTGCGGCACCAGGTAACCCGTAACGCCGTCCTCGATGATTTCCGGTGCGCCGCCATGGGTGCCTCCGATGACTGGTTTGCCGCACGCCATCGCTTCCAGATACACCAGGCCGAATCCTTCGCCCTGGCTGGGCAGAGCGAAAATTTCGCAGGCGGTGTAGCACGCGGCAAGTTCCGAGTAGCTCATTCCGGTCAAAAAATGCACGTGGCGGTGCACGCCGTTTTTTTCCATGAGATTCTCAAGCCAGGCGCGGTCATCGCCTGTTCCCGCCAGGACGAGCTGCAGCTCCGGCCAGCGCGTCAGCAGCCTCGGCAGCGCCGTAATCAAGGTGTCCATGCCCTTGTATCGTTCCGTCGCCAGCCAGCGTCCCACTGCCAGGACCACGCGTCCCGAAGGAAAATTCGCTGGCAGCGCGGGATGCGAACCGCGGCTGATCAGTGCTTCGAATTGCGGATCGAGCGCCCAGGGCAGAACGCGAATCCGTTCGCGCGCGACCCTTTGTTCCGAGGCAACGTGATCGGCCGTATCCCGGCTTGGTGCCAGAACCAGGTTTGCGTGAAGCAGCGCGCGCCGGCGCAATCCACCCAGCGGCTCCCAGACGTCAATCCCATGCGTGCAGATAATACTCTTCATCCGTGGCGCTACAAACCGCATCGCCTGTACCACCGGTCCCAAATTCGGGTGCGCGGCCAGAACCAGTTTTGCTTTACGCCGCACTGCGCGCAGCGCGGTCACCGTGAATCGCCCCTTGGCGCGGTCGCACCCCGTAAACACAAATTCCCGCCCTCCCACCGTCATCCGGTGCAGCTCCGGCGAATCATTCAGACTGAGCAGGAGGCAGGCCATGCCACGGCTGGAGGCGAATTCGCTGAGCACGGCCGCCAGGTGGCGGCCCGCACGCTGCACCCCGCCGGGAGCGTCCAGTTCGGGAAAGAGGCCAATGAGCACGCGAAAAGTCTGCCAAGTACTGCGAACGATGGCAAGTCGGGATGTATCGCGGCGTCAAGAACGCGGACTAGCCGACGCGTTCGCTTTTTGTCTAAAGTTTCAAAACCCGCGCGGCTGGGACGGATTTTGAGCTGGGGGGGCCGGCGCGGTGCTGGAAGTGTCCCTTGCGGCCTGGAAGGCCTGTTTCTTTAGCTGCATGTCCCCATCCACGTACGCAGTGAATTCGGTTCCTTTCGCGAACACTACGTCTTTGCCGGAAGACAAGGGGAGAACCGCTCCAGTTGAATTGTTTGAGCCGGTGCTCTCCTGGAAGGAGCGGACCGCAGCCTTTTCGTCGTCCTTCAGACGCACAAAGTTGATACTCAAAGCCAGCTTTCCGCCGTGGCCCATGCGTTTCTTGGGTTCCGCATCCGTCACCAAGCCGATGGCCGCCGCGCCTTGCGGAATCACTAAGAGGCCATCCACAGTAACCTCTTCGACGACCTTCAGATCCACTACCTCGCCAACGTGGGCGGTCGCAGAAGAAATGGTTTTGCCAAGTTTCAGGTGAATCGGAGTGCCATTGCGCAAGGTGAAGTCAGAATCGGAGAGGGGAGCGCTCGGAGCAATTTCAGCGTGTCTGGCGGGCGCGTCGTACGGAGTACGCTCTCTCGCGGGCTGCACGGCTTTTGGTTGCGGTGCCTTGGTGCCCGGCTTGTCTTTCAACAGCAGGAGGCTCTCCACCGGGACGTAACCGATCTCGCCCTTGGCGGTGCGCACGCCGAAGTAGCGGTCATACCGTCCGGTGATCTGTACCTGCTCTCCGCACTGGAGCGTAATGCGCACATCCAGAGTGGTCATGGAACTATAGAGATAAACGTAGTCGCCGGAGCGCGGGCACTCAACGATACCCGCACTCTGAGCTTGGGCGATTGCTGGCAACACCAGGCAAAAAAATCCGGCCACGTACTTGGCGATCGATATCATTTTGCACCTGCTGGTCCGAAGGGTAGAAGATGCCACGCTTCTATCTCAGCGTATGATGGTTCTTGCCGACAGGAACTGGAACTCCCGTACTGTGCATAAAGAGATACGGCGGGGAGACAACCTGGCGGTCTGCATCCCCAACGGCCGCGTGCAAATCCAAGATGAAACCTATCAGCGAGGGCAGAGTCTGCTTTGTGCCGCGCGATGACAGAGGACGACAAATGCAACGAAAGTCTGTTCATTGGCGGCCATTCCTGAGGAGGGGGACGAGATCCGTGAGCCAGTTGAGATAAATGTCCGCGGGATAGGCGGCGCGGTCGTGCTTGCCGAAGCCATAATTTACGGAGGCGGCCAGAGTGCCGGCGTTGCGGGCGGTCTGCACGTCAACTTCGGAATCGCCGATCAGGATGGCTTCGGCGGGGGCGGCGCCGAATTCGCGAAGAATCGTCCGCGCGCCGAACGGGTCGGGTTTTTTTGTTTCAAAGCTATTGCCGCCATAGACGGCGCGAAAATATTTCGCCAGGCCGAGTTCTTTCAGTATGCGCATGCTGACGCGCACCGGTTTGTTCGTGAGGATGGCCATCGGGAAGGCGGCGAGATGCTCGAGCGCTTCCGGAACTCCTGGGTACGCACACGTCGAATCCAATTTGTGATCTTCGTAGTACGCAAGAAAAAATTTCAGCGCGCGCTGGCATTCGTCCTCGGTGACGCCGCTGCCCAGAGCGCGGCCAACAAGTTGCGGCGCGCCGTGGCCGATGTAGCCGGAGATGGTGTCTTCGTGGAGTTCTTCGCGGCCCATTTCGCGCAGCGTGGCGCTGACGGAGCGGATCAGATCGCGTTGGGAATCGATTAGCGTGCCATCCAGATCGAAAATCAGCGCGCGCACGGAAGAAAAATTCGGGGCGATCATGAGCCAATAATTGTAATATGACCGCACTGTTTTCAACATTCATCCATCTCACGTCGAACCGACACCGAAAATTGACTTTTCGCTTTTTCGGAATTCCGGCGTGTTCGCGTAAACTAGAAAGCTTCGCAGGCGGCACAAAATGATCCCGGAGAGCCCATGGCCCAGGTCTATCCCTTTCGCGCTTTTCGCTACAACCCGGCGCGCGCGCCGTTCGACCGCGTACTGACGCAGCCTTACGACAAGATTTCTCCGGCGATGCAGGAAAAGTATTACGCCGCCGACCCGCACAACTTGATCGCGGTGGAGAAGGGACGCGGGTATCCCGGCGACACGCCGCAGAATAATGTTTACACGCGCGCGGCCGCGGCGCTGAACGATTGGATTCGCGAGAACGTCGTGATGCAGGATCCCGAGCCCGCTTTTTACGCCTACACGCAGGAATACACGGTGCCCGGGACGGAAGAACGCCGCACGCGGCAGGGATTTATCGGCGCGGGAAAACTCGAGGAATATTCCGCGGGAGTGGTTTTCCGGCACGAGCACACGCTTTCCGGGCCGAAGGCGGACCGGCTGGAACTCCTGCGGCACACGAAAATGCACACGGGGCAGCTTTTCATGCTGTATTCGGACCCGCAGCGGCGCATTGACGCGATTCTCGCGGAAGTTGAATCGGCTGCTGCGCCGGCCACCGAGATGCGCGACGAATACGGCGTGGCGCACCGGCTGTGGGTGATTGCGGAGCCGCAGCGCGTGGCCGCGATCCACAAAGCCATGGAGCACCAGAAGCTGGTGATCGCCGACGGGCATCACCGTTACGAGACGGCGCTGAACTACCGGAACGAGTGCCGCACGCGCGCGGGAAAGATCGATCCGGAGGCGCAGTACCAGCGCGTCATGATGACCTTCATCAACACGCGAAGCGAGGGGCTGACGATTCTGCCGACGCACCGCGTGGCGGCGCACGTTCACGATTTTTCCTGGACCAGCGTGCGGCGGCATCTCGAGCCGTGGTTTACGGCGGAGGAAATTCCGTTCTCGGGCAGCGAAGAGAGGTCCGAGGCGAAAAGGAAGTTTCTTAGGAGACTCACGAGCGCGCGCGCGAAACGGGCGATCGGCGTTTATCCCGCCGCGGAAACGCGGAAGCGGGCGTTCTACGTGCTGACGCTGCGGGAAGGCGCCAGCCTGGCGCAACTGCTGCCCAATGTTTCGCCGCTGCAGCGCGAACTGGACGTAGTGCTGCTGCACGAAGGAATCCTGGAACCGGTGCTGGGGATTACGCCGCAAGCGGTGACGGCGGAGGCGAACCTGACGTATGAACGGGAAGCCACGGCGGCGCTCGATGCCGTGGACAGTGGGCGCGCACAGATTGCGTTTTTGCTGAACCCCTGCGACGTCGAGCAGGTGATGAAAATCGCGACGTCTGGCGAAGTGATGCCGCAGAAGTCCACCGATTTTTATCCCAAGTTGATGAGCGGGATCACCATGTGTCGAGTGGAAAGCTGAGTGAGAAAGGAAGTAACAAGGTGCAAGGCGTCAAGGTTTATGACGCCCGGCTGGCCGCGATTATGAGTGTCTATGCGGTCGAGAGCGTGCTTACGTTCAATTCGGTTGATTTCGAGCGCTTTAGCAACATCCGCGCGATTCACCCTTCGTCTTTGCTTCCTTAAGGTCGCTATTCTTTAGTTGAGCGAGTCCCACGTAACGAGCTGTTTGGCAAATGTGACCGGGCAACCCGTTCCGGAATCGCTCAGCGAATCACTCGTCGATCAGAATGAGTCAGGCGGCTTTTTGGAATTTGAGTTTGGCGGTGTAGCCGAGGGAGTAGAGGACGCAGGGGATAAAGGCAGCTAACAGTGGTCGGTTGTCAGTGGTTGGTTTCGGAGGGGGGGAAAGGGAGTGGCGGGGCGGAGAGCGGCCGGCCTCGGAAGGCGGCCCTACAAGGACAGAGCGGCGGAGCGTTGGGCCACCAGGGAGACTTCGCCGTGTTTCTTGCGAGCGGGCTTCACGGTGATGTGCACGTTTTGGCCGAGGGCGGTGAGGAAGTCCATGAGGCGCTCGACGGAAAAGGAACCGGCGCGGTTGCGCATCAAGGCAGAAACGTGAGGCTGCTTAATGCCGAGGATCTTGCCAGCTTCGGCTTGCTTGAGGCCGCGACTTTTAATGAGGTGGTAAATCCGAAGGGTAAGCTCGGCCTTCAAGAGTTCCTGCCCTGGATGGGGGAGACCGAGGTCGGCAAAAACATTTCCACTGCTTTTCTCTGCCCGGATTGGTTTTCGTGTTCTGGTAGCCACGTTAGTTCTGCCTTTCTCTGTGGAGGCGTTCCGCCTCAGCCAGGCGGTGACGGATGAGGTCGATGTCCTTCTTTGGGGTGGCGGTGCCCCTTTTTGATTTTTTCTGGAAGGCCTGCAAGACGTAGATGGCCTCCCGATAGCAGACCGTGTAGACCGCTCGCCATGTGCTGCCTACTTGATCCGCAACAATTTCAAGCACGGACGCGCCGCCAAAACCTCTCAGAAGCTTAGCCGATGGATCGGTTTCACCCGGCTGGGCGGTATAAAGAGCTTGGCCGATGGCGCGCCGAACTTCGCGGGGGAAACCGCGCAGGTCTCTCCGGCTTGAGCCGACCCAAATGACCGGGCGGGCCGATCCATTCATTATACATAAATACGTCTATTTATATGTGCCGTCAAGAGAAGGCTGCGGCCAGGGACCTGGGATATGGCTATTTTTGTTTTTTCGGTTTGCGTTCGGCGTGGGCGAGAGCGTCATCGAGCATCTTGGCGATGCGGCGGTCGCGGGCTTCGGGGGAGCGGTAATAGAAGATGCCGAGCAGGTGGCCGCGGCGTTGCAGGCGAGTCATGGATTGCCAGCCTTGATAGGCGCGGGGATCGCGGGCGAAGGCGAGCTTCAGAATGGGCGGCAGGTCGAGTTCGGCTTCCATGGTGGAGAGCAACTGTTCGGCGACTTGCTCGGCGCGGCGGACGCGGGCTTGGGGGTTTTTGACGTTGGTGACCCAATCGCAGATCCACTTGCGTATGGAAAAGGCGAGTTGGTCGAACCAGCGGCGGAAGGAGCGGTCTTCGTTTAGGATGCGCTGGAGTTCGGCGGGGATGGTGGCGACGCGTTTTTCGGTGTCCGGTTCGAGGCGGAACTGCGCGGTGTCGCCGGGAGAGGCGTGCGCTCCAGCCTGCATGCGCTTGTTGACGGTCAGGCAGTGAAATCCCTTGCCGGTGGGGAAAAGCGAAGTCCGAATGGCGAAGCCGTTGATTTCGCCCTTCACTCTGAGCCTGGCGCGTGTGCCCCAGACTTTCGGGACGTCGAGCGGAATGCGCACGATGACCCAGCCGAGATTTGAAGGCATGCGCTCGAGCGTAGCCTTGAAGGATTTTGCGACCGGTTTGGGCTTCGGCTTCATGGAACCGAATGAGCGAGCAAAAAATCAAAAGAGGGCACGCAGGAGCGCGCCCTCTTCTTCTGAAAAGACTTAGCGAAAAAAACTGTGCTATTTCGAAAAGCTGGCGACGGCTTCGGCTTCGGTGTTGTACACATCGAAGACGGTCAGCAACTTGGTGATCTGGAGCACTTCCTGGAACTTGCTGCCCAGGTGGCAGAGGCGCAGAGAAGCGCCCTGCGTCTTCACGCTGTGATGAGCGGCAACGAGGGTGCCCAGCCCAGCGCTGTCGATGAATGTGACGTTGTCCATGTTGAGGACAATTTTCTTTTTTCCTTCGGCGATCAAGCTTTTTACCTTTTCGCGCAGGGCATTGCTTTCCTCGCCGAGAACGATTCGGCCGTCCAGCGCCACCACGGACACGCCATTCACTTCGCGGTATGTCATCTTCAAAGCCACGTTATTTTCCTCCTCGTCGGAAAGCGCTTCCGGCGGCAACCCCGGCCGGAGCCGTAAAGCTTATCAAAATATGGATGATCCCTGAGCGATGAATCGTAATCGAAGACCGGGCAGCGGTCAAATCACCGCGCGGCTAAGAATAGTCCGCCCAGGACATGTAATAGCCGCACGCGGAACAGAGCAACTTGCAGCGCCGCGACTCCAACCGCTGCGAGCAGGCGGAACAATACCGCGAAGGATCTTCAGTACCAGGGACGAGACTCGGACTGCCCTGCAAAGGCGCAACGGATTCAGCTGCGGCCTGTGCCGGCTCGGCATGGACCCGGGCTGCTCCCACTTCGCGGTGCGTTCCACGGCTCGACGGTTATAGCACAGTGCAAGGGAATAGGGGATAGGGAATAGGGGACGAATGGGGACGAATAGAGAATAGAGAATAGAGAATGGGGAGCAAGCGGCTTGCACCGGAAGGTGAAGGGAAAGCACGTTTGGAACGCGGGGATTTAGCGCCGCGAGTGAGTTGAATTGAAACCTACGCTGCGCTTGGCGCATCTTTATTATTGAGGGTTATTTGGTCTTGGGGAAAGATTGATTGTGAAAGGCCCGGCAGGCCGGACCTTCCGGTGAAGACTATGGTCCGCCAGATCATTCTTACAGGTTTTGTGGTTTTTCTCCCGGCAGGCGCGCAGGCACAAGGGCGCGGAGGGATGCCGCCGGTTTCCCATTCCGTCGGTGTTGCACCTGGGGTGGTGAGGCAGGCTCCGCACGCGGGGACTGCACAGCCTGGGACTAAGACGGTGACGAGGGGCGGAGCAGTGCGCCCGAGAACGGCGGTGCCGGCAGTGCGAAGCACGCGGCCGCAGAACACCACGCGAAGGGGCTTCGATGGCGAGGATAGTGGTCTTCGATCGGATTGCAGCTCGGCGCCGGGATTGGGATTCGATGCGGTACACCAGGCGGCGACGTGCGGATCAGGGACGGTGGGCCCGCGGGGGCGCGGGCTTCAGGAACCCTTTTTCTTTCCCTTTTTTGACGGTGGATTTTCCGTGCCCAGTTCTCCGGTAGCCGCAGAGGATGGTTCGGCGGCGGAGACTCCACAGCCGGAGGCCACAGATGCCGAAGTTCGCGAGACAGACCGGCGATACCGAACTCCTCAGCCGGTGACGGCGGCGGCTGAAACCGCTAGCTCTGCAGCTTCCGATAACGAGGAATTTGTTTTTGTGCGGCGGGATGGAACGGTGTTTTTTGCGGTGGCCTACGCGTGGGAAAAAGGGACGCTGCGCTACATTACGAGCCAGGGTTTGCGCCGCACCGTCACCCAGGATACGCTGGATCTGGAAGCAACGCGGCAATTCAACGAACAACGCGGATTGAATTTTCATTCGCCGGCGTGAAGGCTATTTTTTCACGGGTTCCGGCATAACGTAACCGGATGTTGCCGGAAGGCCGGCGCGCTCCAACTGCACGGTGGTGTGCTCAACTCCAAATTCCTTTGCGGCGACACGCTGAATCGAGGCGAGCAGGAGCTCACACTCGTCGAGGTGCATATCCGGGATGCGCGCATGGAGACTGAGCGCATGGTGACCGCCGCCGAGGGACCAAAGATGCACATCGTGCACTTCCTGCACGCCTTCGACCGTCAAGATAGCCCTGGCGACATCTTCAACGCGCAAATCAAGCGGGCGGCCTTCCAGAAGAATGTGTGAGGATTCGCGCAGGATGCCGATGCTGGACCACAGCACGAGCAAGCCGATGGCCAGGCCGAGAAGCGGATCGATCCAAAGCGCACCGGTCGCATGGATGATTGCTGCGCCGGCGATGATGGCGATATTGGAAAGCGCGTCACCGAAATTGTGAACGAGAATGCTGCGCAGATTGAGGTCGCCCCTCCCGCGGACGAGAGCGAGGGTGATGCTGCCATTGACGGCGAGAGCGGCGACGGAGGTCCAGATCATCCAGCTCTCGACCACGGCCACGGGGGAACGGAAGCGTTCGAAAGCTTCGTACCCGAGCCAGAGCGAAAGCAGGACGAGGACAAAGGCGTTGGTGAACGCAGCAAGTGTGCCGGCGCGGTGATAGCCGTAGGTCTTTTCGTTATCGGCAGGCCGTTCGGCCCAGCGCATCGCGAGATAGGAAATGCCGAGCGCGGGGACGTCAGAAAGATTGTGAACGGCGTCGTTGAGAAGGGCGACGCTGCGGCCAAAAATGCCGCCAAAGACCTCTGCCACAACCAAACCGAGCGTTGCAGCCATGGCCCAGCCAAGCACGGAGGGGCGCAGCGTGGGGTGAGAGTGGCCGGCGTGAGCGTGGCCGGGGGAATGCGAATGACCGGCGTGACCGTGGTCGTGGGAATGAGCGGCCATCCACCTTATTCTACCCGCACGCGGGCGGCGGTACAGCCCTTTCCCCTGCTTGTTAGGCAGTATGACACTTCGCCTCCGCGAATTGATTGACGCTTCTTCCGTCGGCTGCGACCATGAAGCGAGCTTCTCGTTCCGCGCGTGTTGGCGCGGAACGAGCCTTCGCACAGGGGTTTTGCGCTCAGAGCAATGACGGTTCCCATCGCCAAATTGAGTTTCTGGGGCGTGCGCGGGTCGACGCCGACGGTGGACCCGGCGACGTGGCGCTATGGCGGCAATACGCCTTGTCTGGAGCTGATTGCGCCGGACGGCACGCAGTTCATTCTGGATTGCGGCACGGGGCTGCGCATGCTGGGGAGCCGCTGGGCCGCGCCGAGTGGCGGGAAAGCTCCTGAGACGCAAATCCTGGTCACCCATTATCACTGGGATCATATCCAGGGGATTCCATTTTTTTCACCGCTGTACGTGGAGAACAACGAATTTCATTTCTACAGCTTCCGATCCAAATATCTGGGGCGCGACAGCCTGAAACAAGTCTTCGAAGCGCAGATGGCGCTGCCCTATTTTCCCGTGGACATGTCCGCGATGAACGCCAAGCGAAAGTTCAACGAAGTGGACGGCGGCGATACGTTCAAGGTTGGAGAGAACAAGATTACGGCGCGCTGGCTGAATCATCCGCAGGGCTGCCTGGGCTTTCGAATCGAGACGCCGGCGGGGAAGGTGGCCTATGCCACGGACAACGAGCCGGGCGACCCGAAACTGGACGAGAGCCTGAGAGAGCTGGCCGCCGGCGCGGACATCTTCATTAACGACGCGCAATTCACACCCGAGCAACTGGAGACAACGAGAAAAGGCTGGGGACATTCCTCGTGGCTGGAGGGCGTAAAAGTGGCGCGCCACGCGGGTGCGAAGACCCTGGTGCTTTTCCATCACGACCCCGATTCGGCCGATCGCATGGTGGATTCGATTCTGAGGCAGGCGCGGGAAGAGTTCGATTCGGTGTTCGCGGCGAGCGAGGGCATGGTGATCACGCTCGGGGCGCCGGGAGACAGAGTTCAAGCGCACATGCCGGGAACGCGAACGGCGCTGCGCCGTGAAGCACAATTCCACGCGAAAGTCTGCGGCGTAACCGAAGGCGGGAAAGACTTCGAGGAAGAGACCGTCGTCCGGGACATTTCCCTGCAGGGGGCGCTGATTTCGCTGAAGCACTTGCCGCGGCTGCAATCGGAGCTGCAAGTCACCATGGAGGCGCCGGGCGCGGATGGCGTGCAAGCGATGAACTTGCGCGGTTACGTCGTGAGGATCGACGCGGGCCCGGAGAAGGGGCACGTGGCCGTGGGTGTGGTGTTCACCGATTAATTTAGAGTCTCAAGATCAGCTGATTTCCTAAACAGGGGCGCAGCACGCTGCGCCCCTACTGCTTGTTGGCATGGCCTAAGCGGTCCTGTAGGCTGGAGTGACTGCCCATGACTCAGAAGAAAGCGAATTTCGTTCCCGTCAGTGCGCTGGACAAGCGACCGCGGTCGAAACGCGATCTATTGCGCGGGTTGGTGCGGCAGGCGCCGTTTGTGGCGAAGAATTTTCAGCTTTATTTCCGCAACGCTTGGCGGTGGAAGGTTTTGCGGACCAAGGTTGTGGCGCCATACGCGATTACCTTTTACGTTACGCACAAATGCAACCTGGCATGCAGTTACTGCACGCAAAAAGAGCCGGACGTTTTCAGCGACGAGTTGCCGACGAGAAAGACGATCGCATTGTTGAAACGAATACGAAAAGAGACGGACTCCATCGTCATTACGGGGGGCGAACCGACGCTGCGGCCCGATATTGAGGAGCTGGCCGAAGCGGCGCGCTTTGAATGCAAGTACCGTTCGCTGCTGCTGATCACCAACGGCACGCTGTTGGATCGAAAGCCGCGGATTCTGCGAGCGGTGACGGGACTAGTGGTGAGCTTGGATGCGCTGGCGGCTGATCCGACGAATCCGCTTTCGAAACCGGCGGCGCTGCCGAAAGTGCTGGAAAATCTCGAGCTCGCGAAGGAGTTGCTAGGCGACCCGCGGCGCATCACCATCAGCACGGTGATCGAGCAATGGAACGTGAGTGAAGTCGAACGGTTGCTGGACTGGTGCGGCGAGCAAGGCTTCGTTTTTGCGGCGCAGTCCGCGCAGATGGAGAAAATGCCAAACCTGGCGCTGCTGAAAAACCCGCAATATCAAGCGCTGGTGGACAAAATCATCGAACGGCGGCGCAGCGGCACGCAGCCGATCAATGGCACGCCGCGGACCATCGAGACACTGCTGCGCTTCGGTGATTTTCAGTGCTATCCGACAATGTTTCCCCGGGTATATCCGAACGGCGATGTTTTTTATCCCTGCGAGCCGCTGCGCAAGATTGCTGGTAATTTGCTGCGGGATGGCTCGCTGAAGAAAATCTTCGCGCGGGGAAAAAAGATATACGGGGATATTCCGCCGTGCCAGGGGATCTGCTACCTGTTTGGAAACGTGCTGTCGCATTATTACGTGAATGACTTTTGGGGGCTGGCGGGAGATTTTATTCGTTAACGGGCAGGGGATAGGAAGTCTCTTTGGTGCCGCGCGATCTCAGCCACTCGATACGACCTAAATACGGACCGGTTGAGATCCTTCGCTTCGCTCAGGATGACAACGAGTGCGGGCGTGCCTGAAATGCAAGAATGCGATCCCGCGGGGAAAAATTCCGGCTAACTCAGATCGGCGATTTTTTTGTCGAGATGCGCGAGGGCGGCTTCAAGGGACTTGCGATGGTTGGGATGAGTGGCGGAAGCGAGGTCGTTCACGATGCGGATACGCGATAGTTGAAGGTCCTTGCGCTGTTCTTCGCGTATGAGCTCTTCCGGAGTATTGGGTCCCGAACTCGGTTTCTGCTGCGGTGCTTCCGCAGCTTCGACCTGCGATTCGACGTCTTTGCTTTCCCAGCCACGTGCCATGCATACAGTGTGACACAGATTGTGCAAATGGCACGCGATTCAGATGGGAAAGTTACTAAAGAAAAATCAGGCGCCGGCGGCGCGTCGTTGCGGGAGAACGGGAAGAGCAGGGCGCATCACACCGCGGATGGTGCTCTCCGCGACACGCGCGAGATGCTCGGCAAAGATGCCGCCGTAGGAGAATTCGGCGGTGTGACTGGCCCAGGTCACTCGCAGGCGCCAAGATTCTTCGGATTGCTCCGCGCAGGCGGCAGTGATTTCGCTGACGGGGATCTCGAGGAGCGGCTGGAAACTCTGGTCGAGCACCCAAACACTTTCGGCGCTGACGAAGTGCTGCACGGCAGCAGCTGCCGCTCTTCCGGGTTGAAAGCGCCCGCCGTTGACAACCACGAGGGCTCCCAGTTCGTGGGCTTTGTCGCCGGCGTTGGTATTGGGTTTGGCAGGAGGCAGAAGAATCGCGCTGATGAACATGGCCAAGCCGACGATGGCCGGAACAAAGCTGGTCCCCAAGCCGAGCGGCAGGACGACCAGCGCCGCTCCGGCGACTCCCAAGAAAATGCGAAAGAGCATCCAAGAGCGGGGGTTGCGCCGCACATGCAGAATCTTAGGGATAATTAGCACCAAGGCGAACAGAGTTCCGACGGCAAGCTGGCGCAGTTTCTTGCCGAGACCCTCTGGCTGGGAAAGCGCTGGATTGGACGTGTCGCTCATCTTCGATATCTCAAATCCGATCGCTCAAGGTTGGAGGCCGCCGATTTCGCGCATGCGGGCAAAGGCACGCCGCACGTGAGGAATGGTGATCGAACCGCCAACGATCAGCGCGACGTTGAGCGCGTCGATCACTTCCTCGCGCTTCCAGCCTTCCTCCCCGCAGCGAACCAGGTGGTAAGTGATGCAGTCATCGCATCGCAGCACCGCGGAAGCGACCAGCCCGAGTAACTCCTTGTTCTTGGTGCCGAGCGGGCCGGGTTCGTAGGCCTGGTGGTCGAGAGCGAAGAAGCGCTTGATGCCGAGGTGGCCGCAGCCGAGGATTTCCTCGTTCAGGTCGGCGCGAAATTTCTGAAAATCTTCCAGGCGGTCGGCCATGGTACCTCCGAGCGGGACATATTCCAGCGCACCAACCTTGCCCGCTATTATGAACCAACTCGGGCCAACCTGTTAGGGCGCGTGTCAGGGCACGTAACCCGGGCCGCGAAGAACTTTTCCGGGCAATGCACCGGTCATTTTGCTTTGGTCGACGACGGGCACGCCGTTGACGAGCACGTATTCCATTCCTTGCGAAAGCTGGTTGGGATTGTCGAAGGTGGCGACGTCGTGGATAGTGGCAGGATCGAAGACGACGATGTCGGCGTACATACCCGCCTTCAAGACGCCGCGGTCCGCAAAGCGCATGCGTTGCGCAGGCAGAGCGGAGAATTTGCGTATGGCGTCTTCGAGCGTGAGCTTGTGCTCCTCGCGGACGTATTTGCGCAGGATGCGAGGGAACGTGCCGTAGGCGCGTGGATGAGGATGTTCCTGACCAAGGATGCCGTCGGGCGAAGTGCCGGAGGAATCGTTATCGACGGAGACCCAGGGCTGCTCGAGCGCGAGGGCAACGTCCGGCTCGGACATGCCGAAGACGGCCACGGAAGTGAGGGCATGGTCTTCGATGAGAAGGTCGAAGAGAGCGTCCATCGGATCCTTGTTCCAAATTTTTGCGATCTCGGCCAGCGTCTTGCCTTGCAGTGGAAGCAATTGGGGATTGTGGACGACGCCGATGAGGACCGCTTCAGGGCCGGGAATCTCCTGCCATTCGTTGTCCCACAGGTCTGAGGGCGTGAGCATATCCTTGCGGATGCGTTCGCGCGTGGCGGGATCTTTCAACCGTTCGATGAGTTTGGCGTTGCCGCCGTCGTGCGCCCAGGCAGGAATGAAAGCGGAGAAGTCGTTGAACCACGCGGTATACGCGTAGGTGTCCGCGGAGACGTCGAGCCCTTGCGCTCTGGCGGCCTTGATCTTCGCGACGACTTCCGGCATGCGCCCCCAGCTTGGTTTGCCGCCGGTCTTCAAATGCCAGATTTCGACGGGGATATGGGCTTCGCGGCCGATGCGCAGCGCCTCGTCGATGGCCGGCAAGACCCCGGTGCCTTCGTTGCGCATGTGGGTGGCGTAGATGCCGCCGAACCTGGAGGCTTCCGCGGCGAGAGTGATCAACTCTTCGGTTTTGGCGTAGGGAGCGGGCGCGTATTCGAGGGCAGTGGAGGTGCCGACAGCGCCGTCGCGCATCGCCTGGCGCACCAACTCTTTCATTTGCTCAAGCTGGGCGGGAGTGGGCTGCGCGTCGTTATCGCCAATCACCATGCGCCTGACGCGCGTGGCGCCTACGTAGCTGGCAATGTTGATTCCGATGCGTTGCTTTTCGAGCCGGGAGAAATATTCGCGAAACGTCCGCCAATCGGCGTGAATATGATAGTGATCGTATTGCTCCTGATCGGCGTGGAGAATGGCATCGCTGAGCGGGGCGATGGATTCGCCTTCACCTGTTATCTCCGTGGTGATGCCTTGATAGATTTTCGACGGCAGGCGGGGGTCGACGAGGATCGTGTATTCCGACTGACCGAGCATGTCGATAAAACCGGGAGCGACCACTTTGCCGCGGGCATCGATGGTGCGAGCGCGCGGCGCGGCGCTGAGATCGCCGATAGAGGCAATCTTGCCGTTGCGAATTCCGACGTCGCCTGAATACCAGGGGGAGCCGGTGCCGTCGATGATACGGCCATTGGTGATGACGATGTCGAAAGACCGTGTCTGTTCCTGGGACTCCAGAGGAGCGACGGCGAAGAGCAACACCATGGACAAGAAAACGGAGTTCCAGCGCTGAAGCTTACTGTTTGGCATGGGATCCCGATGGTAGACCATACAACCTCCTAGGGTCTTTCAAGAAGTTTCTGAGCTTCGGCGCCGAGGCCACGGGTGCGCACGCGGTACCAGATGACGATGAGGCCAACCGAGACGGCAAAGATTAGAGTGGAGACAGCGTTGATTTCCGGGGTGATGCCGCGGCGAAGTCGGCCCCAGATTTCGAGCGGCAAAGTATTGTCCCGGCCAATGAGGAAAAAGGTGACGGCAATCTCGTCCATGGACAGCGTGAAGATGAGCAGGCCGGCGGCGATCAGCGAGAGCTTGAGATTCGGAAGAGTGACGCGCCAGAATGTTTGCCACGGCGTCGCGCCGAGGTCGAGGGAAGCTTCTTCCTGAGCGTGGTCCATTTTTTGCAGGCCAGCGAAGAGCTCGGTGGTAGCGACAGAAATGAGCGCGGTGCCGTGGCCGAGAAAAACGGTGAGCAGGCTGAGCTGGGCGCCGGCAAAGACAGCGAACATGAGCAGGGAGAGGCCGGTGATGATGCCGGGAAGAATCAACGGCAAGAGAACAAGGCGGCGGAAGAAAGCTTTTCCGGGGAAGTTCGCGCGATCGAGTGCAAGCGCGGCTAGCAGCCCCAGGGTCAGCGAGAGTGCCACGCTGCCTGCGGCGACGATCAGGCTGTTCACGACGGCGTCCCAGATCGGGGCGTCGGCAAAAAGCTGGCGGTACCAATCGAGCGTGAGATGGCGGGGAGGGAAACCGCCGACGCCGTCACGATTGAAGGAGTAAAGAATGAGAACGGCGAGCGGCAGATAGATGAAGACGAAGACGAACGCGGCATAAATCGTGAGGAACGGAGCGCGGCGGGTTGGAGCTTGGCCGCTCATTTGAAGGACCACCGCTTTTCGAGCCGCTCGCTGAGGAAAAGCAAGGAGATGGTGATAATCAGGATGCAAACGGAAATCGCCGCGCCGAGCGGCCAATCGTACGCCGCGCCGAAGAGGCTCTGTACCACGTTGGCGATCATCGTGCCCGAAGCGCCGCCGACAAGGAGCGGCGCGAGGAAATCGCCCAGCGAGAGAACGAAGGCGAACGTTGCGCCGGCGAGCAGGCCGGGAATGGAAAGAGGCAGGATGACGCGCAGAAAAGTTTGAACCGATCCGGCGCCGAGGTCGTGCGAGGCTTCGACAAGCGGGCGAGGGATGTGTTCGAGGGCTGCGTAGACGGGCAGAAAAACGAAAGGCGTGTAGATGTGCGTGAGCATGAGAACGACGGCGAAAGGGCTGTAAAGAAGGAACTCGACGGGCGCATGCGTGAGATGCAGGTATCGCAAGAAGCCATTGAGGACGCCTTCGCTGCCGAGAATCGTTTTCCATGCGTAACCGCGCACCAGGTAGCTGACCCACAGCGGCACAATGACGAGCTGGTAGAGCAGTTCCTTGCGAGCACCGGCATGAAACGACAAGTAATAGGCGAGCGGGTAGCCGAGCAGCAGAGAGCAAAGCGTCACCGATGCGGCGATGCGCATGGTGCGCAGGAGGACTCCGACGTAGACGGGCTTGGAAAAGAGAGTCACATAATTGTGCAGGTTCCACTGGTGGACCAGGACTCCGTCGTGGACGGCCCAGAAGCTGTGCGCGAACATCAGCGCGTAGGGAAGCAGGAGGAACAAGCCGACCCATAGGAGCGGCGGGAGAGAGACGAGCGTTTTGTATGCGCGTGAGTACATGGCAGCGCTAAGGGCGATTACTCCTGGACGCGGATGGCATCCGCGGCCGAGAAAACAAATTCGTGTTCACCGGAAAGCGGTCCGCGCGCGGAAATACGCACGCGCAAGAGCTGGCCGCCGCCGCAATTCACTTCGAGCAATTCACTCGCGCCACTGAAGAACTGCTGCTGAAGTGCGGCGCGGAACCGCGCGGTTCCCGGAGGAGCACCAGCGTCAGAGACGAGACGGATGTCCTCCGGGCGCAAGGAGAAAATGGCGGCACCGCTTGGGCCATCCGCGGGCCACTGCAGGGCGCCGCACCTGGCCACGCCATCGAGAATCTCACCGCGCAATAAATTGGTTTGGCCGATGAACTGGGCGGTGTACGCGGTGGCCGGCTGCGCGTAGATCTCGCGGGGAGAGGCGACTTGCTCCAGCGCGCCGTCGCGCAGCAGCGCAATGCGGTC
This sequence comes from Candidatus Limnocylindria bacterium, assembly GCA_035490055.1. Taxonomy (GTDB): domain Bacteria; phylum Acidobacteriota; class Terriglobia; order Acidiferrales; family UBA7541; genus Acidiferrum. The sequence goes on along the minus strand of DATHIB010000002.1, from coordinate 58,339 downwards.
GGAGAGCGCCATGGCTTCTTCCTGATCGTGGGTGACAAAAAGAAAAGTGATGCCGAGTTCGCGCTGCAGGGCTTTCAATTCGCTTTGCATCTGCTTGCGCAGATTGGCGTCCAGCGCGGAAAGCGGCTCGTCGAGCAGGAGAAGCAAAGGACGATTGACGAGCGCGCGCGCGAGGGCGACCCGTTGCTGCTGGCCACCGCTCAACTTGGACGGACGCGAAGCCGCGAATTCCTGCATCTTCACCATGCGCAACGCTTCATGGACGCGGCCGCCGATCTCCGTTGCGGAAGTTCTCTGGACGCGCAAGCCATAGGCGACGTTCTCTCGCACACTCAGGTGCGGGAATAGCGCGTAGTGCTGGAACACGGTGTTCACGCGGCGCTTGTAAGGTGGAAAGGCATCCAGCCGCTGGCCGCTCATCCAGATTTCTCCCGCGGTCGGTTGTTCGAATCCGGCGACCAGGCGAAGGAGAGTCGTTTTGCCGGAACCGCTTTCGCCGAGCAGGGTGAGGAATTCTCCCGAAGCGATGTTTAACGAGATGTTTTTCAGCACCTCGCGCGCGCCGAAACACTTGGCCACAGCGCGCAGCTCGAGGAGTGCTTCCAGCTCGGCCGAGAGCTGGTGCTGCGGGTTGGCAGCGGCGGAGCTCACTGAGCGGCTTTCACCTCGTTCCAGATTTCGTTGTACTTCGCGCGGCGAGGAACGTCCTGCCAAAAATAAATCCGCTGCATGTAGGCAGCGGGGTTATCGAGGTGCAGGCCTTTGATTTCGTCCGGAGTTAGAAACTGTGACGCCCCAGGATTGGCGGGAGTGTAGTGCGTCCTATCGGTGATCAGTTTCTGGGTTTTCGGTTCGATCATGTATTCGAGAAAGTCGTGCGCCAAATCCTTATGACTGCTCGCGGCGGTTATCATCAAGTGGTCGATCCATCCAGTGGTGTTTTCTTTTGGGATGGTCTCTCCGATGGGGAAATTCAACTTGCGAAGGTCATTGGTGTTCAGCGGCCAGCCCATGGCCAGAACCACTTCGTGGTTCTGGAAGAGGTTCGTAAGTTCTCCGCCGGTGGCCCAGATCTTTCGAATGTTGGGCTTCAGTTCGATCAGTTTTTTTCTGACGGCAGCGAGCTGATCGTCCGATAGATTGTAAAGTCGCGATGGGTCCGGCTTGTCGAAGCCGAGCATCTGTGCGGCGAGGTAGACCGTGGAAAGATCATCCCACACGGAAATTTTGCCTTTGTATTTCGGGTCCCAAAGAATCGCCCAAGAATCCGGGGGTTTCGCAAATACAGTGGTGTCATAGAGGAGCGGATTCGGCCCCCACATGAAAGGGACGCCGTAGACCTGGCCGTTGGTTTTGACAAGAGGAAGGTCCCGGAGTTTGGAGGAGAGCTGCCCGTAGGACGGCAACTTCGAAAGATCGAGGGGCGCGGCGAGGCCGGTGCGCGCAATGGAGGCGGCGACGTCGCTGGAGGGAGAGATTACGTCGTAATTCGAAGCGCTGCCGCCGCGCAGTTTTGCGACGAGTTCGTCGCTGGAGCCCATAAAGGACGCAACGATTTTACAGTGATGGCTTTCTTCGAACGCGCGTACGAAGGAATCGTCGGAATAACCTTCCCATACCAGCAGGCTTAGCGATTCTTCTTTTTTCTTGCAAGCGCTGCATGCCAATGCGAGCGTCAGAATTGCCAGAAGAATGGCGCGACGTCTCATTGCTCCTCCCGGTTACTTTGTGTCCGCTTGGTAGACCAGCCGCCCGCCGACAATGGTGGTGACAACTTTTGTCGCATCAATCTTATGCGGATTGATGTCGAAAATATTCTGCGAAAGGATGATCAGGTCGGCAAGCTTGCCGATCTCGAGTGAGCCTTCCGATTTTTCGCGGCGGCCGGCAAACGCCGCTCCGAGCGTGTAACCCTCAATCGCTTGCGCCACGGTCAATCGCTGCTCGGGGACAAAACCCGCTTCAGGTTTACCTTCAGACGTTTGGCGAGTCACAGCGGTCTGCACCCCTTCCCACGGATTGAGAGTCACGACAGGCCAATCGCTGCCGAAGGCCAGGCGGCCCCCTGCATCAGAGATGCTCTTCCAGGCCCAGGCACGAGAAGCGCGATCGGGGCCGGCATTCCGCGCCCAGACTTCCAGCGTGTCGGAATCCGGGTAAGAATGGAGCGGCTGCATGCTGGCGATAACCCCGAGCTTGCCGAATCGCGGAATGTCGGACGCGGCGATGGTTTCAATGTGTTCGATGCGCGGGCGGCGATCGCGCTTGTGGTTCCGCGTTGCGGCGTTTTCATAGGCATCCAGCGCCGTCCGCACGCCGTAGTCGCCGATCGCATGAGTGAAAAGCTGCAAGCCGTGCTTGTCCAATTCCGCAACCGCCGCCTTGTAGTTAGCGGGCTCCCAGAAGAGTTTGCCTTTCAAAGAGGGATCGTCGCTGTAGGGCTCGAGCATCGCAGCGGTGTGCGATTCGACCACGCCATCCACCATGAATTTGACGGCGTCGGCGTCGATCCAGTCGTCGTGGAATTTCTTGCGGGCATGGTCGATAGCATCGCGGTCCTGAGGCCGGAGTTCGGGCGGATTGAGGAAGTAAGCGATATACATGCGCACGCTCAGGTCGCCGCGACGGCGCATTTCGTCGAAGAGATCGAGCGCTTCGAAATCCTGTCCAGCGCTGTGGATGCGAGTGATGCCGTGTTCGTTGGCCCATTTCATGCCTGCGCGCAGCGCCAAAAGCTGTTCGACGCGAGACGGCTTTGGAATAATCTTGGCGACCAGGCCCTGAGCTGATTCTTTTAACGCACCGGTGGCCTCACCCGTTTTGGGGTCGCGAACAATCGTCCCGTTTGGCGGATCCGGAGTATCGCGGGTGATCCCGGCCAGAACGAGAGCCTTCGAGTTTGCCCAGTAGGTATGTCCGTCATAACCTTCGAGGAAAACCGGGCGACTGGGGAAGAGTTCATCCAAATATTTCTTGTGCGGGAGCGCTTCGGGACCGAACATAGCGTAATTCCAGCCGCGGCCAAGGATCCAGTCGTCCCCAGGACGTTGAGCGGCATACTCCCGCAGTCGTTTTTGAATGTCGGCGGGATCCTTAGAGCCTTCGAGATTCACGCGCCCCAGACTGAGGGAGCCATCCAGGAAATGAACGTGGCAGTCGACAATGCCCGGAAGCACAAGCTTTCCGCCGGCGTTGATGACCTTGGTGCCCATGCCGCGCCGGCGCTCAATTTCGGGGTCGTCTCCAACGGCAACGATTTTTCCGCGGTAAATCGCCACGGCTTGAGCCCAGGGCTGCTTGGGGTTTTCGGTATAAACGTGACCGTGAACGACGATGATGTCCGCCGGTTCCACGATCCGGCCTTGCGCGCGAGTGAAGGCGGCGACACCGAGCAAGACCAGAAGAGTTTGAAGAAAGACGCGAGGCATGCGAGTTTTCATCGGCACCTAGTCCTGTGAATCAGAATGTTGGCGGCGTGTTGATCCACAGCAGCCAGGTTTCCGTACGGCCGGGATTCTTCCAGCGGTGCGGAGTCGAACTCTCAAAATAGAGACTGTCGCCGGGCTTTAGATGATAATGCTCCTTGGCGTCGAGCCAGATCTCAAAATTTCCGCGAAGCACGTGCAGGAATTCCTCGCCTTCGTGCGAGTAGGATGCACCGCTGCCGCCCCCGGGTTTGATGCGGAAAAGATGCGGCTCCATCGCTGTGTTCCCCCAGGCAAGCAGCTCCATGCGCACGCCTGGCGTGGTCTCCAGGACTTTTCGCTGATGTGGGCGCACGAGGCGCGGATTATCGCCGGCGGTTTCGAAGAGTGAAAGAATGTTGATGCGGTAGAAGCGGGCGATGCGGCGCAGCGTGGCAATCGAGGAGCGCATCTGGCCGCGCTCGAGGGCGCTGAGAAAACCGACGGAGACCCCGGTGGCGCGAGCCACTTGAGCGAGCGACAGGCCGCGGCGGGTCCGCAGGCGGCGGAAACGTTGTCCGGGAAGGAGCGTGCTCTCCGCAGGAGCAGAGACGATTCCCTGGCGCTTGAGCACGTGGACGATGGCGGCGGGATTGAGGCCGCGGGCGCGGCGCAGGAAAATCGCACGCTGCAGCAGGCGCACATCGGATTCGTTAAAAAGGCGGTAGCGGCTCCGCGTGCGCTGCGGCGAGACGAGGCCCAAGGCTTCCCAGGCGCGCAAAGCGGAGGAAGAAATGCCCACGCGCCGCGCCACTTCGCTGATGCGCAACGTGCGCGGCGGTTTGCGTGCCGCCGATGTGTCGGATAAATTCTTTCTGCTTGACACCGGTCCCGGCCTTCTCTAAGTTTACAGGATTATAGTAAGGTTTCAGGGGCACAGCAACCTCGAAGAATCAGCCCTCAAAAGATTCTTCGCGGCAAGGGGTGAGTTCATGAAGGTTGACGCGCGATTCCGGCAACTGTGTTCGTGGTGTTGCCGCAGCATCTCATTCGCAATCGTTTTGGCGATGGCATTCTGCCTCGCGGCGCCGTTTGCCGACGCGCAGAGCACCGGCGGCCGCATCCGCGGCACGGTGATGGATCCCAGTGGCGGAGCGGTGCCCGCCGCTAACGTCACCCTTCGAAATGAAGCGACCGGCGGCGAGCGCACAGCCCAATCCAGCGCGACGGGTGAATATGTGTTTCTTGAAGTTCCCGTCGGCGCTTACACAGTGGAGCTTCAGCTAACTGGATTCAAGAAGTACCTGCGCAAGGGTGTCACCCTCGAACTGAACCAAATTCTGACACTCGACATTACTCTCCAAATTGGCGGCTCGACGGAAGTGGTGGAAGTCACTGGGGCACCTCCTGTGGTGGATACGACCTCGACGCAGCTCGGCGCGGTGGTGAACGAGCGCGCGGTGAGCCAATTGCCGCTCAACGCTCGCGATACCTACCAACTGCTGCAATTGCAGCCTGGAGTCCAGGGCGTTGGAGGATCAGATCTTTTCTACGGAAGCAATCAGTCGGGCGCCGTTTCTGTCAATGGAGGCCGTGGGCGCTCCAACAATTTCAACGTCAATGGCGGCGATGGTAACGATCTGTTTGTAAACTCCCCGGGGATTCAGCCGACTCCCGACAGCATCGCGGAATTCCGCGTCCTGACCAATACATTCGATGCCGAATACGGGCGCAACTCTGGTGCTGTCATCAACGTGGTCACCAAGTCGGGAACCAACAATCTCCATGGCAACGTCTACGAATTCCTGCGCAACCAATTATTCAATGCCAAAGGCTACCTCGATCTGCGACGGCCCGATGACAAGCAAAACCAGTTCGGCGGAACGTTTGGCGGACCTATCAAGAAAGATCGGACCTTCTTCTTCGCGTCTTATGAAGGACGCCGCGTGGTCCACGGAATCTCCTCCGATCCCGTCGTGGTTCCGACAGCTGCTGAGCGAAACGGAGACTTCTCGGCTACGCCATTCGATCCCAGCGCCACCATTCAGGATCAGTTGGTTGCTGACGTCTTCAATGCCCGGTGTAATCTCGGCGCCTCGGTAGGCGACGCCTACGGTACGCTTTTTCCCGGAAGCATAATTCCGTCGAACTGCCTGGACCCGGTCGCAGTCGACCTCATGAAACGCTACGTCCCCTGTCCTAACGCGGACCCCAAGTGCTCCAATCTCACGCCAGGTGGCGCCAATGTCTTCCAATCCATTCCCAATGAGAGTTCGCACGCCAACCAGTTCACCATGAAACTGGACCACCGGATCAACGAGAAGCAGAATCTGAGCATCTACTACTACTTCAACGACTCGTTCGACGCGCAACCGTTTACAAGATTCCAGGCAGCTACCCCGAATCTGCTTGAGGGATTCGGCAACAACAACGCCACCCGCGCGCAGCAGATTAACGTTTCCCATGCATGGACCATCAACTCCAGCGTCGTGAACGAATTAAGGCTCAGCTATTTCCGCGAGGCGCAAGGCACATTCCTTCATCCGCAACACACCAACCTGGTGACCGATTCCTGCAGTTCCGCGGTGGCTCCGATCTGTTTCACCGGCACCACTGACGTACCTGGTGTCATCCCATCCGACCCAAAGATCGGGATCACGCCAGGTCTCGGCCCGAAGCGGGAAGGTGTGCCGTTCATCTCCATTTCTGGCGGATTTGCCATTGGCAACGACTTCGAAGGCGAGTTGCCGCAAAAGGGAAACACCTATCAGCTCAGCGAGAGCTTGACCAAAGTAATGGGCAACCACACCACCAAGTTCGGCGTGGATCTCAGAAATCAACGCTTCTTCCAAACGTTGTTCTTCGACCCCAACGGTGATTACAGCTACTTCGGCGGCGGTTTAAACGACCCGATCGCCCTCGACGTCAATGGAAACCAGAACCTGTTTCCCAACTATTTGCTGGGTCTTCCAGATTCGTATTTGCAGGGGTCAGCCCAAAGTGAGGATGTTCGTGGCAACTCGATCTACCTGTTTGCGCAAGATAGCTGGAAAATCCGGCGAAATCTGACCCTCAACTATGGATTGCGTTGGGAATACAACCAACCGCTCTACGATGCGGGGTTGCGCTACCAAACTTTCCGGCCGGGGCAGGCTACCACGACCTATCCCTGCCAACTCACGGCGGCAAGCCAGGCAAACCTCGGATATCCTGATACCAACTGCAACCCCGGCGGTTCAGCTGCGGCGGTATTCCCGCTGGGCCTGGTCGTCCCCGGGGACAAAGGTGTTCCGAAAGGGCTCACCGACAATTACTACAAGTCTTTTGCTCCCCGTATTGGAATTGCCTGGGATCCCAAGGGAGATGGTAAGACCACCGTCCGCGGCGGATGGGGACTCTTCTACAACCCGATCGAGCAACTTGTGCTCGAGCAATTCCAGGCTGAGCCGCCCTTCGGTGGTAGCTCGCTCCTATCCGAAGGCCTGTTTACCACCCCTTTTGTTCTTCAAGATGGAACCGTGGCGCCCAATCCCTTTAACGGAGTTCTTACTCCGCCGCACGGAACCCCGACCGACTGGTCCGCCTTCCGTCCCATCCTGCTGTTTGGGGAACTTGAACCCAAACTGCGCTCGCAGTACACCGCGCAGTATAACTTCGGGATCCAGCATCAGCTGACAAAGGACATGGTGCTCTCTGTTGGTTACGTGGGCTCACAGGGACACCGCCTGCTCGCTACCCACGACATCAATTTTGGAAACGCGCAGACCTGCATCGACATGCAGAATATTTCGGATTACTACACAAACGTCGCGCCGAACACGGCCTTGGCTTCCGATTATGCCTGCGGGCCGTTCTTCGCTGACAGTTCTTTCTTCCTGCCTGCGGGTTCGGTACCTGCAGGCTTCACGGTACACCTCCCGTACGGCTCGGTTCCGACCATCGGTCCTGGTAATCCGGATACCACCTTGGTCGGCTTGCGTCGGTTCAGTTCGCCGATTTGCGAGCCCACCACGGGAGTCGGCTGCCCCTCCGATGGCGTCCCGGTATTTTCCAGCATCTTTGCCCAAGACACAGTCGCGAACTCGAATTACAACTCGTTGCAAGCTTCACTGGAGAAGAGAATGAGCTATGGCTTGCAGTTTGAGTTGGCCTACACCTTCAGCAAGTCCATCGACAACGCCTCCAGCTTTGAGAGCATCCTGAGACCGATTTGCGACCGTTGTAATCGCGCACTCTCTCTCTTTGACGCGCGGCACCGGTTCGTGCTCAGCTACCTTTGGTCGCTTCCGGTCCCCGAATATCAGGGTGCGAAGGGCAAGATCCTGAACGGATGGCAGGTTTCGGGCATTACTACTCTTCAGACCGGTTTCCCCATTCGACTGGAGTCGAGCAACGACTCGGAATTGGAAAACAGCTTTGACTTCGAGCTGCCTGGTAAACCGGATCTAATTGCCCCATTCCGCACGTTTGATCCCAGAACCCACGGAAGCCTCTACTTTGATCCCAATTCCTTCGCTCTCCCCGTCCAGGATTCCAATTCGACACCACTACAGCTGCTGGGCAACGCGCCGCGGACCATCTGCTGCGGACCGGGGATTTCTAACTTCGATTTCTCTGTGCAGAAGGTCACACGCATGGGAGAAAAAATGCACCTTGAGTTCCGCGCCGAGTTTTTTAACATCTTTAATCATACCCAGTTTCTGAACCCGGACGGCAGCATCACCGACGGAGCGGATTTCGGCCGCGTCAAGCGCACTCGAGAGCCGCGGCAGGTGCAGTTCGCACTGAAGCTGTTCTTCTAGGGAGCTAGAGGAGAGCGCCTTCTCACGTTTGAAAAAATTTGCCCGGAGAGTGCCACCCGTCAGGCCATTAGGATCCTCATTGGAATTGCAGGGTGTACACTGAAAGTAAGGCAAAAGCCGCGCAAGAGCATCATCAGGTTTTCCACGCCGATACTGACCGCAGGGAACAGACCTGCCATCACGGAGCACTCAAATGCATGACGCACTTCAGAAGGAAATCGCCACCTACGAAAAGCGCACGCCGAAATCGGCAGTCGCCCACAAGCGTGCTCTGGAACGCATCCCGCTCGGAGTTGCGAGCAACTACCGCCACTACGAGCCTTATCCGATTTTTGTGAAGGACGGAAAGGGCGGCCGCATTCACGACGTCGACGGCAACGAATACATCGACCACAACCTGTGCTTCGGAGCACTGATGGCTGGGCATTGCCATCCCGCTGTCGTGAAGGCGGTCGAACAGAAATTGCATGAAGGAACAACGTTCGGGATGCCACACGAGCAGGAATGGGAGCTTGCCGAAGAAATTTGCAAACGCTATCCGGTGGATATGGTGCGGTTCGGTTCCAGCGGAACGGAAGTCACCATGCATGCCTGCCGCATCGCGCGCGCCGCGACGGGCCGCGACAAGATTCTGAAGTTCGAAGGCGCGTACCACGGCCTTCATGACACCGCGCTCGTCAGCGTCAAGCCCAAGGTGGAAGATTACGGCGATCCCGATGCGCCCAATTCCGTTCCCGGTGGCGGCGGCATCCCGAAGGCCTCGCTCGAGAATGTTGTCGTCGCCAGCTTCAACAATCTGAAGAGCGTCGAGAATCGTTTTAAGCAGTATCCTGGCCAGATCGCTGCGATCATTCTCGAACCCATCCTCATGAACGTAGGACTGTGCATGCCGCAGCCCGGTTTCTTGCAGAGCCTGCGCGACATCTGCACAATAAACGGCGCGTTGCTGATCTTCGACGAAGTGAAAACGGGCGCGAAGCTTGCCTGGGGCGGCGCCAGCCAATTTTTCGGCGTGAAGCCAGACATGATCTGCCTGGCAAAGTCCATCGGCGGCGGCTTGCCGCTGGGAGCATTCGGCGCGAGCCGCGCGGTCATGGATCTGATCTCGCAGCACAAGGTCTTCCACGGCGGCACCTACAACACGAACCGTGTGGCCATGGCCGCGGGCCTGGCGACGTTCCGCGAGGTCCTCACGCGCGAGAATTATGCGCACGTTGGCAAACTCGGCAAGAATCTCACCGAAGGCTATCGCGCCATCGTCAAGAAATCCGGCCTGCAGGCCTACGTCGCCAGCGCCGGCGTCAACGGCGCGTTGATGCTCTATCCGAAGGAGATTCAGAACTACCGCGACTGGACCAAGATCGACGTCGATCTCTGGCGCCATTACTGGTTCGCCGCGGTCAATCGCGGCGTCCTCGCGCAGCCCTATTGGTGGGACGAGCAGTGGACGATCTCCGTTCAGCACACGGAAGCCGACATTGACAAGCACCTCGCCGTTTTTGAAGAAATCGCGCCGGCGCTTGCGAAGGCACAGCAAGAGCGAGGCCTGGCATTTGTGGGTGCAGCCGGACATTAGTCCGCTCCAGTACGTCGGTCAGGAGAGAACGCCATTGGCGAACGAGGTCAGCACTGCTCCGGCAGCGGCTGCAACACAAGAAACGCCCCGCCTGCGCCGGGTGCTGGGACGCTGGGACCTCATTTTGCTTTTTGTTGTCGCCGTCTTCAACCTCAACGTCGTTCCGTCCATCGCCGCCAATGGCGGCGTAACGGTCTGGCTGTGGATCATCTCCCTCGCGCTGTTCTTCTGGCCACAGGGTATCGCCGTGATTGAACTCGCGCATCGCTTTCCGGGTGAGGGCGGCGTGTACCTCTGGGCCAAGGAAGTCTTCGGAGACTTCCACGGTTTTCTCTCCGGCTGGTGCTACTGGACGAACAACATGATGTACGTGCCGACGATCATGCTTTATTTCGTCGGTGTGTTCGTGTTTGTTTTGGGAGCCGGCCACGAAACGCTCGCGGACAACAAATCCTTCACCTTAACGGCTTCTCTGGTTTTGTTATTCCTGCTGGTCGTGCTGAACATTCTTGGTCTGGGCGTCGGGAAGTGGCTTAACAATCTCGGCGCGGTCGGAACTTTTGTTGCCGCGGCTGTCCTTATCGGTTTGGGAATTGTAATATGGCTGCGGTTCGGTACGTCGGTGACGACGGCGGATTTCCAGATTCCGGCGAACCCTCGTTTTGTTCTGAATTCATTCGGTGTGATCTGTTTCGGCCTCGTGGGGCTGGAACTCGCCTCGGTCATGGGCGATGAAATCGAGAATCCTCAGAGAACTCTTCCCGGGGCCGTCGCCTGGGGCGGCTTTCTATCCGGTTTGCTTTATATCGGAGCGACACTGACGCTGCTCGTCGCGGTGAGCAAGAACGACATCAGCGTTCTCCAAGGAATTGTTCAGGCCGTGGGCCACATGGCCAGCCGCGTTGGGGTCAGCTGGATCGTTGCACCCTTTGCATTCCTGTTGAGCATCTCGATCGTCGGAATTGGCTCCGCCTGGCTTGGAGGTTCCGCGCGGATTCCCTTTGTCGCCGGCCTCGATTCCTATATGCCTTCCTGGCTTGGCAAGATCCACCCAAAGTACGCCACGCCGTATGCCGCGCTGATCGTACACGCGGCCGTATCGATGATTCTGGTGGTGATCAATTTCTCTTTTACGGGCGCGGGAGTGCAGGAAACGTTTCAGAAGTTGTTGTCCCTCGCCGTGGTGCTGCAATTGATCCCGTTTCTCTATATGTTTGGCGCTCTGCTGAAGATCGCGTTCAGCGATTCGTTTCGAAAGGGGCGCTACGGCAGAACGAAGCTGATCCTCGCCGGCTTCAGTGGATTCACGACCACCGGTCTGGGAATCGCCCTGGCATTTTTTCCGGCCCAGCAGATTAAGTCGCTTCTGTCTTACGAGATTTGGATGTTCGGGGGCACGTTGTTTTTCATCGGCCTCGCCGCATTTTTCTTTTTTATTTACGGCAGACGCAAGGCGGCGCGGAAACTGGCGGCGGCGCTTGCGCTTTGAATTTGGGAGGCAGTTATGTCGAGCACTGCAAAAACGGTCGTTCGAGCCTATCAAAACTACATCAATGGCCAGTGGGTCAAGAGTGCTTCCGGCGAGATGTTTCCCGTCTACGATCCTTCGACCGAAGAAGTGATCGCGCATGTTGCATCGGGCACGGCAGCCGATGTTGATCGCGCCGTAAAAGCCGCGCGTGCCGCGTTTGATTCTGGCCCGTGGCCGCAGACCAGCGCCGCCGAACGCGGCCGCCTTCTCTACAAGCTGGCGGAGAAAATTCGATCCAACGCCGCGCCACTCGCCGAGCTGGAGTGCCGCAATTCGGGCAAGCCCATTGTCGAAGCGGAGTACGACATCGCTGATGTCGCCACTTGTTTCGAATACTATGCCGGCCTCGCGAACAAAGTTCTGGGGCACGTCAATCCGGTGCCCGCCAATGCCCTGAGTTTTACGCTGCGTGAACCGGTTGGCGTCGCCGGGCAGATTATTCCCTGGAACTATCCATTGGTAATGGCTTCCTGGAAACTCGCTCCCGCCATCGCCGCGGGATGCACTTGCGTCCTCAAGCCTGCGGAGCAGACCCCGCTCACCATGATGGAAGTCGCCAACTGGTTTGAAGAGCTGGGCCTGCCGCCGGGCGTAGTGAACGTGGTCAATGGCATGGGTGAAACCGCGGGAGCTGCGTTGGTGGCGCATCCCGGAGTGGACAAGATCGCATTTACCGGCAGCGCCGCGGTCGGAAAAATGATCGTCAAGAGTGCCGCAGACACACTCAAGCGCGTCACGCTAGAGCTTGGCGGCAAGTCTCCCAACATCTTCTTCGATGGCGCGGATTGGGAAGCTGCCGTTGACGGCGCGCTCTTCGGAATCTTCATCAATCAGGGCGAAGTCTGCTCCGCAGGCAGCCGCATTCTGGTCGAGAAGAAAATCTACCCGAAGTTCGTGGAAGCCATGACGGAGAAGGCCAAGCGCATCAAGCTGGGCGCGCCGCTGGAACGCGAAACGAAAATGGGTCCACTGGTCAGCAAGGAGCAATACGACCGCGTCAGCTCCTACCTCGAAGTCGGGAAGAAAGAAGCGAAGTTGGCCATCGGCGGCGGTCGCCCGAAACAGTTTGGCAAAGGCTACTACGTCGAGCCGACCATTTTCTACGACGTCGATAACAACGCGCGCATCGCACGCGAAGAAATCTTTGGCCCCGTCGCTTCGGTGATTCCGTTCGAAGGCGAACCGGAGGCGATTCGCATCGCCAACGACACGCCCTACGGGCTCGCCGCGGCGGTCTGGACGCGCGACATTTACAAAGCGTTCCGCGTCGTGAAATCGCTGCGCGCCGGCATCGTGTGGGTCAATCACATGCAACCGACGTATGTCGAAGCACCGTGGGGCGGATACAAACAGTCCGGCTTCGGCCGCGAGCTCGGTCCGTGGGGCCTTGAAGAATATCTGGAAACCAAACAGGTCTTCGTCAACCTCGACGAAACCCCGATCGGCTGGTACTAGATTTCAAAGCAAGGAAAATAAAAAATGTCTACAATTCAGATTCGCACGGAAATACCGGGACCCAAGTCGCGCGCATTGATGGCGCGCCGCGAAGCCGCGGTTCCACGCGGCCCTTCGAATGCCACCCCGGTTTTCGCCGCAAGCGCCCAAGGCGCCACCATCGAGGATGTCGACGGCAATCGCTATCTCGATTTTGCCGGCGGCATCGGCTGCCTCAACATCGGCCATCGCTCTCCCAGGGTAATCTCCGCGATCCGCGAGCAACTCGAGAAGCACTTGCATCTCTGCTTCGCCGTCACTCCTTACGAGAGCTACGTTGCCGTGGCGGAAAAACTCAACGCCCTGGCTCCCGGCAATTTTCCGAAGAAAACCATCCTTGTCAACTCCGGCGCCGAGGCCATCGAAAACTCCATCAAAATCGCCCGGGCTTACACCAAGCGCCCCGCTGTCATTTGTTTCGAAGACGCCTTCCATGGCCGCACGCTTCTCACCATGTCGCTGACCAGCAAGACGCATCCCTACAAAGCGGGGTTCGAGCCCTTTGCCAGCGACATCTACCGCATTCCGTTCGCCTATCCCTACCGCGCCGAAAAAGGAGCCACCGCGGAATCCTTCGCGCATCATCTTGAAGACGCCTTTAAGCGCTCCGTGGCTCCCGAATCCGTCGCCGCCGTGATCGCCGAGCCCGTTCTCGGGGAAGGCGGCTTCGTCATTCCGCCGGCCGGCTATTTCAAGCTGCTGCAAAGCATCTGCCGCAAGCACGGCATTCTCTTCATCGCCGACGAAGTGCAATCCGGCTTCGCCCGCACCGGCAAATGGTTCGCCTCCGAACATTTCGGCATTGAGCCTGATCTGATCACCATGGCGAAGTCGCTCGGCGGAGGCATGCCCATCGCCGCCGTCACTGGCCGCGCCGAAATCATGGACGCACCCGGCGTGGGCTCTCTTGGCGGAACCTACTGCGGCCATCCTGCTTCGTGCGCCGCCGCGCTCGCCGCCATCGAAACCATCGAGAAGGACGGCCTGCTGGCCCGTTCCACCGCCATCGGGAAACACTTTGAAGAACGCGCCCGCGGCTGGCAGAAAAAATGGCCTTTAATCGGCGACGTGCGCGGCCTCGGCGGCATGTGCGCCCTCGAATTGGTGCGTGACGCAGAGACCCGCGAGCCCGCCGACTCCGAGACCAAGGCCATCGCCAAGTATTGCTATGAGCACGGCCTCATCACTATCGCCGCTGGCACCTTTAACAACGTGATTCGCATTCTCGTCCCGCTCGTCGTTACCGACGAGCAGCTCGACGAAGGATTCGCCGTGATTGAGGCCGCGCTCGCGACCGTTGCGGAGCACAAGCAACCGGCGCTTTCTCGCGCCTAATCACTTAACCGCGCGCGGGGGCGCGCACCACAAATTAGAATTGTCCTGAACTCATTTGAGACTTAGCCGGAGCACGATCATCCGCGCTTAAAATCTAAGCCTGCGCCGCCCGAGCCGGAGGAGGGAATCCGGCTATTTATTGATGTCGTCTTTCGCCTCCAAGCGCTTCAGCAACGGCTGAAGAAACGGCTTCGTCGTATCAGGCGCGACGCTGATCGCCATGGTCATTTCCTTGGCCGCCGTCGGAAAATCTCCCGTGTTCGACGAGATTCGCGCCAGCGCCAAGTGGCTGGTCCAATGATTCGCATCCTTCTTGGGGACCTGAGGATAGATCTCGAACGCGCGCTTGACGTTCCCCGATCGTTGCAGGCCCCGGGCATAAGAGTACAGTTGAATCGCAGTGGCTTTGTCGAACGCTTTGGAAACCACTTTGGCGGATTCTTCCTTTCGCCCCAGCACGTCGAGGATGCGCGATTTGGTTTCCAAATTTTCAAACCGCTCTTCATTCTGGATCGAAGTGTCTTCCCATTTCAGCGCCTCTTCCAGGTTGTAATTGTTGTCCAGGCACCATTGCGCCGCCTCGTCGTATCCGCCCCAGGTGAATCCGCCGACATTCCGCAGCTCGTTCTTGACGCTCTTCAACACTACCGCTTTCACGTCCACGGAAATGCGGAAGGGAACCGCCAGCTTCTCCCACCGAAGTGTCGCAGCCGCCGAATCCGCCTTCACGTCTTCGAAAACGTACGTCAACACGTCAAACGATTCCGCCGCGTGCGATTTCGCGCTCACGCGCAGCGCATCCTCTTTCTCGTCGTAGCTGAAGCTGCCCCAGGAAGTCGAGTTCTTCGAAAAAATCACCGTCCACTGATCTTTGTCAGGGATGGTGTGCAACCCATACGTACCCGCCGCAAGGGGTTTCCCTTCCACGGAGACATCGTCGGAGAAAGTAATAGTCGTATTCTCATTCGCGCCCGCCCGCCATACTTTTCCATAGGGCACCGTCTTGCCCCAGATCTCCCGCCCGCCTACTGCCGGCCTATGGTAAGTAATCGTGATGTCCGTCAGTCCGATTCGTTGGGACACCGTGCCGCGCTGGCTGACTCGCGGGATGTTCAGCTCCGTCGGCTGGCTTCCGTTTTTGAATTGCGCGTTGGCGTTCCCGCACAAAACGCCGAGTCCCACCAACAGTCCCAAAACACACTTCCACACGTTCCGCATAATCACACCTTCTCCTCTCCACAAAAGACAACGATACAAATGGCTTTCTTTTCAGTGACAAACCACCCCACTGGCGATAGACGCCCTCTGCGCCAAGGGGTGAGCAGAAATCTGGGTCACAGCACGGGTGAATTGGGCAATTTCAGGATAAAATGTTTCTCAAGCGTGGGGCTCGTAGCTCAGCGGTTAGAGCAGCGGACTCATAATGTCACGGGTATGTCCTGCTGTACCTCCTGCTTGGCGACGCACAAGCACACACTCGCGCACTATTCGACTCTATGCGCAAGACTTTGCGACAGGAATTTGGCGGTTCAGGATCGTTTTGTAGCCGCATTGGACCGCATGGATACGCATAAAATCTGAAATCCGACCAGCAACAAAACTGGCGCGGCGCATGGACAAAGTGTCGGACAGGGAGGGGGATCGCAGGGGCAATCCTAGCCCTGGTGCAGAGTTAAGGAGATTGTCGCCGACCAGTTCTTGCTAGCCACATTTCCACTTGACAGATGCCCAGCTGTGCGCGTATTGGTTTCGTGTCCAGCCTGTCCGTCAGCACGTTTCTATCGCCCGTGAGGATACCGTCAGGGAGGTATTCCAATGTTTACGTCTAAGGTCGACGCTCTCTATGCCATCGCAAATGTAGGCTGGAAAGTTCTTCAGCCGATTAACAGCGCATTACGAGAGAGGGTCTTGCCCGCACCAAAGTGGGCTCCTGGACCGCTGCTCAAGTCGGGACAACGAAGACCCCTGGAACTGGGTGTTCCCAGGAAAACGCCCTCGCTGTGCCCTGATTGTAACCGCGAAGCAGCTGAAGCGGTTCTGAGTGGTGAAAATGAGATTGCTGATTTTAGGGACCGACCGGGAATCATTGATTCGGAAATATTGGAAGAAGGCGGGCGCATCCTCATGCGCAAAGTGTGCGACAGGCATGGCCCCTTTGAGGACATGCTATCCAATCACCCGGATTTTTTCCGAAGGATGGAGCGGCTTGCTTTTGGCCGGGATTTTGAATGCGCCCACGACCAGGATGTGCACAATCACGGTCCCAACAGCATCAGATCAGGCCGGGGATCACATTTGATCGTCGATCTGACCAACCGATGCAACATGATGTGTTCGCCGTGCTTCATGGACGCTAACGCCGCCAGCTATGTTCACGAATTGGATATGGGAGACATAAAAGCGCTCTTCGACAATGCCGTTTCGTTTAAGCCTCAGCGAGAGGTCAACGTTCTGTTCTCAGGAGGAGAGCCCACACTTTCGCCGATTTTTCTAGAGGCTGTACAGCACGCGAAAAGCATGGGCTTCCACCGGCTTCACGTCGCGACGAACGGTGTACGTTTTGCCGAGAGCAGAGACTTTGCTTTCCAGGCGAAGGCAGCTGGATTACACGCCGCATACCTCCAGTGCGACGGCGTTTCGGAAGAAATGAACAAACATCGCGGGCTCGGAAACTATATGGAAGTGAAGCGGCAAGCATTGGAGAACATCGCTGCGACTGGAATGCGAACCACGCTGCAAGTTACAGTCGTCAACGGTCTCAACAACGATGGGCTTGGTGACATCGTCCGTTTCGCGATTGAGAACACAGACAAGATTCACGGCGTGTTGTTTCAACCTGTCATGTTTACGGGCAGAGATGAAGGTATATCCACCGACGACCGGTACGTGAAGCGTTATCCGCTCTCGCAGCTCGCCTACGACCTAGAAGAGCAGGGTTCGACTGCCTGGCGGCCAATGCGCGATTGGTTCCCGGTCTCAGACTATGGAGTATTCGCACATTTGTGCGACGTCCTAAACCCCAATGCAGTCTTAGGAAGTCTTTTCCCGGACACCCACCCACATCAAGGGATCTTCAGCCTCTTGCTCATAGATTCAGTCCAGAAGGTGGCAGTTCCGATTCCGTCCTTCTTCAACCTGGAACAATTCATGCGCGACATCGTGGAGATAACGGATCGTGGGAGAGGGCCGGCCGCCACAAAAGCTCTCGTCTCGTTGTCCGTACTACGCAATTTCGATCAGAAGGAAGCTCCCTTAGGCTTCGGTCTCGTGCAGCTTAGGGGTTTGCTCGAAGATTGTTTCTACCGTGTTGCCGGTAGTAGCGATGATTGGTCGCAGAAAGCATATTCTTATGATGCCCGTTGGAGAGTAATGACCGTTAACGGGTTGTGGTTCCAAGACGCTTTCAACTACGATTTCTCGGCCATCTCTAATTCCAGTATCCCCGTGGCAACTCAACAGGGAGAAATTAGCTTTTGCGCCTACAACGGCGGTGGTTGGCGAAAAGTTGTCGAGCATATGAATCGCACGGCTACGCTAGCGGAGTGGCGCAGAAGCCATCCTCACCATGAAATCTACGCCAAAGGCAAGCGAGTAGAGCTCGAACAACCGGTTCACAACGCGCCGACCCGATTCGTTCACATCGACGCAGGACCTTCGACGGTTACAAGATCATTTTGACGAACACGCCCAGCGACGGTCGGAAGCTCAACGGGCTGCCGTCATTGGGATGCGACCAACTCTTCGCGATTTCGGCTTGCGTCGAATTACCATTTCCACGTCATGGTCCAGGGCGGTCAGAAAAATCATTAGCCGTTCGACCGAAAATCCATCCAGGTGGTAGCTAGACAGGGCAGAAATCTTCGTTGATTCACGTTCAGATGACTTGCCGCCACGGTTTGCGCGAGCTTCCGATTCTGAGGCATCTGATTGATCGCAACAGCGAGTCGAACCTTTGTCTGTTTCTCCTCACCTCGCGCCTAAATGTACGCTGGCAGCCGTAGAGCTTCTCGCTGGGACGGTTTCAACCACTTCACTACTACGGTCTCGTGCCGCTCTGGGTCTGCACTTGGGAGCTGTTCGTTGGTTTTGTGGATATCCAGAATTCCCGAAGCGGTGCCGGGGTGCAAAGTGTAGTGGATGAATTCGGGATCGCTGAAGCGGATTATCATTGGAATCACTGAGAATCGGAAGACTCAAAGGCCCGATTGCATCGCGCCGCGGAAATTATACATCGCCTTTCATTGGCACACAGGCGAATGGCAGGAGCATGGCATTGCTGCCGTTTGTGAGGTACCGCGTTCGCTACTTTTTCCCCAGCGCGTTTATTCTTTGCTGCAACACTTCTAGCCTTGCAAGGATTTCGTCGAAGGTCAGGGGCTTGCTGAGAAACATTTCCTGCATTTGCTGATAGTCCTTACGGAGGATCGCCGCGAGAGACTCGTTGGGCGCGATTCGAAGGGTTCCGGGCATGGCGGTATCATAATGGGCCCAATTCGCAGCGAAGTAGATTTTCTTGAAACGAATCACTTGAGATAGAAGATCAAGGGAAAGCTTGTGGTCTTTGAATCGTTCCACCGTACTCATTACAGCAACGTCCGACCAATGCCGCGCCATGCGCGGTTTCAGTTTGGTTGGATTGGGACGGTGATTCTCGGCATGTAAGAGAGTGACTTTCTCCCAGAATGTGCGTTCGGAATCGAGGACGAGGACCATCGCAAGCTTCTCTCGAAACATGTCGGGAAACATCTCAGCAACAAACGGTGTGACAGAAGATTTGTCACTGGGCTGCAGATCGCCGCGGCCAAATTCAATCTTGATTTGCGGCTGCAAATACTTGCTGTATTCAAGTGCATTCGGATAGTGGAACAACAAAGTCATTTCTTCGTTTTCGTCTTTTGAAGGCGCAAGCCCCCATCCATGTTTACCGAGGACGCCGTGAAAACGATCGTGCAGTTTGGGGAGAATGTCCGAATTCACTTCCGTCGTGATCGCGGCGCGTAATTCTTCGTCTAGGACTTTTCGTTTAGTACCTGACAAGGCTGGATTCGCCATGTCGCGCTCCCCGGAAAAACCCAAGGCGGCGCGATCGATTGAGATATCGATGTCTTCAGAGAAGCGGTCAATGAGGCCGAATACCTTGGAAAGCGATGTTCCGCCTTTGAACCGGAGTTCAGGAATTGCCCCCAATGTGAAGAGATGCTTCAGGGTCCAGCAGATCCAAAAGTCCTTTTCGATCGCCGTTGTTGTGGAGTCGCAGCGAGCGGCAGTTTCCTCGAAATAGGGTTGCCGCTCGGTCGGTATGCCTTTTGCGAAGTCATCCATGAGTTGCGTCAGGCGCTGATTTGATTTAGAACAGGCTGGGACCAAGCCGGTGCAGCAGGTGTGAGCCGCTTAACTGCTCTCTTGACGGGACGGGGAAGGTGTTTTGTAAGGGCATGGACTGAAATTTCGTGAACTCCCTCTTTCCCGAGCGACCGAACAGCCTGAATTACGATTCCCGCCTCCGTTCCCGCGCCAATCATTTTGGAAGGGGCAACGTGTTTGAGCGTGACCGTTTGGTTGCCGATCCGAAGGGTGCGAGAAGGCCCCTCTGTCCAGAAGACATTCTGCATAGGCACTTGGGTCGAAAGGCCGAGTAGATTGGCGGCCTTTGCTCCGGAGATGGTAATTCGGCTTCCCGTTCTCTCAGCCATTGCTTTGGCAACGGCTTCAGGAGAAGGGGAGAGTACACCGATCCGGGGATGTATCTTCGGGAACTCGTAAACCCCCCGAGTCAGACGACGAATCTGGCCACTCCGCTGAAGCCGGGACAAAGCCTGATCTACCGCAGCACGGGTTCCGAGGTGCGCGAACTGTCTGGGAGTAAAGACCGACCCGCGGTGTTTTGCTCGAATTCTCTTCAAGATCGCATTCGTTGTGGAGGTCGCCATGTGAAGTTTCTTTGTCAGAAATACTATGCTATATATCTGACATTGTCAAGCACCATTTATCCACATAACATGCTTATATTCAATGCTTTACGTGCTTACGTATGAGGTTCTTGCTAGACCATGGCTAGAAAATCTCATTCGTTAGAGGGATCGCGGCATAGCGGTTACTGGTCATCTGAATGTAGTCCCTTGCCTCGTGGACACAAATTTTCTCATCTGAGCAGATATGCGCTGGGGGCCAAGGTTAACCAGTACTGCCGCGAGCACCGGTAGACTGGAATCATTGGAGTCGGTTTAAAACCACGAACTTCAATGTGGCCTCATGAAATATACGCGGTCGAACGCGCGCTACTCCAAAGATTCTATTCAAATCTTCCCCGAAGCGAGGCGCGATATCCCCGCGAATGATCGCGAGTGGTAATTCGTGCAAATCGGGGATTTCAATTGCAGTTTTGGCGGTCAGCGGATGGCCTTCGGGCATGTGTTAAGTGTGGATTTGGAGAAAAGACAGAGGAAGCGTGGCATCAATACAAGGGCCTTGTCCCCCACGATTTCCGCCGCTCCGCCGTTCGCAACCTCGTCAACGCGGGTGTAGATACAGCCCCGGCCATGAAGACTACTGGACATCGGACGCTACACATCTTCATGCGGTACAATATTATTTCGACAGGTTAACTTCACGAAGCTATGGAGAAGGTCACGTCGAAGAAGAAGGCGGCAAAGTGAACGGAAATTACAACGCATGTTTGACGCAAAATGCGAATGTGATTCTCACAGAACTGCGCTATCTTCTTTCTTATCAATGAGGGGCCCGTAGCTCAGCGGTTAGAGCAGCGGACTCATAATCCGTTGGTCCTAGGTTCAAATCCTAGCGGGCCCACCAACCATCCTCAGGAACAATTCGTCTGATTTCAGTCGATTACCGAAGGGCGGAAACCCGCATCGGGCAAGGGTCTGGAACTATTTGGCACAACTTCGTCAAGTCCTTCAAGAATCGCTCGAATTTTTTGCGCGTACTTAGCGTACTACTTCTGGCACTGGGGGGGTGAAGGATGCTGGGTGATCGGCAACACTGAGAGTGGATACGTGGTCTTGCCGCGCTGCGGTCTGCCCAATTGTCAGCTGTCTCTCCACGGATCACCTTCGAGGATCTATGCTTGAAGTCTGAGATAAAACCGCCCATGGAATACGCGATGAGTGAAAGCGCCCAGATTCGGCTCAATCTAAGGTCTTTTCCCGTCTGCCAATTACGGGATTTACCCGATTGATTCTTAGGTTCGCTCTATTTATCGTCCGGCCGTCCCCGGTCGGTGTTTCGAAGTGAGGCCAGGAGCTGTCGGCCCGGAAAAGCTCTGGCACGAACCGTTCCGCCCCGGCATCATGTGTTTCTTTCTCAGGGGCCCGTGCGCCAGTTGCGAATCTGAAAAAGCCGGCAGTGTTAACTCCAAAGGTTGTGGAAGTTTGGGCAATTCGGTGATCCGGCGAGCACTTAACGTGTCTCCCGACGCTCTCGCTGGCGTGGCGGTCTATGACTCGATCGAGATCGCGTGTCTCCTGGAGGTGAAAATGAAAAACAATGGGCATTCCGTCTCCCTGAGAACTAGGTCGGCGTCTGCTCTTGAGATCTGTCGCCTCTTGGCGATCATTCTCTTTTCGACCGCGACGTTCTTGTGTGCGCAGGACTTCCGGGCAACGCTGGAGGGCGACGTATCGGATCCGAGCGGCGCCGGCGTTGCGGACGCTACGGTTAAGGCGATCAACATCGAAAACAATGAAACCAAGGAAGCGAAAACGACCACTGAGGGACACTACACGATCCCTTACCTCAACCCCGGGATTTACAACATCGAAGTGAGAGCTAAGGGCTTCCGCACGTTAAAGCTGGAGAACATTGTACTTCGCGTGGCCGACAAGCTGAATTTGCCCTCGCGCTTGCAAATTGGCGGGATGGCCGATTCGGTCGTTGTCAGGGCCCAGCAAGAGGTGCTCGAGAGCGGCTCAGCGGACCGCGGCTTGGTTTTCGACACTATCAAAACCCAGGAATTGCCGCTGAACGGCCGCCAGACGTACATGCTAATGTCGCTGACACCGGGCGTGATTTTCACGCAGGAGGTCTTCGGGCCGAGCGGTTTTTCGGGTACGCGCGGCTGGGACGTGAACGCTTCGTACAAGATTAATGGCGCTCGCGCGGGGCAAAATCTCTTCTTGCTGAATGGCGCACCCATAAGCGACCACAACGGCAATTGGCAGTTTGCACCCAATGTCGAGGCCGTTCAGGAGTTTAAGGTAATGACCAATACCTACGACGCACAGTATGGGCGTTTCGGAGGCGGCGTCGTGAATACCATTATAAAGTCGGGCTCGAGTGCCTGGCATGGGGACGTTTTTGAGTACTTTCGCAATAAGGTCTTCGATGCGAACTACTTTCAGAACAATTTCATCGGTACGCCCGTTCCCGAACACAATCAACATCAATGGGGCGGAATCATCGGAGGTCCAATACGGAAGGAAAAGGACTTTATCTTCGTTAGCTTTGAGGGCTGGCGAGAGATCGTTGGCTTTCCCGCGCTTTCCAGTGTTCCTCCGCCCCAACTTCGGGAGGTGGACCCCGGGCTGCTTGGCGGAGCAGGCGGCATCAACTTTGGCGCTCTCGGATACAAAATCTATGACCCGATGACCGGGCACGCATGCGGTGCAGCAAGCGAACCTTGTTCGAAGGCTAGTGTTTGGCGCAACGAATTTCCGGGAGACATTCTTCCTACAAACCGAATCAATTCGATTGGGCTCAAAATTCTCTCCTACTATCCGGCACCGAATACCAGCGGACTGAACAACAACTTTATCGCCAGCGGAAACGTCGGCCGCTATCATTATGACCAGCCGATGGCCCGCTGGGACCATGTCTTCAGCGCGAGCGATCAGATTTACACGATGTTTACGTTTCAGCATGGCAGAGAATATCGCGATTCAACAGGTTTCGGGCCCCCGGCCGGGAGCGGAGATGTTGGGTCAGAGCGAACCGACCAAAACTACATTGCGGCCTGGACGCACGTGCTTTCCCCGACATCGGTGTTCGACGTCCGGGGTTCGTACGCCAGGTTCACCTCGATGTTTCCGCGTTACACCGACTTCAATCTCACGGCCGACAAGCTTGGCATTACGCAAGTGTTCCACGCGCCCACCTATTCGAAGAACACAGTCCCTGTTATCCAAGTCGACGGGTACACGTTTTTGTTCGGTCTCAGTGGTGCCGGTACGCTACTGTCCTGGAACACTTACAATCAATGGAATTTCGCCCCAAGCCTGACTACCACCCGCGGCAGGCACACCGTGCACACGGGCTTCGAGTGGAACTACGTGGCCAGGGGCGATGCGAGTTACGGATGGTCAAATGGGAGTTTCTCTTTTGGCCAGGGCTGGACACAACAAAACAACGGCAACAATCAAAGTACACCGACGGTATTTGACGGTTCTGGACTAGCTACTTTGCTCCTGGGCGCGCCCACAGGCGGCACCGTCGATTGGAATGAAAGCGCGTACCTGACGCGTCCCTATATGGGACTTTACGTCCAGGATGATTGGAGAATTCGTCCTCGCGTGACTATAAACGTCGGATTGCGCTATGACGCACAGATTCCGTGGCTGGAGCGATTTAATCGCGTGAATCGAGGTTTCGACCTGACAAACAAGAACCCAGACAGTGACGTTATCCTGGCAAAATGGGTCGCCAACCAGGCCGGTTGGACAGCTTGTGGCGGGGGTGATTCTACCAAGTGTCCCGCAGGGGTGACACCTGCCACTGCAGCTAAATATACCTATCCCACTCCACCGGCGCAGCTTACGGGCGGATATTTGTTTCCGGGTGTAAACGGTCAATCTCGCCGACTTTACAACACCGATTGGACAAACATCGCACCTCGTCTAGGTATCGCCTGGCGAATGACTGAAAAAACCGTCCTGCGGGCGGGCGCGGGCATCTACTATATCTCGCCCACCCAACTCGGCACGCGCTCGGGATTTCAGCAGAGCACTCCATACAATAGCGTCGCGCCGGACGGCTTGACTCCTGCTGCTTGTGGCAGCGATCCCGCGACTTGTGCGAGCGGGCCGTACTCAATCACAAACCCATTCCCAGATGGGGTTTTGCCGCCACCTGAATCAAGTCTGGGTTTGTTGACGAATGTCGGAAATGGCGCCAGCTTCCAACCCCCGAACTACAAGATCCCGCGGACATATCAGTATTCAGTCGGATTCCAGCGGGAGTTGCCCCACGGAATCCTAGCGGAGGGGTCGTACGCTGGGAACTATCAAATCCATATTGAGTCCGGCTTTGATTTGAGCAACATCAGCCTGTCCGATCGTCTCGCCGGCGTTGGTGACAATACCTATCTGAACCTGCGAATACCGAACCCGTTTTTCGGAATCGTTTCACCTCGAACTGCCCTTGGCAGTAGCCCTACTATCTCGCGCTTCGATTTGCTGAGGGCAGATCCTATTTTCCCCGGACTTACGAACAACCTCGTGCAGGCTGGACGCTACCGCTCCGACGCCCTCCAGGTGAAAATCGAGAAGCGAGTTCTTGGCGATCGCAGCCATGGCGTTCTGACTTTTGTGGTTTCATACGCTTTTGCGAAAGCCTTCGAGCAAAACCACCGCCTGAACAACTGGAACGCGCAAGAACCGCTGATTCACGAGCTGGATAATACAGACAAGCCTCAGAACCTTTCCTTCGAAGGCGTCTGGGACTTGCCCATCGGCACAGGTCATAGGCTCTTTAACGGCCACAGGGGCAACGCGATTGCCGGAGGCTGGCGTTTCAAGTGGATTCTGACCTACCTTTCGGGCTATCCCGTCGTCTGGCCAAACCTTATAAACAGTTGCGGCACGTGGCATGCAGCCGTCCAAGATGAGAATCACTGGTTCAACAACGATAAGACGTGCTATAAGAATTTCCCGGCGTTCACCCCACGGACGCTTCCGGACCGATTCGGCGACATCCGGAACCCCGCGCTTCGGCAGCTAAACATCTCCGCTAAGAAAACTATTTCGTTCAGCGAACGCTACAAGTTCGAGTTCAACGCGGAAGCTTTTAATGTGACCAATACGCCTATTCGGCCGGGACCAGATACGAGCTTCAGCAGCCCTAGGTTCGGGCGGTTGCCGGAGAGCCAGCAAAACTTTCCGCGTGTGATCCAACTGGCGGCGAAGATACACTTTTAGGTTACTATGTTTCGCGAAGGTGACGCCGTCGTGACGAGAAAGCAGCCAAAGTGAAGGTCAAACGGGGTAGTACAGGCTAAATTTGAGTTTGCGGGACACGCGTCAGACGCATTCCAGGGCACAGTAGGGATAGAGGAAGAAATTTAACTGTGCGCGCTCATAATCCGTTGGTCCTAGGTTCAAATCCTAGCGGGCCCACCAACCGGCTTCTAAGTCTTGATTTCACCATCGATTGGTTTTCCCGTTGTTCGCGCTATCGTCCATCTGGAGAAAATCTGAGAACAAAACTACCGCGACCCGCCCCGCAGCGCGAGGTCACGAGCCCGCTATCACTTGTGAATAGGTATTGTGCCGCGGCGAGCGACACGAGCGCCACGCGGTTACACCCATCCCCCGTCAACGACGTAGCATTGGTTCGTTATCGCTCCACTATCATCTGCCGCAAGAAAAAGGATGAGGCGCGCAACCTCTTCAGGAGCCAAACTCCGCTTGAGAGCCTGGCTTGCCATGATCTCGGCCTCGTATTCCGGCGTCCACCACCGGCGGCGCTGGCGCTCCGTCAGAATCGCGCCGGGTAAGACGCTGTTTACACGAATGTTAGATTTCCCGAGCTCGTGGGCCATCGTTCTCGTCAGACCTACGATTGCCGCTTTGCAAGTTACGTAAGCGGGCATTCCAGTTGAGGGAATCATCCAGCCAATCGAACTCATATTGATGATCGAGCCGCCGCCTGCGGCGATCATGCGCGGAGCGACTGCTTGTATGGCAAAAAACTGATGACGCAGGTTTATTGCCATCCGCCCATCCCAATATTCCGGCGTCACATCGGAATAAGAATGGCGATCGTCGCTCGCCGCATTGTTCACGAGCGCGTGGACCGCGCCGTGGGTGGCCTCGACCTGCGCCACGGCAGCTCGCAGCGCCCCGATATCGGTCAAGTCGCAAGCGAGGAAAACCGGTATGTGCGAGCATCGGGTAGAAAGGTCCGCAATCAATCGCGATGAGGCGTTCACGTCTATGTCGAGAAACGCTACGCGGGAACCCTGGAGAGCGAACTCTTCGACAACGGCGGCGCCAATCCCCGTCGCCCCCCCGGTTACGAGAACTACGCGCTCGCGTAAACTTGGATATTTAGCGAACCGTTCTTTTTCTTTCATGCCGAGCCGCCGTCCGATCGAGAGCTGGACAATCTCGGCCCTTGGGTCACGCTGAAAATCATGGTTCTGGTAGCGCCGTTCTGATAACCAAGTAGTGTCACTGGTCCTCCAAAGATTCCCGTGACGCCGACGATCCACTCGCAATCACCGAGAACAAAAACTTGCGGAGAGTCCGAGGCTCAATACGTTGCGCGCCCCCCGCTGATGTCAAAGACCGCGCCGGTGGTGAACGAGTTTTCGGCAGAGACGAGCCATGCGACCATGGAAGCGATTTCGCCCACCTCCACAAACCTTTCTCGGGGAATCTTCGACAGCATGTAGCGAATATGTGATTCCGTCATCTGGTCGAAGAGTCCAGTGCGAGCAGCGGCAGGTGTGACGCAGTTCACGCCGATGTCAAATTTCGCGAGTTCCTTGCCGAGGGACTTCGTCAGCGCGATCACGCCGGCCTTGGCGGCGCTATACGCCGAAGCATTCGGATTTCCCTCCTTGCCCGCGATCGACGCCACATTCACAATCCGGCCGTATTTCTGTTGGATCATGTGCGGTACGACGGCTCGGCAGCAAAGGAATATGCCGGTCAGATTGATGTCGATGACTTGACGCCACGCGTCCGGAGGATAGTTCCAGCACTCCGTGTTCGGCCCGGTGATACCGGCATTGGCGACGAGAATGTCGATGCCCCCCAATTCCTTGGCGGTCTCCGCCGCGGCCTCGCCAACGCGTTGAGCGTCGGTTACGTCAACAACCAGCCCGTGAATTAAGCCGTGCCCAGAGAGCTCTTGGACGGTGGAGTCCGTTGCTGCCTGATTTCGGTCCCACACGGAAACCGAGGCGCCAGACTCCAGGAACCGCTCGGCGATGGCGCGTCCAATTCCTTGCGCACCACCAGTGATGACCGCGCGGCGTCCGGCCAGATCAATTCGGTTCATATCCCTCCGTCACAGCTTAGTGGGATTCTCTGGTGACCTTGGTGCCCCGGCATCCCACCAGGAAATCCAGATCAGCCCCAAAGTTGGCCTGCATTACATGGTCGACGTAAAGCTGCTGGTAGCCGCCCTTCATCTCGAGCGCGGGTGGTTTCCATTCTGCTCGGCGACGCTGCAGTTCCTCGTCCCCCACCTCGAGATGCAAGGTCCGTGCTTCCACATTCAGACGAATCATGTCGCCATCCTTGACCAGTGCCAACGGTCCTCCAACCGCGGCTTCCGGGCAGACATGCAAAACGACTGTGCCGTAGGCGGTTCCGCTCATCCTGGCGTCGGAGATGCGAACCATATCTATCACGCCGCGTTGGAGAAGTTTCGCGGGGAGCTCCATGTTTCCGACTTCGGCCATGCCGGGATAGCCTCTCGGACCGGCATTTTTGAGCACCAGCACGCAGTGTTCATCAATGTCGAGATGCGGATCATTGATGCGCTCCTTGTAATGCTCGATCGTTTCGAACACGACCGCGCGGCCACGATGATTCATGAGCCTGGGAGATGCTGCTGAGGGTTTGAGCACGGCGCCATCAGGCGCCAGATTTCCGCGCAGCACTGCGATACCGCCGTGTTCGACCAAGGGCCTATCAAAAGGCCGGATGACCTCTTCATTCCAATTCGGTGCGTCCTGGCAATTCTCCCAAATCGTCCGGCCGTTGACCGTCAATGCGTCGCGATGCAGCAGCCCTTGAGTCCCTAGCATACGGAGAACTGCCGGCAAGCCTCCCGCATAGTAGAAATCTTCCATCAGAAATTTCCCGGAGGGCATAAGATTCACTAACGTTGGGACGTTCCGCCCCAGACCATCCCAGTCTTCGAGCTTGAGCGATATGCCAATTCGACCAGCGATGGCCAGAAGGTGGATCACCGCATTGGTCGAACCACCAAGCGCTCCGTTGACGCGAATTGCATTCTCAAAGGCCTCACGGGTAAGGATTCGCGAAATGGGCAGATCCTCACGCACCATTTCGACGATCCGCCGGCCAGCAACCTGGGCGAGAACTCCGCGTCGGGAATCCACCGCTGGAATAGCTGCGTTGTGGGGTAAGCCGAGACCCAGTGCTTCCACCATGGCGGCCATGGTCGAAGCCGTGCCCATGGTCATGCAATGTCCCGCGGAGCGCGACATGCAAGACTCCGCCTCGAAGAATTCTTGCTCCGTCATTCTGCCCGTTTTAAGTTCTGCGCTGAAGCGCCAGACATCGGTTCCAGAACCGATGTCTTGTCCGCGATACTTGCCGTTAAGCATCGGACCGCCAGAGACGACCAGCGTTGGCAAGTCGCAACTAGCTGCGCCCATTACCAGAGCGGGAGTGGTCTTGTCACAACCACAAAGCAGAACGACACCGTCTATGGGATTGGCACGAAGCGACTCTTCCACGTCCATGCTGACCAAATTTCGATACAGCATCGCCGTCGGGCGCATGTTGGTTTCGCCGGTGGACATGACAGGGAACTCCAGCGGCAGGCCACCTGCTTCCCATACACCGCGTTTCACGCGCTCGGCCAAGTCCCGGAGGTGAGCGTTGCAGGGGGTGAGTTCCGACCAGGTATTGCAAATCCCGATTACTGGCCTTCCATCAAACACGTCATCGGGCAGGCCTTGATTCTTCATCCAGCTGCGATGGATAAAACCGTCCTTATCACGCCTGCCGAACCATGCCGCTGAACGATAGACTTTGCGATCGCCGCTCATTCTTGCACCATTTCTTTTCGTTTTTTTCTAGGACGCACTTGTTTTCCGCCCGCCGGTTGACGGCGAATGGAAAGCTGAAAGTCTTTCGACGTACGAGTGAGGAGCCTCTCCATCGCCCTCCCTACTTCCCCGCGGCCGATCTTGAGTCCATTGAAATCCGTCCAACAGATATACTCTTGCTCGCGGCGCCATACAGTACCCTCTCCGACGATGTCTCCCGATTCAAGAACGCATTCGATCTTCATGTGCTTGATCCGGCACAAGATCAATTACTCGTAATCCGGTTCCTTCATAAGGAATGGCCGCAATTTTTTACTTTATTTTTTAACCATCTTGCAAGATAGTTCCCTATAGGCGTCGCAGATAGGTCGACCCCCTCGTCGCCGAATACTTGCGCTAGAGTTGGTACAAGAGCCCGGCCGGTCAACCGCAGACCAATCCAGGCGTTTCCCCTAGCAGAATTCGGCCGTCCGATTATAAGGGGTAAATGAAATCGAGGGGATGCAACCTAAACGCCGGATCGGAAGTCCAACACTCCATATAAAGTGTTGGTCTTTGGATTCCTTCGGAGTAGGGTCGGGGCGATATGGATCTGGCCACTTTATTGCGCGGAAAGCCCGGCAGAATCATGCTGGCAGGAGCCGCCTTTCTGCTTCTCGTAGCGATCCCGTACCTCTTCGCGCACCTCCGGCAGGGCCGGCGGGCTGCGAACCGAGGTGAGTCCACTGTAAAAGTGGAAAGAAAGAATTTCGGGCAGGTAATTCGCCTGAATGGAACGACGCAGGCCTCGCGTTCCTTCGTGGTCCTGGCCCCCAAGCTCGAAGGAGCGCAGGTCGGCTCCATGGTCATCACCAAGCTGGTCCCCGCCGGCACCCATGTGAAAAAAGACGCCTTCCTCGTCGAATTCGATCCGCAGGCGCAGACAAAGGACTATCTGGACAAGAAAAGCACCTACGAAAACCTTGTCGGGCAGGTCGCCCAGAAACAGGCGGAGGAAGACATCGCGCGCGCCAAAGACGATACGGCGATGAAACAGGCGGAAGACGAACTCCAACGCGCGCAACTCGAGCTTCAGAGGAATGAAATTGTTTCCCGCATTGACGCCGAAAAAAATCAGGAAGCCCTCGACGAAGCGCAAGTCACTCTCAAGCAGCTGAAACAGACCTACGAACTGAAGCGCGCCGCTTCCGTGTCAACTATTCGAATTCAGGAAATTCAGCGCGACCGCGCGCTGGAAGCCATGCGTTACGCGCAGGGAAACGCCGCAAAAATGGTCGTGCACTCTCCGATGGAAGGCGTGGTCGTCTACAACACGATCTGGCTCGGCGGCCGAATGGGAACCGTGCAGCAGGGCGATCAGGTTCGGCCGGGCGTGCCTTTTCTCCAGGTGGTAGATCCCTCCCAAATGGAGGTTCGTGTCGAGCTGAATCAGGTGGATGTTCTGAAAGTACATCCGGGCCAGCGCGCACAGATGCGCCTGGATGCTTACCCGGGAATGACTCTGCCCGCGGTCCTCGAAGAGTTCTCGCCCCTCGGTCGCACGGGACAATTTACGGAAGCCGTCAGATCATTCGCCGCGCGCTTTTCCGTTCAGGGAACGGACCCGAGACTCTTGCCGGACCTATCTGCCGCCCTCGATCTCGATCTCGGCACCCAGAACAATGTTCTCGTGGTTCCTTGCCAGAGTATTGGTACGGAAGCCGATCACCCTTTCGTGTGGCTGAAAACTACGGGCAGCTTTTCGAAGCGCACCGTGCAAATGGGTCCTCGAAATGATCTCGAGGCCGTCGTGGTTTCTGGGCTGAAGGAGGGAGAAATCATCCGGCGGGCCGCCGTCGAGGACGAGGCAGGAGCAGGCTTGCAATGAATGGCCAAAGTCAAAAATGGAAGCCCGGAAAAAGGGTTCTATCCGGCGTAGCAGCTCTGGTCGTTGGTGGCCTGGCTTTTGGGGCGTTCCGACTGGCGCGCCCTGCGGTGAAATTCCCTACTGCGGACGTGATACGCAAGGAATTTATCGATTACCTGGAAGTCAAAGGCGAGGTCAAGGCGCTCCGCTCGGTGGTAATCACCGCGCCCTACAGTGCGGGCGATCTGCAGATCATGAAGCTTGCGGCAAACGGAGCGAAGGTTAAAAAGGGAGACGTTCTGGTTGAATTTGACAACACCACTGTGAAGCAAAAGCTCGCGCAGGATCAATCTACGCTCAAATCGGCAGATGCGGAGATTCAGCAGTCGCGTGCCGCAGCGCGATTGAAGGAAGAGAAGGATCTCACTGACGTCATGACGGCAGACTATGACGTTCGAAAGACGCGCATGGATGCCAGCAAACAGGAGATTCTTTCGGTAATCGAAGGCGAGCAAGCCAAGCTAAAAGTCGCGGATGCCGAGCAAAAACTCAAAGAGGCAGACGCCAAGCTCAAAGCGGATCGTTCTTCGGCGGCGTCAGATAATGTCAGCAAGCAACAAAAGCACGATCAGGCGGCTTTCCAAGTGCAGCTGGATGAGCACAGCTTGGCTTCTCTTTCTTTGCTCGCTCCGCTTGACGGTGTGGTTGCGCTGCAAAACCATTGGCAGCCGCAAGGCGGCCCCACTCCCTTTAAGGCCGGAGACCGCGCCTGGCCGGGCGCAGGCATCGCGGAACTTCCGGATCCATCCAAACTCAAAATCTCGGCCCGCATCGAAGAGGCGGAGAGAGGTCAATTGAAATTAGGCCAGACCGCCATGATACGCGTGGATGCAGTTCCCGATGTTAGCTTCGGCGGACACATCGACACTATCAGTCCCACCGCGAGCCTGGATTTCAACGCTGGATGGCCTGTTCCCAGGAATTTCTCCGTCGAAGTGGCTTTGGCAAACAGTGACGAGCGCCTTGCCCCGGGAATGGGTGCTGTCGTTCGCGTGGCGATAGATCGCATTGCCGATGGGATTGTGGTTCCTACGTCTGCACTTTTCCGCAAGGGGGGGCGGACTGTTGCTTACGTTCGGCACGGATCGAAGTTCGAAGAGACCCCGATCGAAGTATCGCGCCGGAGCGGGGACCAGGCATTGGTCGCAAAGGGATTGCAGCCGGGAGAGCAGCTTGCCCTTAAGGATCCAACACTCGCGCAATAGGATTTTTTTGTGATCGACAGTCACTTAAAAGAAACTGTATTTCTCCTTGTGCTCGCGCTGGGGGGCAGTTGCGTTGCCTGCCACCAGACTACCGTCCTGGCGACTGATTCGGAGATTCCGACAACCACAGTGAAAGAAGTGGATCTTCAACTTAAGGTTTTCACCACAGGAGCCTTGCGAACTTCCCAGTCGAGAGCCATCACCGCTCCCCCTATCGCCGGAGGCACATTGCAGATCATCACGCTAGCACGCGCCGGAGCCCACGTGCACACAGGGGATGTTGTACTCGAATTTGATCCCAGCCAGCAAGAATACAATCTGGGGCAAAATCGCAGCGACCTGCTGCAAGCGGAGCAGGAAATTGTCAAAGCCAAAGCGGACGCCGACGTCCAGACGGCGGAGGACCTGACCGCGCTCCTGAAAGCAAGATATGCGGTGCGTCGCGCGGAGCTCGAAGTCAGCAAGAACGAATTGGTGAGCCCCATCGACGCGCAGAAGAATCTACTCGCTCTCGATGAAGCCAAGCGCGCCCTGACCCAGCTACAGCAGGACAT
This sequence comes from Candidatus Limnocylindria bacterium, assembly GCA_035490055.1. Classification (GTDB taxonomy): domain Bacteria; phylum Acidobacteriota; class Terriglobia; order Acidiferrales; family UBA7541; genus Acidiferrum. The sequence continues at coordinate 25,546 of DATHIB010000002.1, read as the reverse complement.
TCAATCCCACAGCGCGTCAAATCAGGCTGCACTTGCCATTAGCGAAGAGAAGCGTCACAAGGCTCGACTCTCCATGGAGCAGGCGGAACAAAACATCAAGAATATGCACATCACCGCACCTATTGACGGTCTCGTGGTCATCCACGGCAACAGGGATTCTACGGGTGGATTTTTCATGTACGGGATGACCCTCCCGGACTATCACGTCGGCGACCAGGCCAATCCGGGAAGTTCCATCGCGGAAGTCATCGACATCTCTCACCTGGAAGTCGCTGCGCAAGTAGGCGAAACCGACCGTACCAACCTTAAGGCCGGCCAATCCGTTGAGGTAAAAATCGATGCGCTTCCCGGTGAATCCTTTTCCGGCAAAGTGCAAACCGTTGGCGGCTCGACGACCCACGAATTTTGGGACGATAACACCCAGCACAAGTTCGATGTTGCTATCCAGCTCGACAAGACTGATGCGCGCCTCCGCCCTGGCTTCGCCGTCAGGCTTGGCATCCTGGGGGACAATCTTTCTCGCGCGGTTTCCATTCCTGGCGAAGCCGTCTTCGAACATGATGGCAAGAAGGTAGTTTATTGCAAACGCAACCGGGGTTTCGAAATGCAGGAAGTCAAAGTCCGCGCGCTGAGTGAAGGCCGGGCGATCCTTGATGGCATTTCTCCGGGAACTGTCGTCGCGCTCGTCAACCCCGAGAAAAATCCCGCCGGAAAAGAAAAGGGAAGCAGCACTTCCAATCCCAGTTTCGGCCCGGGCTCCAATTGAAGCCGGGCACGCACCCATGAAACCCAGCTCCATGGCTGAACCCAGATCACGGCAACAATGGCTGCCCGATCTGGTCTTCGGTTTTGAAAACCTCGCCAGCCACAAGCTTCGCTCTCTTCTGACCATGCTCGGCATGATTTTTGGCGTCGCTGCTGTCGTCGCCATGCTTTCCATCGGAGCCGGAGCGCAACAGAAGGTCATGGCCTTCATCGAACAGCTCGGCGTGCGCAACCTCATCGTCGAAGCCAAGGAAGCCCACAATTGGCAGGAGCTGCAGAAAGTCCGAAAAAATTCACCGGGCCTCACACTCAACGATTACCAGGTCATTCGAAAAAATATGCCCGACATTCAGGATGGCACCCCGCGCAAACGTTTTGTTCCGGGAAAGCTCCTTCCCAAACCGCAACAAGACTTACCTATCGTTTACGGCGTCGAGCCAAGCTACCTGCTAATCGGCCATCTCCGCGTCACGGAGGGCCGCTTCTTCGAAGCGTCGGAGAACGCTGCAGCAGCGCCTGTGTGCGTCCTCGGCGCTGCGGCAAAGGACAGTCTGTTTGGCGCTGCCCCCGCGATCGGCGAATACATCAAACTCAACGAGCAGTGGTGCCATGTAATCGGAATCGTTGCGCCACAGCTTGCCCCGCAGACCGAGGTTTCCGGCGTCCGCACCGAAGACATGAACAACCTCGTCTTCGCGCCATTGAATGCGGTCCTGTACCGTCTCGAAGACTCGCAAAGCTATTTAAAGGATGAGATCGATGGTCTCTACCTGCATCTGGCTTCGCCCGATACTAGCGTCACCGACGCCGAAGTCGTCCGCGGCATCCTGAATTCCTCGCATCGCAACGCCGGCGACTTCAACGTCATCGTCCCGGCGGAGCTCCTCGCCCAGCAAAAGCGCACCGAGCAGCTTTTCAATACCGTCATGGTGGCCATCGCTTCCATCTCTCTCCTCGTTGGCGGCATCGGCATCATGAACATCATGCTGGCCGCCATTCTCGAGCGCACTCGCGAGATCGGCGTGCGCCGCGCCGTCGGCGCGCGGCGCTGGGACATCATCCGCCAATTTATCATCGAAGCCGTCCTGATCTCGTTCGCCGGCGGGCTTGTGGGTGTCGTGCTCGGGTTCGCCATGTCTCAACTCATCGCGTGGCTCGCCGGATGGTCCACCATCGTGACCATCAGCTCCATTCTTCTGGCATTCGTGGTTTCCATTTCAGTTGGTTTGATTTTTGGCATCTATCCAGCGGTCAAAGCGGCGCGACTCGATCCGGTCGAGGCCATTCGTTACGAATAAGTTCAGATGGCCGCCAGGCAATCCTTCGGGGGTGAGTGATGAGAGTGGTGCGTCTTCTTGTGGTGACGGTTTTCTTTGCAGCGATTGCCGGTGTTCGCGGGCAGGCGCAAGAAGCCCCGCGCCTTGAAAGGCTCCTAGGCATCGGCACGCGCCAAAAGCCAGGCCCTCCGCTTGCCCCGCCGCAGGGCCTCCAGGATCACGTCGCCAACGGCAAGCTCGTTCTCTCTCTCGACGACACCATCCGGCTCGCTCTTTCAAACAGTACCGACATCCGGCTCGACCGCGCCCAGATTGAGTTCGCGCAGAACAATCTGCATCGCGCTCACGGGCCATTCGATCCCTTGGTAACATCCAGCTTTGCCGACAACCGGACCAAGTCGCCGACCATCACACAAACTCAAGGGGCCCCGATTCTCGAGACGCTGTCTCAAACAACGGCATTTGGCTTGGCAAAAACGTTTCAGACCGGCACGAACTTCCAAAGCTCCTTCGGTGCCAGTAAATTGTCGACAAACAACTCCTTTAGCACTCTCAACCCCTCGATTGCGACCGATCTTCAATTCAGCGTCACCCAGCCTCTCCTTCGCAACTTCGGCCTTTTTCCCAATCGTGCTCCCATCCTCATCGCGCAGCGAAATCTGAAGCAGGCCCGTGCTTCCTTTCAGGGCGAAGTAAATGACATCATCTTTCGAACCGTCGGGAATTATTGGAATGTCATCCTCGCCCGCGAATCCCTGGTCGTGCAGCGCAAGTCTCTCGAAGAAGCCCAGAAGAGCTACGATCACGATAAGAAGGCCCTCGGCCTCGGCGCGCTACCGCCACTCGATATTTACCGCTCGGAATCGCAGGTCGCTTCACGCCGCGTTGGCGTAATCCAGGCGGAATACGCTCTCAAACAAGCCGAAGATCAATTTCGCCAAATCGTTGGCGCCGACCTGGATCCTGCCATCCGTGTTCTCGACCTCGAACTGATTGACCAGCCCGAGCCCCTCGGTGACCTGCCCAACACGGACATTGCCACGGCACTCGCTCGCGCGCTCGCCAACCGTCCCGAATTTGAAGCCGCGCGTCAGCAGTTGGCCAGCGATGAGCTGATCATTCGCCTCGCTCACAACAGTCTAAAACCTGACCTCGAATTCTCCGGCTTTTACATCGGCAACGGCGCCGCTGGCAACGAATTCAATACTGCTACACCTCCCCAGCTAATTGGTAAGACCGGCCTGGGCGATAGCCTCAGCCAGACTTTTCATTTTACCTACCCGACTTACGGCGCCGCTCTTTCTCTGAGCCTCACCGTAAAGAATCACAGCGCGGAAGCCAACCTCGCGGATGCCGATGCGAGCCGCCGCCGCGATCAATATCGGGAACGCCAGACCAATCAGAACATCACTCTCGAAGTCAGCAACGCAGTCCATGCACTCGAACAGGCCAAGCTCTCGATCGAAGCCTCAAAAGTCGCGCTGGACCTCGCGCAGAAGTCACTTCGTGCCGATGAACGCAAGTACGAATTGGGAGCGGAGACGGTTTTTTTTGTTCTTGATTCGCAGATCGTGCTGGCCCAGGCCGAGCTGAACCTCATCCGGGCACAGATAAATTTCCAGGTTGCCGTCGCCCAGGTAGACCATGCGACCGGAGATTTGCTCGACCACCATCATGTGCAGATTCTAGACCCACAAAAATGAGTAGCGCACTGAAATCGCGCCGCGTTTTGAGGTGGCTGGAGACATGTCCACCGCAAGTAGTTATCTGTATTACGGGCGAGCTGTGAAGGCTTTCGAGGAAGAGATACCTTTCGTCTTGCATGATAGCTTGCCGTATATGGCAAGAACGGGTCATTGACGCGAAGCTGCCAGCGGATGCGATTACCTATGGGTTCCGCGCGTGCTGCCGTCCAACCTTTGCTATTCTAGTCACCAGAGCAGCTTCAATCCCAGCTGAATTTGCCGGGAACTCGTGGAAGTCGCGGTGATGACGCCGGCTGTGGGAGATGGTCCGCCCGCCGCGGAGGTAAATACAATCGTGTTTGGGGTGTTGAAGTTGGTGTGGTTGAGCACGTTAAAGAAATCAGCGCGAAATTGCGCGCTGAAGCGCTCCGACAACGAGAGTCTTTTCGCGATCGCCAGATCCAACTCGGCCAATCCAGATCCTTGCAATATGTTGCGTCCTACGTTGCCGTAGGTCCCGTTGGGAGGCGCAACGAACGCGTTCGGATCGAAGTATCGGTTCGGTCCACCGAGAACTAGCCGCCCTGTAAAAGCCGGATTCCATGACGGCCGGATCGGGTTGCGGCTGTCTCCGTCGTTGGCGGGGTTGAAGCTCATCTGAGGCGTGAAAGGCAACCCGGTCTGCAGCGTCTCAATTCCGCTGACTTGCCAGCCTCCGGTCAGTCTGTTCAAGAACGGATGGATGCCGGACGCATTGTTTCGCCCAAAGGGTAAGTCGTAGACGGCGTTAATGACTGCGAGGTGCCGGATGTCGAAAGATGCGCGGCCGTAGTCCCATTTGGGCTGGAGCGGATTCATGGTGAACGCGGGAGAATTCGTGGCGATGCTGGTATTCATGTTGTCGCCGTCATCGAGACTTTTCGAGAAGGTGTAGACACCGCGGAATTGCAGGCCGTGACTCAAGCGGTGGCTCACATCCACCTCGAGACCGTTGTAAGAACTGATGCCTTCGGAGAACCAACTCGTCGTATTTCCGACCTTCGAGTTGGCCAAAGGAGCGTTTGGGGGATTGTAGGTAGTGCCCGCAGGGAGATTGGCCGGGCAGAGTGACGCCGGGCAGATGGCCGGGACCGGAACGTTGGCATCAATCGACAGCAACCCGTGGTAACCGTGCGACCCGACGTAACCGATTGCGAACGAGGTGCTCGGAGTGACCTGCTGTTCGATCTTCAATGAGTACGATTCCACGGTTGGGGTCTTGAGATCCGGCTGTACGCCGCTGGGAGAAATCTTCGCGCCGGGGGGGACCGGAGCGCCGGGAACAATGTCGATGCTCGAAAGCGGGACGTTCTTGAGAGCAAAGACCGTGTTGAACGGGCCGTTTTGGTCGAGGCGATAACTAAGATTATCGTTTAGTGCGTAGTACAGCCCGAAGCCTGCGCGAATCACGGTGGTCTTCGACGAGAAGGGGGACCAGGCAATTCCCAAGCGCGGCGCCGGGAGAAATTTCGCATTGTTAACGGTCAAGGCAGAATTGCCGACGACAGGGTCGGTTACGATCACGCCATTCGAATCGAACACATAATTCGAAGCGCGGCCACGACTCTCATTCCAGCCGTTTGTGAATTCACCACGGAAACCGATCCGCAGTTCGAAGTTCGGTGTCAGCTTGAGAGCGTCTTGAGCAAACACGGCTCCTTCAAAAGAACGCCAGCCAAGCGGGGTTGCGACCGGGGCGACCGTAAACGTGGAGACCGTGCCCTGCAGGAAACCTTGCAGAGTCGAAAATGACGCTTGCCCATACTGATTTTGTGCAAGTGCGTCATTGGCCTGGAGCCGCTGGACCCACACGCCAAATTCGACTGTATGGATGCCGTGGGTTGCCGTGACGCGGTCCTGCCCAGTGAACAGATTGCGCACTGCCGATAAGTTGCTGCCCGCATTTGTTCCGGCTGCGGAGATCTGGGACGCCCCATTGAGGGTTGTTCCGCCGCCAACGACGACTGCACCGACGGGGCGGCCTTGTACAAATCCGGGCAAACTGACGGAGGTCTGTCCAGTGAAATAGAACGCCCCGCGCGAAAAGCCGAAGGTAGCTTGATTAACGACGGCAGAGGATATCAGGTGCGTTTCACTCAAGCTGACTACTTGTTCCCGCAGAGACACCAGGGCCGAACTGAGGAGATTGGCCGCTGGAGTGTTCGCCGCGCTATCATCCGCGGTGTAGACGGCAGCCAGTGAATCCCTGTCTCGGAAAATATGGTCGAGGCGCGCGGTGCCGAAGTCCTCATTGACAATTTGCAGAGGATGGCTGAAGGCTTCGGCAACCCCCTGTCCGAGGTCGGGACCATTCGCCACCGGCCATAGATTAAGGAGCGGAGCGGCGCTTGCGGCTGTGCCGACGTTTACCAGGCCGGAGGCCGGGCAGGGGTTAGGCGCGGGAGTGACGGCGCTGCATGGCAGGAGCCCCGCGCGCGCATTGTTGTCCGGCACCAGTGTCACACCGCTTAGCGCCAGGTGCTGCCGGAAGCCTTCATAGTTTCCGAACAGGAATGTTTTGCTCTTGACGATAGGTCCGCCAAGGGAACCGCCGAATACGTTGCGCTGAAATTGCGGAATGGCTCCTTGATCGAAATAATTTCTCGCGTCCAGCGCGCTGTTGCGTAGAAACTCGTAAGCGCTGCCATGGAGCTGGTTGGTTCCACCGGACGTGACGATGCTGACCTGCGCTCCGGGGCGCTTTCCATACTCGGCGCCATAAGTGTCCTTCACGACTGCAAATTCCCGGACCGCGTCCACGCCCAGCAATTGCCCGCTCGCCCCTCCCGGCGTGTTGTTGATCTCGGAAGCTCCCGTGAATTCGACATCATTAAGGAGAAAGAGATTTTCTTGCGGGCGGCGGCCCGAGACGGCAAACATGCTGCCGAGAACAGAGTTGGAAGTCCCGATGCTGCCGGAACGTTGCGAGGTGTAGTTGACGATCCCAGGAGTCAGGGTGAGCAGCTGATCGTAACTTCGGCCGTTGAGCGGCAGGTCTTTCACCTGGCGTTCTCCGACCAAGCCGGAAATATCCTCCGTGGTTACGGCAACGATTCCGGAATACTCAGGGACCTCCACGCTCTGATGCACGTCCCCGATATGAAGGGTGAGGTTCAATTCCTCACGCTGACCCACGACCAGGGTTACCGCGGTCCGTGCGTCCGTGCGAAACCCTGGCTTGGACGCCGCAATTTCATAGCGGCCGACGACGAGCGAAGGGGCGTTGAAGCGCCCCGCGTCATCGGTCACGAGGGAGCGCTCTGCGCCGGTTTCGAGATTTGTGATTTTGACATCGGCTCCGGCAATGCCTGCGCCGGAAGCATCGCTTACGAAACCCCAGAGCGAGGCCTCTGCTTGTGCGCGTCCCGATGATCCCAGGAGTGCACCAAGAAAGATCACAAAAAGGCCGTAGACGAAAAACTTTTGAAGGTTCGAACTAACCACTCTGCGAGAACTCATTTTCTGACTCCCTGATTTAGAGTAAATGCGCATCCATGCCCGGCATTCGATCGGCTTTCTTGGACAATTGGAGCGGGGCCGAAGCCCACAGCTGCGCAAGGGAAAAGCAAGCAGGGGTCAACAACGGAATCGGGCGAGGCTACTCGGCAGGAAGAAGATGACGGGCGCGAAGCTCTGCTTTAATGACATGGCAATCGCAATCTGAACGGCGTTTTTCATTTTGTTTCCAAGATACTTTCGGCAACAAGGCCCGGTTTTACTGCGGGTGAGAAAAGCACCACCGGTTGACCGTTGCGTGTCTTGCCGGTCAATGTGCCTGTGTTTGCCGCGCGCTCGGTCATGAGGGACCGCGTCCCTGACCAGACCAACTGCAAGCCAGCGCAAATGGCGATGACCGCCACCACGGCTTTCAACCTTTGTGCCGGCAAGTGGCGGGTCAGCAAGCACCCGACAACGACTCCAGGCACGCCTCCCGCAAGAAGTTGCAACAAAACCGCCGTGCTGACGGAGCCAAAACTCCAATGCACGGCGCCTCCGATGATCGCCAAGACGAGTCCGAATACCAGGTCTGTGCCGACTACCTGCGGAGGCGTCATTTCCGAATAATTGAGCAAAAGAACGGTCCCAAGAGCGCCTGCTCCGGCCGAGGAGAATCCGGACTCAACTCCGATCGGAAAGGCAAGCCACGGCAGCCAACGCGCGTTTTTCCGTGCGAATTTTGGGTTCTGCATCCGCGGAACAAACGTCACACTCGACGATGCGGCCAGCAACAGACCGAGCAAGATGACTACCCACGGGCTGCCTTCCTGGCCGGCCAAAGAGTGCAGCGCATACATTCCCAGCACGAGGCCTGGAACCGCCCCCTTGAGTAAGAGGCGAAAATAGCGCGAGTGGACATGCCGTCCAAGCAAATAGAACGGGGCCGCGATGAGCCGCAGCACGCCGGCAAAAACAAACGCGGTTCCGACCGCTTCGCCCGCCGGAAGGCCGACGATGAGCAGGAGCGCGGGTACTGTAAAGCTCCCCCCGCCGACCCCCGTCAGTCCCACAGCCAAAGCGATGAAGAACCCTAGCAAGAGGTGGATCATTCCGCGCGCTCCGAGAAAGTGTGGATTCCGCATTCCAGTTTTTTGCCGTTCCAGCGGCCGGATCTGGGATTGTTCGGGTCCTCTGGAATGGCTGTGCACGGCTGGCAGCCGATGCTGGCGTATCCTTCGTCGTACTGCGGAAGATAGCTGAGGCCGTTCGCCCCTGTGTATTCCCACACTTGCGCCCACGTCCAATCTGCGAGAGGACTCACCTTCAGGAGCGTCTTGCCGCCCGGCAAGCGATGCTGCTCCACTTTCTTGAGATTTTTTCGCGTTGGCGACTGCTCTCTGCGCAGGCCGGTAAACCAGAGCTCGAAGTGGCCGAGAGCCTCCATCAGGGGTTCCACTTTGCGCAACTGGCAGCACTGTGTGGGATCCGTGCGATGGAGAATTCCAAGCAAGGATTCCTGTTGTTCCACAGGATTTTTTGGAAGCACGTTGGTCAGATTGAGCGCCCACTCCTTCGTCATGCGATCGCGATATTGGTAGGTCTCGGCGAAGTGATAACCGGTATCCAGGAACAAAACGGGAATTTCCGGCAGACGCGCTTTCAGCATGCGGAGCACGATCATGTCCTCCGCCTGGAAGCTGCACGTCACACACGCACGCGATCCCGGGCCGGCGCTCAGAACTACACTCAAGACTTCCTCTGCGCCCAGCGCTTCAACGTTCTCCAGATTCACATTCGGCTGCATTTCAATTCACCGTTCTCTGATTCTCAGATCGGATTTCCGTGCAGAGTGACTTCGTAAGCGCTAAAACTTGCCTGACGGCTTCGCGGTCGTCAGCCGGCAGGTGTAGGGCTGCTAAATCGAATGCGTAATCTGCTGCTAACGCCTCAATCGCATCCCGGTCCGCCTGCGCGATTGACTGGCAGGAATAGATGACCAGCAGCCCCGCGGACCAGAGCGGTTTTAAAAGCAGGGGGAGGACTTCGGATGACAGTGTGTCGCCCTCCAGAACGAGCACTTCGAATCCTCGCTCGAACAAGGATCGTTCCAGTTGTTTCGCGAGAGCCTCGCGGCCCTCTATCAAGAGAATTCCAGGGCGATGTCCGTGGCGCTGCTGTCGTTCGAGGAGAGTGACTGCTCCCTGGCCAGAGGCAACGCTTGCAGTTCCCGCATCTTCAGATTCAACCATTGGCTGCGGTTGATGCTGGTCTTCGCAGATCATTGCGGCGCCGACCGTGGCATTAGCTAGGGGGTCAATCAAAATGAAGCTGCCGGTTGTCCGGTTGCGACGGTACGAATCAAAGAAGAGTGATTCGTTGGTCTCGAACTCTACGGCTGCGATGCCGTTCATCTCCAGTTGGCGCGCGGGCAGATGGGCCAAAGTATTTATATCCACGCGATAACGAATCTGTGTTGCCTTTGCTTTGACTTGACGCCCGGCATGCTTCACGAGATACATGCGATTCAATTCGAGTGGGCGGGGATCGAACCAGACCACCATCGCTTCCAAGCGGCGTGAGACTTGCGGGGGCGTACTGGGGGAGACGAGCATGTCGCCGCGGCTCAGATCAATTTCATCCTCCAGCTTTACCGTCACCGACATTGAGGGGCACGCTTCTCGTAACTCCCCGTCATAGGTAACGATCGATTGCACCCGGGTCTTCTGCCTGGATGGCAACGCTAGGACTGGGTCGCCTGGACGCAGGATGCCGCCCGCGACTTGCCCCGCAAATCCGCGAAAACTCGCGCCTGGCCGAATCACGTACTGAATGGGAAAGCGCACCTCATCGCCATTGACGGACGGCCGGATATCCACAGTCTCCAGATGCTCCAGCAACGTTGGCCCCGAGTACCAAGGCATCCTTTCGCTCCGGACCGCCACGTTGTCTCCGCCGAGTGCGCTAATGGGAATGCATTGCGCGGCCGGAAACTCCAACCGCTCCGCAAGAGCGAGAAAATCCTCCTGCAGGCGGAGAAACACGTCCTCCCTGCAGTCCAGCAGGTCCAACTTGTTGATCGCCACTAGCAAGTTCGGAATACCCAGCAACGAAGCGATGTGCGTATGGCGCCGGGTTTGCGGGAGCAAGCCCTTGGTGGCGTCGACGAGGATCACCGCAAGGTCCGCCGTCGAAGCACCCGTCGCCATGTTCCTGGTGTACTCCTCATGGCCAGGTGTGTCTGCGATGATGAACTTCCTTCGAGAGGTGCTGAAATACCGGTAGGCGACATCAATGGTGATTCCTTGTTCGCGCTCAGCGCGCAGCCCATCCGTCAGCAAGGAAAAATCAATCGGTCCTCCCGAGCGGTTGATCTTGCTTTTCTTCACAGAGGCGAGTTGGTCCTCGTAGACGGCTTTAGAGTCGTGCAGCAGTCTGCCGATCAGTGTGGACTTGCCGTCATCTACGCTTCCGGCGGTAGTGAAACGAAGCAGTTCCTTCCCGATATCCCGATCGAGAAAACTCAGGAAACCGTCTTGGAAGCCGGTGTCGAGTGCGGACAACATCAGAAGTAGCCCTCCCGCTTCTTGATCTCCATCGAGCCTTCCTCGTCGTGATCGATGGCGCGGTTCTCGCGTTCCGACCGGCGGAAGGAAATCATCTCCTCGATAATCTTCGGAACGGTATCCGCCTCGGAACGGATCGCACCTGTACAGGGCATGCAACCGAGCGAACGCATCCGGCATTTCACAAATTCGGTTTTCTCTCCGGGAAGAAGTTGGTCTTTGGAGTAGATCAACACGATAGAGCCGTTTCGCAACACCACCTTGCGCTCACGCGCGTAGTAAAGCGGCACGATGGGAATCTTTTCGGCGTGGATGTAAAGCCAAACGTCCAGTTCGGTCCAATTGGACAGCGGAAACACGCGAATGCTTTCCGCTTTGTCGATTCGCGAGTTAAAGATGTTCCACAATTCCGGGCGCTGATTCTTGGGGTCCCACTGCCCGTGAGAATCGCGAAAGGAATAGATGCGTTCCTTTGCCCGCGATTTCTCTTCGTCACGCCGTGCGCCGCCAAACGCGGCATTAAAGCCGCCCGCCGCCAGCGCGTCCAGTAGCGCCTTGGTCTTCAGCAATCCGCAGCATTTCTGGGTCCCGAGTGCAAAGGGATTTGCCCCTTGCCCAAGCGCTTCGCGGTTCTGGTGGACGATCAGTTCGGCGCCGGTTTCTTTCGCGTACGAATCGCGAAACTCGATCATCTCGGGAAATTTGTAGCTGGTGTCCACGTGCAGCAAAGGAAACGGGATTTTCCCGGGGAAAAAAGCTTTTTGCGCCAAGCGCAACATCACCGATGAGTCCTTGCCGATGGAATACAGCATCACCGGCCGGGCAAACTCCGCCGCTGCTTCACGGAGAATGTAGATGCTTTCTGCCTCCAGGGCTTGTAGATGGTTGAGCCTCTTGAATGCAGAAGTTGCTACCTCCTCGCTCCATCCCGTGCGTCGGCCGGCTGCGGGAAGCAATTCGGGAATTGCCTGTGTCATGCCTTTCCTTTCAAATTCTGAAAAAAGATGCGGCCCAAAAACAAAAAACCCACCTGCCAAGCGACTCTGGCGGTGGGCTTCACTACAGCTAGGCTAGGTACGGTTCCTAGATCATTAGCCTCCCGGTGCCAGAAGACAGGGGTGTACAACACATACAACAGATATGTGCGTTCCTCTGGGACTGGTGAAGGCTCAATGACATGGCGAAAAGTATACAGGGGAATCTTACGGGCTGCAACGCGCCCATGTAGTCAAGTTTTTTCTACATTGCATTCAAATTTTAGGTCGTTAACGCCGCGCCATCCAAGGTTGGCGCACTTGGCTTGATCTTCCTCGGATTCAAGTCTTCTCTGGTGATGGCGACAATTTCGTTGCGGGTGCCAGAGCGCGTTCGGGATCGACAAGCAGCCAGGCTGCGGCACCAAGCACCGACAAACCCGCGGCGACACAAAAGGAGGTGGTCCAGCCAAAGCGAGTCGCGATTGCAGGTGTGAGTGAAGCGGTGAGTGCTCCTCCGAATTGATTGCCCATATTCATGAAACCCGAAACGGAGCCTGAAGATCCACCAGCGATATCCGCAGTTACCGACCAGAAAGAGCTTTGCGAAAGATAAAGCGCACCCGCGCCGCCGGCAAGAACGACACTGGCCAGCCGCGCGCTTTGCACTTGCGAACCAAATGCCAGAAAGACAGCCGTCAAGAGGAGCCCGAAAACGGCGATCCCGCATCGTCCGGCGCGTTTTCCGTAGAGCTTCGTGAGCTTGTCGCTGATCACCCCGCCCACGGGGCTGCACGCGGCCATCGCCAGAAAAGGCAGCGTGGTGTAAAAGGCGCTCACCTTCAGGTCTAATCCGCGCACCTTGGCGAGATAGATGAAGAACCAGCTGAAGAAAATCCAGGCGACATAGCCGAAGCTGAAATAGCTGAGGGTCAGCGCCAGCACTTCCTTGCTTCGAAAGATGGTGTTCCAAGGAATTCGGCTGTCCAATGCAGATTTGGCCGTTCGCCCAGCCTGAATGTGGGTCAGTTCTGGGATGGAAACGTGCGGGTGCTCTTCGGGCGTGTCGCGCGCCACGAAATACCAGACTGTGCCGGCAATCAACCCGATGACGGCGCTCATCCAGAAGGACCAGCGCCAGCCGTAGCGGACCATGACGTGGGTGATCAGAATTGGCGTGGCGCCTGCTCCCACGCCGACGCCGGCGAAAATCAAACCATTGGCGATTCCCCGCTCCGCCGATGGAATCCAGCGCGAAACGAATTGATTGGATGCCGGATAAATGATCGCTTCGCCGGCGCCAAGAAGAAATCGCACTGCCGCAAACAAAAGTACGGCGAAGGCGATTTTTGTAGAAACGACAGCGGTCAGCGCGGTAAAGATTCCCCACCACAAAACTCCCGCCGTGAGCACCCGCCGCGGGCCCAGCCGGTCGGCGAGCCATCCGCCGGGCGTCTGAAAAAGCGCGTAGCCCACCAGAAAGGCGCTGAATATCCAACCAAGCTGAACGTTGCTCAGATGATACTCGGCGGCGATGGAGCTCCCCGCGATAGAAATATTGACGCGGTCGAGGTAAGCAACCGCGCTCAAAATAAATAGCCCAAATACCAGGAACCAGCGCACGCGGCTCTCCTCACGTTTAGCCATGCAGACTCCCTCGGTGCGGACAGGGGATGGACATGCGCCGGCTCCGGGAATTCGGCTTCAACGAGCTCGCGGACAACAGTCCCGATTCGATCACGCTGCGTGTGACTTCAAGACCTTCACCAATTCCCGGGCGATGATCTTTTCTTCCCCCGGCTGCAACATGAAGGAATTCATCGACAAGGCTTCACCATGCTCTCCCGATGAAAGAACGATGGACGGTGTTGCGCCGCGCAGAGCAGCGCTGGCTTCGCGTGGTGTCAACGCAATACGTGCCCCATCCCACTTGATGTGCATGTGGGGGACATGGTTCGCGATTTCCGGAGCGGGGAACGAAGTTGTCACCCCGGGAATCTTTGTCACTTGGCCGGAGATGAAATCCAGGCGGCGCTGCCATTCCTTGTTCAGCGCCTCGTGATCTTCCTTCAAATAAGATTCCAGAGCCTTAACCATCCCGACGATTTCCTCTTTCCCCACTTTCTGGCTGCGGCCGAGGGTGTCTTCGTGCGGACTGTTGTTGAGCAGGGCGTAGGCGACCAGATCTTTCTTGCCGACGAGCAGACCCGCGCATTGCGGCCCGCGAATCGCTTTTCCACCGCTGAAGGCGATGAGGTCGTAGCCCATGTTTGCGTAATCCCACAAGTGCGAAACGGGAGGCGTATCCGCGGCGGCGTCAATGAACGCGGGAATCTGATTTTCATGCGCCAGCTTAACCCATTCTTCGACTTTGATCTGCCCTTCCGTATCAGCGAAGTTTGAGAAGTGCATCATGGCGGTCCGAGGATTGATGGTTTTTTTCAGATCTTCGCGCGATTCGATGACCACGAGCTTCACGCCGGTGGAGCGCAACTGATGGTCGAAAGGATTGCGGTGCGATTTTTGAAGAATGACTTCCGATTTCATGCCCGTTAAATCCGGCAACTGCTCGATGAATTTCGGATTATCACCCGTGAGGATGCCAGCGAGCCCTGATTGCATGGCGGCGGCGGCCCCCGAGGTGACGATGGCGCCGTATCCCTCCGGCAGCTTGAGCATTTCTGCAATGCGCTTGCCGGCGGCGACTTCGAGTTCCGGAACGCTGACAAAGTGGCGGCCCGCCAACGCCATCACGGCTTCGACTTCGGGACGCATCAGGGAGCCACCCAACACGGTCATGGTTCCCTGTCCGTTGATGACCGTGGTTACGCCCAATTCTCCGTAAACGTTTCCGGTTGCACCAAAGCCGGAGACGGAAGCGGCTTTGCCACCCGCGGCAGGTGGTAGGGCAAACGCCTTGCGTCCGCTGAAAATCGTCCCCACCAGCGCTCCGAGAGTGCCCAGAAATGTTCTGCGATTCCAGCGATCTTTGAATGCCATCGTGCTACGCCCCCTTCTTTGCGTCGCGCACCACCGCAGCGATGCAGTTAATTTCCACCAGCGACTCGCCGGGTAATCCAGCGACAGCAACAGTAGTGCGAGCGGGCCCTCCGTTCGGAAAGTAAGTCTTGAACACCGAGTTCATGCCGTCGTAATAGTCCAGCTTTGCCAGAAACACGGTGAGTTGCAGAATGCTGTCCATGGTGCCGCCGCCCGCTTCAACGGTGGCCTTCACGCCTTCCATCACCATGTGGGTGTGCATCTCGATGGTAGGAGTTTTGCCAGCGTCGGACTTGTCGCCGCGTGAATGAGCGCCTTGCCCGGCAATATAGATCAACCCATTGTGAATGATCAGCGGAGTGATGAATCCTTTGCCGGCAGGTTTTCCATCGCCGTCCAGTTTCTGCACGCCGCCGGTGTTCTGCGCGGCCGGCGCCGGAGTCGCAACCGCCATTCCCGCAAAGCCGAGGCCCGGCAAGAGCGCGGCCAGTCGAGCGGCAAAACTCCTTCTTGTGCTCAGAGTGAAAAACATTTCGCATTCCTCCTTCGAGTAATTGAAATTTGAATTCGATCGTTCCCTAAGGCAAACCAAAACTGAAAATGTCGCTCCCCGCGGCGATCGCCACATATTGCTTCCCGTTCACTGCGTAGCTCATCGGCGAGGCATGCATGCCTTGGCCGGTATTGAAATGCCACAGCGGCTTGCCCGTCTGCGCGTCCACAGCTTCGAAGGATTGCGCATCATCGCCAAAAAAGACAAGGCCGCCCGCGGTGGTCATCGTTCCACCCGCGGAATGCCCCGAACCCACCTGGGGAAATCGCCACGCCGGTTTGTCGGATTCGAGGTTGTAGGCGAGCAGAATCTTCTGCCTTTGATCGCCCGGGCTGTGCCGCGCTCCCGTCGAGTAATACGTTTTTCCTTCGGAAAATTCCTCCGGCTTCAAAAAGAAGAGATCGCAGTTTTCCTCCGCAAGGAAATAGAAAAGGTGAGTCGAGGGATTGTAAGAAGGCGAGTGCCAGTTGGTAGCTCCGGTGAATCCGGGGCAGGTCCGCATGCCCTCTGCCGTGGGTTGCACGCCGGTTCGAACCGGCCGGCCCTGCGCGTCGATTCCCTTTGCCCAATTCAGCTTTTCTACGAAAGGAAAAGCAGACAGAAATTTTCCGCTCGTGCGGTCCAGCACGTATAAATAGCCGTTGCGATTCGCCTCCACGAGCAGCTTTCTCGGCTGACCCTGGTAGCTGGCATCGACCAGAACGGGAGTTTCCGTCGCGTCGTAGTCAAAGAGGTCGTGCGGAGTAAATTGAAAATACCACTTGAGCTTTCCCGTATCGGGATCCAACGCCAGCACGCAGTCGGTATAGAGATCGTCCCCCGGGCGGGGGTCGCCATCGAAATCCGGAGCGGGATTGCTGGTGCCCCAATAAATCGTATTGAGTTCCGGATCGTACGTACCGGGCATCCACGTGGTGCCGCCGCCGCGCTTGTACAGTTCGCCGGGCCAGCTCGTGGAGCCAAACTCGCCTGGCCCGGGAATCGTCCAGAATCGCCACCGAAGTTTCCCCGTCTCGGCATCATAGGCGGCCACGAATCCGCGCACTCCGTCGTCGCCGCCGGAAGTTCCCACCAGCACTTTGTCTTTCACGACCAGCGGCGCGCTCGTCGCTCCGTAATTCTTGTTTCCCTCGGCGTAGGGAACGTCCCACAGCAGATGCCCGGACCGCGCATCCAGGCAGAGCAGATGGGCATTGTCCGTTTCCAGATAGATGCGCGAGCCTAGAATCCCCACGCCGCGATTGTGATGCTGCGAGGCGTCGTCGATCAGCCCTTCGGTGACCGGCCGTGAGTAATGCCAGATGATGCGGCCGGTTTGCGCATCGAGCGCATAGGCATCGTTAGCGGACGTCACAAACATGAGGCCATCGAACACCACCGGCGTGACTTCCAGGCTATTCGAATTGGGCGCGTGGAATACCCATTGCGCGCGCAGTTGCTCGGCATTCTTCGCATTGATCTGCTCGAGGCTGCTGAAGCGCCGGCCCGTGTAATCCCCATTGTAGGAAAGCCAATTCGCCCCCGCGGGCTGCGCGGCCAGAGCTTCTGAAGTCACTTGGATCGAAGTGGAAACGGAAACGCTGCCCGCCTCTTGCGCCTGCGCGGCCGCCAGGAATCCGCAGACGACTGTCATCCAGAGCGCCCCTTGACCGAACTGCATCTTCTTACGAACTCCTGTCCGTTGCGGAGACCCGGGCCTCTCCGAGCGAACCTTGGTCGTTTCCCTGCGTATCCATCACGTGAAGAGAAACTCGCGCGGTTTGCGCGGGAGCTTTGAGTTCCACGTGCAGCTCTACTATTTCCGAAGGACTCACGGTTTGCAACGGAATGTTCGCAATCGGCGCTCCATGCTTGTCGAATAGCCGCGCCTCCAGCTTTCCCGTCACAAAGACGCCAAAAATTCCGGAGAGCAGAATACCGCTGGCCGTGGAGGAAACCTCCAACGAGCTCCCCACCACGCCGGCATCCATCACCGTCTTAAATTCTTTCCCCATCCGCGTTGGAAACCAATGCGTGTCCAGCGCGTA
The DNA here is from genome assembly GCA_035490055.1 of Candidatus Limnocylindria bacterium. Classification (GTDB taxonomy): domain Bacteria; phylum Acidobacteriota; class Terriglobia; order Acidiferrales; family UBA7541; genus Acidiferrum. The sequence continues at coordinate 8,225 of DATHIB010000002.1, read as the reverse complement.
TGTCTCCCGGGGCTGCAACCGCACCATCGGACTATTCACCTCGGCTTCCAGGTAGTGCAGCCGGTCTTCCGGCTTCGCAGACGTGACGAAGGGAATCCCTTTGTCGTCCAGCTCCAGCGAAGGACCATTCTTGTAGAAAATCACCGTTGCTTTGCCGGGATATTCCGCTCCTTCAAAATAAGGAAAACGCTCCACCATGGCGTAACGCGCCGAGCCGTCGATCACCGCGAGCCAATCCCCCGGCGAATCCACCCACACTTCGCTTTGCAAATACTGCCAGTGCAGCGTGAACAGATCGTTGCTCACCGCAAAGGAAGGATCATCGGCAAGGCCGGAGCGAACCTGATACTGACGGAAATATGCGCTGTGTTGGTTTGCGGGCGCGAAGGCCCAGAACTCATGATTGAACTCTCCGGGCTTCCCAGTTTCCGCCGTGTCGTATTGCGTGACCGATTGCACCGACCACCGAATTGCGTGGGCAGTGATGTTTTTCATCACCGCGTGGAAAGAAATCTCCGGTGAATTCCCGCCGATGCTGATTTCTCGAGCGTATTGCAACCCCGTCTTCGGATCAGGCGGCCCGTCCAGCCTCACTTTGCATGTGGAATCCTGAGAGAGAATTTTAAAAGAGTAGTCTCCGTCGTCGAGCGCGTCCGAGACGGGACCAGCCCAATGTTGCTCGTCCTGCGTTCCCTCCGGCATCGGCCAAATCTTGTCGCCGCCATAATTAATCCAGTGTCCCTTGGCTGCTTCGCTGCCCGGGGGGAAGTACTGCCCTTTGTGCTTTGGATTTACGAATAGATACGCGTGCCCCGCAAATGTGACTTGCATCACACGTCCGCCGAGCTGCGGCACGATTGTGACTTTCACCCACGCATTGCTCATCTCTTCCGCGCGCCAGCCCTCAAAGTTCTTGTTTTCGATGCGGCAAGCAGATGAACTCGGCGTTTGTGCCCACGTGTGCCCTGGAATGAATCCGGCACAGAGTATCGCGACGATCAGCGAGAATGCGCGCGACGGCCCGAAGAAATCCCATGCATTCGCCCGCATGATGAAAATATCAACCATTTCGTGAATGTGTCTATACTACGGCCCGCTTCCAAGTTCCAGCACAAATTCCAATGATTAAATCGAATCAATCGCTCGTTATCTTAGAGACGCCCAAACTTCTTCACCGCTTCCTGGATGGACTTGAGCTTTTCGATCCACGCATACATGGAGTGCTCTTTGAAGTCCATCTCCTGCGCCAGCGCAAGGACTTGCGCCGCCGTCGCGCGAGGAACCACCACCACGCCATCGGCATCCGCCACAATAATATCCGCGGGATTCACGGCGACCCCGTCACACACGACCGGAATGTTCGCTCCCGCGAAGCGGTAGTGGCTGACGGAAGTGGACGGCACGATTCCCAAGGCGTACACGGGGAAGCCGATTTTCTGCAGATAGGCGGTGTCCCGTACTCCGCCATCGATCACTGCGCCCGAAAAATCGCGCGATGCCATGGCCGTTCCCATCAGTCCGCCCATCCCCGCAATGTCGGCGCCGTCCTCAACCACCATGACGTAGACGGAATTCGCCGACCCCTGGTCGATCGCCGCAAGCATCCCTTTGAGCGCGTCCGGATCATGATTGCTCTCTTTCTTCAGCATCACTGTCAGTGCAAATCCGGCGAATTTCGCCGGGAAAATCGGCCGCATGCGATGCGACATGTACATCTTGCGTCCGCTGATTTGTTCCAGCGCGTCCGAAACGGAAGCGGCTTCGACGTGCCGGAATCCTTCCAGCAAGAAAGCATCGTCATTCGATTTTGCAGCTTCTTGCCTTGGTTTCGCGGAAGGTGGCCAGGCCCATCCCGCAACTCCCACGAGGAAAAGAGCTACAGCGAGAAATGTTCCGCAGGCAAGCGCGCGGCGAGGAAAACGAACGAATCTGCTCATGGACTCCTCCAGGAAGTTAGTCTGAAGCGCGGACTCTAACACTGTTTTGCACGCGCGCGGTAGAAGCTCGAAGGCTCGAAACCGGCGGCGCGTATCGCGGGAACGCCAACTCCGAGTCGCCCCGTTCGAATTTCGCCGCGGAGGAACAGGTTGACACGCGCTACTCAATGAGATATCACGGCGTTCCATTGTGAGCGTGAATTTTTTATAATCCCAACGTTATTTTCAAGTGCTGAAAGTTCACAGGGAGCGCGACAAAGCCGATATCTGCCGCCACGAGCCAAATGTTCGCCATCCGTTCACACACTGGGTCTAGCAAGAGGGCAGCTTTCCTCTTGCATTCCTCGCACCGCTTTTTCTGCGCAGCGATTGTTGCAGTAATCTTTGCTGCTTGCGCATCGCTGGTTCCTGCCGCGGCGCAGAGGGGAAATCCTGCCGCGGGAGAAAATCGGCTTGGCCGTTCTGCCGTGGCGGATGGCCGCAGAATGTTCGAATCGGTTTGTGCCACCTGCCACGGCCTGGACGGGCGAGGCGGCGAGCGCGGGCCCAATGTTGCGACTCGCGCCGAAGTTCAGCAGTTGTCCGACGCGGACACTCTGCGCATCCTGCAGGCGGGAATCCCCGCGGCGGGAATGCCCGCGTTTGGGACGCTGGGCATGCCGAAGCTCAAGGCCGTGATGGGCTATTTGCGAATTCTTCAGGGAGGAAGCAAGGCTGCTTCTATTCCCGGCGATCCGCAAAGAGGCAAGTCGCTTTTCTTCGGAAAAGCAGGCTGCGCCAACTGTCACACGATCAACGGCTCGGGTGGATTTCTCGGAGCCGATCTGTCCTCTTACGGCTCGAACGTTTCGATAGAGGAAATTCGAAGCGCGATTACCGATCCCGATAAGGACCTGGACCCGCGGTCCAGAACGGTGCTTGCGACCACCCGGGAAGGCCGCCAATTCACGGGTATCGCCCGCAACGAAGATAATTTTTCACTGCAATTGCAGTCGCTCGACGGAGCCTTTCATTTGTTCGCAAAATCGGACCTCGAGCATCTCGAATATCAGCCAAAATCGCTGATGCGTTCGGATTACGGCTCCGTGCTCAGCGCCAGCGAGCTAGATGATTTGGTTAGCTATCTCATTCGAGCCGCGCAAGCAACAAAACTAACTCAAGCCCCCGGAACAAATTCAAACCCCCAAGAAGAGGACGACTGACCGCTGGCATGACATTTGATGCGCTTCTTTTCGCGTCGTCAGGAATTTCGAACGCAAAGGTACATCTTCAAAACGGGCTCTCGAAAATGAAAGGAGCATCTTTACTTCTGTGGTGGCGCGAAGTTGGGGAAGTGGATTGCCCGGAGGTGACAGGAATCAAATCAAAGCCGCTCATTACGCCTGTGTGACGCGCTAAACCGACTGCCGTTCCCATTCCAAGAATTGCATTTCCCATCTAATTTAACTCAGGGCGCGTTTCAGGCGCTTCGCGGTTTTCTGCAATTGGCGCTTGAGGGCATCGACTTGCTTCGAAATGTCATCGAGCTCCCTTTTAGCCAGCGATCCTGCTTTCGCAACCTTTTGCACTCCGCGATCCGCTTTGCCCATCGCCGTCCCAATTCCCACCGCAACTCGCGTGAGCTTGCTTTTTCTAGCCATCGTAGTCCTCCATTCGGAATAGAGCCATCCTATACCCGAACGATTCCAAGAGTCATTAACATAACCACGCTATACCACGCCATTTCCTACTCGTCCGGAACTCGTGGTGATCGAAGACAATTGGCCGGCGACGCCGAACGCGCCTGCCTGAAGGCCCGCTGAAACAGGCCTCGGCAGGACGCCCATCCGAATTAACAATCGTTGACATTCAAATTTCACGTAGCTATACTCCCCGCCAATAATGTAGTTAACCGATTTAGCTGAGGGTGCTAGGCCATTTCGCGAATTCTTTTGGGGTGAAGGAGCAAGTCATGAGCCTATCTAAGCTTTCTCTTCGCGCGATTCTGTCGTTGGCCTGCGCCGTTTTCTTCGCTGCTGCGTCTCACGCTCAGTTCCGTGCTGGTATTGAAGGAACTGTGACGGATTCGTCCGGGGCTGCGGTTAAAGGCGTCAAGGTTTCCGTCACGAGTCAGGAGACCGGCGCTTCACAAGAAGCTACGACGAACAATGAAGGCTTCTACAGTGTTTCCCATCTTGCGCCAGGTCTCTACACGATCAACGCTTCCTTGGCGGGTTTCAAGACTAAGGTGATCACAGACGTGCTGATCAAGGCCGAGGAAACGAGCGGTGTGAACCTGGTGCTCGATCCCGGATCCGTGACGGAACAGGTCACTGTAAATGGCGACACTCTCCCGACGCTTGATACCGAGGATGCCTCGCTTACTGGCACGATCACCAAACAGCAGATTGAGGATCTTCCGCAATTCCGGGGTGACCCGTTTGAACTTTTGCGGCTGACTCCGGGCGTGTTTGGGACTGGCGCGCGTGACAGCGGGGGAGGATCATCTAACCTCCCTGGCTATAGCGGACCAGGCGGATCCGGCCGCGGTGTTTTCCAGGTAGAAAACGCCGTACAGGTGAGTGCCAATGGATCGCGCGTTGAGGCCAACGGGTTCCAACTAGACGGTGTGAGCACGAACAGCCAAGGCTGGGGTGGGTCCTCGGTCATTACGCCGAATACGGAATCGGTGAAAGAAATAAAAGTCGAGGTTAGCCCGTATTCCGCGGAAAATGCCAACGGCGCGGGCGCCATCGTCGAGGTTGTAACTCAGAATGGGACGAACAACATTCACGGCAGCGCGGTGCTTCGTACGCAAAGCCCAGGGCTAAACGCTTTCCAGCGATGGGGCGGGCCCAACGGTCAGGCACCTAATCGCGACAATTTGCTCCTTCACAGCTACCTCGGCAGTCTCGGTGGGCCAATCTGGAAGAATAAGCTGTTTGCGTTCTTTTCATTCGAGCACCTGAAGCTGGCCGGAAATTCGTACCGGGCAAGTAGCTGGGAAGAAACATCCCAATTTATCAGCAATCTGCCTTCGGGCAGCCTCGCGGCCAAGATTTTTGCTGTCCCCGGATCAGGATTCTCGAACCCCAAAATTCTCCCGGCTACGGGCGTTTCAGCTGCAAATCCTGATGGTACTGGCGGGACAAGTTGTGCAACCCTCGGATTGGCGGTGAGTACCACAACCTGCCAGGATGGCAGTGGCCTAAACGGGACAAAGGTTGTTACGGGGGGCATAGACATTGGCAGCAATACGGCGAATTCCGCTAACTTCTGCGACCCCGCCAGGCCCGGTTATATCTGCAACTCTATCGGAGGTGGACTGGATGGAAGTCCCGACGTTGCCTTTATAGAGTATGATGGAAAGAACGACAACATTAGTACCACACAGTTTAATGGCAGAATTGATTACAACCTGACACAGAAGGATTCGGTCGCATTCAGCTTGTTCACGGTGCCGCTGACCAAGACTTTCCTTCCCGGCGGCTGGGTCGATGGCCGTCAATACAATACGTTCCACACGGACGGCAAGAACGAAACGGCGGCGCTGCTCTGGACCCGTACCGTGAATCAAAGCACTATCAACGAAGCACGCATGAACGTGACGCGGTGGTATTTCGACGAACTAAAATCCAATCCCCAGTCGCCGTTCGGCATCCCCATAGTCAATATTGTTCTCCCCGGCAACTGCTGCAATAAATTCGGCGCTGGGTTCCCGTTTGGACCAGGTATTTTCTACCAGACCAAATACGTATTCCGCGACACGCTGAGCAAGGTTTACCGCACCCATGTGCTGAAGTTCGGGGGAGAGTTCGGCAAGGAGCAGAATACGAACGTATCTACCGGCCAAGCGCGGCCGCAGTATGACTTCAACAATCTCTGGAGCTTTGCTAATGATGCCCCGAATGACGAGGGTGGTATTGGTTTCTTCCCTAACACCGGTAACACTACCTACAACCCAACCTCTGGCGTGCCGACAGACTTTCGCAAGTACTTCCGCACCAACACCTATGGATTTTTTGGCCAGGATACGTGGAAGGCCAAGCCAAATCTGACTCTGACCTTCGGGTTGCGGTATGACTATTTCACCCCACTCCACGAGAAATTCGGCAATCTGAGCAACCTTGTTTTGGGGCAAGGAGCCGCCGCACTCACCGGAGCAACGATCAGAACAGGCGGAGATTTTACAAACGCTGACCGCAACAACTTTGGTCCGCAGCTTGGCGTGGCGTGGAGCCCGCGCAACACTTTCGGCCATGAATGGAATAACAAATTCGTGCTACGCGGTGGCGTCGGAGTCGCATACAACCGCGTGGCCGGGGCACAACTCTGGAATTCAGCGGCCAACCCACCATCCTTTGTGTCAGCAGGCGTCGCCGGCAACTGTTCGTTTAATGTTGCATGTGCCGACAGACAGCAGATTGTTTATGGCTTCAGCTCTGGCGGGGTAAACTCTTTCGCCGGATTCCCGGCAAACCCGTCCGTTCATTTGACTTTTGATCCGAAGACGGGCCTGCCGCAGCCGACAAGTCAGTTTTTCACAGCGCCAGACATCACCGGCGCTGTGCAGAACCTGGCTACGCCGTACACCTGGCACTATTCGATGGAAGGCGAGTATGACCTCGGGCACAACTGGGTGGCTGCGGTCAGCTACCAGGGCAGCCAGAGCCGCAAGTACATGCGTTCATTCGACTACGGCCTACTCGACCAGAGACCCACTGCATTGGACACGTTTACTGGCTCGACGGTAAACCTCATCAATAGAGCTACGATGTTCCGAACGGACGTCAATTCTCACTATAACGCCTTGCTTGCGCGAATGACTCACCGCAAGAGCCGGGGGCTGTTGTTCACCGGTAGCTACCGCTTCAGCAAGAGCGTTGACCAGTGCTCCGGCGACGCGGCCTGCCACCAGACATACCCTTGGGATCAGAGCCTTGAATCGGGGCCGTCGGACTTCGACGTGACGCATTCCTTTACGGCGAACGCGCTGTACGAACTTCCCTTCTTCAAGGGCCGGCACGACTGGCTCTACACGGCCGCCGGTGGATGGAAGCTTGATGTGATCATGACGCTCAGCTCCGGTTTTCCGTGGACGCCTGTCAGCAATGTTTGCCAGAGTGCTGGCACGGGGCTAGATCAGGTATGTACAGTCCGGCCAGCGGCCTATAAGGGTGGGGCGGGCAGCGACTTCAGCACCAGCACTTTCCAAAAGGCGGGAGGCAACTTCCCAGGGGGCGGCCTCAACTTTTTCACTCCGGCGGCCGCATCTACCAGCGGAGCCCCGCCAGTGCCTGGGGTGGGCCGGAACTCTTTCCGCGGCCCCCGGTACACGGGAATTGACATGTCCTTTGGCAAGCGATTCACCCTGCCAAAAATGCACGTGTTCGGGGAGAACGCAGGGTTTGAACTCAAAGCGAATGCGTTCAACATCTTCAATAAACTCGACTTGACGCCATTCGGCTTCAACACCGACAGCACGAACATCGCGAACACGAGATTTGGACAGGCGACCGGCGCGCTTGGCGGACGCGTGTTTGAGTTTATCGGACGGTTCAGCTTCTAACCCCCCACCCCGGGATTATGAAGCGGAGAAAGGGAGGCGGCTTGCCGCCTCCCTTTCTTGGTACGCCGTGCATGTTCGACAGCTTGCGGGTGCAAGTCCCGTCCCAACCTGATGGAGGTGAAGGGTAGCGAAGCGCAAGGGCGTCACCGTGAGGTGGGGTCTGAAGGAAGCGTGGAGCAAAGATACGGGCTGATGGACAAGAATCGGATTTGGCAACTGATGACGAAGTCCGTATCCATCAAGGACGCTGGTGGTAAGTCCGGCGGTCGCGTATCGAAAGCAGTCGAACTTATCGCGGGAGATCTGCTGCATGTCTCGGATTCGTGACGGAGCGTGGAGTAATTCACGCTGATCCTGCAGCAGAAGTCAGCAGCGGGCGTAGTACTCACGCGAGTGAGGAAGGCCCAAACAGTGAGAGCGAGTAGTAGAACGTCGAACTCACGGGTGGCATTGCGCCAGCCAATCAGCTTCGGCTGAGTTCTGCAGGTTCAGAAGACGGTGAAGCCGAAACGGAAACCGGTAGAGCGGCGAAGCCCCTGCGGCGAACGACGATTTGAACCTCACGGCCTTTGCGGGCTTAACTTACTGAACCGCCGTATGCGGACCCGCTTGTACGGTGGGTGCGCCGGTAAAAATCGGTATGGAGTAGTGAATGAAAGAGTCACACAGGGAAGGTGTAGCGAGCCACCCTGCCCCCGAGTCATGCGCGGCCAGTCGTAAGGCTGTTCGTGAAGCGTTGA
>DATHIB010000001.1:0-71274 GCA_035490055.1 Candidatus Limnocylindria bacterium | reverse complement strand
AGACCCAGGAGAAGCTGATCGAAATATTCGGACTCCAATCTCAAAAAACCGCGGTTTAGGGCATAGAACATCTAAGCTGTAAGTCGTTGGTCATCAATTAGATCCTAGGCACCCTTGAAATAACTCGTAAACTGGGGCTAGGAAGAAGGCAATCAAATGGTAAAGCGCGGAGCGTTTGTCAGCCATTGGCGGGGCAGCGCGGTTCGCAGCCGCGTTGGCGGCAGTGGGGAGGGATGGAACGGAGTCCATGGGTCTATCTTCTCATCGATAGCGAGCGGTTTCTGAACTGAGATCGAGTTGTGCCCCCGGGATTAACAGTTCGCGGCGGCGTCATTTGAGATTCTTCGGTTGACCGATTGCTGTTTCAAGTCAAGAATGCTTAGATCATGACGCAAAAACTATCGGACAAGAAACTAGCTGTTCTGGGCACAGGAAAACTCGGCGGCATTTTGCTGCGAGCTTATCTGAAGCAGGAGCTCTTCTCCCCGAAGCGCGTTACGGCGACGGTGAAGCACGCCGAAAAGGCCTCGGCGCTGGCGAAGGAACTCGGCGTGTCTGCGACGACCGAAAACCGCACGGCGGTGCACGGCGCGGACATCGTGCTCCTCGGCGTGAAGCCGCAAGTAGTGGGCGAAGTGTTGAAAGAGATTGCCCCGGAGTTGAACGAGAAGACGCTGGTCATTTCCGTTGCCGCGTCGGTGCCCACGAGCTACATCGAGCAGCGACTCGGAGGAAAAGTCCCCGTGGTGCGCGCGATGCCCAATACGCCTTCGGCCGTGGGATGCGGAATGACGGGCATTTGCCGCGGCGCGCATGCGGGGGCGGAACACCTGGAGACCGCGCGCGCCATGTTCAACGCCGTCGGGCGCACGGTGGTCGTTGACGAGAAAAATATGGACGCAGTGACCGGGCTTTCAGCGAGCGGCCCGGCGTATGCCTACATTATTCTCGAGTCGCTCGCGGAAGCTGGCGTCAAGGTAGGTCTCCCGCGCGATGTCGCGACGTTGCTCGCGGCGCAGACCATGAAGGGCGCGGCCAGTGTGGTTTTGGAAACGGGCGATCATCCCGCGCTGCTGAAGGACGCCGTGACGACGCCCGCAGGATGCACCATCGATGGAATTATGGAGCTGGAAGAAGGCAAGCTCCGCGTGACGCTCATCAAGGCGGTTGTGAAGGCCACCAGCCGCGCGGGAGAGCTGCTGTTTGAGAAGTAAGCAGGCCCCGGGATTGACATCGGTGGTACGATGCTGCGTGTGAGGGAGTGATGCAGAGCGCGTACATTCCTGTGTTGATTTACGCCGTGTTGGTAATCGCGTTTCCCGCCGTCACACTGGTCCTGGCAAAGTTCATTCGGCCGGCATCCACCTCGTTCGGCGCGAAGCTCAAGCCCTATGAGTGCGGGATCCCTCCGGAGAGCGATGCGCGCGGGCGGTATTCGGTGCGGTTCTTTATTGTGGCCATGCTGTTCGTGATTTTCGATGTGGAAACGATGTTCCTCATTCCTTGGGCGATTCTGTACAAGGGTTGGGTCGCGGCGCACCAAGGGCTGTTCGCTCTGGTTTCGATGATGGCATTCCTCGGGATCCTGCTCGTCGGGTATTTGTGGCTATACAAAAAGGGTGCTCTTGAGTGGGCGTGAGCCGTAGTTCTTCACCTCTCCCCAAACCCCATCATCCCGTGCGCAAGTGGTTCTGATTGACTCGGTTTGCAGCGTGTGTTAGAAACGCGGCGTTTGAATTTTCGGCTGCTCCTCTGTTGCAGATTGTGAACGGTAGCTGTTGACCGCAGCCTGTCGCACCCCGGGTCCATGGCTGACGAGCCCAAGGAACCTAAACCGCCTCAAGTCCCCACGGGCGATAAGCCCGCAAGCAGTACACCCGCGGTGTCAACTCCTCCTGGCAAACCTGCGGACGCGAGCGCGCCCGCTGCTCCTCCGAAAGCGGCGGCACCCGCCCCTCCAAAACCGCCCGTGGTGCTGCAGACTCCGCTCGACAACGAATTCGTCGCACGATTTCGCGCCAAGTTCGGTGCAGCGCTTCTGGAAGCGATGGAGGATCGCAAGCAGGCCATTCTGACGGTTGATCGTGCCCGGTTGATGGAGATTGCGCTGCACCTGCGCGAGGAAGAAAAATTCGACATGCTCGCCGACTTAACGGCGGTGGATTGGCCGAAGCGTGAGAAGCGCTTTGACGTGGTTCTCAATTTGTACTCCTTCTCAAAGAACGAACGGCTAAGGCTGAAAGTTTGGGCCGCAGACGCTGAAGAAGTGCCGAGCGTCGTGAGCGTTTGGCCCACGGCGAATTGGCAGGAGCGAGAAGTATTTGACATGTTCGGAATTGTATTTTCCGGGCACCCAAATTTGAAACGCATTCTGTTGCCGGACGAGTGGCAAGGCTATCCGCTGCGGAAAGACTATGACATCTTGCAGCAGGACACGGCCTGGGTGCGGGAAAATCTTGGAATTGAGAGCGGTCAGTAAGGCGGTTTTAGCCGCAGAGGAAAGACGACCCTGAGCATCGATACCACAAACGATAGCAAGACCCTGTTGGGCGCGGACGAACTGGTCATCAACATGGGGCCGCAGCATCCGTCCACGCACGGCGTGTTGCGCGTCAAATTGAAGCTCGACGGCGAGCGGGTGATTGGCTCGGAGTGCATCATCGGATATTTACACCGGGGCGTGGAAAAAATCGCGGAGAATCGCACGTATCAGCAGTTTGCTCCCTACGTCGACCGCATGGACTATGTCGCAGCGGTGAGCAGCGGCCTGGGGTATTGCGAGGCCGTGGAAAAATTGCTGGTGGTGGAAGCTCCGCTGCGGGCGCGCGTGATTCGAACCATCTTGACGGAGCTGCAGAGAATCGCCAGCCACCTCCTGTGGCTCGGAACGCATGCTTTGGACATTGGCGCGCTGACTCCGCTCTTCTATTGCTTCCGCGAGCGCGAAGAAATTCTGAAGATTTTTGAAAAGTACTGCGGGGCGCGCTTGACGACGCATGCGTTCCGGATCGGCGGGCTGCAATACGAGGCCTACGACACTCTGGAGAAGGACGTTGAGCGGTTCTGCAAGGATTTTGAATCGCGCATCGTGGAATACGAGACATTGCTCACGCAAAACCGCATCTGGATCGGGCGCACGAAAGGCGTGGGAATTCTGACCGCGGAAGATGCCATCGCCTTCGGTGTGACCGGGCCGGTGCTCCGGGCCAGCGGCGTGAAATGGGACATCCGCAAGGCCGCGCCTTACGCGGCGTACGATCAATACAAATTCGAAATTCCCGTCGGCACAACCGGAGACACCTACGATCGCTATCTGGTTCGAATGGAGGAGATGCGGCAATCGCGGCTGATTTGCCTGCAAGCCATCGAGAATATTCCCAGCGGGCCGATTATGGCGAAAGTGGGGAAGGTGCTGAAGCCGCCGCCGGGTGAGGTTTATCATGCGATTGAAGCGCCGAAGGGCGAAATCGGCTACTACATCGTGAGCGACGGCTCGGTCATGCCCTATCGCGTGCACATCCGGCCTCCTTCCTTCATAAATTTGCAGGCGTTCGATCGCATGGTGCGGGGGCACCTGGTGGCCGATGTGGTGGCCATCATCGGGACGATTGATATCGTGCTGGGGGAAGTGGACCGCTGATGAATGTCGCGTTCCAGGCAACGCTTGAATTCCTGAAGGTGTACTGGGCCCCGCTGCTCTGTGGCGTGGCCATCGTCGCGATTCTGCCGCTGATCGTCGGCTACATCGTGCTGGTGGAACGCAAAATCATGGCGGACATGCAGGCACGGCTTGGACCCATGCGCGTGGGGCCGCATGGCCTGCTGCAGCCGATCGCGGACGCGGTGAAACTGCTCATCAAAGAAGACATCATCCCGGAAAACGCGGACAAACTCGTCTTCTGGCTCGCGCCGGTGCTTTCCGTTGGCGCGGGACTGCTTTCACTGGCTGGCCTGGCGATTGGACCGGCATTTCAGATCGCGCAGGACATTAACATTGGCATTCTCTTCGTTGTGGGCATCAGCGCGCTGGGAATATTTGGCATCGTGCTGGGAGGCTGGGCTTCGAACAGCCACTATTCGCTGATGGGAGCGCTGCGCAGTTCGGCGCAGTTGGTGAGTTACGAGACCGCCGCGGGGATGGCGCTGGTGAGCGCGCTTTTATTCACGGGCACGCTGAATATCAAATCGATCGTGGAAGCGCAGAGCAAAGAAGGCATTTGGTTCGTGCTGCTGGCGCCGGTGGCCTTTTTTACCTACCTGGTCGCTTCTATTGCAGAGACCAACCGTGCGCCGTTCGATTTGCCGGAAGCCGAGTCCGAACTCGTCGCCGGGTACATGACGGAGTTCAGCGGATTCCGCTGGTCGCTCTATTTTCTCGCGGAATACACGAACATGATCGTGGTGGCTTCCGTGGCAACAACTTTGTTTCTCGGCGGCTGGCTCCGGCCCTTCGCCGGCGTTCCATGGTTAGATTTTTTGGATTTTATTCCGGTGCTCTTGATGATGCTCGTCGGGGTCTACTGCTTCGTTCGTGTCCCTAAGCAGCCAGTCACGGTACAAAAAATCTTCATGGTCTTGGTTGGCTTGCTCTGTTTGGCTGTAGCGATGGTTCTTTTCGCCCCCATCGCCGTACCAATACTCAAGCCATCGCTTACAGAAGCAGTCAAGCCGTTCTACGCCGGAATTCACGGCGGCTTCTGGTTTATTTTCAAAGTGAGCCTGTACATCTATTTTTTCATGTGGCTGCGATTCACGATACCGCGGTACCGCTTTGACCAGTTGATGCGCCTGGGGTGGCATTTCCTGATACCGCTGTCCATCATCAACGTTTTGCTGGTGGGCGTGGCCTTGATCGTCGGAGCCTACTTTCACTTGCATGGCTGGGGACTGCTTCTGGTTACGACTCCCGCGGCCATCCTGGCGCTGGTGGCCGCGTTTCTTATTCTAGCTATCGAGAAACAGCACGACGCGCGGCAGGAGCAAACGGCCGCTTCGGATTTTTATGCTGGATAGAGTCCTATTTTATTTCTTTGCGGGCATTGCCGTGGCGAGCGCGGCGCTCATGGTGACGCGGCGGAACGTAGTCCACAGCGCCATCTTTCTGATCACCGCGCTGCTCGCGACCGCGGGGATTTTCTTGCAGTTGCGCGCGGAGTTTTTGTTTATCGTCCAGATCATTCTTTACGTTGGCGGGATCATGGTGCTCTTCGTTTTCGTGATCATGCTGGTCAATTTGGACGTGGCGCTGCAACAGATCCAATTCGCGCGGCAGAAGTGGGTGGCGCTCATCGTCGCGCTGGCGCTGGCCGGCCAGGTCGGCGTGATGTTCTGGACCTCCGGGAAAATGCCCGGGCAGGGGTTGCCGGTGCTGACGGCGGTGGCCGCGAATCGGTTGCCGCTCAATTCCGAAGCGGTGGCAAAAAGCCTGTTCGACTCGTATCTATTGCCATTTGAGATTGCATCTGTTTTGTTGCTGGTGGCCATGATCGGCGCCGTGGTAATGGCCAAGAAAAGGGCGTAACGCAGCGATGCTTCCGATAGAACATTACCTGTTCCTAAGCCTGGTGCTCTTCATCATCGGCGTGATCGGAGTCGTCACGCGGCGCAACGTGATCGTCGTGCTCATGTCCATCGAGCTGATTCTGAATGCCGTGAACATCAACCTGGTGGCATTTTCCCGTTTGTACGGTGATGTGGCGGGGCAGGTCTTTGCGCTCTTCGTCATTGCCGATGCGGCTGCGGAGGCTGCGGTGGGGCTCGGGATCATCATCGCCTTTTTCCGGAACCGCGAAACGGTGTTGGCGGACGAAATGGATTTGTTGAAGTGGTAGCGTGACGACAGGAATGAAGAAATGAAGCCGGCATGACGCCCACGGGCTACTTTCTCGGTCATCTTTGGCTCATCCCGCTGTTTCCGCTGGCGACCGCGGCGCTGATGCTTTTCTTTGGCAGGCGGCTCCCGAATGCCGGCGTCAGCGTGCTTTGTGTCGGAAGCGTGGCATTGTCTTTCGTCTACGCCGCGGGTGCGGTGTTTCAATTGCTGGCCGCAGATCCGGAGCATCGCGTCGCCCAACAAATCTTATTCGAATGGCTGACGCCCGGGCCGATGCAGATGACCGGCGGACACGTCATACCGTTTGTGGCGGACTGGGGATTCCTTTTCGATCCGCTTTCCTGTGTCATGGTGCTGGTCGTCACCGGTGTCGGCTTCCTGATTCATGTCTACTCCGTCGGGTACATGGGGCACGAAGGCGGGTACTACCGCTTCTTCGGCTACATGAATCTCTTCATGTTCGCCATGCTGACGCTGGTCCTGGCGAACAATATGCTGCTCATGTTCGTGGGTTGGGAAGGCGTCGGGCTGTGCAGCTACTTGCTGATCGGTTTCTATTTCTTGAAAAAGTCGGCATCCGATGCGGGGAAAAAGGCGTTCATCGTGAATCGCATCGGGGATGCGGGCTTTATCCTCGGGATTCTCCTGACCGCACTGACGTTGGGCACCATCCGGTTTACCTCCCAGGGTCTGCCGGACGCGGAGGGCGCTTCAGGAATTCTACAGGCGCTCAAGGCAGCTGTGGACGCACACGCATTGGCCTATGGCGCGCCGGTGCTGACCGGCATCGCTCTGTTGCTGTTTGTCGGAGCGGCGGGGAAATCGGCGCAGATTCCCCTGTACGTTTGGCTCCCGGACGCTATGGAAGGCCCGACCCCCGTGAGTGCGCTGATTCATGCAGCCACGATGGTGACCGCGGGCGTTTACATGGTCGCGCGCATGAACGCCGTCTACCAACTCGCGCCGTTTGCGATGGACGTGGTCGCGGTCGTGGGCGCTGTCACCGCGATTTTTGCGGCGTCCATAGCCCTGGTGCAGAACGACATCAAGAAGGTGCTGGCGTATTCGACGATCAGCCAGCTCGGGTACATGTTTCTCGCGCTGGGCGCAGGCGCGTTCGCGGCGGGAATTTTTCATCTGATGACCCATGCCTTCTTCAAGGCGCTACTGTTCCTCGGCGCGGGCAGTGTGATTCACGCGATGTCCGGGGAACAGGATCTGCAAAAGATGGGCGGTTTGTGGAACAAGATTCCGATCACCGCGAAGACGTTTGCGGTCGCGACGCTGGCGATTGCGGGAATTTTTCCGTTCGCCGGATTCTTCAGCAAAGATGAAATCCTCGGCCAAGCATTCGACCGGTATTTTTCTTTGTGGTTTGTGGGCTTTATTACTGCGGGAATGACGGCTTTTTACATGTTTCGGCTGCTCTTCCTTGCATTCTTCGGCTACTCCCGCGCCGACGAGCACGTTGAGAAACATATCCACGAGTCGCCGCCAGCGATGACCGTTCCACTCATTATTCTCGCCGGACTTTCTTTGATAGGCGGGTGGGTTGGATGGCCGGGCTCGCTGGGAGGAGAGAACCGTTTCGAGCGGTTTCTCGAGCCTGTCTTGACCGGCGTTGTGCCTGAGACGGGAGCGGTTAAGATCGCGCATCACGCTCTGGCAAAGGAGTATTTCCTGATGCTGGCGTCCCTGTCGATTGCCGGCGCCGGAATCTGGCTGGCGTACCAGTTCTACCGGACAAAAAGAATCGCGCCGGAATTGGTCGCCGGAAAGTGGCCGAGACTCTATCATTTGCTCCTGCATAAGTATTACGTGGACGAGATTTATGACGCGGCGATCGTGGAGCGCACCAAAGACCTCGGAACGCTGCTTGGCCGCTTCGATGCAAACGTGATCGACGGGGTGGGCGTAAACGGCGCGGGCTGGCTGGCGCGCTTGGGCTCAACTCTATCGATGTGGTGGGACAAGTGGATCATCGATGGGCTGCTGAATTTCAGCGCGAAGCTGATGCAGCTTTTCAGTTATCCGGTGCGGCTGATGCAAACGGGAGTCTTTTCCAGCTACGCGATGCTGATTTTGGCAGGACTGGTAATTCTTCTGGCGTATTACGGGCACCATATGCAGGTTCTGCTGCGCGGCGTGCGCTGAGAGGCGATGAGAATGGACTTTCTTGCACATCACATCTTGAGCGTGGTTCTGTTCACGCCGCTTCTGGGCGCCCTGGTGCTGCTCTTCATTCCTCGCGAGATGGAGAACGCGCATAAGATCGCTGGAAACGTATTTGGCGCTCTTGGTTTTCTTGTTTCGCTAGCGCTGCTTCGCTGGTGGAATCCCGGGGAGAAGCCCTTTTCCTTCGAAGAATCCGCCGAGTGGATCCCCTCGATCGGCGCTCGATATCATCTGGGCATCGACGGAATCAGCCTCTTGCTCGTCATGCTCACCACGTTTCTCGGGATGATCGCCATTCTCTCGTCGTGGAGCGCGATTCATCAGCGGACCAAGGAGTATTACATTCTGCTCCTCCTGCTGCAGAGCGGGATGATCGGCGTTTTCGTTTCCCTGGATTTCTTCCTTTTTTATGTGTTTTGGGAAGTGATGCTCGTCCCGATGTACTTCCTGATCGGTGTGTGGGGAAGCGACCGGCGCCTCTACGCAGCCATCAAGTTTTTCCTGTACACGCTGGCCGGATCGGTGGTCATGCTGCTGGCGATCCTGGCGCTGTACTTCTACGCGCCTGTGCCTGCTGGCGGGACGCGCACCTTCGATGTTCCGACGCTGCTGGCCGCCGCCCACGACTTTTCCGATCCACTGAAGGTGTGGCTCTTCTGGGGCTTCTTCTTCGCGTTTGCCATCAAGGTCCCGATGTTCCCGTTCCACACCTGGCTCCCCGACGCGCACACGGAAGCTCCCACCGCGGGCTCTGTGATTCTGGCGGGGGTCTTGCTGAAGATGGGCACGTACGGTTTCATCCGCTTCTCGCTCCCGCTGCTGCCCGCGGACGCCGTCATGCGCGCGCGAATCATTCACATCGTCATCGTGCTCTCCTTGATCGGCATCATTTACGGCGCTCTCGTTTGCCTCATGCAGAAGGACATGAAGCGGTTGATCGCCTACAGCTCGGTCAGCCATCTTGGTTTCTGCACGCTGGGAATTTTCGCGCTTACGCCGAATGGCCTGGCGGGCAGTGTGCTCCAGCAGATCAACCACGGCATCTCCACCGGCGCGCTGTTCTTGATTGTGGGCGTACTTTACGAGCGGCGTCACACGCGCATGATTTCGGAGTTCGGCGGCCTGGCGACGCCCATGCCGAATTTCGCCGCGATCTATTTGATCGTAAGCCTCAGCTCATTGGGAATGCCGCTGCTGAACGGGTTCATCGGAGAGTTCACGATTTTGCAGGGCGCGTTTCAAGTGAGCAAGGCCTGGGCCGCCTGGGGCTCGCTGGGCGTTGTGCTGGGCGCGGCGTACCTGCTGTGGCTGTACCAGCGCGTGATGTTCGGCCCGGTCACGCAGTTTGCCAACGAAGATTTGCCGGACTTGAATCTGCGCGAATACGCCACGCTCGTGCCGCTCGTGATCCTGGCGTTCTGGATCGGCATCTATCCGAAGCCGTTCTTCGCCCTCATCGAAAAGCCCGTGCAAAGAATTGTCGAGCAGGTGAATCCAAATTTCTATCAAGCGGAACGCGAAAAATTGCCTCCGGCGGAACTCCACGCCGCTGCGGCGGAGACGAAATAACCCGCCCGAATGAACATCCCGTTCATCAACGCGATTCGAAGTTATCTCCAGGGCGACGGCGCCGCCATCCTTCCGGAGATGGAGCTTGTCCTCTTCGGACTGGGGATACTGCTAATCGATTTCTGGATCGAGCGGAAAGAAAAATTCTGGAATGCCGGGCTGGCGCTTGCGGGAACTATTTTCAGCGCTTTCACGATCTGGAAGCTCCGCGGAGCGGTCGTGGCACGGGGTGATTTCGCCGGATTTCACGATGCGGTCTTGGTCGATCCGTTCTTCCTTTTCTTCGCAACGCTCTTCCTCGCAGCCACCGCGCTCGTGATTCTACTGTCCGTGCAATACCTGGAGATCGAACAGGAGCAAGAAGGCGAATACTACGCGCTTCTGCTGTTTGCCTGCGTCGGAATGATGCTCATGGCCTCCGGCATAGACCTGATCGTGATGTTCCTCGGCCTGGAAACCATGGCCCTCAGTTTTTACGTGCTGACCGGTTTCTTGCGCCGCGACAAGCGTTCGAATGAGGCCGCTTTGAAATATGTCCTGCTCGGTGCGTTCAGCTCCGGGATCCTGGCCTACGGTTTTTCGATTTTGTACGGGCTCAGCGGTGCTACGAACATCGGCGCCATCACCGGCGCACTGGCGCAGCGCGACAAATTGGTGCACGCCGTTGCACTCAGCCATCTCCCTGGCGTGCAAGGCGAACAGATGCGGCTGCTGTTGCAGAGGAATCTCCCCTTAGCGCTGAACTTCGATCCCTTCGTTCTGCAGCTTCTTCCGGTCCTCGCCTTCGTTCTGGTTGCGGTCGGGTTGTTTTTCAAAGTCGCGGCCGTGCCGTTTCATCAGTGGGCGCCGGATGTTTACGAAGGCGCGCCAACGCCGATTGCTGCTTATGTCAGTGTGGCATCCAAGACGGCAAGCTTTGCATTGCTGCTGCGATTATTCCTCTCCGTCTTTTCTCCTTCGCAAAAAGTTTCGCAGGAACAATGGATGTATCTCATCGCGGGCGTGGCCGTGGCGTCGCTTACCTGGGGCAATCTCGCCGCGCTGACGCAGACCAACGTCAAGCGCCTTCTGGCGTATTCCTCGATTTCGCACGTGGGCTACATCCTGCTCGGTCTCGTTGCCGGGAACGGGACCGCTTTGACTGGAATCTCATTCTACTTGTTCGCTTACGTGTTCATGACCGCGGGAGCGTTTGCGGTCATCATCGTGCTTCGCCAGAAAGGGCTCATCGGCGAGGAACTTGAGGACCTGAACGGCTTGTACCAGCGCAGTCCCGCCGCGGCGTTGCTGCTTCTAATCTTCATGCTTTCGCTTGCAGGGATCCCACCCACGGCCGGTTTTATGGGCAAGTATTTCATCTTTCTTTCGCTGATCGAAACGCACCATCCGGTGCTCGCGGTCTTCGCCGTGTTGTATATCGTCCCCGCGCTCTACTATTACTTCCGCATCGTCGTGCACGCCTGGCTCAAGCAGCCGGGCGAAGCGCCGCGTCCATCCATGACGAGCGCGCAGGCCGTGGCCCTCGGCGTCGCCGTGTTTGTCACGCTCGCCGCCGGGTTGTATCCTGAGCCGTTCACGCGGTTCGCTCAATATGCCTTCGGACAATAAGCCGGAGAACTCTGAATCGCCCTCTCCTGTAACGGAGAAAGCGAAAGAGGTCTCCAACCAGGCTGCGATTGCCATGGAATTGCCCTTCGTGCTCGTCTCGGCCGTTGTCGTGGGCGGGCTTCTCGGCTATTTACTCGACCACTGGATCCATACGAAGCCGTGGCTGATGTTGGTCTTCGGTGGTTTTGGCTTCTACGCCGGCATCCGCGAAGTTCTACGCCGCCTGTCCGGCAACAGCAAGGATAGCCAAGGTGCCTGAAGAAGTTGCCGGCGCAGCGACCGAGCAGCGAATCGCCTGGCTGACACTCCTATTTGGTTTCGCAGCCGCCGCCATTCTAGCGCTAGAGCACCAACGGCCCTGGGCCACTGGTCTTGCGATTGGCACGGTCTTGGCGTGGCTCAATTTCCGCTTGCTGAAGCGTGGGCTCGATGCCTTAGTGCTTGCTTCCGAGGCCCAACAGGGCCCTGAAAAACCGCACGTCCCCCTCGCCACCTACTTCACCGCCATTCTTCGCTACGGGTTGCTCGCCCTCGCGGTCTATGTTATTTTTAAATATCTACACGTTCCCCTTGGCAGCATGGTTGTGGGTTTGTGCGCTTTAGCAGCCGCGACGATCGCGGCTAGTGTGTGGGAAATTCTGCGTCCCGTGGACTAGAGAATGGAAGAACACGTACTAGGCATAACCAGGCTGGTCAATCATCTTCTGGGGCCGCTGGTTCTGCCCCTGCTCCACGCGCTGCACATCACGCCTGAGAATCCCGAATTGCCTATTCCGCAGCACGTCGTGATGGGTTTGGTCGTACTGCTGATCGGGACGCTTGTCGCGCTCTTTCTTCGTTCCCGCTTGTCGATCGAAAAGCCCGGCGCCACCCAACAAGTTGCTGAGATGTTCCTCACCAATCCGCTTGGCATCGGCATCCGTGACCTGCTCGAGGAGAATACCGGTCATCACGCTCCACAATACATCGCGTTTGTCGGGGCGATTTCGATTTTCGTGATTCTGAGCAATTTGCTCGGCGTCTTTCCGTTCTTTGCCTCGCCGACCGGAAATGTAAGCGTTCCCCTGGCTTGCGCCATCCTCACCTTTTTGTATTTCAACTGGCAAGGCATCCGCCATCATGGTATCGGCGGATACTTGAGACACTTCGCCGGGCCGGTCTGGTGGCTCTCCCCGCTGATTTTTCCCGTGGAAATCATAAGCACCACGGCGCGCCTGCTCTCTCTCACTGTCCGTCTTTGGGCCAACATTTTTGCCAGCGACATGATTTACGGCATTTTTCTCAGCCTGCTTGCCGGACCCGCCGTCTGGGGATGGAGCAAGACGCCCCTAGTGGGGGTCATCCTGGGTGTTTTTCCTGCCGTTCTGCCCTTAGCCTTCATCGGCCTGCACATCTTTGTTTCGATTATTCAGGCGTATGTTTTCACCATTCTGCCGTCGGTGTATATCGGCATGGCCACGGCCGAAGAGCACTAAGGCTGCAAGAAAGTTTTTTGTCGCTGTCCAGTGTGAGCCCGGCTGCACGGTGTCCGGGAACCACCTCCTGGCGGCAATTTCATGAGGAGGAAGTTATGAAAAAAGCAGCAGTACTGTTTGTAGCTCTCATTGCCATCCTTGCGATCGCGCCGTCCGCGTTCGCGCAGGGTGGAGCGGCTGAGAAGGCCCCTGTTAATACCACGACGCTTGCCCTCGCCGTCGGTTTTGGTCTGGCCATCGCTGCGTTTGGCGGCGCGCTCGGCCAAGGCCGCATCGCTTCGGCGGCTTGCGAGGGTATCGCCCGCAACCCTGGAGCTGCGGGAAACATCCGCGCAGCGATGCTTCTGGGTCTCGTCTTCGTCGAGACGCTCTCACTCTTCACCTTCGTGTTGGGGATCCTCCTTTACTTCAAGTTTTAAGTTTGACCATTCTTCGAATACCGCGGCCTGGGGCAATTGCCTCGGGCCGTTTCGTTTTCAGAAGAAGAGGAGAAGCAAGAATTCAACACTCATCTTACCAATGGCACGATGCGTGCATGATGCAGGGGCGGACTTCAGTCGGCCCTTCTTTTTTGGATTGCGATATCAGTGCCCGAGAAGCGTGGGTTGAAGAATGAAGTTCAGCACCTGGTTGGGAAATAGTCCGAAGTACAGCGTGCCCGCCACCGTGAAGGCCAAAACAAAATTCACTGTGAGCGGGAATCCCACCACAGGAGCGGCAGATTTCGCCTCCGCGCTTGACTCGCGCATGTACATCACCACGATGACGCGCAGGTAGTAGTAAGCGCCGATCACGCTGTTAACCGCCATCAGCACCGCGAGCCACAACAGGTGCGAGTTCACCGCCGCCTTGAAGATGTAGAACTTGCCGAAAAATCCCGCCGTAACCGGCAACCCGAGGAGCGAAAGCAGGTAGACGCTCAGCGCCGCCGCCACGAACGGCTGCCGCTGGGAAAGGCCCGCGTAGTCGTCCAGCGAAAGATGTTTTTCGCCCGTGCCGCCCAGTTGCGAAACGATCGTGAACGCCCCCAGCTTTACCAGCGCGTAGCTGAGCAAATAAAAAAGCACCGCGGCATAGGCGGGCGCTGCTTCCGCCGATCCACCCCGCGCCATGGAAGTAACCGCCGCAAAAGCCACCAAAATATAGCCCGCGTGCGCAATGGAGCTGTACGCCAGAAGCCGCTTGACGTTCGTCTGCACCAGCGCACCCAGATTACCGGCGAACATCGTAAGTGCCGCGAGCCCCCAGAAGGCCCAGAACCAGAAGTGCGTGGCGGCGGGAACCGTCGCAAAGATGCGCAGCAGCAAGGCAAAGGCCGCGGCCTTCGGTCCCGCGGAAAAGAGGGCAGTGACCGGCGTTGGCGCGCCCTCATACACGTCCGGCGTCCACACCTGGAACGGCGCCGCGGCCACCTTGAAGCCCAGCCCGATCAGGATCATGGCCAGTCCAAGCTCGAAAAGCGTGCTGTGGAGGAGCTCCTCGGAACCCATCTTGGTCAGCATCGTCGTTCCGCTCGAGCCGTACACCAGCGCAATGCCGTAGAGGAAAAACGCCGTAGCAAACGAGCCCAGCAGGAAATACTTCATCGCCGATTCAGAGGACTTCAGCGAATCGCGGCGGTATCCCGCCAGGATGTAGCTCGAAATCGAACTCATCTCCAGGCCGATGAATGCCGTGAGCAGCTCCTGTGCCGAAGCAAGCACGCCCATTCCCGCCGTGGCAAAAAGCAGCAGCGCGTAAAATTCCGCAAAAGGAAGCCGTTCTCGCTCGAGGTATGGCCCCGCCGCCAGCACCACCAGAAACGCTACCGTGCCCACGAGCAGCCGGAAGAAGAAACTGAAGGAATCGGACTGCACCAGCCCGCCGAAGCCCGGCCCCGCATGCATTGCCGCAGTGACGGACGCAGCCGTCCCTGCCAGCGTGCCGATCAGCGCAAGCAACGTAAAAAAGTGGCGGCTGCGCACGAACGGCTGCATCAGCATCACCATCACGCCGAAGCAGCACCACACCATTTCCGGAAGCACGCGATAAATGTCTATGGTGCGGGGAAGCATTTAGCGGGATCCCAGCCTTTCACTTGAGATGGCCTTTGCCGCGCTTGACGAATCGCGTTTTGCATGCGGCGTGAAGCCGTTCGGCGCCGCGGCTTCATACGGCCGCTGTGGTTCAACTTCGTCAACCACGGATTGCGCGGCAGCAGCCGTCCGGGCCGTGATGAACGTCGAGCCAATGCCCATCCAAAGCGTGACGACCGCCATGGTGACCAGAATCCACCTCTCGCGCGCTGATATATCGGGGAGCGTACGGTTCTTCTCCCGGGTGATTTCGCCGAAGAACACCCGTTGATACGACCACAGCAGGTAGCAGGCGGAAAGAATCACGCCGAGTGCGGCCCACGAAGCCCATTGCCAGTGCCGCTGGTACGTGCCGAGCAGGACCAGGAATTCACCGACGAAGCCATTGAGCATCGGCAGGCCCAGCGATGAGAGTGCGACAAACAGGAAGAACGCCGCCAGCTTCGGCATCGGCGTGGCCAAGCCGCCATACTCGCTGATTTCAAACGTGTGCCGCCGGTGGTAGAGCATGCCCACGAGCAGGAAGAGCGCGCCCGTGGAGATACCGTGCGCCAGCATCTGGTAAACCGCGCCCTGCATAGAAATGTTATGAAACGCGAAAATGCCGAGCACCACGAAGCCCAAGTGGCTGACCGACGAGTACGCGACCAGTTTCTTCAGGTTCGGCTGCACCATCGCTACCAGCGCGCCGTAAATAATGCCGATGATCGCCAGCGCGGCCACCCAGCCCGCGGCGCGGTGCGAGGCTCCGGGGAAGAGTGGCAGGCAGAAGCGAATCATTCCGTACGTGCCCATCTTCAGTAGCACGCCCGCCAGCATTACCGAACCAGCTGTCGGCGCTTCCACGTGTGCGTCCGGCAGCCATGTGTGCAGTGGGAAGAGGGGCACCTTGATCGCAAACGCGACAAAGAAGGCTAGGAAGAGCAGCATCTCGGTCCGCTGATCGAGCACGATGCTGCCGTTTTGTAGCATCAGCTGAATTGTCGGCAGATCAAAGGTTGCGGCTGTCCAGTTCGTCGCAACGCCCGTCGCGTTGTACAGCCAGATGATGCCGATCAGCATGAAGATCGAGCCCGCCATGGTATAGAGGATGAATTTGACTGCGGCGTAGACGCGGCGCTCGTGGCCCCAAATGCCGATCAGCAGGGCCATCGGAATCAACATCACTTCCCAGAAGAGAAAGAAGAGGAAAAGATCCAGCGAGAGGAACACGCCCACGACGCCGACTTCCAGCATCAGCAGCATCACGAAAAATTCTTTGACGCGGTGCTCGATGCTTTTCCACGACGCCAGAACGGAGATTGGCGTCAGGAATGTCGTCAGAATGACGAGGAACAAACTGATTCCATCAACGCCCAGGTGGTAATTGATCGGCGGCTGGCTGATCCATTTGGCGAATTCTTCAAGGTGATATCCGGCGGCGCCGATCGGCACCTTCGGAATCACCAAGAGCGAGAAAAGAAATTCGGCCAGGGAAACGATCAGCGCGATAATCCGGATGAATTTGTGATCGTCGCCGCGCAGCAGCAAGAGCGCCAGTGCTCCCACGGCAGGGAAGAAGATCAGCACGGAAAGCAAATGTCCGCCGGGCAGCATCAGCGCAACATCCCGAGAACCGGTTTTCCGCCGAACGGCCAGAAGAAGATGACCGCCATCACCACCAGCGCTCCCACGACCACCCACACCGCGTAGCTGCGCGTGTTCCCGGATTGCGTGTGGCGAACGCCGTCGCCGATAGCCGTAGTTCCTGCTGCGATTCCATTCACCGCTCCGTCGATACCCGCCACATCGGCGGTCTTCCAGAGCACATTTGTCGAAATCCAAAGCAGCGGCTTGACGATCATCGCGGCGTAGAACTCGTCCACGTAATATTTGTTCAAGAGCGTGGCGTATGCGCCCCACATGGACTTGGCGAGGCTGTCGGCCTTGCCCGACCCCTTCAGATAAAGCCAAAACGCCGCCGTGACGCCGATCAGCGCGGTGATCACCGCGATACCCGCCAACGTGAGTTCCAGTGCGCGCACCTCCCCTTCAGGACCGGCTGCTTCGGACCCGCCAAAAACCGGCTGCAGAAACTTTGTGAAGTAATCCGGCCCCGCACCCAGCATCGCCGGCGCGGCAAGCCACCCGCCGATGATCGAAAGCACCGCGAGAATCATTAGCGGTACGAGCATAGTTCTCGGCGATTCATGCACGTGAACTTTATGTTCGTCGTAGCGCCGCTTGCCATGAAACGTGAGGAAGATCAGCCGGAACATGTAGAACGACGTCAGCAGTGCGGTGGCAAGGCCGAACCCATAAAGAGCGTATCCGGCGCTACGTCCGCCGTTTTCGTTTTGAAAAGCACTCAACAGGATCGAATCCTTGCTGAAGAAGCCCGCGAACGGCGGGAAACCCGCGATTGCCAGTGTTGCCGTGAGCATGGTGAGGTACGTCCAGCGGATCTTTTTGCTGAGCCCGCCCATGCGGTTCATATCCTGCTCGCCGCCCATGGCGTGAATCACGCTGCCCGCCGCGAGGAAGAGAAGCGCCTTGAAGAATGCATGCGTCATCAGGTGAAAAATGCCAGCGGAAAATGCGCCAACGCCGCACGCGAGAAACATGTAGCCCAACTGGCTGACCGTGGAATACGCAAGAACTTTCTTGATGTCCGTCTGCACCAACCCGATGGTCGCCGCAAAGAACGCCGTCGCGCAGCCGACGATCGCGACGACCAGCATCGCCGTCGGCGCGTGCGCAAAAAGAATGTGCGAGCGCGCCACAACGTACACGCCAGCAGTCACCATCGTCGCTGCGTGAATCAACGCGCTGACCGGCGTCGGCCCTTCCATGGCGTCCGGTAGCCAGACATACAGCGGCAGTTGCGCTGATTTTCCGCACGCCCCCATGAAAATCAGTAAACACGCAAACGTCAAAGTGCCGAGATGCCCACCCAATTCAACGGGCCAGCCTTGCAGCGTAGAACTAGTGAAGATGGCTTGGAAATCCAACGTATGGAACGCGCGGAACAACAAAAACATTCCCAGCATGAATCCAAAATCGCCGATGCGATTGACGATGAACGCTTTTTTCCCTGCGTCCGAAGCTGATTTTCTCAAGAAGTAGAAGCCGATGAGCAAGTAGCTCGAGAGGCCCACGCCCTCCCAACCAACGAACAACAGCACGTAATTTGCCGCCAGCACCAGAATCAGCATGAAAAACATGAACAAGTTGAGGTACGAAAAGAACCTGTAATAGCCGCCCTCATGCGCCATGTATCCGGTCGCATAAATGTGGATGAGCCAGCCCACTCCGGTCACCACCAGCACCATCACCACCGTGAGCTGGTCCATCTGCAGATCGAACCCCACGCGGAAATTCCCCGCCGCGATCCAAGTGAAGAATTCCTTGTGGAAGAGCACCTGCCCTGACTCGAAAAACTCGCGCACCGCTTCCAGCGCGCACAAAAACGACAGTCCCGTCGAGCCGATCGCCACGCCGTTAACAATCTTATTCGGCCACTTCGCGCCAAAAAGTCCATTCACTGCCGAACCCAGCAGCGGCAGCAGCGTGATGATCCACAGGTATTCGAGCATCGGGTGTGTCGGCATTAGAGTTTGAGCAGGTTCACGCGTTCGACGTTCAACGTTTGCCGGTTGCGCGCAATCAAGATGATGATTCCCAGTCCTACGGCCGCTTCCGCCGCCGCCACCACAATCACGAACAACACAAAAACCTGCCCATCCAGCTTGCCCAGCGCCTGGCTGAACGCCACGAACGCCAGATTGACCGCATTCAGCATCAGCTCGATGGACATAAAAATCGTGATGATGTTGCGCTTGAAAATAAACGCAAACACGCCCAGCCCGAACAGGATCGCGCTCAGTATCACGTAATAATTCGTCGGCACCATCTCAACTCTTCTCCCGCTGGGCCAGCACCGTGGCTCCCAGGACCGCGACGAGAATCAGGAAGGACGTCAGCTCGAACGGATAGACGAAGTCCTTGAAGAGCATGTTTGATATTCCGAGCGTCGATGCTAATTCTCCGGTTTGCGAAGTGGCTTGTATGCTCTCCGTCGACCGTGCAATCGTCGCCGCCACGAAGCCCGCCAGCGCGACAACCAGCAGTAAGCCCGGCGCTCCCGCCATCTTTGAAATGCTGGTGTGTTCCTCGATGCCTGCATTCAAGAGCATGATCACGAACACGAACAGCACCATGATCGCCCCACCATAAACAATGATCTGCACGGCGGCCACGAACTCCGCGCCCAGCAGCAGATACAGGCCCGCCAGCGCAATCATCACCACGATCAGCGAGAGCGCGCTATGAATCGGATGCTTTTGCAGGATCAAACTGACCGCGCCAATCGCCGCAAGACCCGCCAGCACGAAGAAAACAGCGAGTTGCGCCGTCATTTCGCACCCCACCACTGCATCTTCGCCAGGATCGCAAAGCTCGTGAGGATCACGTTCATGATCGACAGCGGCAGGAGCAATTTCCATCCGAACGCCATCAGTTGGTCGTAGCGGAATCGCGGCAGCGTCCCGCGCATCCACACGTACACAAACAGAAAAACAAATATCTTGGACAGCAGCCAGAACGGCGCCTGAATAAATTCGTTCACGTCGGGCAGCAAAACAAAAAGCGCGCCCAGCGCCGTAATTACCGTTCCCACGCCCGGCAATACGATTCGGCCAAAAAGCGTTTCATAGCGGATCCCGTCCCAGATGACCCACAGTCCGAACGAAATCAGGAGCGCCGACGGCAAATAATGCGCATAGGTCCACCAAGCAGGGAAGGGAGACAGCCATCCTCCGAAAAACAGTATCGAGCACAGGCACGAAACCGTGATCATGCTGGTATACTCCGCGATGAAAAACATCGCGAACTTGAAGCTGGAGTATTCCGTATGGAACCCCGCGACTAGTTCCGACTCCGCTTCAGGCAGATCGAACGGCACGCGGTTTGTTTCCGCCACCGCCGCAATGAAAAAACAAAAGAATCCCAGAATCTGCGGCCAGACGTTCCAGCCAAAAAGTCCCCACTCCGGATGATGCGCCTGCGCCTCGATGATTTTTTTCAAATTAAAGCTGCCGGCCATCAGCAGCACACCGACCACGGACATCGTCAGCGCCAGCTCGTAACTGATCATCTGCGCCGAGCTGCGCAGCCCGCCGAGCAGCGGGTACTTGCTGTTGGAAGACCATCCCGCGAGCGCAACACCATAGACTCCGAGCGCCGTGACCGCAAATAGCGCCAGTATCCCGATATTCAGGTCGGGAGGCGTGATCCCCAGGTAGATGTCGCGCCCGAACAAGCGGATCGGATCGGGCCCAAACGGGATGAGCGCGATCGACGTCAGCGCCAGCGCCAACGCCAGCAGCGGCGCAAGATAATAAACAAATTTATCCACGCCGGCCGGAGTCGGGTCCTCCTTGAAAAGAAATTTCAAGCCGTCCGCCAACGGCTGCAGCAATCCGTGCGGGCCCACGCGGTGCGGTCCCCATCGCGACTGAATGTGCGCCACGACTTTCCGTTCGAACCACGTGAGATACGCATTCACCGTCAGAACGATGAATAACAGAAGCAATATTTTGGCGAGCGTGATAAACAGCTCAGCGTTTGCAGACACGAGAGCAAGAAAGAAAGAAATCACGGCGCGGTCTTCGCCTCCGGAAGGGATTCCATCATGGTGCAGAAGCGCCCCAGCGTCCCGCTGGTGAAGAGCGTGTCCTTCACGGATCGAATCAATCCCACTGGCACGTCGTATGGTGCGTAACCGTTTCTTGCAAACTGTACGCGCGTCGGCTCCGCGCCGCCTATCAGCAGCCCCGCCGGCTGCACGTTATAACCATTCACCGCCTTGCGAATTTCTTCAAACACCGCGGCCGGCGTTTTGTAATGAAAGGCCTTCCCCATCCCCAGCTTTTCCAGTTGATGCGACAGGATCCTCAGCAGATCGAAGTCGCTCCGCGGGCCCATCACTTCCGCGCCCTTGTGCAGCATTTGAATTTCGCCCGAAGTGTTTGTGACCGTACCGTCCTTTTCGTACGCCGAAGCCGCGGGAAAAACGATGTCCGCCACCTTGGCCGTTTCCGTCAGGAACATCTCATGCACGATCAGCAGGTCGAGTGTGCCGCGGCCCAAACGAGGCGTGCCGAAATGCGCCAGCGGATTCGCTCCCACCACATACAGTGCCTTCAGCTTGCCGGCTTGCGCCGCTTCGACCATTTGTGGCGTCGTCAGCCCTGGTCTCGTCGGAATCGGCCCGCAGCCCCACAACCTCTCAAAAGTCTCGTGCGCGTGCGGATTGCCTACGTACGCGTAACCCGGCAAGCGATCCGGCAACACGCCCATATCCGCGGCCCCGCGTGAATTGGCGTAATCGCCCAGCACCATGTACTGGGTCTTGCCTGGAAGTTTCGAACCAAAAGCCACGAGCTGTGCGATCGCTGCGCCGGAAACTTCCGCGCCAAATACAACCGCAACATCGCTCTCCGCCTCAAGCCCGGCCTTCAATTGCACCAGTTGTTCGACGAGCTCCGGAGAGAGTTGTCCTTCCTCGTGCGCCAGCCACCGCAATGCGGCCGCCTCCTGGCCCGCTTCCACTTTCACAAACTGCGTAGCCTTACGCTTCAGTTTGATCTCGTTCGCATTGAGGATGAATAGCTTCGTGCCAAAATGGCGGATGCCGCTGCGAATCTGCCATCCGGCCAGGGGGTTCTGATTCGTAGGATCATTCCCCACCAGCAAGACCGCCTTCGACTGATACAACTGTTCCATAGTGAGCAGCGAATCGCCGGCGCGCTCGCCCAGCGCGGTGATCAAACCTGTGTAATCCGCCGTCCTGTGGTGATCGATGTTGTTCGTTCCAAACGTCGTCCGCCCCAGCTTCTGTAGCAAATAATTCTCTTCATTCGAAGTGCGATTCGAACCGATGAAGCCAATGGCATCCTTGCCGTTGGTCTCGTAGACCGCCTTCAGTTTTGTCGCCGCGGCTTGCGCGGCCTCTTCCCACGACACGGGATAAAGCTTGCCGCCCTTGCGAACCATCGGTTGCCGGATGCGCTCGGCGTGCTTCGTGAAATCAAATCCAAACCGCCCCTTCACGCACAGAAAATCCTTGTTGATCCCGCTCAGGTCCCGATTGTTCGAACGCAGAATCTCGTGATTGCGCACGCTCAGCGTAGTTTTGCAGCCATTCGAGCAGTGCGTGCACACCGTCGAGACGTACGCCATTTCCCAGGGCCGCGTTTTATATCTGTACGTCCCGCTTGTCAGCGCTCCCACCGGGCAGATATCGATGCACATCCCGCACTCTTCGCATTCCAGGTGATCGCCGCGATTCGGAATGATCACGCTGTTCGCACCGCGCATCCCTACGCCCAGCGCTTTAACGTCCATGCCTTCATCGCACACACGCACGCACCGGAAGCACAGGATGCAGCGCGGCGCATCGTAATAAACCAGTTCCGACCATTTTTCTTCCGGCCGGTGAATTTTTTCTTCGACGAAGCGGCTCGAATCCGCGCCGTAGCGGAACACCATGTCCTGCAATTCGCACTCGCCGCCTTTGTCGCACACCGGACAATCCAGCGGGTGATTCGTCAGCAGGAATTCCAGCATGTACTTGCGCGCCTGCCGCACCTGCTCCGTATCCGTTCGAACGATCATGCCTTCCGTCGCTATCAGCGTGCACGCCGTCTGCAGCTTCGGCGCTTTTTCCACTTCCACCAGGCACATGCGGCATGCCGCCTGCAGCGATAGCCCGGGGTAGTAGCAGAAAGACGGAACTTCCGTCCCGATGCGCCGCGTCGCCTCAATCACCAGCGTGCCCTGCGGCACCTGCATTTCGCGTTCGTTAATTTTCAGCTTGATCAGTTTCTTTTCGGCCATGGATTCCTATCGTGATCCAACCAGTACTTCCGCGGACTTGGACGCGCAGCGTCCCTTCAAATGATCTTCAAACTCGCCGCGCCACTTCTTCATGATGCTGATCGTCGGCATCGCCGCTGCATCTCCCAACGGGCAGAACGTGCGGCCCAGCATGTTTTTCGCCAGGTCCGCGATCAAGTCGATGTCTTCCGGACGGCCCATCCCGGCATGAAATCGCTCCAGCGTCTTGCGCAGCCAGGACGTTCCTTCCCGGCAGGGGATGCACCAGCCGCAGGATTCGTGCGCGTAAAAGTGCATGATCCGGCGTGCCATGTCCACCATGCAGGTGTCTTCGTCCATGATCACCATGCCGCCGGAACCCAGCATCGAGCCCGCTTTCGCCACCGAATCGTAGTCCATCGGAATATCGATCTCGTCGGCGGTCATCAGCGGGCAGGAGCTTCCCCCGGGAATCACGGCCTTCAGCTTCTTTCCTCCTGGGATTCCGCCCGCCACCTCGTAGATAAACTTTTTCATGTTCATGCCCAGCGGCACTTCGTAGATGCCGGGCTTGACGATGTGCCCCGCGATGCAGAGCATGCGCGTGCCGCCATTTTTCGGCGTGCCGCGATTCGCATATGCATCGCCACCTTCCCTGATGATCGACGGCACCGCGCTAAGAGTTTCCACGTTGTTGATGATGGTCGGGCATCCGTACAATCCCACCACGGCAGGGAAGGGCGGTTTGATACGCGGATACCCGCGCTTGCCTTCCAGCGATTCCATCAGCGCGGACTCTTCGCCGCATTCATAGGCACCTGCTCCGGTGTGCGCCAGCAAATCGAAATCAAAGCCCGAGCCGAAGATATTTCTTCCAAGATAACCGCGCTCATAAGCTTCGGCGATGGCCGCATCCACGATATCCAGCACGTACCGGTATTCACCGCGAATATAAATGAAGCCTTGGTGCGAGTGGATGGCGCGTCCGGCAATCACCATGCCTTCGATGAGTTGGTGCGGGTCCATCTCCATCAGCGGCCGGTCCTTGCAAGTGCCCGGTTCGGATTCATCCGCATTGCAAATCACATACTTCGGTTTCGGTGAATCCTTCGGCACGAACGACCACTTCATCCCCGTGGGGAAGCCCGCGCCGCCGCGTCCGCGCAGATTCGACCTCTTCACTTCCTCGATGACGCCCTCGGGAGTCATCTCCTTCAGCACTTTTTCCAGCGCCTGATAGCCGCCCTGCATCAGGTAAACGTCAATCTTGTGCGAGTCCTTCATGCCCCATCGACGGCTGATCAGCGGTGTTTCGGCCGGATGACGCTCGTGGAGTGCGCCGGAAATCACTGGCTCCGGCGTGGGGCGTCTGCCCGCATCCAGATCCTCGATGATGCGATCGAACTTGAGCAGCGTAAGGTTTTCGTAGAAATCGTAGTTGACCTGCATGGCTGGCGCGCCCGTGCAGGCGCCGATGCATTCCACTTCCTCGAGGGAGAAAACGCCGTCATTCGTCGTTTGCTTGTGCCCAATCTCCAGCCGCTTCTTTGCGCGTTCGAGCAGTGTGTACCCGCCCTTCAACATGCAGGCCACGTTCGTGCAAATCTGTACGTGGTGCTTGCCCATCGGTTTTCGGCGCAGCATCGAGTAATACGCCAGCGTCTCTTCGATCTGCACGTTGTTCAGGTCCAGCCGCCTGCCAAGCTCCGCGATCATTTCATCGCTGACGTAGCCGTACTCGTCCTGCGCGTACATCAGCATCGGGATCAGCGCGCTTCGCTTAACCGGGTAGCTGTTCTGTAACTTTTCAAACTTCGCTGAAAGTCTTGGGGAGAGTTCCATAATTACCTGTCGACTTCTCCGAGAACGATATCAATAGTTCCGATGCAGGCAATCACATCCGAAATCAACTGCCCTTCAATCAGTTTCGGCAGCGCCTGCAAATTGATGTACGAAGGACCACGGAAGTGAACGCGGAGGGGCTTCGGCGAACCGTCGCTGGCGATGAAACAGCCCAGCTCTCCGCGCGGCGATTCAACGGTAACAAACACTTCGCCCGGAGCAGGCGAAAATCCCTCCGTGAAGATTTTGAAGTGATAAATCAGCGCTTCCATCTCCGTCTTCATCTTCTCGCGCTGCGGCGGAATGATGCCCGGGGCTTCCGCCTTGATCGGCCCTTCATGCGAAATCTTGTCCATCGTCTGGCGGATGATCTTCAGGCTCTCGCGCATCTCCGCTACGCGAACCAGGTACCGCGCGTAGCAATCCGATTCCGTCCGCGTCGGCACGTCAAATTTGAATTCCTCGTAGCTCGAATACGGAAAGGCCTTGCGATTGTCGTACGCCACGCCAGCCGCGCGCAGCGTCGGCCCCGTCATGCTCAGTGCAACGGCGTCTTCCGCGGAAATGTACCCGACGCCCTTCGTGCGCCCGATCCAGATGCGGTTTTCCGTGAGCAGCGTTTCGTATTCGTCCACGCGGCTCGGCATCATCTTCAGAAATCGTTCAACTGCCTGCCGCCAGCCGGCCGGCGGATCCAGCGCGAGGCCCCCAATTCGAATGTAACTCGTCATCATCCGCTGCCCGGAAAACAATTCGAAAAGCTTCAATATCTCTTCGCGCTCCCGGAAGCAGTACAGAAAAACGGTCATCGCCCCCAGGTCGATCGCATGCGTCCCGAGCCAAACCAGATGAGAAGAAATGCGCTGTAGTTCGACCATCATCACGCGGATGTATTGCGCGCGCCTGGGCACTTCCAGCCCCAGCAGCTTCTCCACCGCCAGGCAGTACACCAGGTTGTTCCCCAGTGGATTCAGATAGTCCATCCGGTCCGTGAGCGTGATGGCCTGGGAATAGGTCTTGTCCTCGCACGATTTTTCGATTCCCGTATGGAGATAACCCAGATCCGGGACCGCCTTCACCACCGTTTCGCCGTCCAGCTCAAGCAAAATGCGCAGCACGCCGTGCGTCGACGGGTGCTGCGGTCCCATGTTGAGAACCATCGTTTTTGCTGTTCCGACTGCGGTTTCAACGGTTGTCAAGGTGTGCTGCTCTTCCTGAAAAGTTCTCCCGTGTTCGGTATGTCTCGGTAGCCCTCCACGGGATAATCTCTGCGCAAGGGATGACCTTCCCAATCATCGGGAAGCAGAATGCGCCGCAGGTCGGGGTGCCCCGCAAAACGAATCCCGAAGAGATCGAAAATTTCCCGCTCCAGCCAGTTCGCGCCCGGCCAGACCGGAACCAAAGAATCCACAACCGCATCGTTACCTCCGAGCCACACCCTCAGGCGCACTTTTTCGTGTCGCGGTATAGAAACCAGGTGATAGTTCAATTCGAATCGCGACTCGGCAGGATACCGGTCCACGCAAGTGGCGTCGGTCAGGAGGTTGTACTGCAGCTTCGCGTCCTTGCAACAGCGCTCTGCCGTTGCTCGGAGGAGTTCGCGCGGCACCACGATCGTGGTTTCGCCCCGGAATTCAATCACTTCCACGACCGCTTTCGGGTTCCACGAACGCAGGCATTCGGCTACAACATTAGCGTTTTGGCTGGAAGACTCCGTCACGATTTCGAATCCCACATGCGCCGTCTATTTGTGCCAGTCCAGCGCGCCTTTTTTCCAGAGATACAGATAACCGACCAACAGGATGGCGATGTAGATCATCATTTCCACAAAGCCATACCACCGCAAACTGCGAAAAATGTAGGCCCAGGGATATAGGAAGATGGCTTCGACGTCGAATAGAATGAAAACCATCGCTACGAGGTAGAACTTGACCGAGAAGGGCTCGCGTGCGTCGCCGATGGGCTCCATGCCACACTCGTAAGGCTGCTGCTTGGCCCGGCTCGGTCGCCGCCACCCTACCAGAACGGAAACAGCCGTCATCGCACCGGCAAGCGCCGCGGCGATCAGCAGGTGTAAGAGAAGCGGAGCGTAAGTATGTAAGCCAGAACCACTCATGGGCGACTTGCTATAATAACGATTCAGCAGCCAGTCGGTCAAATGCGGCCGAAAGCTTCCTGCGAAGCGAGCTTAATCCCCCGCGCAGGTCAGGGCGAATAGACGAATGCTCTTCGGTCACAATTCGAACGTGAAAGCAGGCGACACGACGTATCACGTCCAAACGGAAGATCGCGGTGCCACCAACGCACTCATCGATACCACCGTATATTTCCGCGGGCGCGTACTGCACCGGCGAACGAATAATTACTTCGACCTGCTTCCCCTGAACGCGGACAGTGAACGAGCGCTGAAGCAGCGTCTCGATGAGCAGCACCGCGCTATCGTCGAGGAGCTTCGAACGGGCGCGCTCCATCTCGCGCTGCCACAAGACGAAAAGGATTCTGCGCTGGCAGCAGCGCCGGATTCCGCGGTAGCCCGCAAGGTTCTCTTGCTGGAATTGATCAACGCCAAGACCTGGCTCTCCGGCAAACGCGCCTTGCTGCAGGTCGCCGTTCGAAACCAGACCAACCAGGCTGTCGAAGGCGCTAAGGTTACCGCGCGGGTGGATGGCGCGGCGGAGATTTCAGAGTATGCTTCGGAAACCGGGCCATTTGGTCATGCCCAGTTCGAATTCGATATGCCGCGGCTGTCGGGTGCCGACGCGGCGCTGCTCATCGAAGCGTTGCATGGAAATGCCAGGGGGCATTTGCGTTTTCAGTTGCGCACCAAGCCGCGCGTGCCTTCGGCGAGTTAACGGATGCAGACAACAATTTCAATTGCGGTCAATGGAGAAGAGCGCACCGCGAAGCCCGGAGCCACCTTGACAGACTTGCTTCGCGAGTTGGGACTGGATGCGGGACGCGTGGCCATCGAACGCAACCTGGAAATTTTGCCACGGCCGAAATGGACTGAAACGAGAATCGAGGCCGGAGACCGCTACGAGATCGTGCAATTTGTCGGCGGCGGTTAGAAACTTATCTTTCGGATTCAGACTCC
This sequence comes from Candidatus Limnocylindria bacterium, assembly GCA_035490055.1. Lineage (GTDB taxonomy): Bacteria > Acidobacteriota > Terriglobia > Acidiferrales > UBA7541 > Acidiferrum. Next base: position 43,746 of record DATHIB010000001.1, on the reverse strand, counting down.
TTCCAGCAGGTGCCCCATTTTGCGCTTTTTCGTCTTGAGGTAGGCGCGAGAAATTCTTGAAATGCGCGGCTGGCAGGGCACGCGCTCGACGACGCGAATACCGGCGCTTTCAAGCTGGCGAACTTTTTCTGGATTGTTGGAAAGCAAACGAATTTTCGTTGCGCCGAGCTTTTTCAGAATTTGCGCGGAAAATTCGTAATCGCGCGCATCGGCGGCGAAGCCCAGCGTCTCATTTGCCTCCACCGTGTCCATGCCGCCGTCCTGCAGTTCGTAGGCCCGCAGTTTGTTCATCAGGCCGATGCCGCGGCCTTCCTGAGGCAGATAGAGCAGAATTCCAGACGATGCCTGGCCGATTTTTCTCAGCGACAATTCGAGCTGCGCGCGGCAGTCGCAACGAAGCGAAGCGAGAACGTCGCCCGTCAGGCACTGCGAGTGCACGCGTACCAGGGGAGCGTTCTTTGCGTTCAGGTTGCCGCGAACCAGCGCGACGGCTTCTTCTTGCGGGCCGCGGCCCTTGAATCCATAAATGGTGAAGCGCCCGTAACGCGTTGGAAGCGCGGCGTGCGCGATCATCTGCACGCCGGCGACTTTTCGATTCGATTTCTTGCCTTGATGTGATTTTGCATTCATTGGAAACGAGAAGTATAGCAGGGACCTTGTTTCGCTACGTTTTTCGTCCGCGCTGCCAACTGTTGATTCCCTGAGCGGACATTTGATGCACCGGCCACGGCCAGCGCTACTGGCTTTACATCGAACGGCGGATTGGCTAGCGTTAGCTTGAGACGCGCAGCCAAAAATGGATACAGCGACATCCGTCGGCGACCTGCTTTTCACCCTGCTGCTGAAGGTGGGGGTGGCGTCGTCCATTGCCGCGTTGCTGGCGCGGTGGAACGCGTTTCGGCGCGTGCTCTTCACCGAGGAGCGCGATCCCGACCAGAAACTGAAGCTGATGTTGTTCATGACGCCGGCGCTGATCGTGGGGGTGACGCTGCGGCTCGTGGGCGGGCCTCCGTACGCATTTGCGGATTTGTCGCTAGAGGGCGCTTTTCTGATGGGGCTGCTCGGCGGGCGTGTGGTGGGGCCGATCGGCGGCGCGATCATCACGATTCCGGCGCTGATCTCGCACGAGTGGCTGGCGATGCCCGCGGCATCAACGGCGGGGTTGCTCGGCGGATTGATCCGGCAGGCGATTCCCAACAAAGAAGATCTCTGGAACTTCGGGCCATTCACGTTCCTGAATATTCCGAAAGCGACGGTGAAACTGCTGCGCAAAGCGGAATTGTCGTGGGAGATGGCGCCGCTTACGACGTGCATCGGCCTGGAGCTGGGACGGGTGGCGCTGGTCGAGGCTACCAAGCCGAATTGGCTCTTCGCGATTGACGCGCACTGGGACTGGTGGCTGGGGCTGACGGTCATTGCCACGCTGATGTCGGTGGCAGCGCCGCTCAAAATCTGGAACAACACGCGCATCGAGATGAACCTGGAGCGCCACCAGCAGCTGCTGTTGAAAGCGCGCATGGATGCGCTCTCCAGCCAGATCAATCCTCATTTTCTCTTTAACACGCTGAACACCGTGTCGGCGCTGATCCGCTTTGACCCGGATTCGGCCCGCGGCGTTGTGCTGAAGCTGAGCAACATTCTGCGGCGGCTGTTGCGCAAGCATGAAACGTTTGTGCCGCTGCGCGAAGAGTTGCAATTCATCGATGACTACCTGGACATCGAGGTGGCACGATTCGGAAAAGATAATCTGGACATCGTGAAGCACATTGACGACGCCGCACTGGAAGCGTTTGTGCCCAGCATGCTGCTCCAGCCGATGGTCGAGAATTGCCTGAAGCACGGGCTGGCGCCGAAGCTGGGCGGAGGAAAAATCGAGTTGAGAACGACGAGCCGCGACGGGCGGCTGAGAATTGAGATCGAAGACAATGGCGTCGGCATCTCGGAAGAGAAGATGCCGCATGTGTACGTCGAGGGAATAGGGCTGAGCAACGTGCGCGAGCGGTTGCGCGTGCTCTACGGGACGGATTTTCATTTGGACATCCAGAGCCGCCCGGGAGAGGGAACGGTGATCCGCATCGAGATTCCCGAGCTAGTATCGACGATGCAGGAAGTGAGAGGAGACGAGGTAATGAGGTAATGGGCCTGCGCTTTCAAGAGGCAGCCTCATCCTAGAGCGGATTCGGCCGCTTGGCTGGACGGGGTTGTAGTTCCAGCAACAGGGGCGCAAATTAGGGGATAGATTCATCCCTCTCAAAAGCAGCGCTGGAAATCTGTAGCCTCCCCCAGGGCGATGGTGCTTGAACATTCGCCTGTGCGGATGCGAAACTAAGAGGAACGAAATCCCCGGGGCGCGAGAACGGCGCCAGGGTACACAATGAGCGAGGAACAGTGGCCAGTAAAAATTTACAAGACGCAAAACCGCTGATGGGTGTACGAGGCCGTCCAGCGGGAGCTTCGCCCGAGCTTGCACGAGAGGTGTGCACGTGCGGGCACCGAGCCGGCAGCCACGCTGCACTCAAGTATTCCTGCCAGGCCCCGGGCGACCGCAAGGGTTTCTGCCCGTGCATGCGCTTTATTTCGGCGAAGGAATGGCGGGCAAATAAAGCGCGCTCCACATAGCGAAACCCCAGGGCAAAGAAGCGCAGGGCCACCGACGATCGGGCGACTCGACAGGCGCAAGAGCGGAGAGAAGTTCCTGTGCGTGCTCCATGGTCATCAAGCGGCGGCCGAATTGCTGCCGTTCTATCCCTTTGCGGACCTGGCGAGCGGCCGCGCGGTCTTGGATTCCCAATTCTTGCGCAACTCTTCTCGTTGTTTGCGCACGAAGGCCTTGGCCTCATCGAAATTGCCGTAAACGCGCGTGCCCTTGATGGTGTTACAGGGCGTGCAACAGGCTACCAGATTGCTCGGATCCTTCTTTCCTTTGCGAGCCCGCGGAACAACGAAATCTACGCGCATCACGAGGGCGTTCTCGAAACTGGCCCGGCCGTCCAGCCCGCAGTACTGACAGCGGTGATCGTCTCGTTCCAGAATCTTCAGGCCTTCCTGCAGGGTCACCGGCGAATCCACCAGAGATAACGTCGTAAGGCTCAATGGCACGGGATACCTCCAAAGCGGAAATCTTCGAGAGAAGGCGGGAGCTTGCGATTTCCACTTTCCTTGCGCAAGACCATAGGGCAGCGCGGGTTTGGTGTCAAGCCGACAGACGATCTGGGAGTGGGTCAGGAGCTTGATCACCGCTGTGACCTAACGCTGACTTGATGACTAGCAACGAAAGCCCCGTGATCAGAAGGCGGACCATGAAGAGCCTTTGAAAAACCATATCTTCCTGCCTTAGTTGCCAGGAAGCGCGGTCCGTCCGAATGAGGAACGTCGATTCGGAGCTACCCTTCCATCTCCTCGGCGAGTCGGGGGCGCGGAGAGCGCCCTTTTCATGAACGCGGTAACCGAAAACTGACCCACCCCCACAATCTCGACTCGCCGCTCGCGTAAGCGAAACAGGCGGCCGGCTTCAGTTTCTCGATCAGGCAAAGTTCATTCGTCGCGCAGGGCTACCATGGGATCGACTTGGGTGGCGCGGCGCGCGGGGATGTAGCAGGCGAGCAGCGCGGATAGCAGCAACACGGCGGTGACGGCGCTGATCGCGGCGGGATCCACCGCGTTCACTTGATACAAAATGGTCTTCATCACGCGGCCGACAAAGTAGGTGCCGGCCAGACCCACCCCCAAACCGATCAGCGCGAGCAGCATACCTTCCCCAATCACTAGGCGAAGCACCTGCCGTGGACCGGCGCCGAGAGCGATGCGCAATCCGATTTCGTGGGTGCGCTGGGCGACGGCAAACGACATCACACCGTAAATGCCGATGGCCGCGAGGAGAAGTGCGAGGCCGGCAAAACTGGCGAAGAGCACGGTTGAGAAGCGGTCGCTGGCCAGCGATTCATGGACGAGTTGGTCCATGGTTTTTACCTGGTCGAGGGGAAGTTCGGGATCCACGGTGTGAACAACGGCCGTGATGCTCTTGGTCATGCTGGCGGGATCGCCGAAAGTGCGCACCGCCAAGCCCGCTTGCGGCCAGGGGGATTGCCAAAAGGGGACGTCGATTTCCGGGAAGCCTTCGCGGCGGACTCCGCCGTTGTGAACGTCATGATAGACCCCGACAATCTGCCATTCGATGGGAGGGCCGAGTTTGGTGACGCCAGGAATCAACTGCTCAACAACAACGCGCTGTGTGAGGGGATCCACTCTGGGCAGGTATTTTTTCACGAAGGTCTCATTCACGACGGTAACTGGTACGCCGCCAGCGGCGTCTTGCTCGGTGAACGTCCGGCCAGTAATCATGCGAATGCCAAATGTGCGGAAATATTCCGGAGTGACCATATTGAAGCCGGCGCCAGGACGCGAGGAGGGGTCGTCAACAGCCTGTCCCGCGAGATGGAAAGGCATGCCGAAGTTTGTGCCGATGATGGGCATGCCGGTGGAAGCGGAGACCGCGGTGATTCCGGGAAGGGCGCCGATCTTATCGATGAGCTGGCGGTAAAAAGCGTTGTTCAGTTCGGGTTTGGCAAACCGGTCGTTGGTGACGGGCAGATAAAACGTGAGGATGTGGTCTTGCCGGAATCCGAGATCCACGCGGGACAGCTTCCAGAAACTGTGAATCACGAGGCCTGCGCCAGTAAGGAGCGTGAGGGCCAGTGCAAACTCGACGACGACCAGAGTTCGGCGCAGACCTTGTCGGCCGGCGGAACTGGACGAGGAGCGCCCGGATTCTTTCAAGGTGTCGCTCAAATTGAGCTGCGCGGTTTGCCATGCCGGCGCGCAGCCGAACAGCACTCCACAGACGATTGATGCGGCAAGGCTGAAGAAAAGCACCGGCAGGTTCAACCGAAAGTCGGCTTCGGACGGCAGCGTAAAGGGCGGAATCATGGCAACGATCACCTTGAGCAAGCCCCACGCGAGACTGACGCCCAATACGCCGCCAATCAGAGACAACGCGACACTTTCAGTGAGGAACTGGGCGAAGAGCTGCCAGCGAGTTGCACCGAGCGCGGCGCGGACGGCAATTTCTCTTTGGCGCGCGTTGCCGCGTGCGAGTAAGAGATTGGCGACGTTCACGCACGCGATCAACAGGATGAAACCGACCGCGCCCATCAGCAGCCAGAGATTCTTGATGGTGTCTTTGCTGATGAAGTCATTCCGCAAGGGTTCGACGGCGGCGCCCCAGCCCTTGTTTGACTTTGGATAGACTTCGGCGATGTGGCGAGTGACCGAGTCCATGTCAGCGTTGGCTTGCTGGAGAGTAATTCCCGGTTTCAGGCGGCCCATCACCAGAACAAAATGAAAATCGTGGTTGATCTGTTGCGGTTTGAAGGCGAGTGGCACGAATAACTGCGATTCCAGGCGGTCGGGCTGCCCGACAGCCAATACGCCAACGACCGTATAGCGCTCGCCATTCAGGCGGACGGGCTTACCGATGATGTCGCGGTCGCTTCCGAAGCGCTCTCGCCAGAGCCGGTGAGTCATGATGACGACACGGTCTCTGCCGACCTGGCCTTCCTCGGACAGAAAATCCCGCCCAAGGAAGAAGGGGGTTCCCACCATGTCGCTGAATCCCGGCGTGACCAATCTGGTCTGGATTAGATCGGGATGATCGGAGGTGGAAAGACTGTAGTTGCCGCCGGTCCAGGCGCAAATTGACTGAAAGACGGTGCTCTGGCTCTTCCAATCGAGAAAATCGCCAGCCGAAACGCCGTTGCGGTTTCCATTGATTTTCGACCAGACAATAACAAGCTGGTCTGGATTGGGGTAGGGCATGGGGGATAGGAGAGTGGCGTAGACGACGCTGAAGATGGCGGTGTTGGCGCCGATTCCCAGGATGAGCGCCAACAGAGCAACGGACGTGAAGCCGAGATTCTTGCCTAGCAACCGCAAGCCAAAGCGAACGTTGCGCCCGAAATTTGCCATGCTGGTTCCCCCCATGCTTGCCTGACGACCACCCGTTGGAGTGATTAGACGTTCGGCGGGCCGAGTCGTCACGGTCAGATGCATAAAATACGTTTGAGGAAATAAAAAGTTCCCGTGGCGCTATGTTAGTTGTGGTTTGGGGGCAGGGTCTCCACAGAGGATGGCTAATGACGGGGGACTACTGCCGCTTTAGCGATCCTCGTCAAATTGACGCGTCAGTGGCTTGGGAGCGGCGAGACGCCAGGCGGCTTCGAGAGCACGGCGCAAGGTGGGTTTTCGCGCGGCCTTCAGGCGAATGTTGGTGGCGCCGCGACGCCCCCAAACACCCGTGCAGGGGTTGAAGACGGCGGGCTGGGCTTTGACGAACATCTCCTGTTCAATGGGTGTGAGTTTGACCATAGCCCAGCCATCCTCAGGATAGCCGAGGGTGGCGAAGATCTTTCCGGCAACGCGAAAGTCTGGATGGTCCATGTGGGCGCGTTCCTCCGTTTCGGGGAAGCTTAGGGTTAGGTGGCGAAAATCGTTGGGGGTCATAGAGTGGCCTCCGCTGATGGCCACTCTACATGAAAGCACAGATGAAGCATTTGCAACCAGGCGCTGATCAGAATTCTGTGTTATCGAGTAGGTGGGGAAGACGGCGGAGATTGAGACGCGTGCCAGGAGATCGCATGCCGTTGCAGAAGAGCGATCGCGCAGCGAATGGGGACGGCGGCGCCTGGGGTAGAGGCGGACAGAGAGGAGGACTTGGCGATGGAAACGGCGCTGGAGCGCAGCCAGCGGCCTTCGACAAGACCGATTACCGCGCGTGAGTCGAGGGCGAGGACCGGGGAGCCACTCTGGCCGCGAGTCACGGGATGACTGAGGAGGAACACGTCAGCCGAAGGGGCGGATTTTTCGAGCTGAGTGGATTCGTAGGAGAGGACTTCACCGGAAGAGCGGTCTTCTTGGGGAGCCTGGAAGGTATGAGCATTTTGGAGCTTTGGAGGATGAAGCGAAAGGGCGATCACGGCTTGGCCGCGGATGGCTGGCTCAGGAGCAAGCGGCAGAAAGGTTACTTTGTGTTTGCCCTCGAAAGGATTTGGCGTCGCCCGAAGAATGGCGACGTCGTGTTCTGCGTCCACCGCAATCACGTCGGCTCGAAGAAGCTGCGGCGGACTATTGGGGCGGCTGACGAGAATGTAGGGCTGGCCGCCGTCGCGAAAGGTTTCTAGGACGTGGGCGACGGTCAGAAGGTAACCCTGTTCGTTAATGAAGAAGGCGTTGCCAAAGAAACTGTGGTGGTAACCGCGCGAGGATGGGGATTGGTCGAGTTGATAAACGACGGGGCAGACAGCGGCGGCGAGAGAGGCGTCGTCAGCAAGGTCATCGGGCGCGGCACCGGCCGTCAGGCAGCCGAGGAGGCAAACAACAAGTGCTAACAGCCAGGAAGCGTTACTCCCGTTGTTCTGGCGCGTTCGTCGCAAAAGCATCTCCAAAGGCCCTTCTGGGACACGGTTAAGAAGGTAGCAGCGCGGCGAGAGGCGGGGAAGGCCAGAAAGAGGACAGGTAGAGAGGCTTGACAGGCAGCGGAAATAACTGTATATTCTGTAACAACAGAAATAACAGATATGACGAATGCAACAAGAAGGACGCCAGGTACGGAAGGGCAAAAATGAGGGAACCGACAAGAAACAGTTTAACGCCGGTGGCGCAGAAGTTCATTTTGCACTGGGGAGAGATGGGTACGCGCTGGGGCATCAACCGCACGGTGGCGCAGGTGCATGCGCTGCTGTTCCTGTCGCCGCAACCGTTGCCGGCGGATGAGATTTCCGCGACGCTGGCGGTGGCGCGCTCGAACGTGAGCACCAGCTTGCGCGAGTTGCAAGGGTGGCGGATCGTGCGGGTGGTACACGTGCTGGGGAACCGGCGCGACCATTTTGAGTCGATCAAAGATGTGTGGGAGATTTTCCGGATCGTTTCGGAGGAGCGAAAGCGGCGGGAGATCGACCCGACGCTGAACGTGCTGGCGGAGTGCGTGCGCGAGGTTAAGTCCAACCCGCAGGGCGATGCGTACACGCGGGAACGGCTGGAGAGCATGCTGGAATTTTTGACGGCGATGACGGGGCTGTTCGAGGAAATCATCCGCATGCCGACGGGCGCGTTGAAGGGCGTGGTGAAGCTGCGGGGGAAAGTCATCACGCTGCTAGGTTCGAGCAAGACGAAAGCAGCCGGATAAACAAAGTAAGGAAATTCGCAACGAAGTAAGGAAGCGAAGAGACCATGATTTCTTTGGTGAGTGAGTACACGGACGGGAAGGGGCGGCACGCGCGGGCGTGGTTGTTCTTTGACGCGGAGTGCCGGTTCTGTACGCGAATCGCAAGGTGGATTGCGCCGATTCTGGAGCGGCGGGGGATGTCGTTGGCGCCGCTGCAGGATCCGCGCGTCGGTGCGCTGCTGGGAATGCCGCGCGAAGAACTGATGCGAGAAATGCAATTTCTTCTGGGCGATGGAAGCCGATTCGGCGGCGCGGATGTGGCCGTGGCGCTGGCCCGGGAGATTTGGTGGGCGAGGCCGCTGTTATGGACTTCGAAGATTCCGGGGATGATGGAAATTTTGCGCAAAGGGTACAGGTGGGTTGCGGGAAAGCGGAGTTGCGCGGCGATTTCGTGCCCGGCTGAACGGTGAGGAGATTTTGTGGCGCACCGTTTCGTTGAGATGTGGAGGTGGCAGGGGACGATCGACCGCAAGACGTATGCGGTTGCCGGCTGCAGCGCCTTTGTCCTGAAATATTTCCTCGATAAATTCGTGGCCTTCGCGGTGTTTGGCCGGTCGTGGTTCTTGTGGAGTTACTGGGAGCCGCTGGGGCCGGACGCGCGTGTGAATGCAATTCATCCGGATGCGCAGGTGTTTGCGGGGACGTTGCTGGTTTTGGCGCTGCCGTTCATCTGGTTGGGCGCGACGCTGACGGTTCAGAGGCTGCGCGATGCGGGGAAGCCGCTGTGGCTGGTAGTGTTCTTTTTTGTTCCGGTGATCAATCTTTTGTTCTTCCTGCTGCTTTGCACGATCGGATCGCACTCGGTAGCAGCCCAGCGAGAAGCTGCGCCGTGGCCGAAGACCCGCATGCTGGATCGATGGATCCGGACGAAGCACGCTGGGGGCGGCAGCAACGGCGATCGGGATGACGATTGCGATTGGTTCCATGTTTACCGTATTGGGGACGGAGGTGCTGCGGTCCTACGGCTGGGGGTTGTTTGTGGCGCTGCCGTTTTGCCTGGGGCTGTTTTCGGTGCTGTTGATGTTAAAGGGACATCCGGGAATCCGCAACGGCGGTTTCTTGCCCTTGTGGGTTTCTTGCCCTGACTCTCTTAAATCAGGCCGGATCAACACTGAGTCTAGTACGCATACGCCTTGAGGAAGACGAAAACCACCACGCCGGTGATCGAAACATAGAGCCAAATGGGGAACGTCAAGCGTGCGATTCGGCGGTGCATCGCGAACTGGCCGGTCAGCGAGAAAAAGAACGTGGTGAGCACCATCGGCAGAGCGACAACGGAAAGGATTACGTGGCTGGCTAAAATGGAAAGGTACAGCGTGCGCACCGGGCCGCGGCCGGGGAAAATCGTGTCGCCGTGCAGTGCGTGGTTCACGGTGTAGCTGATGAGAAAAACGGAAGAGAACGCGAAGGCCAGCAGCATGCTCGTGCGATGTGCTTCCTTGTTGTGATGTTTGATGAAATACAATCCGACGCAGAGCGCAATCGCGCACAATCCGTTCAGAATCGCGTTGAGGGCCGGCAAAAACATCCAGCGGCCGGTGAAATCAGCCGAAGCATGATGCACGTACAGCAGCCAGAACAGGAATGACACAGCGAGGCCGCTTACCACGACGATCGCTCCAACCACCGGGCGCGGACTAATTTGAGCCTGTTCCATGGTGACAATTAAATCACAAAGACCCATCCGCAGTCATATAGAGCGCGCCGCAAGGGCGACAACATGACTACCGAGTGCGCTGTCGCCCGGGCACGATTCGCAGAGGGTTTGCCGGATCCCTCCGCAAACTCATTTTGCCGAGGAGAACCCGAAACGTGGACTGGGCATTCGTGCTGGGCCCCTACAACGGAAAAACCCAATCACGGCTCAGGATTCCTCGAGGACGCGCTTGTAGTAGGCTTCGTAGGCGGGGATTACGTCGTTGGCGCAGAAATTTTTCTTGGCGTTGAGGCGGGCGGTTTTGCCCATTTCGCGGCCGCGGTCGGCGCGGGACAAAAGTTCGATGGCGTAGCGCGCGGCCTCCTTCACATCACCGGGTTCCACTAAAAATCCATCCACACCATGCTCGACGACTTCGGGGACGCCCCCGACGTTGGTGGCGATGACGGGGACTTCGCAAGCCATGGCTTCGAGGGCGGCTAGGCCGAAGGATTCGAGCTGAGAGGGAAGAAGGAAGAGATCGGCCGCGGCTAGCTTTTCGTAAACGTTGTCCTGTTTGCCGAGGAAGAAGACGTCTTTCTGAAGTTTTTTCTTGCGGACTAGGTATTCGGCGGCGCCGCGGTCGGGGCCGTCGCCGATTAGGGCGAGCTTGGCGGGCATCCTGGCACGGACGATCGCGAAAATTTCGACGACGTCGGTGAGGCGTTTGACGGGGCGGAAATTGGAGAGGTGCATGAGGACGGGTTCGCCGTTGGGAGCCCATTGGGCGGCGAAACCTTTGTCGGCGGTGCGGTTGTAGAGATCGCAGTTGACGAAATTGGGAATGACTTCGATGGGGCGCTTGATGTCGAACTCTTTGATGGTTTGATTGAGCAAATAGCGGGAGATGGCGGTGACGCCGTCGCTCTGCTCGATGGAAAAGCGCGTGATAGGGAGATAGCTGCGGTTGCTGCCAACCAGTGTGATGTCCGTGCCGTGGAGAGTGGTGACGAAAGGGAGACGGCGCGGCGCGGCCATGGAGCGCGCGAGCAGGGCGCTGACGGAATGGGGAATGGCGTAGTGGACGTGGAGCAGGTCGAGCGATTCGGATTCGAAAACTTCGAGCATTTTTGTGGCGAGGGCGAGAGTGTAGGGAGGGTGATCAAAGAGCGGGTAGGAGACCACTTCCACTTCATGGAAATGGATGCGCGGATCGTTTTGGTTCATGCGGATGGGCGGGGCGTAGCTGATGAAATGAATGTCATGGCCGCGGGCAGCGAGTTCCATGCCGAGTTCGGTGGCGACGACGCCGGAGCCGCCGTAGGTGGGGTAGCAGGTGATGCCGATGCGCATGAGAGTTTTCAGTGTTCAGTTATCAGTAAGAAACAAAACAAATGTGTTGATCGATCTCGTTCCTAGACTTGTGACCTGCACCCCGTGGCCTGTAGCCTGAGACACTAACATAGAGATTGGTTCAAAGACCGCAGAGCGTTGGAGCACCGGCAACTGTCCGTCTTAGCAGGGGCGCGCCACAACTGCAAAAAAGAGAAGCGCGGATCTTAAAGACCCGCCACTACAAATGACGGCACAGCGGCTTGCGGGGGCGGGGAGCCGAATGCTAGAGTCGCGCCCACCCGCGCCGCAACGCGGTGTCGAGGCATGCTATTAGACGCGAGGAGAAGGAATTCCGTGACACGACTTTCAGGCAAGGTGGCGCTGATTACGGGCGGAGGTACGGGGATCGGTCGAGCGATCGCGCTGGCGTTTGCGCGGGAAGGCGCGAGCGTGGCGGTGGCGGGGCGACGGCTGGAAAAGCTGCGAGAAGTGATTAGTGAAGTCCAGAAACAGGGCCGCGCCGGGTTGGCGATGGAGTGCGATGTGACGCGCGCGCGAGAGGTCGAACGGGCGGTGAAGGGAACGGTGGAGCGATTCGGGCGGCTGAACGTGCTGGTGAACAATGCGGGGGCGCTGCATGTCTCGACGGTGGAGGGGATCAGCGAAGAAGAGTGGGACCGCGTGATGACGGTCAATGTAAAGGGGCCATTCCTGATGTCGCGTGCGGTGCTGCCGGAGTTTCGAAAATGCGGCGGGGGAGCGATCCTGAATATCGGGTCGGTGCTGGGGCTGTTCGCGGTGAAAGACCGGGCGGCGTATTCCGCTTCGAAAGGCGCGGTGACGATGTTGACGAAGTCCATGGCGCTCGATCACGCGCATGAAAAGATTCGCGTGAACTGCATTTGCCCCTCGGTGGTGGAAACGGATTTGCTGAAGGGCGTGTTCAACGAAACGGAACGAGGACAGGAGATGCTGAAGGCGCGGCTTGCGACGATCCCGCTGGGCCGATTGGGGCGGCCCGAAGACGTAGCGGAGATGGCGGTCTTTCTGGCTTCGGAGGAATCGTCGTGGCTCACGGGGGCGGCGATTCCGTTGGATGGCGGGGTGACTGCTTCCTGACGGAGCTCAAAACGCGATGACCAAGAAAATGTCGAAAGAGGAGAAACGGGTCACGGAACTCGTGCGGCGACGGATGAAAGAAAGCCGCTCGACGGAGCTTCTGGGATTCGACATGGAAAGCGTGCATGCGGGACGGGCCATTTTCCGGCTGGACGTGCGGCCGGACCACAAGCAGATTCACGGCGTGGTACACGGAGGAATTTTGGCTGCGCTCGCGGATACTACCGCGGCGATCGCTGCATATACGGCCGTGCCGAAAGGGACAGAGATCGCCACTGTGGAGTTGAACATCAATTACCTGGAGCCGGTGCCGGGCGGGCGCATCAAGGCGGATGCCCGCGTGTTGCGCGCCGGGAGGAATTTTGTAGTGACCGAATGCGAAATATTCAACGAGGACGGGTCGCTGGCCGCAAAGGCGCTGCTCACCTTCGGAGCAACCGCCGGGCGTTCACTTTACAAGTAGCGAGCTTACTCTTCGCCGCCCTGGGCTGATTCTTCTCCATCCTTGTGGACGTACTTGATCACGCGCTTGAAGATGAGCAGGTTGGGGCTGCCCTGGCGAGTGAGCTTGATGCAATCGCGGTCGTACCATTCAACGGTGCCGCGAAGTACTTCACCATCCTCGAGAACGACAGCCATCGGCGTATGCGACTGCATCTGCTTGACCCAGTAGAAATTCTCGGCGTGGGTCGTTTCCGGCGGCGCGGGCTTCTTGTTCGGGATAGGACCGTTGTGCTGAGGGCGGGGTACGCTCGGCTCCTTGACGTCCGGGAAGCCCGGACGAAACAAACGACGGTTCACCATGACTGCTCCTTCTAACCTACAGGGGTGGTGTATCTGTTGCTTATGATGCGTTCGGAAGGCTGTGGGTTACAGTCTAGCGATTTATTTTTGTAATTGCGAATCTTCGCCGGCGCCAATCACGAAGGGGTGATGGAAGCCCGCGAAGGTGCAGGCGCAAGAGATGCGGCCAAGGCGTCGAGGCCGAGTTGGCGGTTCAAATTGCGGCGCGCGCCAACGTAAAGTTCGTCAAAACCGGCGATGGCGCGGAGAACCCAGGCAGAATTCACAGATTTCGCGAGCGATTCCAATTCTTTCGCCAGCGGAGCATTGCGCAAGACCGGTTCTTTCACTTTGGACGTAAGTTCAAGGAGATCGCTGAGCAAGCCATAGAAGACGCCGATGTGATCCTCGAAGGAGGAATCGCGATCCTTGGCCAAGGCCGAGGTGTCTGAGAACAGCTGGGCGAAACCGTGACCTTGCGCGGAGCGTTCGAGGATGCGCAGCGCACTTCTGCGGCGCTGGGCGGCCGCGTCGACATCCATTTCGATGGCGAGGCCCGGGCTGCCTTCGGCGAGTTGTGCAGCGAGTTTGATTTCCGCGGATTTGCGATCGGTCTTTTCTTTCAGAATCTTTTCCACGGCTGCCTGCGGCAGCGGGGCGAAATGAAATTGCAGGCAGCGGGAGACAATGGTAGGCAGAAGCGCATAGGGAGAGGGCGCGGTAAGGATTAGCGTCGCCGAGCCCGGCGGCTCCTCGAGAATTTTCAGGAAGACGTTGGCGACATCCCAGCGCATGGTCTCCGCGCCATCGAGGATAAAGACGCGGCGCCGACCCATGGGCTGAAAGTAGGCGGCACGCTGGACAGCGCGCAACTGGCCGACGCGCAACATCGGGCGCGCGACGGGACTCTTCAGGCGGACCGGATCGGGCACGAGCGCCCACACGTCAGGGTGCGATTGGAGAATCAGAGGCACGCGCTCGACCGTGGCGGCGTCGGCACTCTCGCCACGCCCGGCGAGACCCTGTTCGAGCAGCGATCGCGGATCGGCGAGCTGGGAGATGCGCTGACAAGTAGCGCACTCGCCGCAGAAGTCGTCGGGGAGGCGTTCGCAATTGGCGGCCTGCGCAAACATGCGGGCGAGGGTGAATTTGCCAACGCCGCGCGCGCCGGTGAAGAGCAATGCGTGGGGAACACGTTTAGTGCGGAGAGCGCCGCGAAGCGCCGTGACAATACGTTCGTTGCCGAGGAACTCCTGAAAGCCCATGATCAGCCGCCACCCGCGCCGGAATCCCGCACGACTTGCGTGGAGGTGACTTTATTTACGGCGGCTAGCACGTCTTGGGCGATTTCTTTGGGCGAGCGCATCGCGCCGCGGGCCGCGTCGAAACACTCGATGGTTGCCCACGGGGCTTCCAGCGCGAGGAGGTCGTACATGTCCGCAGCCTGCTCGAGGTGGCGCAGGCTCGCTTCCAAAATGTCCTGTTTTGCGGTGGTGTAGGCTCTCGCGGATTTCTTGGCTACAAGCTTTTGCGCTTGGCCCGGAGGCACGCGCAAATAAAGAATCAGGTCTTCGCGCGGGAGATCATAGATTCCGTATTCGAGGTGCTCGATCCAACGCCGGAATTCCGTACGTTTGTCCGGGGCAACGCGGGCGGTCTGATGAGCTAGATTCGAACCGATGTAGCGATCCACCAGGACGATTTTGCCGGCCTGCAAAGCAGATTCGAGGCGCGGCTTGGATTCGAATCGGTCTCCCGCGTAAAGGAGCGCCGTGAAATGCGGGTCAACTGAATCGAGGGGACCGAAGTCGCCGTTGAGAAACTGGCCGACCATCTTGCCGAACCAGGAATCGTATTGCGGAAATGCCGTTGAATAGACACTGTGCCCGCCTTCACCGGCAGCAATGATCCCGTGGAGCAGATCCATCTGCGTGCGCTTGCCGCTGCCGTCGATGCCTTCGATGGCAACGAGACTGCCGGGAGTCCGCCTATTTACATTGGGATGCAAACCAGCCTCAATTCCAGGATAACGCGCAGCCACTTAGCGCCGCAGGTCAGTCTAACCGCAGACGTTCTGCGCTGCAATGCCGCGCGTGCTAGGATTCAAATTCAAACATGACACAAACTTCGGTGCGGGAAAATCTGCTGCGAATTCAAGAGAGGATCGCTGAGGCGGCGAATCGCGCGGGGCGGGGCGCGGAAGAGATCACCCTGATCGGAGTGTCAAAGACGCAACCGGCGAGCGCCATCCGCGAGGCGTACGAAGCAGGGGTGCGACACTTTGGCGAGAACCGCGTTCAGGAGTGGGAAGGGAAGCGCGCCGGTACCGATGGATTGGCGGCGAAGTGGCACCTGATCGGTCATTTGCAGAGTAATAAGACGGCGCGGGCGGCGAAACTTTTTCACAGCATAGACTCCGTCGATGATTTCGCGATCGCACAGCGGCTGGATCGCACCCTTGCTGAGACTGGCATCACCGGCAAACTGCGGGTTCTGATTGAAGTGCGGGTCGCACCAGAGGAGGCAAAGAGTGGGGTGGGAATAAACGAGCTTTCGGCACTAGTGGAAAGGTTTGCCGATTTACCTCGATTGGAGCTTGCGGGACTGATGTGTATTCCACCCTTTCTGGAAAAGGCCGACCAAGTCCGGCCGTATTTCAAGCGCTTGAGAGAACTGCGCGACGTGTTAGCTGGAAAACTTGGTATCGCCCTACCCGTTCTGTCGATGGGAATGTCCCACGATTTTGAAGTAGCGATTGAAGTGGGCGCAACCGAAGTGCGCGTGGGTACGGCGCTTTTCGGGACTCGAGACATCAAGTAAAGATTCGTGAGGTACCGGATGCTGGAGGTCCAAGAACGGGAAGGAACCGTGATTTTCTCGGTGAAGGTGCAGCCGCGAGCGAAGGAGGACGAGATTGCCGGGGAGATGGGAGGCGCGTTAAAGGTGCGGCTGCGAGCGCCGGCTGTTGAGGACAGGGCGAACGAGGCGCTGGTGGAATTCCTGGCACAGCTTTTGAAAACACCCAGGTCGGCTGTTAGAATTCTGAGCGGCGAAAGAAACCGCACGAAACGCATTGAAATCTACGGTGTTACCCGGCAGCAGATCCTGGCGCTGCTGGTGCAGGAAGTTTGAAGCTTCACAGTTGAATTTCATCCGAGCGACGGAGCTGATTCCCGAATGAGCGCAGATATCCGGGGCATCCAGAGCGATTTGCGGGCCGCCGAGATCGATGGCTGGCTCTTTTATGATTTTCGCGGACGCGATCCTATCGCGCAGCACATCCTGAGCCTGCCGGAAGGAATGAGGACCCGAAGATGGTTCTATTTTGTTCCAGCGAAGGGAACGCCCAAGAAGCTGGTGCACAAGATCGAGACGCAGTCGCTGGCGGCATTGCCCGGGGAAACGCTGTATTATTCAGCGCAGGATGAACTGCGAAAGAATCTGAAAAAGATGTTTGGCCGCGCGAAGAGCGTGGCGATGCAATACTCACCGAAAAACGCGATTCCGTATGTGGCGATGGTGGATGCGGGGACGATCGAACTGGTGCGCAGCTCCGGGCCGAAGGTGGTCAGTTCAGCAGACCTGGTGCAGAAATACGAAGCGTGCTGGAGCGCGGAGCAGCTCGAATCGCATCTTTCGGCAGGCGTGGCCATCGACCGGATCGTGCGCGGAGCTTTCCAGCTTGCCGCAAAGAGCGTGCGCGAAAACAAAACGCTGACGGAATTCGATTTGAAGAGCTGGATACTGACGGAATTCGATGCCGCGGGAATTTGGGCCGAGGAAGGACCTGATATCGCGGTGAATGCCCATGCCAGCGATCCTCATTATGGTCCCACTGCGGAGTCGGCCTCGCCGATCCGTGAAGGCGATCTGATCTTGATGGATGTTTGGGGGAAGAAAAAGGCGTCCGGGAGCGTTTATTACGACATCACCTGGATAGGATACCTTGGCGCGAGAGTGCCGGAGAAATATGCGAAGGTGTTTGGCATCGTGCGCGAGGCGCGCGATACGGCGACCGACTTGATTCGCAAACACATTGCAGCCGGGAAGCCGCTGCAAGGATGGCAGGTGGACAAGGCGGCGCGCCGCGTGATTGAAAAAGCGGGTTATGGGAAATATTTCTTTCACCGCACCGGGCACAGCATTGGAGAAAGTGTGCACGGCAACGGCGTGAATATGGACGGACTCGAAACACATGACGTGAGGCACTTGATCCCGCGCACTTGCAATTCGATCGAGCCGGGAATTTATCTGCCGGAATTCGGCGTGCGCAGCGAAGTGAATGTATATATCGGCGAGGATGAGGCTCGCGTGACGGGCGCGATTCAGAAAGAGATTCTGGCATTGCTGGCCTAAGCCTGGCATAGATAGAAGGAGATGAATGGCAGATGAGACGGCAGCGCCGGCGGCTCCGCCGCAGGATTCCAGACGCGAGACAATGGCCTTCGTCATTGGTGTGGCAGGATGGCTGGTGCCAGGACTGGGTCACGCTCTCATGAAGATGTGGGGCCGCGCAGCGGCGTGTTTTCTGACCGTAGGCTTGCTGATGATTCTTGGCGCGGGGATGCGGGGCAATGTTTTTAGTTCAAGCGGCAACGACGCTTTCGATTCGCTGGGCTATTTGGCGGATCTGGGCACCGGAACGTTTTATTTCGTGGCCAGGTCGCTCGAAACGACGGGCGCGGACGTCTCGCACGCGGGCGGCGATTACGGGACGCGATTCCTCGCGGCAGCGGGTGTGCTGAATCTGCTGGCGGCACTGCATGCGTATGAAGCAGCGCGAGGACGCAAAGCATGAATGCAGGAATGGGCTTTCATCTCAGTCATTTCCAATCATTGCTGCTCTTCGCATTGCTGATTTCCATCGCGTTTGGCTTCCTAAGCAGGCGGCGGCCGATCGACCGGGTGAAATACATCGTGTGGTCGCTGTTTCTTTTTCTGTTGATCGGGGTGGGAATCGGATGGGCGATGTATCCGTTTTCACGCTGAAAGAACGCTATTTTCGCGTCCCTCAAAGAGCGTCTCATCCGAATACCCCAAGGGAACGGATCAACCTCCTGGAAGTTGCCTAGCACCTTCTTGGAGCAGTCAAATTTGTGGCCGACATCAGAGGAGAGACCTTAAGACGCACGTGGTCCAGCTCCCGGTTAGGGCAGCATGGACGAAGAGATCTCCCCCACGCTCCGCCAGGCGCTGAGGGAAATTAGGGAGCGGTTTCCCGCGTCAGCCTCAAAAACAATCGTTATGGAGGGGACTTGGCGCTGGCGGGCCCGCGACGCATGGGATCGCGCTGAGATATTCGTAGACGGCCTGTAGGTCGTGGTCGGTTAGGTTTTTGAGACCGGGCCAGGGCATTATCTGGAGAAGGTCTGCGCGGAACGGAGCCGGAATGCAGCCGGTGTTAAGGACTCCTGGTGGACAGGCCGGGTGGAGGTTATCCAAGTCCACGCCCGTCCTCATGATCTGAACAAACTCCGAAAACGTGCGGCCCCCTGCGGGCAGTCCGGTTTTATCGGGTGTCAGGTTGCGGGAGATGATGTGCGCAGAACCTGGCACCACTGGACCAAAATCTCTGCCCCCACCAAAGTACGTCGCGGGATTGATTGTCGTCGGCTGGCCAAAGTATGGATTTCCGCCTGGCAGGAATTGAGTGATCGCAGGGCCGGAGCCGTGGCACTCATTGCAGGGGACGTGTGCGTTGACGATATAGCTGCCTAGTCCGACCAGCGCCCGGTTTTTTCCCTCCAGATTCAGCGAAACGGGTGCTATCTCGAGTCCCCGAAGAATCCTGGACTCGTTGCGGTCATCATCATCATTGTCAGTAGCTCTTACCCGCGGGGAACTGCTCAACATTCCCGCGAGTATGATCGCGGCAAATGCTGTAACAGCCGCCGCGGGTTTGACAAATGTCCTCGGTGTCATGCTAGTTGTCCTTTCTGGTAATTTTCTGTCCTGGGGTCGTGGTGCTGCAAACCATCTGGCATCCACCCTCTGGCGTCATGCTCGAATCACCGGCCAAACCGAGCCACAGCGACAGGCAGTCGCTTGTAGATTGGCTAATGCCCGGTAAACGATGGGACACGTTGGTGGGTACCGTCAAACGGCAATGCGCAGAATTGCAGCCGTTCCTCAGCTTGCCGTCGAATGCCGTGTCTTGCCGTCGCCGGCCGCGGACGTTACAATCCAGTTACCCGGGCTCGCGACAATCGCGGACCAATTAGGAGAGCGCGATGGGCGAACCATTCCCTGGCACACCGCCATCCGTGAGACCACCCGAAGACCACCTGGATTCGTGGAAGGAAATCGCGGCATACCTCAACCGCGACGTGACGACGGTCCAGCGCTGGGAGAAGCGGGAGGGGATGCCCGTTCACCGACACCTGCATGAGAGGATGGGCTCGGTCTTCGCTTCTCGGGCGGAGTTGGACGCGTGGGCGCGGGGTCGGAATCTTCGAGCAGCGCAGGAGAACGAGAACAATGCCCCCTCGCCCAATCCCACTGCACAGCCTCCGCGCTCTTCGATATCGACCTCTCGAACCAGATGGAGGGTTGTCTTGCCGGTGGCAGCGGCGGGAGTCGCGCTGGCGATTGGCGCAAGCCTCTGGTTTCGGAGGACGGAGTATTTCTGGCGAAACCCTGTCGCTGACGCGCGATTTCAGACAGTCACGGAATTCGATGGAGTGGAGCAGGCCGCTGCGGTTTCACGCGACGGTCATTTCGTGGCGTTTCTGTCGGACCGGGACGGACAGATGGACGTCTGGGTTACGCAGATCGGTTCGGGACAGTTCCACAACTTGACCCGCGGGAGCGCGCCGGAACTCGTCAATCCATCGGTCCGCACCCTGGGGTTCTCGCCCGATGGCTCCTTCGTTACGTTTTGGGCTCGCAAACAAGACGGCTCAAGCGGCGGCGACATCAGCATCTGGGCGGTGCCAACGCTGGGCGGACAGCCGAGGCCATACCTTGAAGGCGTGGCCGAGTTTGATTGGTCGCACGACGGCTCCCGACTCGCGTACCATACGCCCGGACCCGGAGACCCGCTGTTCGTGTCAGACGGCAGTCGGCGATCAGAGGGTCGGCCCATCTTCACTGCGCCTGCCGGGCTCCACTGTCACTTTCCGTTGTGGGCGCCCGACACGGCGTTCATCTACTTCGTCCAGGGTTCCCTACCAGACAAATTGGACATCTGGCGCATCAGTCCGGCTGGCGGGAGCCCTGAACGGATCACGTCGCATCACGGGCGCGTGAGTCATCCGGTCCTATTGGATCGCCGGACGCTGATGTACCTCGCTAGCGATCCCGATGGTTCGGGGCCTTGGCTTTATAGCATGGACGTCGAGCGCCGCATTCCCCACCGGTTGACTTCTGGCCTTGACCGGTACACGTCGCTGGCGGCCAGCGCTGACGGCCGACGGCTGGTTGTTGCGCTCGCAAGTCCGATGAGAACACTCTGGCGCTTGCGGTTGGTTGATTCACCCGCCGAGGTGTCGGCGGCTGCTCGAATCCCGCTGACGACCAGCACGGGGTTCTCTCCACGACTCGGTCCAAATTATCTTCTATATGTTTCTGCGACCGGCACGAGCGAGAGTATCTGGAAGGCCGCCAACGGAACTGACACGGAGTTGTGGAGTGGTCAGGGAGCGCGAGTCTTTGGCGGCCCGGCAATCTCCCGCGATGGAAAGTATGTCGCATTCTCGGTCCGGCAACACGGGCAGACGCTCTTGTACGTGATGCAGGCCGACGGCACAAACGCGCGGATTGTGACCGATTCGCTCGACCTGCAGGGCGCTCCAGCATGGGCGCCCGACGGTCAATCGATCACCTCGGCGGCGGACGATCACGGCGTCCCACACCTTTTCCGCGTGCCGGTCGACGGTCGCTCCCCCGCTCTTTTTGTCCAGGAGTACTCGGTCGATCCCGCGTGGGCGCCCGACGGCCGCTTCGTTGCCTACTCGGGGCCCGACATCGGTACTACGTTTTCTGTGAAAGCCGCCACGGCGGAGGCCGCAGCGCATACCCTGCCGACCCTGACCCTAACTCGGGGGGCTCGGCACCTGACCTTCCTGCCCGGAGGACAGGCACTCGTGCTCCTGCGAGGAGAGATCCAACATAAGAATCTCTGGCTCATCGACTTGGAGACGGGCGCCGAGCGGCAGTTGACCAACCTCAGTCCCGACTTCGACATTCGTGACTTCGACATCTCCCCAGACGGCCGTGAAGTTGTCCTCGAACGATTGCAGGAGCGCTCGGATGTGATGCTGCTGGATCTCCCCCGGCCATAATCCGGCTTCAACCCAGCGGCGCGGTCGGCGCGCGCTGAAAGGCTAAGGAATAGGTGTACAATTGCCGCGTTTTCGAAGCCAAGGAAGAGGAAGTACCGGTGGCCAATGTCGATGCTGCTTGGGCCGCATCCATGAATAAGAGGACTTTTATCAGGGTCTTCGGTGCGCTGATGGCAAGCCCTGTTATCTCACCTCTGTTGGCCGGGGCGTCAAAAAACAAACTGCAGAACTGGGCCGGCAATCTGGAATACAGCACTGACCGCTTGTACTCCGCCAACTCGCTTGAACGGGTGCGGAGTTACGTTAAGAGACAGAGCAAACTAAAGGTACTGGGAACGCGCCACTGCTTCAACAACATAGTAGACAGCACACATAACTTCCTGTCCTTAAAGTCGATGGACGAGGTAGTTGCGTTGGAGCCGGAGGCGCACACCGTGACGGTCGATGCGGGCATGACTTACGGTCAACTGTGCCCGTACCTCCATAGCAAGGGCTATGCGTTGCACAATCTAGCCTCGTTGCCCCATATTTCCATAGCGGGAGCTTGCAGCACTGCAACGCACGGTTCGGGCGAAAAGAATGGCAATCTCGCGACGGCGGTGTCAGCACTTGAAATCGTCACGGCGGCCGGCGAGGTGGTTAAGCTGTCCCGCCTAGAGGACGGCGATGCGTTTCTGGGAGCTGTTGTTGGGCTTGGTGCGCTTGGTGTAATCACAAAGATCACTCTCGATATTCAGCCGACCTTCCTGATGCGGCGGTACGTATATGAAAATCTGCCGCTCAATGAAGTGAAAAATCACTTTGACGCCATCGAATCAAGCGCGTACAGCGTCAGCCTGTTCACCGACTGGCAAAAACAGCGTATCGGGGAAGTTTGGATCAAAAGCCGCGTTGAAGAAGGGCAAGCGTTTTGAGGCAACCGCGGAATTCTTCGGGGCGAAACGCGCTACCAAGAATCTGCACCCCATTGCTGAACTTTCCGCCGAGAACTGTACGGAACAGATGGGCGTGCCTGGTCCTTGGTATGAACGACTACCGCACTTTCGCATGGGGTTCACGCCTAGCGCTGGTAAAGAGTTGCAATCGGAGTACTTCGTTCCCCGTCAGCATTCAGTCGAAGCAATTCTGGCGGTGGAACGGCTGCGCGACCAGGTCAGCCCACACTTAATGATTTCGGAAATCCGCACGATTGCCGCTGACAATTTATGGCTGAGTCCTTGTTACGAACAACCCTGCATTACCATCCACTTTACTTGGAGGCAGGACTGGCCAGCGGTCAGGAAACTGTTGCCGGTGATTGAAAGGGAATTAGCTCCATTTAAGGCTCGGCCGCACTGGGGAAAACTTTTTAGCATGTCGCCGGCGGAGCTGAAATCTGTTTACAAGAAGTTATCTGACTCTGTTCAATTGAGCAAGAAGTACGATCCGCATGGCAAATTCCGCAATGAATTCCTGAACACAAATATTTTCAGCAGCTAACGAGGGCGTTGGAAACATCAATCAGTGAGGCAGACATTGCTGCACCTCCTTGAACACAATGCGGCAACGGGAGGTGTGTCTACATCCGCCGTTTGGCTAGCTCAGAACCCCCAAAATAGCTAGGTGCCACGCCATGGTTGACGCCGGAACGCAGGCGAGATAGGGGCTTGCATCCGAGGATGGAACGTTGAGTGCCGCCTGGTCTCAATCAATTGCAATATTTTGTTGCCCTGCCACAGCATTGCGCGGCAGTTGAGAATTGAGATAAGCCACATCGCCAAACCAACTCACGATGATTACCGACATTTCGCCATTCGCGTGCGGCGATTTCCTCACGCTCGGCCCGCTGCACGTGGGGCACTCGAAGGGTTTCTGCACACGCTCCTACGGGCCGGGACTACTGTTCGTAGTTTTCGACGACCCTCGGCGGGCGCACCTTTGCCTGGTCTGGGTCGCGCCCAAACTCTCGCGAGGCTCGACGCTGGCGCAACAAATCCCAACACTGGTCCAGTTCGACCTTTATCTTCGCTAAGCGGCCACGGTCTTCATCGGTGAGTTCACGCTGTGCATAGAGACGTTCCTCTTCCTTGACCAGGCCGTCGATGTGTCCCAACACAGGCTGATCTTGGCTTCCGTTTGCCATAGAATCTCCTTTTTCGAGCAGCCCCGGCGGGTTCTGAAGCGATACCCGCCAGAGCTCCATTGCGGATTTTACGAGCACCCCGAGCGGCTCTCATGGCTTTATCCTGCACCAGATCGAGGGAGTATTGGATTAGAGTTGTGGCCGGGTAACTCTCAATTTCAATAGTCATAATTGTGCAATTAGATAACACTAGGCAGTTTTATCCTCTCCCCGTGGACGCTGAGGTCCACCTGACGGTTTCCGACGAGATTAAGCTTGCACAAAGCGACGCGGCCTTCGACCGTTTGTTTGCCGATCGCAGTCGTTACGCTTCTCCCTTGCCACGTCACCTCTCGCGGGAGTCCGATGTTCGCTCAAACTAGCTCCATCTCCCGCCGGTCCTTTCCATCCACTTTTCTGATTGCTCGCCTTAGCTCGGTACTCCCCCCAGCGCCTTATAAAGGGCGATTACCGCCACGTAAACATCTTTCTCGCTTTCCGCGACGGCATCTTCGGTTTGCAACTGCGTCCGCTCGGCATCCAGCAACGAGAGAAAATCAACTACACCTTCGCGATAGCGCAGGCGGGCGATGTCGGCGGCACGCTTGCTCTCGCGAGCCTGATCGTTCAATTTGATGAGTCGTGCTTGCTGTGCATGGTAATTCGCCAGCGCATTTTCCGTTTCTTCAAGCGCCCGGAGCACAGTCTCTTCATAGAAGGCCAGCGTCTCTTCGGTAGCGGCGCTTGAACCGCGCAGGCGAGCGCGAGCCCGGCCTAAATCGAACGCAGACCACGACAACCCAGGTGATACGGACCATGCCCTAGAGTCTCCGGTGAAAAACATGCTACCCCGCCCAGCCAGGAATCCAAGAAATCCCGAAACGCTGACTTGGGGAAAAAGACTAGCGACTGCAACGCCTTGACGCTCGGTGGCCGCGGCCAGCCTTCGTTCGGCGGAACGCACATCAGGCCGGCGCTGCAGAAGTTCGCCCGGGTTGCCGATGGGGAGAGCCTTCGCGATAGCCGGATAATTGCGCGGTGCGAGATCCTCATGGAGTTCGCCTGGACGGCTTCCGGTGAGTACCGCCAAGCGGTATTCAGCACGAGTCGTATCCAAGTTCAACGATGGAATGGTGGACTCAATGGCCGCTACGCGGGCAGCGGCACTTGCAACATCCTGTTCTTCACCCACACCAGCGTCTCGGCGGAGTTGCGTTAGCCGCAGCGTCTCGCGTTGGTTCGTAAGGCTGCGCTCGGCCACCGCGAGGCGCCATTGCGCGCCCCGCAGCTCGAAATAGTTGCGAGCAAGTTCAGCAACAACGCTGACTTGCACATCGTGAAGGTCCGCCTCGAACGCCTGGTTCTCGGCGCGAGCTGCGCCGACTGCGTGGCCAACCCTTCCGAACAGGTCCGCTTCCCAAAAAGCGTCGAACCCGGCGCTAAAGGTATTGATGGTGCGCCGCTGGTCCCCGAAGCCAGGAATCTCTTGTTTACTGTACTGGTAGGACGCAGCGACGGGTACCGTAGGAAAACGGTCCAGCTTTCTTTCATCGAAGACAGCACGAGACTCAGCGAGCCTGGCGCGTGCGATTCGAATGCTGTTGTTCGAGATGAGTGTCCGGCCTACAAGCGAATCGAGGACTGGATCTTCAAACTGCTTCCACCAACGCGAATCGAACGGCGCATCCGATACCAGGTTCGTGTCCCCTGAGTGATATTTCACGACCGCCGCAGGCTGCGGCGATTTGTAATGGGGACCAACCGCGCATCCGCTTGTCAGCAGGACGACGAGCAGCGAGAAGTGTTTTTGAAAGCGTTTTAGCACACCCTTATGCCTCCACCGAAGTCGCAGGCGACAGATCAGCACTCGGAACCAGTTTCTTGCTCTCGCGGCCTTCAACTACCCTCTGGACCAGGACATAGAAGACCGGGGTCAGCACCAAGCCAAACGCAGTCACCCCAAGCATCCCGAAAAACACTGCAACTCCAATAGCACGGCGCATTTCTGAGCCGGCTCCGGTAGACAGCACCAGAGGAATGACGCCCATCGTGAAGGCGAGAGAAGTCATTAAAATCGGCCGCAAACGCAACCGGCACGCTTCCAACACCGCATCGACTCTGTTCATCCCCTCCTGAAGCTGTTTCTCCCTGGCAAATTCCACGATAAGGATGGCGTTCTTGCAGGCCAGCCCGACGAGAACAATCAAACTGATCTGGGTGAAGACGTTATTGTCGCCATTCAGCAGCCAGACCCCGGCGATGGCGGAGAACAGAGTCATCGGAACAATCAGGATGATTACGAGGGGTAACGACCAGCTTTCGTACTGAGCGGCAAGCACTAGGTACACGAGGAAAACAGAGAGTGGAAAAATGTAAACCATCGTGTTGCCGGCAAGAATCTTCTGAAAGGTAAGCTCCGTCCACTCGTATTTCATTCCATTTGGCAATTGATCGTCCAGAACCTTGGCAATTGCAGATTCCGATTGGCCCGTGCTAAATCCCGGCGCAGCCGCGCCATTGATTTCCGCTGCTGGATATCCGTTGTAATGCATGACGCGGTCCGGTCCATAAATCGGCTTAACCGTGACCACCGATCCCAGCGGAATCATTTCTCCGGCCAGATTTCTTGTCCTAAGATGACTGATATCTTCCGGCTGCAACCGGTACGGCGACTCCGCCTGCACATTCACCTGGTACGTTCTGCCAAAACGGTTGAAGTCGTTGACATAAAGCGAACCCAGGTAAACCTGCATGGTGTCAAACACGTCGCCGAGGGGAATCCCGTAGGTCTTCGCTTTCTCGCGGTCCACATGAGAATCGATTTGCGGCACGTTGATGTCGAAGCTGGAAAACACCCCGATCAGCCCAGGTGTTTGGTTGCCTTTCTGCAGGGTCGAAGTCGTCTCCTTGTAGAGTGGCTCCAATCCCATGCCAGCACGATCTTCAATGTAGAGTTTGAAGCCGGCCACCGTGCCCAACCCTTGAACAGGCGGCGGAGGGAAAATGGCAATAAATGCTTCTTGGATGGATCCGTATTGTTTGTTTAGATCCGCTGCGATGGCATTCGCGGAGAGTTCAGGAGACCTTCGCTCCTCTGAAGGCTTCAATGTAGCGAACACGATTCCCGAATTCGGACTGTTGGTGAAGCCGTTGATCGACAGGCCAGGAAATGCAACAGCGTTCTGCACTCCCGGATGTTTCAACGCAATATCGGACATCCTGCGAATCACATCTTCGGTGCGATCGAGCGTCGCGCCATTCGGTAACTGCGCGAACGACACAAGATATCCCTTATCCTGCGTGGGAACAAACCCTGCGGGCACGCGCGAGAAGCCGAGAATGGTGAGTCCGATCAGGCCAGCGTAAACCACAACAGCAATCGCACTGGAACGCAGCGTGCGAGTGACGAGCTTTCCATAACCGCCAGATGCGCGGCCAAAGAACCGGTTAAACAGCTTGAAAAACCAGCCGAGTACGAAATCAATCGCCCGCGTCAGACGGTCCTTCTTCGCCCCATGAGGTTTCAAGAGCAACGCAGCCAGAGCCGGACTCAGCGTGAGTGAGTTAAACGCTGAAATCACCGTGGAAATAGCGATGGTCAGCGCGAACTGTTTATAGAACTCTCCCGAAAGTCCCACGATGAACGCCGTGGGAACAAAAACCGCGCACAACACCAAGGCGATTGCCACGATCGGTCCGCTAACTTCTTCCATCGCGTGGCGCGTAGCTTCATGCGGTTCGTGTCCCAGTGCGATATTTCGTTCTACGTTTTCGACGACGACGATCGCATCGTCCACGACGATCCCAATCGCCAGCACCAGCCCAAACAGCGACAACGTATTAAGCGAAAAGCCCAGCGCCAGCATGATCGAAAACGTTCCAATCAGCGACACCGGAAGCGCCAGCAGCGGAATGATGGACGCGCGCCACGTTTGCAGGAAGACCAACACCACAATCACGACCAGGATCAACGCTTCGACAAACGTGTGACCTACAGCCTGAATCGATTCGCGCACGAAAACCGTTGGGTCGTAGACGATCTTGTAGTCCACGCCTTCCGGAAACGATTTCTTGAGGCGTTCCATCGTCTCGCGTACCTGTTGCGAAGTTTGGAGTGCGTTCGAACCAGGCCGCTGCGAAATAGGCAATGCTGCGGCCGGCTTGTTATCCAGCAAACTTCGGAGTGCGTACGTGCTGGAACCCAGTTCGACCCGGCCCAGATCGCGGATACGCGTAATCTGGCCATTCTTGGCGGCGCGCACAATGATGTTGCCGAATTCTTCCTCCGTCGTGAGGCGCCCCTGCGTGTTTATAAGCAATTGAAACGCTGTGCTCCCTGTATCTGTCGGCGGGGCGCCAAGCACACCCGCTGCAACCTGCACGTTTTGCTCGCGAATCGCCTGGACCACGTCCGTTGCCGTCAAGTTGTGCGAGGCTAACTTGTTTGGGTTGAGCCATACGCGCATGCTGAAATCGCCCGCGCCGAAAACCTGTACGTTGCCGACACCGGGGAGGCGGCCCAACTCGTCCTTCACCTGGAGAATGGCCAGATTTGCCAGATACAACATGTCGTAACGGTTGTCCGGAGACTCCAGGTGCACAACCATCAGCAAATCCGGTGAGGTCTTTTCCGTCGTTACACCGAGGCGCTGGACTTCCTGCGGCAATCGCGGCAGCGCTTGCGATACGCGGTTCTGCACCTGCACTTGCGCTTTGTCGAGGTCCGTGCCTAGTCCGAAGGTAATCGTCAGAGTCATCACGCCGTCGGCTGTGGCTTGCGAAAACATGTAGAGCATGCCTTCGACGCCATTGATCTGTTGTTCGAGGGGCGAGGCCACGGTGTCCGCAATGACAGTGGGATTTGCGCCCGGGTAGCTTGTTCGTACGACGACGGTGGGAGGTACGACTTCCGGATACTCGCTCAGGGGAAGGCGGAAATAGGCGAGCGCGCCGATGACAAAAATGACAATGGAAATTACCGCGGCAAAGATGGGACGTTTGATGAAGATATTAGAAATGTTCATGACGGCCCCGGACTATTCCCGCGCCTTCGGCTCGCGCGACTTCTCTTCTTGACCCAGAAGGACGGACTGCGTGGATGGCTCACTCAATAAGTTCGATTGGGTCGCCATGGAAATCTTCTTCGGTGAGACGGTGGCTCCGGGACGCACGCGCTGCAGGCCGTTCACGACGATGACGTCGCCCTCGTGCAAGCCCTCACGCACGACACGCAATCCCTCCGCCATCGGGCCAAGTTTCACGGGGCGATAGGCGAGCGTGTTGTTTTTGCCGAGCACAAAAACGTACTTTTGATTCAAGTCCGTAACGACCGCCTCCTCTTTTGCCAGGCAGCCACCGTGCACCCCGCCTCCTTGCAACCGAATTCTCGCAAAGAGCCCTGGCGTTAGAGCCAAATTCTTGTTGGCAAAAGTGGCGCGCAAGCGAATCGTTCCTGTCGAGGAGCTGACCTGATTGTCCACGAAGCTCACCTGGCCGACGTGGGGGAATCCGTCTTCGTCAGCCAGGCCTAACAGCGCTGCGCTGCGCAGATCGTGCGAACTTGTCCTGTGGCTTTGCCTCAGCCGCGCATACTTGAGGTAGGTCTGCTCATCGACATCGAAGTAGACGTAGATCGGGTCGAGCGAAACCAGAGTCGTCAAGGGCTTGACCTGCGCGGCGCCGCTCTCGACCAAATTGCCTTCGGTGATCTCCGCCCGTCCCACTCGACCCATAATCGGTGCCGTGACCCGCGTGAATTCCAGGTTGAGTTCGGCGCCACGAAGAGCCGCCTCCGTGGACGCAATGCGAGCTTCGGCTTCGTTGCGGACCGCGGCGCGCCGGTCGTACTCCTCAGCTGACATGCCGTCATTGTTATGAAGACGTTCAGCGCGCTCAAAATCGCTTTGTGCTCGCGAACGCTGCGCTTTCGCTTGCGAAAGATCGCCTTTCAGACGGTCTACTTCTGCCTGGAAGGGACGCGGATCGATCTGAAACAAGAGTTCCCCCCGGCGAACAATCGCGCCTTCCTTGAAATGCACGCTTTGCAAGTAGCCGGAAACACGCGGGCGAACCTCGACCGCGTTGACTGCTTCAAGTCGGCCTGTGAACTCGTCACTGTCGCCTATTTGCTTGCAAATAACTTCCGCTACACTCACTTCTGCCGGCGCTGGAGCCTTGGGTTGAGCCGAACTGGAACACCCGGCATCTAGGACGGCAAGCGCAGCCAGGCCGATGGCCAGCATCAGCCCCGGTGGCACGGTGCTGTGGTTCTTACTCTTCCATGGATTCGTTGTTTCCAGCTGCATCTGTTTCTCCCAAGTTGTCTCCGGCATTTCTCTTTTCGAATGTTGACGATTGGCGATCAGAGCCTAATGTGCCGCTTACAAATCCAGTCCTGATAACATCGTGGCTAAGATAGATGAGGAAGGGTCCGGCATGGTTACATGAGAAGATGCGATACATAGCCGATACATGGTATATAGTATGGAACTAGGTCAATTATGGCGAAGCGTCCAGAACTCTGTCCGGTAGAAACCACCGCACGTATCGTCGGTGGACGCTGGAAAGCCGCCGTTCTCGATCAACTCTTCCAAGGCACCAAGAGGTTCTCCGAACTGAAGCGTGCTATTACCGGAATCACACCACGAACGCTCTCCCAGCAACTCCGCGAACTGCAGAGCACGGGAATCGTTGAGCGTACCGTTTACGCGGATACGCCGCCGCGAGTGGTATACGCCATTACTCCCCTCGGAAAGTCTCTGCGGCCGTTGCTGGATGCGATGTGCCACTGGGGCAAGTCGCACTCGGCTGCCATGGCATGGAAAAAGCTGCGGGCTTCCGATCGGCTGCAATGAGGCCGTCCTGTGTCCAGGGAGATCGCATCGAAACGCCCACGGGCAAGCTCATCAGAATTTGGGTCACGCCACCATCGATGACGGGCTCGATGCCAGTGACGTAGCTACTTTCGTCGGAAGCGAGGAAGGAGGCCCCTTTGGCAGTTTCGTTGAAAGTTCTCTTACGGCCGAGCGGGACGCTATCCACGACGCTGTCCGCGAATTGTTTGATTGGTTGTTCAGTGCTGCCCAGGGATTGCGGTAACCCGAAAAGGGAATCACGCCAGGTCGCTGCCGTATGAGAGAATGCGTCCGAAACGGCTGGGAATTGGCAGAAGAGTGAGGAGCTAAGATGCGCGGGGATCGGCTTGCATCGCGAGGACAACTAGCCAACTCAGCAATTCTTTGTGCAGCGATCTTTTTCTTCCTCAGTTTATGGAATTCTGCAGCTTGGTCCCAAGCTGTTTCTCAAGACCCGGCAGTCGAGCGCGGACACAAACAGTTCGAGCAGGCCTGTGGATTCTGTCATGGCCCTGATGCCACAGGGGCTCGGGGGCCTGACCTTGTCCGCTCGCCGCTTGTGGCTCACGATGTGAAGGGGGACAAGATCGGCGAAGTCATTCGTCTTGGCCGCCCCGATAAAGGCATGCCAGCGATGCCGGTGACCGATCAGCAAGTGGTCGACCTCGCCGCGTATCTGCACGCGCGTGCCGCCGAAGCGCTAAAATCGGCAGAGATCCCAAGCAAGTATCCGATGGAGAAGCTGCTTACCGGCGATCCGGAGGCCGGAAAGGCGTATTTCAATGGAGCCGGTGGCTGCAAAACCTGTCATTCCCCGAGGGGCGATCTGGCCACGATCGCTACCAAGTACTCCCCCATTGATCTCGAAGCGCGCATGCTTTATCCCAGGGGCAAGCACATTGTCGTCGTGGTGACGCTGCCCTCTGGCGAGCAGTTCAAGGGTCCGCTGGCGCACGCCGATGATTTTGTGATTGCGCTGCGCGACGACTCCGGTTGGTATCGGTCTTTCTTGCGCGATCGGGTGAAAGTTGAATTGCAGGATCCTTTGGCAGTCCATCGCGAACTGCTCGACAAGCTCACGCAAGCGAATGTTCACAACCTCTTCGCTTATCTCGAAAGTCTGAAATAGGGAGTAGAAAAGCCACAAAGCCAGAAGACTGGAGTGGGAATGCTTTCTCAACTGTGCGGAAGGATCGAGGCCAGGGGCTGTTGCGAGAATCGCTTTGAGAGTCATGCGGGCCTTCATTTGGGCAACCGAGTAGCGGTTGTCATCTTCCTGCTGTTCGCACTGGGCCTGCATGTGCGGTTGGTCGCGGCACAAGGGCTCGACCCGGCGGCTCTTTTAAGGCCAGCAACCGATGCCTGGCCGACCTATAACGGGGACTATTCGGGCCGCCGCTTCAGCACCCTCGACCAGATCAATGCCGGAAACGTCGGCTCGCTTGCACTCGCCTGGGTCTTCCAGCCGCACGCGTCCACGATCAAATCGACCCCACTGGAAGTGAACGGCATACTCTACTTCACTGTGCCCGACAACGTGTGGGCCGTCGATGCGCGCTTTGGGCGAGAGATCTGGCACTACCAGCGTCCTTCCGAAGGCGACCATATTGGCAATCGCGGTTTGGGTATGTACAAGAATTGGCTCTACTTTACTACGCCCGACGCCCACTTGGTCTGTCTCGACGCAAAGGATGGCAGCGTCCGCTGGATCGTCGAGCTCGCCGATCCGAAGCTCGGCTACTTCTCGACGATGGCCCCACTCGTTATACGCGACCACGTGATCGTCGGTGTCTCCGGGGACGTTACGGATGTTCGGGGTTTCCTCGAGTCTCTGGATCCGGAAACTGGAATGATCCAATGGCGCTGGTACACCGAGCCAGACCCCGGCCAACCGGGCTCTGAAACGTGGCCCAAAGACACCGACGCCATTCTCAACGGTGGGGGCATGACGTGGATGACCGGAACGTTTGACCCGGAGCTCAATCTGCTCTATTGGGGAACGGGCAATCCCAACCCCGTGCTCGCAGGCGAGGGTCGCGCCGGCGACAATCTCTACACCTGCTCCATCGTGGCCCTGAATCCCGATACGGGGAAGCTCGCTTGGTATTTTCAGGCCTCGCCACACGACGTGCACGACTGGGATGCCGTCGAGACGCCGGTTCTGTTCGACGCGGAGTTCAACGGCAAGCAGCGTAAGCTTCTCGCGCAGGCCAGCCGCAATGGTTTTTTCTTTCTGCTCGATCGAACGAATGGACAGCATCTGGTCACGTCTCCCTTCATCGACCAGACGTGGGCTTCCGGCATTGACTCTCGCGGCCGCCCGACCGCTAAGTCGGAAGCCGCTCCGAGCGCAGACGGCGCGCTTGTCGAGCCTGGTTCAGACGGGGCCAGTAATTGGATGGCGCCAAGCTTTGATCCCCAGACCGGCCTGTTTTATGTCAATGCCCGCCGAATCTTCAGCATCTTTTATCTCACAGCCACAGGGAAGCCGGAAGGCTGGGGAGGGCGCGACCGCAACCTGTGGGCCAATTCGACGCTGCGCGCGCTCGATTACCGTACCGGCAAAGTTGTATGGAATCACGAAATCGGAAACGGCGAAAGTATCTCAGGTATTCTTACAACCGCCGGGCATATCCTCTTCAGCGCAGATAATTCTGGCAATCTGCTGGCTCTCGATCCCGCTACGGGCAAAACCCTGTGGCACCTGAACGCCGGCGGACAAATGACCGCATCGCCGATGACCTACGAACTCGACGGACGGCAATACCTCATCCTCGCTGTGCAGGAAATTCTCTACGCCTTCACTCTGCCCTCACTTCTCCCGTCCCACTGAACAGGCGCCCCGGAGGAAGCGCCAAATCGAAGGAGAACTCACCCGTTTGGTTCACCTCACAGTGCATGGCCAGACATTGAAAAGTCTCATGGCAGCTATTGGAATTCGTTCGCGGAGCTGTGGAGCAGAGCTATCGTGCTCATAGCGAAGCGGATTTCTTGGGCGCGGACCGACTCAATAGCTCCATTCCCTGCTTTGACTTCTCTATGATTCTCGTTCACATGGAAGTCAGGCCGGCATGTCTGGAGTGAACTGCGGCCCCGCGGGATTGACTGCGAGGAGGGGGGAGCTGCGGCCGGCTCGACCCTTCGGTTCCGCTCCCTTCGAGGCTTAGCCTAGACAGCGTTAAAAGGCGGAAGCTACATCACTATCGGCGCAGCCCAACAACTGCGCAAAAGGATCTTATTGTAGAAGTCGGGCTTCTCGTCGAGCTGAATGGCCATGTGTTTTACAAGAGTGAACGTCAACCATCGTTTAGGGAAGTTTACAGCTAGTTTACACCTTATTTGCGGTACACCAATGAGTTACATCGACAGAGCGGATTAAATGGGCGCGCCGACTAAGTGTGATTGCGGATCGGACGCTCGCGATCACGCTATTCGGCGCCGCTACCGCGGTCCTCGCTGGTACGGCCAGTGTGCCGCGCAATCGTTCTCCGATTGCGCCTACTAGTAGTAGTGTGCCCTTGTTCTCTCTGCTTGAGGGCAACGCGTCGGAACCAGGCGGCTTAAGGTGTGCATGGGAGCCGAGAGGTATTTGTGTGTGCAAGCTCCTCGCGCTCCTGGATGCAGTGACGGAGAGGTGAAACCGTGAATAGACAATCTCTTTTTATCTTGGATGTGACTTTGGGCCTCGCGATTGTGGCCTTGGTGGGAGTCTCGGCTTATCGGCCAAAAATCGATACAGGCAAGGGGGCGCAAGCCATCGACGCGGCATTCCGCGATGGACTGTACCAGGCGAAACTCGATGTTCAGGACGGCAGACTGCCCCGCCTGCGCACTGGCCGCTGGGGTAACAACGCCGATCGCGCCCTGTTCATTGCCGGCTACGAACAGGGTTACCGAGAGTACTCCGAAGCTCAGTCGGGAAAATTGACGGAGCCCACTGCAGCGGAATTGGCGGGCTACTGTGATGGAACGTTGGATGGCGCCGCCGATCGTATTAAGGCGCAACCCTTTCAGGTGGAGAAGACCGCTAATTATCGCAATGCGGGCCAAGGCTTCTTGGAGGCGAAGGCTCATCCCGAAGAGTACATCCGGTTCTATCGCCAAGCGTATTCAAATGGCTACCAGCAAGGCTACTACCTTCAGCGGCAATAGGAGGACCGGAACGTCGTTGAAAGAAACATCGTGCCTTTTCGAATCGGGGTCCTGAAACACTTCGTATTGGATCCGCACGATGCCACCGCGCGGGATTTAACCGTAAAGGATCTTCCCTGAGCTCTAGGTTAGCCGTGCCCGAGCGTAGCGGGAAGGTAGCACGGTGGATAACGGTTCGTTCCCCCCGGGGGCAAGCACCGGTGGCTGTGTTTACGAATGTGTATAACTGTGTCCACAGGAAGGAATTATCATGCGACCTAAGGGTCTGTATTTCAGTTTAATGCTCGGTTTTTTCGGACTACTTGCGAGCCTTGGGAATTTGGCCGCATTGAATCTGGGTTTGTCCACACCCGACACCCACGGGGGAAGTTCGGTAGCTGGCCGGGTCAGGATCGAGGGTCAGATGCCTCAGCCCAACCGCATTAGTATGTCCGCGGATCCGAGTTGCGCCAAGGCGCATCCCGGGCCCGCTGTAAACGAAGAATACGTGACGGGAAGTGGCGGCGCGCTCGGCAACGTGATCGTTTTTGTTTCGGAGGGGCTTGGCAACCGCAGCTTCGACGTACCGGCTGAACCGGTAGAGGTTGACCAAAAAGGATGCATGTATCTGCCGCACGTGATCGGGCTTCAAGCTCAGCAGAAAATTCGCATCGTGAATAGTGACAGCACAACACACAATATCCATGCTGTTCCGATCAACAACCGCGAATGGAATAAGGCCCAGCCCGCGGGCACGACCTTAGAAGAAACCTTTGCTCGGGAGGAGATCGCTATTCCCGTCAAGTGCAACGTGCATCCGTGGATGCGCAGCTACATCGCTGTGTTCAAGCATCCTTTCTTCGCAGTCACCGGCGCGGACGGACACTTCGATCTGCGCAATTTGCCGCCCGGTGAATACACCGTGGAGGCCTGGCACGAAAAATTGGGGACCATGAAACAAACCATCACGGTTGCGGCCGGAGAAGCCAAGACAATGGATTTTGTGTTCAAAGCGCGTGCCCATTGAGAAACCTTTTCCAGACGTGATCTGCTGCCACAGAGATCGTCAGCGGGTTGGCTTCAGTCATCCGCGACTCGGCTTCCTACTTAAGAAGAAACAGTGCGGGAACTCCCCTTAACGCGGCCAAACACCCGCAGTGAAGGACTTGATGGTGTGGAAGCCGAGTTTCTCGTAGAGCTGGACAGCGGTGTGGTTGTCCGATGTCACCGTCAGCGTCAATTCCCGGAATTTCATGGAGCGAAGGGCGTCGGCGGAAGTTTGCATGAGCATGCGGCCGAGGCCGTGTCCCTGATAGCCGGGCAAGACGCAAATTTGCGTGGTGTGACCGACGCCCGGTGACACTTCGCTGGCCAGAACGGCGGCGACGAGTTCATCGCTGCCGGGCTCGTGAAGAACGAACG
The DNA here is from genome assembly GCA_035490055.1 of Candidatus Limnocylindria bacterium. GTDB lineage: Bacteria > Acidobacteriota > Terriglobia > Acidiferrales > UBA7541 > Acidiferrum. Next base: position 7,865 of record DATHIB010000001.1, on the reverse strand, counting down.
ATGCGCCCGGCACGAACTGCCCACAGCCGGGAAGCAGGATGATGTTTTTCAAGAATTTCAGCGCGCCGCTGCGGCTGCGGTACTGGTCATTGATCTCGCCATCGACGTGATTCGCGTAAGCCAGATAGATCAACTTGGCGCAAGGCTCGAAGTGGCGGTCATTCCAGCGGTTGAGGCGCATGCCTCCCGAGGCTTCGGCATTCGTCTCGTGCGACTTATGCAGATCCAGGAGCATGAACTGGCGCGTGTAGAGCTGAAATCCCTGGTCGAGCAGCGGCGCGTCCACCGGGCCGCTGAAGGGCATTAGCTGGGCTTCGATGCGCGCGAGATACGGGATGGCGCGCATCGAGAGCAGCATCTCCTCGAGGAGCCGTCGGCCGATGGAATTCTGCGGGAATTTGGACGAGACATAAAGCCCCCCGATTAGTCCTTTCTGATCCTCGAGGACGTAGAAGGTATATCCCACGGCGGAACCATTCTCGAACGCTACGCAGCCGGCAAGGGCGTGTGCGTCAAGGAACCGCTTGATGAGTTCGAGGGCGCCGCGATAATCCCAGTGCAATTCATCGCGCCAATGCCGCGCTTCCTCTTCGAGCAATGGCTCAATCTGGCGGACGGCGGTCTGTCGCAAATCGACGATATTCATGGATGTGCGGAAAGCGGCGCGGCCCCTGCCGCGCGAACACTATCATAGCCGATTCGTTGCGGGCGAGTGGCCACTAGCGTGCCGCAGGCGATACAAATCCGACACACGGGGAGGGGGTTCAGGCGTGGGGCGAGGGAGGTGTGCTAGGATGCCAGCTATTGTATTTATTTTGTGAGGTATAGAAGAAGCGGCCAGTGCCGCCAGCCCAGTTGCGCAGACGACGAATGCAGATCCTGTACGAACTCCGCTATCCGACGCGCTGGTACACCAAGTTGCTGATGGCTCTATCGGCCTTGATCTTTTTTGCCGTGCTGGCCACAACGGCCATAGCGGGCTTTCTCGTCTATCGCATCGTGAAACCGCAACGCACCAGCTCCGAAATCAACATGGCGAGTTTTCCTGGCCGGCCGGAGGTGTTGGAGTTCGAGGTGCCGGGGGGGCTCGGAAAACGGGAGGGGTGGTTTTTTCCCGGCTTTCGGGGCGCGCCGACGATTATTCTGTGCCATGGGTACGAGTCCAGCCGCGGGGAGCTGTTGACGCTGGAATCGGCGTTGCAGGATCACCAGTACAACGTTTTCATCTTCGATTTTGCCGCGCATGGGGCGAACGCGGGAATCAGTACGCTCGGCTATCGCGAAGTGGAAGAAGTGCGCGCGGCGGTCGATCTCTTGGCCGCGCGGCCTGATTTGGACCCAACGCGGTTCGGGCTTTGGGGCTATAACCTCGGCGCGTATGCGGCGCTGCGCGAAGCGGAAAGAGACAAGCGGATTCGCGCTCTGGTATTGGACTCCGTGTATGACGAACCGAAGCAAATGGTCAAGGTGGGGGTGGAGCGCAACGGCCTGGGCGGTTTTCCGTTCATGGTGCGCGCTGCAGGGCTTAGCTTTGAGTACTTGAACTACGCACACCGCGACGACCCGCCGCTCTCCCAAAAGCTGATTGCGCTGGTTGGCGTCCCAACGCTGTACATTCAGGCGTTGGACGACCCCGAGCTCGCGGAGACTACACGGCAGATGTTTCTGAAAGCGCTGGAGCCGCGCGAGCAGGCCATCCTTCCGCATGGCAATTTTGTGAGCTTGAATGATGAAGAGAAGCGCGCGTATGAGAACCGCGTGGTGTCGTTTTTTCTAGTGAGGCTGCCCGCTACGGGGAAGGCTGTCCGCTAGTTGGCCCCGGGTCCTTACACACCACTGGTTGTGAAAACGTATCCAATTCCGTGACGAATATGCAGTCCATCCCGCGGGTCCAATAGTCCCCTACAAGGATCTTAGAGCCGAATACCCAGCCTGGTTGCCGATGATCTGGAGACCAAATTGGTACCTCGCGCCGCAGATAGAAATTCAGGCCGTACTGATCGGCGCGACGCAGCTTGAAGCTTGACGCTTGGCCCGGGGCAAAATCTGACCAGTGGTTTCTTGCCTCTTGAACGCTGGCGCGAATTGAAAGATTTTGGACGTCGATATCTTTGAGACCATGGTGGATGGCGGTTATGGAAAGGAGAACGACCACGATCGCAATCAAGAATGCGGCACACGACTTGTTCCACAAGGCGAGAATCAGAGCCAAAAAGCCCAAAAACGCACAGATTGAAGCCCACAGGAGTCCTGCCGCAAGGGGATGAAGTCCAATACCGCCAGGAGGTATGAGCGCGAGATACCAGAACACACCAGCGGGCGCCATAAGCAACATCGCAGCGGCGATGGCAACCCAGCGGGCGGCGGCCAGAGATCGCTGAAACGCTAAGACGAGACTTCGAGCGGCAAGTGCTGACAACGGTGGCAAGACCGGAAGAGCGTAACCAGGGAGTTTGGATTGCGAAAAGCTGAAGAATACTAGCGGGAAGATGGTCCAGAGCACCAAAAACAGCGAATTTGATTCTTTCCACTGGCTCTGACGAAAACTGAGAACCGCGTCGTACCCTACACGAGGAAGAATGACACTCCATGGGAGAATTGCGATCAAAATGATCGGGCCGTAGTACCAAAAGGGCTGGATATGCTGGAATTCGGGGGTGAGGTAGCGCTTGAAATTGTGCTCGATGATGAAGATGCGGAAGAAGTCGGGGTTGCGGCGGGCGCAGAGGATGTACCACGGGAGAGCTGTGAAGCAAAAAGACGCGAGAGCGGCAGGATGAAAGAGGCGGAAGGCGTCGCTCCAGCGCTTGGTGATGAGCGCCCAGAAAAAAACGCCGCCGGCGCAGAGAATGATGGCTGCGGGGCCTTTCGCGAGGACGGCGAGACCCAGGAAAAAACCGAAGAGGACAAGGGCGAGCCAAGGCGTTTGCGGAATGACGGGAAAATTCTCGTTGCGCGTGAGGCTTAGAACGACGGCGGCGCAGACCATTGCAATGGTGAGCATGCTGCTGAAGGGCATGTCCGTGGCGGCGGCGTGCGAAAAGCCGATCATGCCGACGGTGGTCGGAAGCAGAACAAGAAGCCACCGAGCGGTTTCCGCGCCGTAGAGACGGAGCGCGAGCCAGGCGAGCGCGAGCGTCGCGAGAAGCGCAAAGATGGCGCTTGGCAGCCGCGCGGAGGCTTCGCTAACGCCGAAGAGCTTGAAACTTATTGCCGCCCCCCAATAGAAAAGTGGAGGCTTTTCGAACCACGGTTTTCCGTAGAGGCGCGGCGTGACCCAATCGCCGGTCTCAGCCATGTCGCGCGCGATCCAGGCGTAGCGCGGCTCGTCAGGCCCGACGAAGCCGATGGCGCCGAGATGGCTGAAGTAGCAAACGTAGAGCGTTGCCAGGATGAGGATGGTCCAGCCGATTCGGGCGGCGGTGCTGGTGCGCGGGTCCTTGGCGATGGGAGCGGTTGTTTCGGTCACGGAAAGTCGAGTCTAACATTGAACCACTATCTTCCAGCGGCGGACCTCTTGCATACTGTCGCCCGGCGGGGAACTCGGGCGAACTTGGATATGCAATGAAGGAATGGGTCGAATACGCGGCAGTGTGGATCATTTTGAAAGGGTTGGGTTTATTGCCGCGCCCGCTGGCACGGAGTTTTGCCGCAGGAGCGGTGCGCATTTTTTATGCGCTGCTGCCTGGATTGAGGGAAACCGCTCAAGTGAATTTGCGCATTGCCTTTCCGGAGTGGAGCGAGGCGCAGTGTAGGACAGTCATCCGCGGAATGCTGCGGAATCTGGGTTGGATGGCCGCGGAATTTGCCCGGTTTCCGAAATATTCGAAAGAGAACATTGAGCAGTTTGTCGTGCTCGATGGGCACGAAAACTTTCTGGAAGGCCGGCGGCGCGGGAAAGGTGTGCTCTATCTGACAGGGCACATCGGCGCGTGGGAGTTGTCTTCTTTTGCGCACGCGCTGTACGGATTTCCTCTGCATTTCATGGCCCGGCGAATCGACAACCAGAGGATCGATGCACTCGTGAACGGTTACAGGTGTTTGTCAGGGAATCGGCCGATTTTCAAGAATGAGTCGGCGCGCATGATGCTGAAGGTATTGAAAGAGGCCGGAACAGTCGGAATTCTGGCGGACCAGAACACCATGCCGGACGAAGCCATGTTCGTGGATTTCTTTGGGAAGCCGGCCAGCACGACTACGGGGATTGCGCGCGTGGCGTTGCATACCGGCGCAACGGTCGTGCCGGGATATGCCGTTTGGGATGAACGCAGCCGAAAGTACCGGTTGCGTTTCGACCCGCCAGTCGAGTTGATTCGAACGGGCGATATGGGGCGGGACGTTCTGGAGAATACTAAAAAGTTCACGAAAGTGATCGAAGAAATTGTCCGGAAGTATCCGGAGCAATGGGTCTGGGTGCACGGGCGGTGGAACACCAGGCCGAAGGGCGAGCCATCGCTCTACGATTTCGATTGAGGTAGATGATGAGACGAACTGCTAAGGAAGTGGCCGAAGCGAGTGGCGCGAAGCTGGAAGGCGATGGCGCAGCCGAACTTGGCGGAGTTGCTGCGCCGGAGCGCGCGGGAGCGCGCGATTTAATCTATGTGGAATCCGCGAAGCATGCGCAGCGGGCCGCAGCTTCGGCTGCGATCTGTGTTATTGCGGCTGAGGGAATAGCGTTAGCGGGAAAAACCGTATTGCGGAGTGGGCAACCCAAGGTGGCGTTCGCGCGAGCAGCAGAACTGCTGCTCGGGCGCGCCCCGATTGCTTCGGGGTTTCATCCGACGGCGATCGTCGCGCCGCTCGCGCAGGTAGCGCCGGAGGCCGGTATCGGGCCGTACGCCGTGATTGGTGAAGATGCCCATGTCGGCGCTGGCACGCAGATCGGCGCACACTCGGTGATCGGCGCAGGTTGTTGGATCGGGGAGAACTGCCGCATTCACCCGCGGGTCACGCTGTACGCGGGCGTACGCCTGGGGAATCGCGTGGAGGTTCATTCAGGCGCGGTGATTGGGGCGGACGGTTTCGGATATGCTTTCGGTGAAGGGAAGCATTGGAAATTTCCGCAGGCGGGGATCGTGGAGATTGGCGATGACGTGGAAATCGGAGCGAACACCACAATCGATCGCGGTTCACTCGACGACACCCGCATCGCGGAAGGCGTGAAGCTGGACAATCTCGTGCACGTGGGGCACAACTGTCAGATCGGGGCGCACACGGTGATTGCGGCCCTGGCAGGATTGTCCGGGTCTTGCGTATTTGGAAAGTACGTGGTTGTGGGCGGACAGGCGGGCTTTGGCGAGCGCTGCAAACTGGAGGATGGCGCGGTGATCGGCGGGCAAAGCGGCGTGCTCGGAGGAAAAACCATTCGCAGCGGTGAGACAGTTTGGGGAACACCCGCTCGTTCGCTGCAAAAATTCAAAGAGTTGTTCGCATGGTATGGCCGGCTGCCGGAACTGGCCGCGCGCATCAAAGGAATAGAGGAAAAGCTTGGCGGCAAATGACAAGAAATCGCCGGCGCAGTGGCGGGTGATCGTTGTTGGCGGGCACACGCGCAGCATTGGGAAGACGCAACTCGTGTGCGATGTGATCTCCGCGTTTCCCTCCGCGAACTGGATCGCGGGAAAGATCACCCAGTATGGGCACGGTGTCTGCGCGCAGAATGGAGAGAATTGCGCTTGCGCGCCGGATGAACACGTCTCGGCGATCAACTGGGAGTTGCAGGCGGACACGGGAACGGATAGTGCCCGTTTCCTGTCAGCCGGAGCACGGCGATCGTTCTGGCTCAGAACCAAACAGGGGTTTCTCGCGGAAGGCCTGCCACTCCTGAGGACAGCCTTGCAGGAAACGCCTGCAGATGCCAAGGGGGAGTTGCCACCCCTGATTGTGGAAAGCAATTCCTTGCTTCAGTTCCTGAGGCCCAGCCTCTATTTTTCTGTGGTCGATCCGGCGAAGGAAGATTTCAAGGATTCGGCTCGCGTGGCGCTGGACCGCGCGGATGCTTTAGTGCTGCGAGGGTCGTCGCATACCTTCCCCTCGATGGGACCGGCGTGGATGAAGCTTCCCTCACGTTTGCTTCGAGAAAAACCGTCTGTCTCGCAACGCGAGGGCGAGCCCTTGCCTGAGCCGCTGCGCGTGCTCGTGCATCGAATGCTGGGGGGCCCCCCAAGTGTTTCGATTTGACAACGCGTGTTGCGAATGGCGCATCTTATCTTGCCCTCCCCCAGTTTCCGAGTACCCGCAAAGAGAAAAATGTAAAAATGTGTTGACACAAAGCTCGCAGTTGTGTTTCATACAATAGAATGAAACAGAAGAACATCCTCGATTCCCGCGATCGGCTCGCCCAGCGACTCCCGGACCCCACTCAGATTGCGCGCGGCACTTTGCTGCGGCGAACCATTCGCCATGCTCGAGGCTGTTCGAAGTGCCGGGCCGGAGGAGGACATCCGGTCTGGGTGCTCACGGTAACCTACCCGGGTGGGAGGACGCAGCAGTTCAGCATTCGTCGCGAGCAGCGCGCTCAGGTCCAGCAGTGGGTGCGCAATTATCAGCGTCTAAAAGAGGGATTGGAAGCGATCAGTGAATTGAATCACGAGCTGCTGCGGCCTTAGCCGGTAGCCTTTTTTTTTGAGGTTTTGGTGTTTCATTTATATAAATGAATCAAGAAAAAGACCTTCTTTCCGCCGTCCGGGAGCTCGTCGATGCGCACTTCTCCGACCTCCGCCGCACGGTGCGCAAGAACCTCGCCCGTCTGACTTGCGCTTTCCTCCACTTGGCCTGGAGCATCCGTTTCGGCTACGGCGGACTGCACCTCACTTCCATCGCCCGCGTCCTACCCCAAGGCAAGAAGTTTAAAAGCAGCTATAAATGGCTCTCGCGCTTCCTCAAATGTAAGTACTTTGACGCTTCCAGCCTGGCCGAGTGCATGCTGGCGGTGATCTTGGGGAACAAGCCGCCAGGTTGGGTGATCGTGCTGGTCGACCGAACCACCGTGAATGGCGTTGAGGTCGTCAATGCGGCCATCCCGTTTCAAGGACGAGCCGTGCCGGTCGCGTGGGTGGACTTTGAATATCCTTGGAAGACGGTCGATCCCGCTTCGCAAAACACCATCGAACGTTACCTGCTCACCTGGTTGGGGCTGGCGGTCCCGCGCGGGGTCCGACTGATCTTGATTTTTGACCGCGGCTACGCCCGCGTGGAGTTGATCAAGGATTTAAAGCACGGCCAGCAGCCGTTTCTCATTCGCGCTCGCCGCAAAGTGATCGTGCGGACCAAAGTGCGGGGCCGCCAGCGACGGCTGAGCTTGGGGCGGCTGCCCCATCGCATGGGCCGTGCGATCCGTTATCGCCACGTCCTCTACCACAGTCAAAAAGCCGAACCGGTAGACGTGATCGTGTATCGCGGGAAAGGATTTCAAGAGCCGTGGTTTTTAATCGTGCCGCCGGATTCCGAAGCTTGGCTCCCCACCGAAGAAATAGTCCGGCGGTATCGGCAACGCATGCAAATCGAGCAGTGTTTTCGCGATTGGAAAAGCCACCTGGGGCTGCGCGGCTTGCACCTGCAGGTGCAAAAATCCGAGCGCCTGCTGCGGGTGCTGATGGGATTCACCCTCGCTTATTTGATCGTTCTGCTGTTAGGGGCAGATCCGTTCGCCGAAAAGCTCCGCCCCTATTTTGAACCGCAGCGGCGTAAGCCTCGCCACGGAACCTGCAAGGTCCTCAGCGTACTATCCATCGCTTTGCAGGTGCTCTCCGATTCGCGTTGGGAGCAACGAGCGCGAAAACGCTTGATCGAGATTCTCGCGCGACTGGCGCAGGGGCGTGGAGTGGCGCTGCTGCCGGCCTTCTCGCCCTAACCAGCAGAGCTCG